>NZ_JAFBBE010000022.1:62452-62735 GCF_016907015.1 Oceanisphaera litoralis
GCTATCAAGCCCACTCTACGTTTTTTCACCCTAATGCTAATTCAGCCCATACCGTACCATTTGCATGCCGTAACCTGATTATTTCCAGTTCTTATGACCCTGAATCATGCCTTTCTGTGGGTAACCCTGTGGTTAAGTTGTGATTTTGCTGGGTTAATAAGCTAACGGTGTTCGGTGGCCTGTTTTTATCAAAAAAGCCCTTGCGCAAAATCGGCGGCTCCCTATAATGCGCATCCACTGACACGGGGCAACACGCCAACGGTCACAAGGGTTTGAAACGAAC
>NZ_JAFBBE010000023.1 GCF_016907015.1 Oceanisphaera litoralis
CCCCCAAGGATGGGTTTATGGCGTGTCGAGGGAGGCGGCTGTGTTGCCTCTGGTCTGGGGCCTCAATATGACCATATCATTACTGGGATTGGTATAATGCGAAATGTACGGTTTTCTAGGCTCCCCTTGATGAGGGTTTATGGCCGGGGGTTAATTTATTTTGTTTTAAATTGAACGCTTCCTATCATTTTTCTCCGGCTGTCGGTTGTTTTGTATTCAGGGGAGCGCGGCCAGAGCCTCTTCCAGTAGCGGAAAAGGGACTCTTTCCTGCTCCAGGCGCAGATTGGGCTGCCAGTGGTGTTGCTTGAGTTGTTGATAAAGCTGTTGTTCGGACTCGTTCAAGTGTGGCAGTTGCGTGGCTGAATGGGGTTTGGCTTCGACTCCCCATAGCGGGCGACAGTGCAGCAGGGTGTCGCTATCCATCAGCAAGGATTGCGCCTGAGGAAAGTAGCTGCGCAACTGCGAGAGCATGGCAAAGCCATGGCTGTCGATATCGCCCCAATAATGAAGGCGGCATTGTGCCAGCCAGGGCACCTGTTTCAATATTTGCACGCCATAACCGAGGCCGAAGATTACCAGGGCATTCCGTGTGGCGGGAAAGGCGAGGCCGTTTACCTTGTTTTCGGTGATAAAAACCCGGTCGAGCAACAGGTCCAGTTTGCTGAACGCATCCAGAGGTATGGTCAGATCGGTCAAGCCGCCCAGCTCGGCGGCCAGCGCGGGGTCGAGCAGGCGAAAGCGTACAGTGGGCTGTTCGTAGTTAAGACCATAACGCTTCTCGAAGCCGTGTTCTTTCAGTCCATTAAAGTGTGTATCAATAGCCGCTTCGGGCAGTAGCTGGTCGAGCAGCGTTTTAAGGATTGGCTTGTGGGCTTCAATAAACTTGCTGTCTACGCCCGTTATATCGAGTTGGCGGATATATAACCCCGGCCGTGGGTGGGCGACCAGATAGCGACAGACCGCCAAAAGTTGCGGCCAGCAACCGGCGTATTTACCAATGATGGCGGCGGCTGGTGGTAGCCAGGCCGCCAGCGCAGGGAAGCTGGCTTCAATGAGTCCGCTATCGGCCATAAAGTGGCGCCAGGGTTGCAGTTGGCCAAGAAAGCGCGCCAGCGCGTCCATGCTGGCAAACTCGATGGCCACCGGTAATCGCTGGCGGCCCATGGTCGAGAATTGAAACTCCTGTTCGACCAGATTGACTTCTTTTACCGTTTTCAGCTCATTTCTGAGTTGCAATAATTGGCGCTGGCACAAGGCAAAGTCATGCAGCAATTGCTTGTCGCTCGGGCGGGGGAGCTTGACTTGATAGGGAAAGTCGAGCGTTCCCTCCAGCCAGGCCCGGTGCCAGCTTAAGCGATGCCACTGTTTATTCAGCTTGTTGCGAATGGTCTTGAGCTCCAGCATCTAACTAGCTTGTCTCCCGGATCATCTGTTTGTAAGGCTGCAAATTCTGGTGTTGTTGCTGCTGATGTTGCTGCTGATGTTGTTCCAGCTGCTGGCGATATTCGGCTATGGTCATGTTGAGCACCATGGAGCGATTTTGTTGCTGATCGACAAAGTGAACCTGTTGCACATAATGCTCGATGACATCGAGTTTTTGTAACGGCGTAACCAGCAACAATTGCAGACCCAGCTTTTTAAATAACTCCAGGCCAAAGCGGGTGCTGTCTTTGGAGCCGCGGGCGAAGGCTTCATCGATGACCACCAGATTAAACCGGCGCCGATGTTCGCCTTCTTGCCCTACCAGCCGGTATTGCAGCAGGATGGCGGCGGCAAGAATGGAATAGGCGAGCTTTTCCTTCTGGCCACCGGACTTGCCACCGGAATCCGAGTAGCATTCTTTCTCGCTGTTATCTTCCCGATAGCGTTCAATCACGTTAAACAGCTGCCAATAGCGCACATCGACCACTTTCTTGGTCCATTTTGGTTCGTTGCGCATTTGCTCAATCAGGCTTTTGACCTGCTCAAACTTTTGCTCCGAATACAGGTTGTCGTCGGTGGCGTATTCCACGCATTGCTTCAGTCGTTGCTTGAATTCGCGGATTTCTACATCCGGTGACGCCACGCCGTCTACTTCGATATAGGTGCCGTCCTGGTAATCCAGCTCCTGTAACGATTGGTTGATCAACCGAATGCGGGCGGCAATGTCTTCTTCCTGGCGATCGAGCTGACTGCGAAATAACGCCATGGCACGAATGGTGTCCTGGTTGAGCATCTCTTTAAAGCGTTTTTCGTGGCGCGGTAGATCCTCTTGCTGCAACTGACTCAGCAGTGCCTGATATTCCGTTAACGCCGCCAGACTTTGGTCCAGCTCGGTGACATCGTTGGGGAAGGCGTGGCCAAACTGCCCCATGGCCTTGATCATCTGGCTTTCTTTACGGCCCCGTTTTTCTTCCAGGTGTTGAATTTTATCGTTCAGCTTACTGCGCAGTAGAGATCCCTGATTGGCGAGCATTTCTATGCGCAGATTGTCGTGGGCACCATATTGACGAAACAGGGCGCCGAGGCCGGGGAAGTACTGCTCTTTTGCTCGCTCGGGCAAGGCGTGCAGTTGGGCTTCTTGCGCGGCCAACACCTGACTAAAATTCTCGATGTCGCTGGCAAGTTTGCCTTGCTCGGTTAACTGTTGATCTCGTTGTGTTTGCAGCCGAGTTTGGCTGTTTTTGGCCGCTTTCAGGGTTTTTTGCAGCGCCTGCAGCTGATCCGAAGATTGTTCAAGTTGCCGATATTCCTGTTGCAACTGCTCAATCTGCTCACTTGACTGTGGCCAGTCGAGCTGCTCAAAATCGAGATCAAACTCGGCCAGATTCAAGGCCTGGCGGCGTACTTCATCGAGCTGTTCACGTTGTTGTTGATGCTGTGCCAGTTGCGAGTGCAGCGCACTAATCGCCTGTTGCAGTTGCTGGTGCTGGGCAGTTAACAGCTGTATTTTTTGCTTGTTGCTCCAGCCCAGTACATAACGGCTCTGGTCGTTAATGGCGTAGCGGTCGTCTTTTTCGTGACGAGAAGGCCCCGACTTTATTTGGCCCTGGGCGGTCAGCCCCTTGTTGCTGCGGCGAAAATCTTCCAGGTTGGCACAGCAGTGATAATTAAAGCGCTGCGTCAGTTCTTTATCCAACCAGGCATAAAGCGGGCTATCGGGCTTGATCTCCACCTTGTCGGGCAACTGGCCCGGTTCGGGCTTGATGGGTAGATAATCGGTGAGCGTTTTCACTCTGTGATACACTAGGCGCGAACCCAGTTTCGTTTGCTCGATAAAATTGCTCACCGAGACATACAGGTGCTCGGGTACCAGCAGGCTGAGCGCAAAGTTATGCAGTACCCGCTCGATAGCGCCCTGCCAGGCTTGTTCGTGGGGCTTTATTTGTAACAGCTCGCCGACGAAGGGCAGCTCGGTTTCGGTCACGGCCAATGCCGCACAAAGTTGCTCGCGGATCTTTAGCTGACGCAATGGAATATTGGACTGACGCTTTTTCAGTGCAACCAGCTCATCGTTAATGGCGTTCTGTTGGGACTGCTGTTGGCTTAAATCGTGTTTTAGCGCGTCTCTTTGCTGTTCTTTCTGCTCTTGTTGCTGACTAATGTGCTCAACATGCTCTTTGGCTTGGGCCAGGTTGGTGACAAAAGTGTCGCTCTCCAGCTGTTCATTCAAGCCCAGGGCTCGCACCAGCTGCTGATAACGATGGGCGTTGCCCTGGCGCTGGTCTCGCTCTTTGCCGAGGCGTTGCATATCGGTGGCGAGTTGCTGTAACCGGCCACCACCCTGGCTGTAAATGTCTTCACTCAGCTGCTCAATCTGCAGTCGATGCTGGTTCAGCTGTTCGTCAAGCTGCTGCAAGTTGAGTTTGGCTTTATCTTGCTCCTGGCGTTTTTGCTGTAGCCGTTTCTGGTACAGCGGCACCGCCAGGCTGGCCATAAAGACATCACTCAGCTCGCGGCTTTGATTGTAATGCTCTTTTTCCTGTGCCGCCGCGAGCGCGTCATTGCCCAGCTGACTGACGGGTTCAAGCAGGCCCACTTTTTGTCGTGCCGCCACTACCGCATCATGCACGCGTTTAAGGGCATCATAACTGCTCTCCAGCTCCTCTATTTGCGCTTCAATCGCGGGGGCGGTCAGCATGTTTTGCCGCACAAAATCGGTGACCGAGCCCACCGACTTCATGGATATCGTCTGGTTGAACAGCTCCAGCGCGCGGCCATCGGCGCCTAAACCCAACTGTTTGCTAAAGCACTGCTGGTAGGGTGCAAAATTATCGAAGATCTCGATATCGCTGTGTTTACGCAGACTTTTGCGCAGATCGGCCATTTTACTGCCAAAGTTGGCGAAGTGTTTCGCCAGACCAAGCCGGGATTGTGCCACCACAAACAACCGGCGAACTTTTCGCTCGCCCGGTTTCAGCCAGAATACTTGCGCCAGGGTGATGTCCTGCGCCAACGCCGAGGAATGAAATTGCGCCAGTAACACGCTGTAATGATCGCCCCCGCGCAGGCCCACGGCTTTGGCTTTGCCGTAATCATCTTGTTGGGAGGTGTAATAGCCATGAAAGTAAGACTCAAGCGAGCGTTCCTTGTCATCGGCTCCCGCCGCCTTGTTAAACGCCACCTTGCGCGGTGGTACCAGCAAGGTGGTGAGACCATCCACCAGGGTGGACTTGCCACTGCCAATGTTGCCGGTGAGCAGGCTGTTATTGCCGGCCAGATTAAGCTGCCAGATTTTTTGGTCGAAGGTGCCCCAGTTCAACACCTCGAATTGCTGCAATCTGAAGCCATTCAAGGTGCCGCTATCGATATCGGTATCGGTGTTGGCGTTAGCATTAGCATGAGTGGGCAGGGTATCAGTCATGGTGTTGCTCCTGCTGCGGCGTCAGCAATTGGCTGAACTCGGCAATTTGTTCGGCATTAACGAAGGCCTTGATGATGCGCTGCACTTCGAAGTCGTCGGGAAAATTGGTCATGGTGCTCAAAAAACCCATTTCGATGACTTTTTTGATCAAGGCATCGTATTCGCGCTGTTGTTTCAGCTCGTTGCTGACCTCGGGGCTGTAAGGCTGCAGCCATTGATAAATTTCCTGGCGGTTAACGATAAGGCGCGGCGTACTTTCTTCATCGTCGTGTTCGGCCAATCGCTTGCGCAGGGCAACCAACAGCAGGGTTTGCGCCAGGGTCAGGCTGCGTCTGGGGATCAGGCGCGGTAGTTCGACATCGTCATCTTCAAACTGCAGTTGCGTCATAAAGGCGTAGCCTTCGGCTTCATCCAGCGTTAAGCCCAGGCCAAGGTGCTGAAAATAATCACGAATGGCCTGCTGATCCCGCAGCAGTTGTTCCCACAAATCACGATGGCGAGCACGGTACACAGGGCCTTTAAGCAGCCTGATCAACAGTGCCGACCGGTCACGTTGGGCTTGTTCTGATAATGCGTGGCTGGCTAGGGTATCTGACATATCAGCGACTCCGGATAAAGGTGATGGCGGGAATGTTAATGGTGCGGGTAAGGCCGGGTTCCGGCTGCCAGCTGATGACTTGCTCCCGTTGCTCATCGATATGGGCGGGCAGCACCTGCTCGCAGGCAAGCTTGATATAGGTCAGCAGTTCATCCAGTCCGTAGCGCAGCGGATAACGCGCTATGATTTGTTCCAGCGTGGTTTGACCGTGGCTGTCGAGCAGGCATTGGCTGATGTTTTTTTGTAGCTGCTGCTCATCGATGTGACTGATGGCTAACAAGGGAGTGAGATCCACCTGCTCGGTGGCGTCGCCCATTTCCGGCTGGGAATCAATGTGCTCGCTGCCTTTATCCTGATACAGCTGACGGCTAAAAACAGGGTTAATGGCTGCTTGTGTACCCGCCAGCGTGGTGAGCTCGGCTTTGACATCGATCTGCGGTTGGGCATTATGTTGATGGGCAAGCGCTTCAAACTCATGAATAAGCTCGATAATGCGGCGGTTATCCTGAGATTGCTCCTGAATATAGCGGCGTAACTGGTCGGTAATTTGCTGGCGGGTGCCGTGCACCTTGGCGCCGGCTTCCAGCAGGTAGCTGTAAAGATGGCTCAGCAGCGAGTCCTGCTGTACCAATATCCGGCCTTGCTCCTGACTGAGCAGTTCTTGCAGATTGTGCCGCATGCTGTCTCGTAGCTGTGGCGTCATCAGTAACTCGAAAAATGCGCTAAACGACTGGCCTTCGTCGGAGTCATCGATCACATCCTGATGGCTGAAGATATGATCCAGTACCTCTCCTTTATGGCCACCGCGCAAGCTGATGGTTTTGCGGGTTTCTTTATCGAGGCTGCGAAAGTTGGCTTCAACCTGGCGAAAATCTCCCAGCAATTGCCGTGACATATTGCCGAGCAAAAACAGCCGCTCTCGCACCTGGGTGTCGGAAAATCCGCTGTCCTGGCCCAGCTCTACGGCAATGATCTCCTGCTCTATCTCTGCCTTGCGCGCCCGCAGCGTGTGGAGCTTGGCCTCGCTGTCTTCGCTGGTGCCCTGTACGAGTTCGCCAATGAGATCGAGCAACATCTTCAGTCGCGATTCCGTACCCACAAACTGCCGGCCTTGTATTTCTTCCAGCCAGCGCAGTACTTTTTCCACTTCCGGCAGCAGATCACACTCCGGTTCGTCTGCTTGTTGAGGCAGGTATTTGCGCAGATAGCCACCCTTGGCGTTGATCCAGTCATCAATATAGGCCCGCGCCGACTTGGGATATTTTTCATCAATGCAGCCGTCGGTAATATTGAACAGATGCTGCTCAAGCATCGCAACCAGTTCCAGGTACGGAATGCTGCGTCTGTTAGTGGCGATAAAAGCGTGATGAAAGAAGCTGGCGAGCAAAGCAAAGTGCTGAGAGCGCAATAAGCGCAAGGCCACACTGTGTTCTTTAAATTGCTCGAGTTGGTCATAACTTAAGGCGGTGTTCATCAGCGGACTCCGGGTAACAGCGTGTTATTGTCGATGAGTGGCGGTGCTGGAATCGTTATCTTTTGTTAACTCAAACACATGGATCGTGCCCTGTTTTTCCAGATCGGATAGTTCCCGGCTCTGGCTGAGCAGGACGGCATCGGTCAGCTGTTGCAGAGCCAGTTGATAGTTTTGCAACCGTTGCTGCCAGCGAATATCCTCGGACATTGACTTACTCCATGTGTGCTGATGGCATTACCCTCTTACTTTACCGCTTTGGTGCGATAAGGGGAAAGGAACAAGACCGGAATGACTATTGCCGGCAGGTGTCGTTGCAGGTCTCGTCACAGGCGGCCGATCAGTCGGTCGGCCAGCTGGCCAGCCCCGGCACGCTGCCCTGGCGTTGTTTGACCAGTGCCAGATCCATATCGCCTCGCTGAAACTCACGCCAGATGTCGCTGCACAGGCCGCTTTTCACCTCCAGCCGAATACCCAGGTACTCGCTCGAGAAGGCCGATAGCGTGGGCATGATGGCGTGAGTGGCAAAGTCTTCCGGCACCCCCAGACGTATTCTACAATAGCGGGTGTTCACCATTTATACAGTCGTGTCGGCCGGCGTGGCGCTTGTCGGCGAGCCGCCGACTTTCTCGTATTAAAGGACAGATACCATGGCCCGTAATACCTATTATGCTCCCAAGGGCGGCCTGCCGCCCCAGACTCAGCTGATCCACGATCGCGCGGTATTCACCGAAGCCTACGCCATTATTCCCAAGGGGGTAATGAGCGACATAGTGACCAGCTTCCTGCCATTCTGGGATGAAACTCGTCTGTGGGTGCTCGCCCGTCCTATGAGCGGTTTCTCCGAAACCTTCTCCCATTACATCATGGAAGTGTCTCCCCAGGGCGGCAGCACCAAGCCCGAGCTGGACTCCGGTGCCGAAGGCGTTATCTTCATCGTTGAAGGTGAAATGACCCTGACGTTGGAAGGGAAGGAGTATCACATGGAGCTGGGTGGCTATGCCTACCTGCCGCCGGGTGCCAACTGGGCCATCAATAACAACAGTGGCGAGCCGGTTCGCTTCCACTGGCTGCGCAAGGCGTACGAATTTGTGGACGGCATAGAGGTGCCGGACGCCTTCGTCACCAACGAGAACGACATAGCGCCGACTCCGATGCCGGACACCAACGATGCCTGGGCCACCACCCGTTTCACCGATCCGACCGATCTGCGTCACGACATGCACGTGAACATAGTGACCTTCCAGTCTGGCGGCGTGATCCCGTTCGACGAAACGCACGTGATGGAACACGGCCTCTACGTGCTGGAAGGCAAGGCGGTTTACCACCTGAACCAGGACTGGGTTGAAGTGGAAGCCGGCGACTATATGTGGTTGCGCGCCTTCTGCCCACAAGCCTGTTACGCCGGTGGCCCGACTCGTTTCCGCTACCTGCTGTACAAGGACGTTAACCGTCACATGGTGCTGAACGCTTCTCCTGCCTATCGCGGCAACCGCAAGTAAGCAGCACGGGCCAATAATGCTAAAAGGGCAGCCCACGGGCTGCCCTTTTTAGTGTAAAGCTCCATCAGGGTACGGCCTTGCCTGCCGTCATGCCTGATTTACTTCGGTATCCCGGTATTTGTCAGGCCAATCGGCCATGACGAAAATCTTGCACCGCCTGGTAGATTTCTTCTTTGGTGTTCATGACGAAGGGGCCGTATTGCTCAATCGGTTCACGCAGTGGCTGGCCGGCAATCAACAAAAAGCGGCTGTCTTGCAACGCCTGAACACGGACCCCATCGCAGTCGTTACTCGTGTTTAATATCGCCATGCCGGGCGCTTGCATGGTTTGCTGCGCCATATCAATTTCACCCTGATACAGCTGGATAAATGCGTTATGCGCAGGGGGAATTTGTTGTACCAAATGGCTGCCTGCCGGCAGGTGCACATCCAGATACAAAGGCGCGGTAATCGGGCGTTGCACTGCACCCTGAACGCCATGGCTGCTCCCGGCAATCACACTAATGTGTGCGCCCGAGTCGGTCACCAAACGTGGTATGGTTGCGGCGTCAAGATCCCGATACCAGGGCGCAGTCATTTTTTCATGGCTGGGCAGGTTCAGCCACAGTTGAAAGCCGGCCATGCGGCCCGCAATTTGCTGTGGCATTTCAGAATGAATCACGCCGCGCCCGGCGTTCATCCATTGCACACCACCGGACTCCAACAAGCCTTCATTGCCTTCGCTGTCGCGGTGCAGCATGCGGCCTTGCAACATATAGGTAATGGTTTCAAAGCCGCGATGCGGATGGTCCGGAAAGCCCGCGCTATAGTGGTCGGGATCATCACTGCCAAAGGCATCGAGCATTAAAAAAGGATCGAGGCGTTGCTGCAACTGAGCATCCAGATAGCGCGTTAATGTGACTCCTGCGCCATCAGAAGTGGCGCGTCCGGTAATAATTCGCTCGATTGAACGTGAGCGCGAGATAACGTCCGATGGCAACAGCGTAGACATGATAAGGCTCCTGAAGGTTATACGTTTAAGGCCAGCGTCAGGTCGTGTTCAGCTTGAGTAAAACCGGTTTGAGCGGCTTGCTCTCCCATGTTTAACCCTTCAGCATAAATAAAGTGTTGTTCGGTAATACCAATAAACGTTAACAGCGTTTTTAAAAAAGGTGTTTGGCTGTCGGCCTCGGTGCCGCGATAAATGCCGCCACGTGCAAAACCAATATACGCCTGCTTGTCTTTCAGCAAGCCTTGTGGTCCCTGGTCGGTATACCGAAACGTCACGCCGTTAAGGACGACATTATCAATCCAGTTTTTCAGCTGGGCAGAAATACCAAAGTTATACATGGGCACACCCAGCACCAAGGCGTCACAGGCTTGTAATGCCTGGACCAGTGCCGTGCTTTGCTCGGCCCTGGCCGCTTGCTGTTCGGTACGCAGCTCGGCGGGGGTAAACAAGGCGGTAATGGCATCATTATCCAGTGCTGGTGCAGGCTGGGTTGCCAAATCAAGCACCTGTACTGTGGCATCGGGATTGTTTTCCAGCAACCGCTCTACAATGCGGTTTGCAACGCGAGTCGAGTTGGCATCCGTGGCGCGAGCACTGGCATTAACTTGTAAGATTTTCATTTGGAATGGCCTCCTGAATAAGATGTAATTACTCTATATCATCGACCAATCAATGATTAGGCGGGGTAAATGAGTAACATTGTTCCATTACCAGAACAATTGTCGGCAGATGACTTGCTGATCTTTGCGCAAGTGGCGCAATTACACAGCTTTACCCAGGCGGCCAACCGGCTGGGCAGGCCCAAATCCACAGTCTCAAGGCGTATTACCGTATTGGAAGAGCAACTGGGTGAGCGGTTGTTTGTGCGGACGACCCGGCGTATGACATTAACCGAGTTTGGCGAACAGCTGCTGGATCATGCCCAACAAGTAACGGTAGAAGTGCAGGCGGCCTGGGCGCTGAGCGAACAGCGCAAGGTGCTGCCGAGCGGGCGGTTGCGGGTGTCTATTCCCAGTGATTTCGCCAACCTGTTTTTGGTCGACATGCTGGCGGCGTTTGTTGCCCTGCACCCCGAGGTGTCTTTGGAGCTGGATCTTTCTGCTCGACGGGTAGACTTGCTGGGCGAAGGCTTTGACTTGGCCGTACGCATGGGCGCCTTGCCCGACGATGCTCTGCTTACCGCCCGTCGTCTCACGGTATTTTCCAGCGGCTTGTATGCCGCGCCCGAGTATTTATTACGACAGGGCGAACCGCAGCAGCCGGATGACTTGCAGCAACACCAGGCCGTGCGTCTACTCACACGTACCGGCGAGCCAGCCAGGTGGCATTTGTGTAATGGTGCCAAACAGTGGCAAGGCGTGCCATTGGGCCGTTTAAGTGCCAACTCGCCAGTGCTGTTAATGCGCCTGGCCTGCACCGGCGCAGGCATTGTTGAAATTCCGCATCAGTTTGCGCTAACCAGCGTGCAGGCTGGCCATTTACGCCCAGTGCTATCAGACTGGAGTGCGCCCGAGCACATTGCCTGGGTCGTGTTTCCCGGCCGACGTTTAATGCCCGCCAAAACCCGTGCTTTTATTGACATGTTGCATGCCGCCCTGAACGAATAAGAGGGGTAAGCCATATTTAATCACTGATGAGGCAACAACAGCTGGTGCAGTTGGTTGAGGGAGCTGACCTCAAAGTGTGGCCGAATGCCTTCGGGGGCGGCGCTGTCGTTGCTGTTTAACCAGCAGGTGTGAATGCCGGCGTTGAGGCCGCCCAGAATATCCGAGTGGAGGTTGTCGCCCACCATCAGAATCTGTTCTTTCGGCGGGTGGCCCATCTGCTCGAAGGCGTGCTCGAAAATGCCCGTATCCGGCTGGGCGACACCGACCTGCTCCGAGATCACCAGGGTGGAGAAGCTGTCCTGCCAGCCGGCCCGTTTCAGCCGGGTATGCTGCATGGCGGTAAATCCGTTGGTGATGATGCCCAGCTTCGCCTTGCCCTGCAGTGACTGGATCAGCTCGCGGGCGCCGGGCAGCCAGCAGAAAAGTGTTCAGTGTAGGGATATTGGCCGAGCAAACACAACCGCGCAGATAAATTCCGCTTAAACCGGTGCCGACTTCTGCCTTAAGATAGGGGCTGGATTCAGGCGGCAACGATTTGGCAACCGAGAGGCGAAAAGAATGGAATTTTCCAGCTGGCTGGCATTGGCGGCCATTTGTGCGATGGGGGCCATCAGCCCCGGCCCCAGCCTGGCGGTGGTGATGCGCAACACGGTCAGGGGCGGCCAGGGCCATGGGGTGTGCACCGCCCTGGGTCATGGACTGGGGGTGGGGCTTTATGCGTTGATCACCGCCCTCGGGCTGGCGTTGCTGATCACCCGTAACCCCATGCTGTTCGAGGTCATCCGTTACGGCGGCGCCGCTTTTCTCGCCTGGCTGGGCATCAAGGCGTTGCTGGCCCGGCCGGGAGGTGGCGATACCAGGATCGGCGAGCATCCGGTGCGTGGTCGTCAGGGCGCCTTCGAGGGCTTTATGGTGGCCTGCCTGAACCCGCAACTGGCCATTTTCTTCGTGGCGCTGTTCAGCCAGTTTGTGCGGGCCGACACCGGCTGGCAGCAGGGGGGCGTCATGATGCTCACCGCCGGTGGCATTGATGCGCTCTGGTATGTGCTGGTGGCGCTGCTGTTGTCGCGCGGGCCCGTGCTGGCCTGGCTCAAGGCCAAGTCGGGGCTGATCGACAAATTGAGCGGGCTGGTACTGCTGGCGCTGGCGGTGAAGGTGGTGCTTTAGAGGGAGGCGGCCCTGCACCAGGCAGGGCCGAGGCGATCAGCGCAGGGAGTGCAGGCCGATCATGTTACCTTCGGTATCGATGGCCAGGGCGACAAAGCCATAGGGGCCGATGGCAAACTTGTCGCGGGCCAGTTGCCCGCCATTGGCCACTACCTTGTGGGCCTGTTCGGCGCAGTCGTCACAGCGAAAATACACCAGGGTACCACCTCCACCGGGCGACATGCCGTTCATCTGCACCAGGGCGCCGCAGGCGCCGCTACCCTCGTCTTCTCCCGGAAACATCCACATTTCCGGCCCCTCTCCTTCCCTCTTTTCCGGCTGTTCCAGCTTCACATCCAGCACCGCCTCGTAGAATTTACGCGCTCGTGCCATATCCGCCACATAGAGTTCAAACCAGACCACGGCATTGCCTTTCATCATCTTGCTCCTTCATCGATGGGAAACTCATCAAGTCTAGTCCTCTTCGGTCAGCCGTGGCGCTGGAACGGCAGAACCCGCCAAACTGACGGATACTGAGAGCAGAAGGTGGTGGCAAACGCGGTTTTTATATTTGGCGACAGACCGATACAGGGTCTGCACCGCTTCGGCATCGGCAACATGAGGGGATCAGCATGAAGATTACCTTTCTCGGCGCGACCCAGACGGTCACCGGATCCAAATTTCTGGTCAGCAGCGGCGATACTCAAATTCTGGTGGATTGCGGCCTGTACCAGGGCTACAAATGGTTGCGGGAGCGTAACCGGCAACCGCTGCCGCTGGATCTGCGCAAGCTCGATGCCATTGTGCTGACCCACGCCCATCTGGATCACTCCGGCTATATACCGGTACTGTACCGGCAGGGTTATCGCGGGCCCGTTTACTGTCATCCGGCCACCCGGGCCCTGTGCGGTATTCTGTGGCCGGACAGCGGCCATCTGCAGGAAGAAGACGCCAAGTTCTACGGCCGGCACAAGCTGGGCAAGCATGAAAAGCCCGAACCCCTGTATGACCGGAAAACGGCAGAGAAGAGTCTGGCGTTGCTCCAGCCCCTCGAGTTTGGCCGCCCGCTGGAGATTGGCCCCCTGAAACTGCAGCTGCAGCCCGCCGGTCATATTCTGGGGGCCGGCAGCCTGATCCTCGAAGCCGAAGGTAAGCGGGTCGGGTTTTCCGGCGATGTCGGCCGGCCGAACGACCTCTTCATGCGGCCGCCTCAGCCGCTGCCCGAGCTGGATCTGCTGTTGCTGGAGTCCACCTACGGCGACCGCCGTCATGAAGACACAGACCCTTTCCGGCAACTCGAAGAACTGGTCAATGACACCGTGGCCGGCGGCGGCGTCATGCTGATCCCCAGCTTCGCCGTGGGCAGGGCCCAGACCATGCAGTATCTGCTGACCCGGCTGATGCTTGAAGAGCGTATCCCCCGACTCAAGGTGTTTCTCGACAGCCCCATGGCCATCGATGTCAGCGGCATCTATGCGCGCTTTGCCGACCAACACAAGCTGGGCCATGGCGATTTTCAGCAGATGAATCAGGCCATTACCTTTACCCGTACCGTGGAGCAATCCCAGGATCTGGCCGACGAGGTATACCCGCACATCATCATTGCCGGTAGCGGCATGGTCACCGGAGGCCGCATTCTCCACCACATGAGGCGGCTGCTGCCGGATCACAGAACCACCCTGGTACTGACCGGCTATCAGGCGGGCGGAACCCGGGGCGCCAAGCTGTCGCAGGGGGTGGAAAGCGTGATGATCCACGGTGACTGGGTGCCCAACCGCGCCCGTATCGAGATGCTGCACGGACTGTCGGGCCATGCCGATTACGTGGAGCTGCAGCAATGGCTGGCGGCCTCGGCCTTGACCGCCGACACGCAAATTCAGCTGATCCACGGCGAGCCCGAAGCACTGGAAGCGATGCGCGACCACCTGCGCCGCACCAGCCCCTATGATGTAGAGATCGGCGAATATCAGCGCATTTTGACGCTGTAGGCATGTACCCCCATGCCCCTGTACCCCAGAGGCAACACAGTCGCCTCCCACGACACGCCATAAACTCATCCATGAGGGCTCGGGAAATGCCGTCCATGGCATTTCACGGTCGTGGTAGTCGATCTCTGTTGCCTCTTTTGGAGCACCGAGTTGCCCGCAAACGACGCCAACAGGCGACTCTGTAGCATCAAGGAGGACAAAGGGATCTGCTCCAGCGACCATCACATGACAGGGATGTCATGTGCTGAGCGACACATGGATGTGCTCGAAGCGGGTCGTCGGAGCGGGCCCTTTGTTCGGGGTTGATATGACAATCGAATAGATCGATTGTTTAAATCGGATTGGTATCAACCCAGTATGATATGGGGCAGGTAGCGGGACAGATCCTGGGTGATGAGGCCGGTATCTTCCCGCACCGCTATGCCGGCGGGTTTATCGTCCACCAGCCAGCTGCCGATCAGGGCGTGGTTGTCGCCGAATTTGGGCAGCGGATGCCAAGCCTGCACTATATAGCCCTCTTCTCCATAGGGGCCATCTACCTCGGCCACCAGCTCGCCGTGGCGCATCACGCTGATGTTGGCGCCCTCGCGGGAAAACAGCGGCTTTTGCACATACTCCTGCAGCGCGCTGCGTTGGGGATCGTCGCCGAAATAGGCGGGTAACAGGTTGGGATGGTCGGGAAAGCGCTGCCAGAGCAGGGGCAGCAGCGCCTTGTTGGACAGCACCGACTTCCACAGCGGCTCCAGCCAGTTGACCCGGCTCGATGCCAGATGCTCCGCATAGTGTTCCTGGAACATGAACTCCCACGGGTAGAGCTTGAACATCCAGTCGATGGTGTGGTTGTCGGTGTCGGTCAGCCAGCCGCCTTCGCCCAGGCCTATGTCTTCGATATGGACGAAGGCGGTGTCCAGTCCGGCCTCCCGGGCGCAGTCTTCCAGATACTGTACCGTACCCCTGTCTTCGACCGTGTCCTTGCAGCAGGAAAAATGCAGTCGCTGGCCGGGATAACGGGCGGCCAGTTCCGCAAAGCGGGTCACCAGTCGCTCCTGCAGCAGGTTGAACTGATCCGCGTCGCGGCGCAGCCGGCCGGCATCGACGTTGTCTTCCAGCCACAGCCATTGCCAGAAGGCGGTCTCGAACAGGCTGGTGGGGGTGTCGGCGTTGTTTTCATACAGCTTGGCCGGGCCCCGGCCGTTATAGGCCAGATCCAGCCGGGAATAGAGGCTGGGATCGCGCCGTTGCCAGGAGTCGGCGATGCCCTGCCACTGGGCCTCGGGAATGCAGAAACGCCTGAGCCAGCATTCATCGCGTACCACCATGTCTACCACCTCCAGGCACATCTGGTGCAGTTCGGCGGTGGGGTCTTCGATGTCCCGCTCTATCTGCGCCAGGGTGAACTGGTAGTAGGCGGTTTCGTCCCAGTAGGGCTCGCCATACATGGTATGAAAACCGAACCCCAGTTGCTCGGCCTGAGTGCGCCAGTGGGGGCGCTCCTTGTGGCTGACCCGCAGCATCAGCCGCCCCAGCTCCGGGAGCCGGAGCGACTGCTGCTTTTGGTGCTTTTCCAGCTGCTCTTGGCCTGGGCGCTCGAGCCGAAGCCGCCGCGCGAGATGGTGCGGGTCACCTTGGGCTTGGGCGCCAGTGCCTCCTTGCCGACCGAGATGCGCTTGCCGTAGCCGGCCTTGCCCAGCCGATGGCCGTTGGCGGTGCTCCACTGGCCGTAGTAGGGCGAGTAGGGGTTGCGGGAGCTGTATACCGGGGTATGGGCATAGCGGTTGCCGTCGAGCAGGCGCCCGAACATGAAACCCGCCATGGCCGGCATGAACCAGTTGTTACCCTGATATTGATAAGGCACACAGCTGCCGCCGCCGAAGTCGGCTTCGCAGTCGCTGCGCTGGTTGTATTTGGGCGCCGTGTCGGCCGACTCGGCCAGCGCCTGCTGATAGGCGGCCCGGCACTGCTCGGCCAGTTGGGGGTTGTCGTTGCTGCAATCATCCGGTGACCGATAGACCTGCACCTCGGTGTCGCTTTGGCCGCAGGCGCTGAGCAGTACCGAGCCGGCGATGGCACCGCCCACCGGTTTGCCGATGCGATCCGCCATGCGAGAAAGCAGCTGACGTTTGGATCGTTTCATAAGGCCTCCTCAGTAGGTGATGCAGGCGGCGTTGAGCAGCCCCACGGCGATCGACAGACCGCCGACCACGGCGCCGGCAGAGACCTGACCTTCGTTGATGCGGGCGGCAATTTTGGGCAGAAACACCAGCCGCACCAGGGCGAAGGCCAGCAGCTGGGCCACCAGGGCGATGAGGCCCCAGACCGCAAAGTCCAGCAGCGACACCGAGTTGGCGGCGGCGCTGGCTACCGCCAGCGAGAAGCCGACGAAGGCGCCGACCAGGGCGATGGCCGCCGCCAGGTTCTGGTTTTCCTTGATCAGTTTCCATTCGTCATAGGGGGTGACCAGCACATAGAGCCACTTGAACAGCAGCAGCATGACGATGGACAGGGAGAAATACAGTAAAAAGGGCCCGAGGCCCGAAAGTGAGGTGAGTAAAGCGTCCATGAATATCCTTTATACCGTTGGTGGAAAATTGTCTGTTACAGGGTGCCGTAGGTTGCGGATGAGCGACGCGAATCCCAACTATCCCCAACTATCGGCCGGCGCAAAAATGCCGGAATTCGCTTCGCTCATTCCAACCTACTCAATAATCGTCAGCTCACAAACCGGAAATCGGTCGGGCCCAGATCGATGCCGGTCGCGAATATCAGGCTGCGCTCGGCCCGCTGGTGTAGAATTTTTTCTTCCGCCGCTACCATCAGTACTTCCACGTCATCGGTGTCTGCCAGCGGCCGCTCGTAGATCATTACGAACTGATCGGTCTCGCTGCGGCTGCCGTCCTTGAGCCAGGTGCTTTCGGTCATGGCTACCGGCCGGGTGTTGTCCCAGGCCCTGGTGAAGAGCTGGCCATCCAGGCTCCATTCCGGTTGCACCAGCTCGCTGTCGAGCAGCCGGTTCCAGGCGGCATCGCCGTCTACCGGCCGGGTCTGGTAGAAATACCAGAGCTTGACCTCGGCCACGCAGTCGTCGCCGGTGCCGCCGCTCAGCAGTACCTGCACAAAGCCGTCGTCGTCGGTATAGAAGCGCAGCAACTGATGGCTTTCGTCCAGAATGACCCGGCCCACGGCCTGGATGATCTGGGTGCCGGCCGCGCCTTCGAAGGTGACCTGTCCTTCGAGCAGCGACAGCTTGAGCGTATCCAGCTCGAAGCCGCCGCCCAGCCGCAGCCCCAGTATTTCCGGGGCCGGCTCGGCCTGAACCGACGGCGGCTGCATTTTTTTCTTCAGCCAGTCGAACATCTTATTTACCCATTAAGTAATGCAGCCTAACAGATGTGGTCCTGTCGTCATCCCGCGGGTCCTCTCTTGTCATTCCCGCGAAGGCGGGAATCCAGGACTTGTGGCGCAGAGCGGTCAGACTGCTGCTTGTCTGCAAAGGCACTGGACCCCCGCGTTCGCGAGGGTGACGATAAAGGCGCGTTAGCTCCAGAATCCACATCAGTTACAGGATACTGCTTATTTACCCAGAATACGGGCCAGTTCATCCTCGGCGCCGGCAGACTGGCTGCCGGTAATGCCGGCGGACTTCAGCTTCTGCTCCAGGGCATCGCCGCTCTCGCTGGCGGCTCGCTCGGCGGCCACGTCCAGCTCGGCCTGACGCTGGGTCTGCTTCTGCTTGATGCGATCCAGGGATTCGACCGCAGTTGTCATCTTGGTGTTGGCACCGCCGTGGCGGGACGACACCGCCGCCTGGGCCTTTTGCACGCTTTCGGTGGCCTTGACCATGTCCAGTTGCTGTTCCAGCTGACGCAGACGGCCTTTGGCGGTGGTGATGTTGTTTTTCAGGCTCAGCTCGGAGGCGGCATACTGGTCGGCGTAGCGCTGCTCGCCGTCCTGCTCGTTTTTCAGCTCGGCCACCCGCTGGGCACATTCCAGCGCCAGCTCCTTGTTGTCCTTGGTCATGGCGGCGCGGGCGTGGGCTTCGTACTCCGCTATGCTGGCGCCGATGGCGTCCACCTTCTGTTTGGCCAGCTTGCGTTTGGCCATGATGCCGGTCAGGGCTTCATCGGAGCGGCGCAGCTCCTGTTTGGCTTCGCGAATTTCCTGCTCCAGAATACGCAGGGCCTGGCTGTCGGCCACGGCCTCGGCGGCCTCGTTGGCGCCCCCCTTGATGGCGGTCACCAGTTTTCTCCAAACGCTCATATGGTTACTCCTTGCAGCTGGTCCTGATACAGGTCGAGAAAGGCTTCGGTGTTGCGGAACAGGGTTTCCACCTCGATCAGCACGCTTTCTTCCTTCGAGCCGGCCGAAAGGGAGCCGAAGGCGATGTAATAGTCGTCACGGTTGATCTTGCTGATGCCGACCGTGGTCAGCGGAAACAGCTGATGGGTACGCAATATGGTGTCGTTCAGCACGGCGGCGTCGTTGACCTGGCTGGCGGGAAACAGCAGGGTTTCGGCGATGATCTGTTCACCGGCCACGGCGAGATAGGCTTCCAGCCCGTCGGCATTGGTGATCAGCAGGGAGTCGTTTTCGAGTGTGCATTGCCAGCCTTCGCGGGTGGCAAGCAGGCCGTGCAGTTGTTCCAGGGTCCAGGACATGCAGGTACTCCAGTGTTGGTAGGAAGTAAGATGAATGGCTCATCACTGCAGACAAGATAGAACAGAGTTGGTTCCGAAAGCTACCCTCATTCGCCCATCGAATGCGCCGGGGAAGCCCGGTCGGCGTCACTCGGGCGCGCTGATGAGCGGCTAACAGGCGGCCAGCCGTTCCCGGATGGGGGCCAGTAGCAGGGGGCTCAGATCGATGGCGTTGGAGGAGTGGGCAATGGCATTGGTGGTGATCAGTCGGCGCAGCCCGTTGTTGGTCAGCTGCTGCTCTATGTGGTCGGCAAAGAGCCCGTGAATGGCGGCGCAGTCCACCTTGTTCAATCCCTGAGCGTGCAATGCCTGCAGGCAGCGCAGCACCGTCTGGCCGCTGGAGATGACATCGTCGATGATCACCGCCGTGTGCCGGCGCCAGGCGGACAGATCCGGCAGCCGTACCGCTACCTGCCGATCGCCGCTGCGCACCTTGCTGCCCACCACATAATCATGGCCGCTCCGGGCGGCGATCTGCGCCACCCACTGTTCGCTCTCGGCATCCGGCCCCACCAGCAGCAGCGGCTCCTGCCGTTCGCCCAGCCAGCTGGCCAGCAGGGGCGCGGCCTGCACTACTGTGCTCGGCACGGTATAGATTTCAGCCAGGCGGTGATAGCGATGCAGATGCGGGTCGACGGTGACCAGCCAGTCGATTTGCGGCGACAGCAGCCGGGCGAAGGTGCGCGACGTCACCGCCTCGCCGGCGTGAAAGCATTTGTCCTAGCGCATGTAGCAGAGATAGGGCGCAATCAGGCCAATCTGGCTGGCACCCAGCTCCTTCAGGGTGTCGCACAAAAAGCTTAGGGGCAGAAACTTGTCGTCGGGACGGGACAGATCTGCCAGCACCAGTACCGGGCGGTCTTTTACCTCGGCGTGAATGCGCAGATAGCTTTCGCCATCCGGAAAGCGGCGCCGTTCCAGCCGGCCGACGTCGGCGTTCAGGCCCCGGCACAGGGGCGCGCACAGCGGATGCGCGTCATCCAGGGAAAACAGCAAGGGGGTCATGGGGCTTCTCCAACCATGAACATATCGTGATTGTTGGCGTAATAGGCCGCCGCATAGTCCAGTTCGCCCCGGCTGTCGGCGTAGAGGGTCAGCAAGGGCTGATCCTGCGCCAGGGCCTGACCCAGCTTGATATGCAGGCGCAGGCCGGCGGCGGGGGAAATGGGCGCGCCGGCCAGCTTGGCCAGCCGGGACAGGCGCCGGTTGTCCATGGCCAGCAGGGTGCCGCTGTGCCGGGCCCCCAGCTCGAGCCGGTGGGCGGCCTGCGGAATGGGCTTCATTCCGCCCTGGGCGTCGCAAATGCGTTTGAACTGCTCCCAGGACTGACCGGATGTCAGTATTTCCCGCGTCCGGGTCTGCGTGACTTCCAGGGTGCCGCTACCGGCCAGATTCAGCAGGTGGGCGGCGAGAAACAGCGCCCGCTCGCGCAAATCGGCGGGGGCCCCGGGCTCGTTGTTGAGCACGGCGAGGATATCCTGCGCCTCCTGAGCCGGCCCTATGCCATAGCCGATGGCCTCGGCGCCATCGGTGATCAGGCAGCGCATTTTTAGCCCCAGCGCCTGACCGACGGTATCGAACAGGCCGGCCAGGTGTCTGGCCTCGTGCTGGCTGCGCACCTTGGCGGTCGGCCCCACGGGAATGTCGATCAGCGCATGGGTAGAGCCGGCGGCCAGCTTCTTGGACAACACCGAGGCCACCAGCTGGCCGACCCCGTCGATGTCCAGCGCATGCTCGATACGGATCAGCATGTCGTCGGCGGGACTGAGGTTGACGGCACCGCCCCACACCAGGCAGGCATTGACCTGGCGTACCGTCTGCTGAATCTGTTCCAGGCTGAGGCGTACCCGGGTCAGCACTTCCATGGTATCGGCGGTACCCGAGGGGGAGGTGATGGCCCGGGACGAGGTCTTGGGCATGACCAGGCCGGCGGCGCTGGCGATGGCTACCACTATGGGGGTGGTTCTGTTGCCGGGCACGCCGCCGATGCAGTGCTTGTCGACCAGCTGCAGGGTGTCGGGCCAGGTCAGCCGTTTGCCGCTGGCCACCATGGCCTGGGTGAGGGCAATGATTTCCTGGGTGTTGAGCCGGTCGACCCCGGCGGTGATAAAGCTGGCAATCTGCATGTCCGAATAACGATGGGCGCTAATGTCGGCCACTATGTCGTGAATTTCCCGGGATGACAGGGTGTGACCGTAGATTTTTTTGCGTACCGCGCTCATGGAATGGAGCAGGGGGGCATGACTGATCTGCACCCGTTCCCCTCCCTTCAACGCCATGCGTTGCCAGGCGATGCGAGAGAAGCCGATATGGTCGGGCGGTAGCACCTTCTCGGTGACCACGTTGAGGGTGGCGATAAGGGTACGGTCTTCCAGGCCGATCTGGATACGGGTATTGGCGTTGAAGCCTTCGGCCCGACACACCTCGCAGTCGGCGCGCATGAACACCACCGGCTCCTGGTGAGTATCGATGCCCATTTCCATGGCAATCAGCGAATGAGAGGCGGACATGGCAAGCACCTTCTGTTTGGCTGGGTACAGGTCGGAACGGATTTTTCCTGGTTTTTAATAGACTAGCCCGGCCGGGTGAATCGTGCTTGAGCACAGGGGGCGGCTGAACGTGGCCGGGGACCTGCCCAAAAAGTTAACCGAATGGTGCTCGATAGACTAAATTGAAACTCATGCTTGAGTTGCGCATATCTCCAGCATCGGTGCATTAACATTTTTGTCAGACCTCCAATCAACATCACCAAGAAGGAAAGCAGCATGGCTTATGTGATTATCGGTGGCGAAAAGTACGAGAAAGAGTTGATCGACCTGGCCACGGCGCACACGACAGGGAAGGGCGAAGGCAAGATCTCAAAAGATGAGGCGGCCGATCTGTTAACATCGGCGCTGGATGGCCAGGGAGTGACGGACACCGAGATGAACACCCTGAAGTATATTCGCCAGAATTTTGATTTCACCGATGCTGCGGCAGCCTATTTTGACAACGAGGTTGCCAGGCTTTAACTGCCGACGGTACAACACCTATTCTGACCATTGCCCCTGAGTGAAAGCGCTAGCTTGCGGCCGGTGCCGGCGTTCCCGGTCGCCGGCCCTGGCGGTGATGGTCAGCAGCACTTCTTTGGGATCCGCATTCGAACACGGGGTGCCGGACGGTTGATGCATCATGATATAGCGCGAAGGGCGGGGAGTGAGCGGCTGCCCATTATCTTGGTTGGCGTTTGTGGCCGGGCTCGCGCACCCGGGCCAGCAGCACGGCGCCGAGTACGAACAACACCAGCAGGCTGAGGATAGACAGCCGGTTGCTGCCGCTCACCAGTGCCACCACCCCTACCAGCAGGGGCCCCAGCACCGCCGCGAACTTGCCGATCATGTTGAACAGGCCGAAGTAGGCGCCGGCTTGGTCGGCAGGGATCAGCCGGGCGTAGAAGGAGCGGGACAGCGCCTGCACCCCGCCCTGCACCAGGCCGATGGCCCCGGCCAGCAGGAAGAACTGGCTCTCGGTCTGCATGGCGTAGCCGCCGGCGGTGACCAGCGCATAGACCAGCAGCCCCAGGTAGATGGCCCGTTTGGTGCCGATGTGCTCGCCCAGATAGCCGAAGGCCACGGCGGCGGGAAAGGCGACAAACTGCACCAGCAGCAGGGCGACGATCAGGCTGTTGCTGGCAAAGCCCAGGGCCATACCGAAGTCCACTGCCATGCGGATGATGGTGTGCACCCCGTCGATATAGAGCCAGTAGGCGATGAGAAAGGTCAGCACCCCGGGGGTCTTGACCGCCTGGCGCAGTATGGCGACCAGCGCCGCGAAGCTGGTGTCGGTACCGGCACTGGCGGGCCGCTCCTTCACCCAGAAGAACAGCGGCAGGGCGAACAGCGTCCACCAAGCCGCCACCATCACGAAGGAGACCTTCACCGCCTGGGTGGCCGAGGCCAGGCCGAACCATTCCGGCTGGGTGGCCATCACCACGTTGAGCGCGAACAGCAGGCCACCGCCCAGGTAGCCCAGGGCATAGCCCCAGGCCGAGACCCGGTCGCTCTCTTCCGGGGCGGCCACGTCCACCAGCAGGGCGTCGTAGAAGGTGAGGCCGCCGAAAAAGCCGACGCTGGCGGCGGCGAACAGCAAGGCCGCCAGCAGCCACTGGCCCTCGCCGGCCCAGAACAGCCCGAGGGTGGGCAGCACCCCGATCAGGGTGAACAGCAACAGCAGGCGCTTCTTGGCGCCGCGCCTGTCGGCCACCGCCCCCAGCCAGGGGGACATCAGCATCACCAAGAGGCTGGCCGCCGAGCTGAACAGTCCCAGCCAGAAGGTGCTCTGGGCCGCCGCCATCTCCTCGGCCCAGTACTGCTTGAACAGCACCGGGAAGAAGCCGGCCAGCACGGTGGTGGCGAAGGTGGAGTTGGCCCAGTCGTACAGCGCCCAGGACCAGGTGGCACGGGTGTTAAGGGTGACGGTGGTCATGGGGTGAGAATCCTCGCATGGGGGGCTGATCATCGCATTCCTCCTTTATCGTTGGGTGTCCCCGGCGCGTGCCAAGCGCTCGAGTACCGCCAGCATGGCCGGTGATATATCCGTGTGATGATGGATCATCTTCCAGCTGTCGCCCGCTCGCCGGTAGAGGTTGGTGACCCTGTGCTCGATGGCAACCTGCTGGTCGGCGAGGGTAATCTGCCCCTGCTCGACGCCTGTTTCACAGGCCAGCTCTCCGGCAACGTGGATGCACTGCTGGTGCAGCTCGAC
This sequence comes from Oceanisphaera litoralis, assembly GCF_016907015.1. Classification (GTDB taxonomy): domain Bacteria; phylum Pseudomonadota; class Gammaproteobacteria; order Enterobacterales; family Aeromonadaceae; genus Oceanimonas; species Oceanimonas litoralis. Next base: position 23,584 of record NZ_JAFBBE010000023.1, read on the forward strand.
CTTGCCACCGGAGGCAAGCCGGGCGACCTGTTCGAATGAGGCAAAGACTGCATCCCAGCCGACCTGCCGGCCGCCGATGGGATGCAGGGCCGTGACCATGGCCCCGTGCGACCAGATAGCGGCAAGCGGCTTGGCATCGCCGTTGGCCATGCGGGTCAGGGCCGCATAAAAGCGCAGGGATACGGTGCGAACTTCGTCTTCCGCTGACATGGGCTTTCTCCTGGTGTGGTTGGCTGAACCGGGTTGGTTAACGCCAGAGTGCGTCCTGGCGTCATTCTCATTCTGGTCTCGATCCGTGACACTCACAAATTTACCGGGGTGTTCATTTCATGTCTTTATCGCTTGAGACCCTGTCTATGATTTCGGCTTAGGGCCGCAGATGCTCGTTGAAAAAGGCGATGGTTCTTGACCAGGCCAGCTCGGCGGCCTCGGCATCGTACCTGGGGGTGGAATCGTTATGAAAGCCGTGCGGGGCATTGGCATACACAAATGCCTGATAGCGAATGCCATGCTGGTTGAGCGCCTGCTCGTACGCCGGCCACTGGGCATTGATACGCTCGTCCCGTTCGCCCATGTGCACCAGCAGCGCCGCCTTTATCCGGCCGACCTGATCCAGTTCGGGCGGCATACCGTAAAACGGCACGGCGGCATCCACCAGTTCGGGCAGACCGGCAGCCAGGCGGTTGGTCAGGCCGCCACCAAAACAGAAGCCCACCACGCCCAGCCTGCCGTTGCCGTTGTCCATGGCCGCCAGGAAGCGGGCCGCGGCGGCAAAGTCCGCCGCTATCTTGTCGCCATCCAGCCGTTGTTGCAGGGCGCGACCATCGTCATCATTGCCCGGATAGCCACCCAGCGGATACAGGGCGTCCGGGGCAAAGGCGATAAAACCCGCCTTGGCCAGCCGCCGGGCAACATCCTCGATATAGGGGTTGAGCCCGCGGTTCTCGTGGATCACCAGCACCGCCGGTAATGACGCCGGCACATGGCGGGGCATGACCAGGTATCCCCGTCCCTTGCCGTGACCGTTCGGTGACGTAAACTCCCGGTAGCTGGCCTGAATATCCGTGTCGTTGAACGACACTTGCTGGGCCCGGGCGTAGTCGGGGGTAAGCGCCTCGAACAAGGCAACCGCCGTCATGCTACCCATCGCCACACGCCCCAGTCCGGCCAGGAACTGGCGGCGATCGATCAGCCCGTGAGCATATTGATCATAGAGGCGGAATGCCTGTTCCGGGATCGATTGCGGGTTCATTTGCTTGCTCATCGGGCACCTCCTGCAGTTTATCCGGCCAAAGTCGGCATCGTATAGACCGGGATTCCATTCCTGTTTCGCCGCCCAGTCGATGGCCATATCGACTTCCGCTCGGGTCATGGCCCCGAGGGTATGGTTGTTGTCCGGCACCCTGTATTTACGACCCCTGTCGACAGGTGACGAAGCTTGGTACTGTGACAATAATGTTGGAGCGTCCAATAATACTTCTGCGTCAACTCGATGCTGTTAACTCGATGCTGTTAACTCTAGCAGTTCTCTGAGCCGGCAGCTTGACCGTAACCCTGAACACCCGGCTGCATGCATCTTATTCTATCCGTACCCGGTGGCGCGAGTGATGGCGGCATGTTCTAGCGGCATAGAGCGATAGCACTTAGGCTTTTGTTAAACCGCCGCCGCTATCACGCACGAGTGCCCCCATGACCGAACCACTGGATTATCGACTGCCCGCTTTTCGTACCCGGGATCTCACCCGGGTTTATGGCGAAGGTGCGGCCGCCGTGCAGGCGCTGCGCGGGGTGAACCTGGAGATCCCGGCCGGCGAGCTGGTGGTGCTGCTGGGCCCGTCCGGCAGCGGCAAGTCGACCCTGCTGAACCTGCTCGGCGGCCTGGATCGGGCCAGCAGCGGGCAACTGTGGTTTTTCGACCGGGAGCTGAGCGCCATGAACGAGGCCCGGCTGACCCGTTATCGACGCCATCATGTCGGCTTCGTGTTCCAGTCCTACAACCTGATGCCCAGCCTGACCGCCCGCGAGAACGTGGAGCTGGTCACCGAGCTGGCCGCAGAGCCGATGGCGGCAGACGAGGCGCTGGCCCTGGTGGGCCTGGACGAACGCGGCCATCATTTTCCCGCCCAGCTGTCCGGTGGCGAGCAGCAGCGGGTGGCCATCGCCCGCGCCATCGCCAAACGGCCTACCGTGCTGTTCTGCGACGAGCCGACCGGCGCGCTGGACAGCCACACCGGCCGGGTGGTGCTGCGGGCCTTGCAGGACGTGAACCGGCAACTGGGCACCACTGTGCTGATCGTTACCCATGCGGCGGCCACCGCCGCCATGGCCCACCGGGTGATCCACTTCGCCGATGGCCGCATCCGCAGGGTGGAGACTCACGACCACCGGCTCGATGCCGAGGCGATCGAATGGTAGGAGCGGCGTCATGAGCATGCTGGATCGCAAACTGGGGCGGGATCTGTGGCGGGTGCGGGGTCAGGCGCTGGCCATCATGCTGGTGATTTCCCTCGGGGTCATGCTGCTGGTGATGATGGACGGCCTGGTCAATTCCCTGAGCGAAACCCGGCACAGTTATTATCAGCGTTACCGGTTGGCGGAGATCTTCGCGCCGGTCAAGCGCGCGCAGCGCCGGCTGTTGACTGAGGTGGCCGCCCTGCCCGGGGTGGCGGTGGTCGAAGGGCGCATCAACGGCGGGGCCTTGCTCAACCTGCCGGGAGTAGCGGCGCCGATACGGGCCCGGATGCTGTCGCTGCCGACGCGGCTGAACCAGCTGGTGCTGTCGGCGGGGCGATTGCCCAACCCGGGCCGGCGGCATGAGGTACTGTTGCTGAACGGCTTTGCCCGGGCCCGGGGGCTGGCGCCGGGCGATACCCTGCTGGCGACGATGAACGGCGGGCGCCAGCGACTGACCATAGCCGGGCTGGCGCAGGCGCCGGAGTTTGTGTACACCACGGCCCCGGGCGAGCTGGTGCCCGACGACGGTCGCTTTGCGGTGATCTGGATGCAGGAGTCGGTGCTGGCGGCGGCCTTTGATCTGGAGGGCGCCGTCAACGAAATACTGTTAACCAGGACCCGGGGGGCGCGCGAGGCGGGGTTGATCGCCGCCCTCGACCGGCTGCTGGCGCCCTATGGTGCCCTGGGGGCCTACGGCCTGGCGGATCAGCTTTCCAATCGCTTTGTCGAGGAGGAGATTGCCGGACTCCGGGTATCGAGCCGGGTTGTGCCGCCGGTGTTTCTCGGGGTCGCCGCCTTTTTGCTGTACATGGTGCTGTCGCGCATGGTGCAGGCGGAGCGTGAGCAGATAGGCCTGCTCAAGGCCTTTGGTCACAGCGGCCGCGAAGTGGCGGTCCACTACCTGAAATTTGTGCTGGTGATCGCCCTGGGCGGCGCCCTGGCGGGATCGGTGATGGGCGTGCTCGCCGGGCGCGCCCTGAGCGGCTTCTACCAGCTGTATTACCAGTTTCCGTTTCTGCTGTTTCGGCTGGATCCCGCCGCCCTGGTGATTGGAGTCTCGGTCAGCATGCTGGCCGCCTCCGCCGGCGCCCTGCTGGTGTTGCGGCGGGTGCTGGCGCTGGCGCCTGCCACCGCCATGCGACCCCCTTCGCCGCCGGACTTCAGTCATGGCCTGCGCCTCGGGCCCCGGCTCGGCCGCTGGCTGGATCAACCCAGCCGCATGGTGCTGCGCAACCTGTGGCGGCGACCCGTCCGGGCGCTGCTGACGGTGCTGGGCATCGCCCTGGGCATGGCGCTGCCGGTAGCCATGCTGAGCGTGATGAATGGTTTCGACCGCGCCCTGGCGCTGACCTTCAACGACATCGACCGCAGCGATGTCACGGTCAGTTTCGTCGAGCCCCGGGGAAGCAAGAGCCTCTTTGCCCTCGCACAGCTGGACGGGGTACTGGCGCTGGAGCCGTTTCGTTCGGTACCGGTGATACTGCGCCATGATCGCTATCAGTATCGCGGTGCCATTACCGCCCTGATGGACGAGCCCAGGCTGTACCGTGCGCTGGATAAGGATCGCCAGCCCCTGGTTCTGCGCGCCGAGGGGGTCATTCTGGCGCGGGCGCTGGCGCAGAAGCTGTCGATAGCGCCGGGCGAGATGCTGAGCGTCGAGGTACGCGAAGGGCGTCGGCCGGTGCTGGCAATCCCGGTGGTGGGGCTGGCCGACACCCTGCTGGGTGCGCCCGCCTTCATGCAACTGGACGCGCTGAACCGGGTGATGGGGGAGCCGGGCCGGGTATCCGGCGCTTATCTGCGTATCGACACCGCCCGCAGCGCCGCGCTGTACCGGGAGATGAAAGAGATGCCGGTGGTGGCGGGCGTCAGCCTGCGGCAGGAGCGCCGGGAGGCCTTTCGCAAGGTGATGGACAGCGGCGCCGGGGCCACCCGTTACCTGATGGCCGCCATTGCCGGGGTCATTACCTTCGGCATCGTCTATAACGGGGCACGCATCGCCTTTGCCGAGCGGGCGCGGGAGCTGGCCGGCCTGCGGATCATGGGGCTGACCCGGGCCGAGGTGGGCTTTGTGCTGCTGGGGGAACTGGGGCTGCTCACCCTGTTGGCGCTGCCGCTGGGCTCCCTGCTGGGATACGGCCTGTCGCTGGCGGTGGCGGCCGGCTTCAGCACCGAGCTGTATCAGGTGCCGGTGGAGCTGGCGCCCGTCAGTCATGGTCAGGCGGTACTGGCGGTGCTGGCGGCGGCGCTGCTTTCCGGCATCGGGGTACAGCGCGACATCCACCGGCTGGATCTGGTGGCCGCCCTCAATATTCGAGAGTAGCGAGATGGCATCGAGACAGTCACGCAAGGGAATATTGCTCGCCGCCGCGCTGTTGCTGGCGGGGTTGCTCGGTTATGCCTTCTGGCCCCGGGCGATACCGGTGGAGACCGGCACGGTACGGCGGGGCGCCATGACGGTGACCATCGATGAAGAGGCGCGTACCCGGGTACGCCAGCGCTACATGGTGAGCGCCCCCGTGGCCGGGCGGCTGTTGCGGGTGACGCTGGAGGCCGGGGACCCGGTCACGGGTGGCAAAACCGAGCTGGCCCGGCTGGTGCCGGTTGTGGTCTCGCTGCTGGATGCTCGTGCTCGCGAGCAGGCCCTGGCTTTGGTGACGGCGGCCGAGGCCGCGCTCACCGCCGCCCGGTCGAACGTGGCGCGGGCGGGAGCCACCAGCCAACTGGCCGATGCCGAGTGGGTGCGCAACCAGCGGTTGTATCGACAGGGGCATCTATCCGCCTCGGCCCGGGATCGGGCGCGTCAATCGGCTGGGGCGGCCATCGCCACGCTGAATGCGGCCAACGCCGCCGTGGTGCAGCGCCAGGCCGAACTGGCCGCCGCCCGGGCGCAACTGGGGCAGGGATCGCCCGGTAGCGAGGGGGCCGGCAGCGAGGGAGTCGGTATTCCGCTGCTGGCGCCGGTATCGGGCCGGGTGCTGCAGCGACTGCAGCAGAGCGAAACCGTGGTGGCCGCCGGCACGCCCATCATGGAAATCGGCGATCCGGAACGGGATCTGGAGGTGCTGGTCGAGTTGCCCTCCGCCGAGGCGGTGCGGGTGACGCCCGGCAACCGGGTGCTGATCGATCACTGGGGCGGACCTCAGCCGCTGGCCGGGGTGGTGGATCGGATTGAGCCACGCGGTTTCACCAAGTTTTCGGCCCTGGGGGTAGAGGAGCAGCGGGTCAATGTGCTGATCCGCTTCGACGGCGAGCCCGCAGCCCGGCGCGGCCTGGGCCATGGCTATCGGGTGGAGGTGCGGATTCTGGTGTGGGAAGACGACAAGGCGCTGATGGCGCCGTCCAGCGCCCTGTTTCGGGAAGGAGAACAATGGGCGGTACTGGCGGCAGAGGGCAATCGGGCCCGGCTGACCCCGGTCACGGTCGGCCACGACAACGGCCGGCAGGCGCAGATACTGTCCGGGCTGAGTGAAGGGCAGCAACTGGTGCTGTATCCCCCGCCCGAACTGGCCGAGGGTGCGCGAATCGCACCGAACCCCGTCGATTGAGCCATTGGGTCATTTGTTGCAGGCCGAAAGGGTGAGCAGGACGAAGGGGGGCCGGAAGCCGCCAATGGCACATAAACAGCGCTAGAAAGTGTGTTTTGGCCAAAATAAAGCCCAAATCAAGCCAAAACGCGGCCAGAAATTGCGTGTTTAAGGCGTGGTGCAGAAGGAATATTTGTCGTTCCTTCTGCTAAGATGGAGTGACATTTTTCCGTCAAGGCAGGATGTTCTATTATGCTTCGCCCCCGAGTAACGCCGCATCAGCTTGTTCATCAGCACCAGCCACTGGATGGCGACAGGCTGGGCGTGATGTGCTGGAACACCCAGAAACTGACCCTGAGCGCCGAGTTTCGGTTATGTCTGAGCCAGTTGCTGGCGCGCTTTCCGACCCGGCTGCTGCTGCTGCAGGAAGCCAAGCTGGCCCTGAGCCATCGGCTGCAGCTGGACGGCTGGTCTTATGCGGTGTCGCCCAATATTCAGACGCCATCCCATCTGTTCGGGGTGCTGACCGCCGGTCAGTGCGCCTTCGACGACATCACGGTCCTGCTCAGTCACAACCGGGAACTGCGGTTCGCCACTCATAAAAGCCAGATCCTCACCCATCACCCCCTGAGCGGCGGCGACACCCTGCTGGTGGCCAATATTCACGCCATCAACTTCGTGCGCCACGGACACTTTCATCATGAAATCGCGGTGCTCAGGCAGATCCTTATGCAACACAGGGGGCCGCTGATTGTGGCCGGTGACTTCAACGTCTGGAGTCGCTCCCGGCGCCTTTATCTGGCCCAGTTCTGCCGGGCCATGGGACTGAAACAGGCAATCATGGAAGAGGAGCAGCACATCAAAAGCTACCTGCGCCAGCCGCTGGACTTTATCTTCTACCGGGATCTGACCCTGCACTCCGCCACCGCCATCAATACCCCCACGGTGTCGGATCACAACCCCATCTACGCGCAGTTTTCGCTGAGTTGAAAGCTGACCCCGCCCACCGGGATAAAGTGATCCAGGTAGAAAAATCGCTCAATAAGAGCCTAATGAGGCCGATTCGAGTTGACCTGGATCAATCCTTTCTTCCGACAACCGTGTTCACATAACGCTTGTCGCTCTGCATCGCCGCCATCTTTCCGCATTCTATATTGTCCAGGACCCCGGGGGCCTCAACCTTGATATTCCATCTTGTTGAAAACGCCACCTTGCTGCTGTCGTTGTGCTGGCTGCAACTGCTCAATACCCGTTTTTGGGGTAACAATGACAGCGCCGCAAAACTGACCTCCGGTCTGCTGTTCGGCTTTACCTGTGTGATTGGCATCATGATGGCCAGGGAGCCGGAGAGCGGCCTGATATTCGATGCCCGCAGCGTGGTACTGAGCATGGCGGCGCTGTTTGGCGGACCCCTGGTCGCCGGCGTCGCCGGCCTGCTTGCCGGCGGCTATCGCCTCTGGCTGGGCGGGGCCGGCATGTGGCCGGGGGTGGCCGAAATCGTGCTGTCTGTGCTGCTGGGATTGGCGTACCGCTATGTTCACCGAGGTGGCAAGGTTGGTACCGGGCCCTGGTCGCTGTTGATTTTCGGACTGCTGACTCGGACATTGTTAGAGGGTACCTTCTTTTTGTTTCCGCTGGCCTCTGTGGATTTTAAAACCAGTGTTCCCATGCTGCTGGTGATGCCCCTTGCCACAGTAGGACTGGGCTGGATGCTGGGTGACATTATACGGCGCGTGCGTGACGAGCGGGATCTGAACATCGCCGCCACCGCCTTCGAGACCCGGCAGGGCCTGCTGGTTACCGACCCGAACAGCCGCATTCTGCGGGTCAATCAGGCATTCAGTGCCATCACCGGTTACAGCCCCGACGAGGTGATCGGTAAACAGGCCAGTCTGCTCAGCTCCGGGCGCCATAATGCGGTCTTCTATCAGGCGATGTGGCGGCAGCTGTCGGCAACAGGTCGCTGGCAGGGTGAGGTATGGAACCGGCGCAAGAGCGGCGAATTGTATCCAGAATGGCTGTCGATCAGCGCGGTGCACGACCCCCGGGGGCAGGTCAGCCACTATGTGGCAGCGATGGACGACATTACCGAGCGCAAGGCCGCAGAGGCACGCATCCAACACCTCGCCTTTTTCGATGCACTGACCGGCCTGCCCAATCGCAGCCTGTTGCTTGACCGGGTGCAACATGCCATGAACACGGGCACACGAAGCAACACCTATACCGCCCTGTTGTTTCTCGACGTGGACGGCTTCAAGAGTATCAACGACCTGCATGGTCATCACATCGGTGATCAGTTGCTGCGGCTGGTCGCCGAACGTCTCGGCGATGCGGTGCGCTCCAGTGATACGGTGGCGCGCCTGGGCGCCGACGCATTTGTGGTGATGATTGAGGACCTGGACAGAGAGCACCAGCATGCCGCCACCCAGGCCGAGCTGCGTGCCAAGGAATTATGGAGCGCACTGGGAAAACCCTATCGGATCGATGAGCTGACGGTGCACAGCAGTGTCAGCATGGGGGTGACCTTGTTCAGCGACGACGCCAGCACGGCCGGCGAGCGGATACAGCAGGCCGAGATGGCCATGTATCAGGCCAAGGCGGCGGGCAGGCGGGTCATACGCTTTTTTGATTCGGCCATGCAGGAGGCGGTCAGTACGCGTCTGCTACTGGAAGAAGACATTCGCCGCGGGCTGCAGGCCGAAGAATTTATCCCCTATCTGCAGCCCCAGCTGAATGAGGCCGGCCGGGTGATCGGCGCCGAGGTGCTGGCGCGCTGGCAGCACCCCCAACGCGGCCTGCTCGCTCCGGGGGTGTTTATCGAGGTGGCCGAACAGGCCGGGCTGGTTGAACAGATAGATCTTCAGATGCTGCGCCGGGCCTGTTATCGGCTGTCATGGTGGCGACAATGGCCTGCCACCGCCTCGCTCGGCCTGGCGGTCAACCTCAGCGCCCGGCTGCTGTATCAAGCCGACTTCGTCGACACCCTGCTCCGGCTGTTGGCCCGAAGCGGTGCCGATCCGCACCAACTGAAGCTGGAGCTGACCGAAACCATGCTGCTCGACGACATGCCGGCGGCCATTGCCCGCATGCGCGAACTCAAAGGCCATGGCATTCGCTTTTCTATCGACGACTTCGGCACCGGCTATTCGTCGTTGGCCTATCTGCAGAAACTGCCGCTGGATCAGTTGAAAATCGACCAGTCCTTCGTGCGCGAGCTGCCGGAAGACGGCAACAGCCTGGCCATTATCAACGCCATCTGTGCCCTGGCCGGCAGCCTGCAGCTGGAGGTGATTGCCGAAGGCGTGGAAACGGAGGCGCAACACCGGCAACTGCGGGACATGGGGTGCCGGTATTTTCAGGGCTACCTGTTCGGCCGGCCCATGCCGGTGGGCGAGTTCGAGCGGCTGCTGGTGGCGACAGAATCGGACAATGCCGTCGTCGAGACGATCAGCCTGGAGCGAGACGCTGAAGCATGTTGATAAGTAGTCGCAGGGTACTGCTGTCCTATATGACGGTAATGGCGCTTACCGAACTGGCGCTCATACTGCTGATGGAATGGCTTGGGCTGGACATGCTGGGGTTCTGGCTGGTCATGCTGTTTGATGCCACCGCCATGTCACTGACGGCCATTATTACCCTCGCTTATTTTACCGGTCGTGTGCAGAGCCATGCCGGTGTGCTCAGGCCCGATGCTCAGCTTCGGGCCGGGGCTATCGTGTTTGTGACCGAACTGCTCGATGCGGCCCTGCTGTCCGTGATCAGCGGAATGCTGATTTACTGGAAGGTTTTGCTGCCCTGGCAGAGCCGCAAGGAGGCTCAAACGCAGCCGGCGCAGTGGCATCGACTCGGCGTTGTTGTATATGGTTCTGGATAACTTCAAGCCGATTAACGACCGGCTTGGCCATGACGCCGGCGATGCGGCCTTGAAGGAGGTGGCGCGGCGATTGCAGCTCTGTGTACGACCTTACGATACGGTGGCCCGCATGGGTGGCGATGAATTTGCCATCCTGTTTTCCGGCCCGGTCCGGAGTGTCAGTTGGGTGTCAGTATCGGTATCGCCCTGCTGCATCAGGGAATGGATAACCAGGATCAGGTACTGGCAGCGGCCGACAGCGCCATGTATAGCGTCAAACAGACCGGTAAGAATGGGTTCCGGATGGCGTCGTCGGTGCTGTAAGGTGCTGCAAGGTGCTGCAAGGTGCTGATGAAGTGGCATAGGCGGCTAGATCGAGCACCCGCCCGCAGGCTTAACCCCTGTTCGCCCCGGCGTTTTTGGCGGCAATCCACTGGGACATGTATTTGGTGCTCATCATGCTGTGGTGGCGCAGCATGCTGCCAGTGAAGTTGTGCAGCCGGTGCTGCTCCAGGTTGGCTGCGGTGGCCTCGATGCGTGCGATAAGCTGGGCTCCCAGTCTTTCTCCGTCATAACGGCGGTGCAGTAGCTCGGTGCCCTGCCGTTGCGCGGCCAGCCAGGCCTGCTCGTCCTGGTATAACGCCACCGCTGCTGCGGCGAAGGTGTCGGCATCGTCGGCAATTATGCCGGGCCAGGGCGCATCGCCGTGCATGCCTTCGCTGCCAATCGGGGTGGTGATGCTTGGCGTCTGCATCATCATGGCATCCAGCAGCTTGCCCTTGATGCCGGCACCGAAGCGCAACGGCGCCAGGCAGAGGCGGGCCTGCTCCATCACCTCGAAGGCGTCGTCTGCCCAGCCCTTGATCAGAAAGCCGGTTTTAGGATTGTGCAGTGCCGTCGCCTTGGGCGGCGGGTAGGAGCCATAAATGTGCAGCTCGGCCTGGGGCAGCTGCTTGCGGATCAGCGGCCAGATCTGCTGTAAATACAAGACGGCGTCCCAGTTGGGGGCATGGCGAAAGTTGCCTATGGTCATGAAGTGTTGGCGGCTCGCGTAATCGGCGGTGTGAGTCGGAAGCGCCTGCAGCTTGACCATGAAGGGCAGGTGATGCAGCAGGCGGCCGTCGACCTTGAAGCGCTCCTGCAGCAGTGCCATTTCAACGTCCGAGATGATCAGCGACAGGTCGCAGCGCAGGATGGCGGCGATCTCCCGCCGGGCGATATCATTGAACAGGTCGGCGGTGGTCATGTCCCGGCCCGCCTTGTGGGCCTGATGGCGGCCATGGCGCAGGCACTGCAGATCTTCGGTATCCAGTATTCTGAGCGCCTGGGGGCAGTTTTTCTCGACCCGCCAGCCGAACTGCTCTTCCATCATGAAACGATCGAACATGACGATATCCGGCCCGTACTCGGCGACATAGGCATCGAAACTGTCGCAATTAAGCGCAATGCTCCGGCTGGAAATACCCTCGGCGGCCAGATCGACCATGTGCTCGGTGCGCTGGGCCGGGGTGGCGAACTCCACCTGCCAGCCCTGCCGCTTATACAGCCGCAGCAGAGACAGCATATGGCTGCCGGCGGCGGAGGAGTTGGGCTCGGGCCAGACATAGCCAATCACCAGTACTTTTTTCATTTCGTTGTTTTCCTGTCGTCACCTGATGAAGGTGTTCGGATTTATCCATCGCATTAAACATTCGATTTTTTTGACGCTCATGCCCATCTCGGACAAAGGGCCCGCTCCGCCGACTCGCCGTGAACCCATCTTTGGGGGCTCAGCCGCGCCACTGACCGCCAGGGATGGCGGGAATGCCGGAACGGCAGGAGCACTTTCCGGCCATGGCGCGGATGGTCGGCGGAGCAGATCCCTTTGTCCTCCTTGATGACAAGGAGTCGACTGTTGGCGCTTTCTGCGGGCAACTCGGAGTTCTAGAAGAGACAACAGGGATCGCCTCCCGCGACCGTTAAATGCCAGGGATGGCATTTGCCGAGCGTCACATGGATGTGCTCGAAGCGTGTCGGGGGAGGTGCCCCTGCTGTCTCTGTGCACACCAGCTCAATTCCTACCGTAGTGGTCTTCAAAACGGACGATGTCGTCTTCGCCCAGATAGCTGCCGGACTGCACCTCTATCAGCTCCAGCGGTATCTTGCCCGGATTTTCCAGCGCATGATGCTGCCCCAGCGGAATGTACACCGACTGGTTTTCGGTCAGCAGCCGGGTCTGTTCGCCCAGGCTTACCCGGGCGGTGCCGCTGACCACCACCCAGTGTTCGGCCCTGTGATGATGCATCTGCAACGACAGGCGGGCACCGGGATTCACCGTAATCCGCTTGACCTGATAACGGGTGCCGCTGTCGATGGCATCGAATTTCCCCCAGGGCCGATAGCACTCGCGGTGGATGATGTGTTCCCGGCGGCCCTGCGCCTCGAGCTGCTCCACCAGTCGTTTTACCTCCTGCTCTTTATCTTTATGCGCCACCAGCACCGCATCCTTGGTTTCGACGATGACCAGATCCCTGACCCCCAAGGTGGCCACCAGGCGGCTGTCGGCATGGATAAGACAGTGGTCGGTCTGCTCGGTCAGCACGTCACCGCGCAGGGTATTGCTCCGTTCGTCCCGGCCCAGCACTTCCGCCAGCGCCGACCAGGAGCCCACGTCGCTCCAGCCCGCCTCCAGTGGCACCATGGCGGCGGCACGGGTGTGTTCCATCACCCCGTAGTCGACGGAAATATCCGGGCAGGCGGCAAAGGCGGCGGCATCCAGCCGGATAAAGTCGAGATCCCGTTCGCTACCCGCCAGCGCCGCCCGGCAGGCGGCCAGCACTTCGGGCTGAAAGCGTGCCAGTTCCTGCAGGTAGTGTTTGGCCGAAAACAGGAAAATGCCGCTGTTCCAGTCGTAATCGCCGGCAGTCAGGTAGGCCTGGGCCCTGGCCCGATCCGGCTTTTCCACAAACTGCGCCACCTCGAAGCCGCCGGTGTGCTCTATGGCCGCGCCGCGCCGCAGATAGCCATAGCCGGTTTCCGCCCGGCTGGGCGGTATGCCGAAGGTAACCAGCTTGCCCGCCCGGGCCAGGGGCAGGGCGGCCTGCACGGCGGCATGAAAGGCGGCCGTATCCTGGATGGCATGATCGGCGGGCAGCGCCAGCAGCATGGCATCGTCTGCCTGCTCGCCGTCTGCGTGGCCACCGGCAAGCTGTTCAGCTGAAAAGAGCGCCGCCAGGGCGATGGCCGGCGCCGTATTCCGACCCATCGGCTCCAGCAGGATCTGCGCCTGCCGTTCGTTCATCTGGCGCACCTGTTCGGCGGCCAGAAAGCGGTGTTCTTCATTGCAGATCAGCAGGGGCGGCGCCGCACTCAGCCCTTCCAGCCGTTTGAGGGTGGCCTGCAGCATGGACAGCGAACTGTCCAGCAGGGGCAGGAACTGCTTGGGATGCTGCCGACGCGACAGGGGCCACAGGCGGGAGCCATGGCCGCCGGCCATGATAACGGGGAACAGCATGGGTTCATCCTTCTGCTGGGGGGCTGGGACCTGGTTCAAAAGCAGTCGACTTCATCGGTGGTCAGGTGACGCCACTGGCCCGAGGGTACATCCAGCCGAACCTTGCCGATCTGTTCCCGGTGCAGGCCGATCACCCGGTTGCCAACGGCGGAAAACATGCGTTTCACCTGATGAAAGCGGCCTTCGGTAATGGTGAGCAGTACCTCCCGTGGGCCGACCGGTTCCAGTCTGGCCGGCAGGGTAGGGGCTGTTTCACCCTGCAACAGCAGGCCCCGGGCAAAGCGCTCGGCCACATCATCGGCCAGCGGATCCCGCAGGCCCACCCGGTACGTTTTTTCACATTGTTGCTGCGGCCGTATGATATTGAATGACCAGCGGCCGTCGTCGGTGAGCAGCACCAGGCCCGTGGTGTCCGCATCCAGCCGGCCGACGATGTGCAGATCCTCGGCCCGGTCGATATCCAGCCACCGAAACAGCGACGGATAAGCGCCGTCCAGGTTGGAGCACAGGGTGCCGGGCGGCTTGTGCATCATGAGGTATCGGGAGGGCCGGGCGATCAGCGGTTGTCCGGCCAGGGTAATGCGGTTGTTTTCATGCACCTGGGTCGCAGCATCGGTTATCACCTCACCGTTGACGAAAATCTCGCCGGCATGGATGACCCCCCTGGCGTCGGGACGGCTCAGCTCGGTGCTCTTGCAGATGAATTTATCGAGGCGCATGGCAGCTCACGTTGGCAATCACCTTGGTAATCACGTTAGTAATAAAGAGTGCCATTATCGCACAGGCGGCATCGAAAACGCGGTCGCTTCATCAATTACCGCCATGACCGTGGCTGTTCAGGCTAATGATTTTTCCATGGCCAGATGCGGGATCCCCGCGTCCATGAATTCCTCGCCGAAGGGGGTGAAGCCCAGTTTGGCATAGAAGTCGACGGCGTGGGTCTGCGCCCCCAGATATACCCGCGGATAGCCCCGGCGGGTTGCCTCGTCCACCAGCGCCCGCACCACCTTGGCGCCCAGCCCCTGGCCGCGATAGTCGCGCAGGATGGCGATGCGACCGATATGGCCGTCATTCAGCAGGCGGCCGGTGCCCACATATTCACCGTTTGCCACCACCAGGACATGGATCGCCGCCCCGTCCAGGCCGTCGAACTCCAGCTCGGGATCTATGTGCTGCTCCCTGATAAATACCTCGGCTCTGATGGCGCTGATATGGGGGGCGTGTTTGGCATCGAAAGCGATGATGTTGACGGTCATAAGGGCTCCGTGGGCAGGATGGAAAGGCGTATTTTACACCGTCCTGGCGTCGGGGACAGGCCGGTTCAGGCCAAACCCGAGCATTCGTGCGGCTCCCCGAGCCGTCGATCAGGCCTCTTTGGCAAGTCATCCGGGGTCGCCGTGGCCGGGTTCCATCTGCACAGCCAGCGCTCTGGTCAGCCGCAGCAGCTCGGCGGCGTCGGTCAGCCCTTCGATAAAGCGTTCGGGAATACCGGAAAGACCCACCTGGGCGCCAACCAGGGTACCGGTCAGCATGGCCCTGGCCTGATTCTGGCCACCGCCATTGAGTGCATGCAACACGGCGGATTCAAAGTCGCTGGCAAAGCGGGCCGCCAGGTAGTAGACGGCGGGCAGAATGTGATAAATGGCGCAGGGCATGCCGTACACCAGCGAGACCTTCCACGCCGGCACTATGCGGATGCCGTCATCGGCCGCAGTCCGGGCCATATACGAGGGTGTGAGCAGGGCGTCGGGCGAGGCAAAGCGACCGGCCCGGGAGGGCTCGGCCCCCGCCGCCGGCGGCTGCAGGCCCTGTCGGGTGACCGCATGAAAAGGCAATGCGCCGTCTTCAACCAGCTGCATCAACCGGCCCGAGATTTGGTCATCCAGTTTCTGGCCCTGCACCAGCTGGCCGAGCACGGCGGCAAAGGCCACCGTCATGGCGACCACGCTGTCGTCGCTCTGGGTCAATACCGTGTTGGCGGCCACGGTTTCCGCCAGCCGGGCGGGCCGGGTGGCGTAGCGTACGGCCAGCACCAGGGTTCGCTCTATCGCCTCGGTGGTATCGGCATGGCCGCCGCATTCGTTCCAGGGTCGCTTTTGCTCCACCCGCTTGTGCCAGGCGTCGCGAATCGACTGGCTGGTGTAGCCCCCGGGGCCGGTGTTGGGCGTGCCGTCCAGCAGCGGCAGCAACTGTTCATCCATCCGGCGACAGAAGTCGGTGTGATCGTAGCCGTTGCAGTCAACCAGAGACGTCAGCAACAGCTTGAGAATAAAGGCGGGCTGAGAGCCGTCGCCGGCCTGAAGACCTTCATGGTAGCGGCCGGGTTTGGGGGTGCTGTAGTCGTTTATCCAATGGCCATGATCCCGGCGCAGGGCACCGAGATCGTAATACCAGTGCGGGCCCACGCCCAGCGCCTCGCCGATAAAGGCGCCCATGATGGCACCGGCGGCTCTGTCTTGCAGGGGAGTCATGGCCGTCTCCGAATGGCAAACACACTGTCCTTACTATATGTCAGCCGGCTTGGCTCCGCCGCGAACCGGCACAAAAACGCCGGACTGCCGATCGGCCTTGTGCTTGCTCTGTTTACTCCCGCCCGTCTTTCTCTGTCATTCCCGCTAAAGCGGGCATCCAGTGCCAACTGTCATGGTTTTCCGCCTTCGCGGAGATGACGATGGCGAAGGCTGTGGTAAAGGCTGTGGTGAAGGCTGTGCTGAAGGCGATGACGACAGTCGTTTGTAATCCGGCCGTCACTTTGTATTCGCATACTGGGTCACTCTCTATTCAAGGATATGAAACATCATGCAAAAAATCCGGACACTGACGGCAGCCACCTGCCTGGCTATTTTATCGAACACGGCTGCAGCCGATTCTCTGGGCGGTCTGGCCTTCTCGGAAACGACACCGGTTACCGCCGCCATGACACCGAAGGACGATTTTACTGTCGTGGGCACGGAAGATCTTATGGGTCTGAAGGCATTCAACAAGGATGGCACAGTGCGGGCGATCGTCGAAAT
Organism: Oceanisphaera litoralis; assembly: GCF_016907015.1. Classification (GTDB taxonomy): domain Bacteria; phylum Pseudomonadota; class Gammaproteobacteria; order Enterobacterales; family Aeromonadaceae; genus Oceanimonas; species Oceanimonas litoralis. The sequence goes on from NZ_JAFBBE010000023.1 coordinate 39,925, forward strand.
ACCGACCGGCACCTCGGCGAAGTGGGAAGTCAGCAAGGACGACCCGAAAGCGGTCTACTGGGAATACAAGAAGGGCAAGCCGCGAGTCGTCAATTATCTTGGCTACCCGGGTAACTACGGTGCGATTCCCGGTACCGCCTTGCCGAAGGAACTGGGCGGGGACGGTGATCCGCTCGATGTCATTGTGTTGGGGCAGTCGGTGCCACGCGGTGAAGTCGTCGATGTACGCGTGATCGGTGTACTGAAGATGCTGGATGACGGCGAGCAGGATGACAAACTGATTGCCGTACTGACGAAAGACTCTCCTTTTGCGCATATCGAAAGCATGGCGCAGCTGGATGAAGAATTCCCCGCCGCCAGCCAGATCGTTGACCTGTGGTTTGCGCATTACAAAGGGCCGGATGGCGGCATGGAAGGATTGGGATTTGAGGACGCGCAATCGGCACGTGAGGTGCTGGATGCGGCGGCTGCGAATTTTGAAGCCTTACGCTGATGTTCGAGCGCCGGTAGAGGCGTCGGCACCGACTCTGATTTGATTCACCACGCCGCAGGTAGAAAGAGAAGCTAGGTAGAAAGAGAAGCTAACGGTAACAACCAAACACCGTTAGCTTCTTCAACAAGGTAACCGACTCGGTATTTTAGAGTCGGTTACCTACTTACTTTTTCTTACTTTTTCTTATTTTTTCTTATTTTTTCTTCTGCAAGGCGGCGGCCAGGGCCGCGCCCATGGCGCCTTGCGGGGCGGCTTGTTCCTGGCGGGCGGGGCTGTGCTTGCTCTGGCCCTTGTTGTTGCCACCGGCGTTACGGTTGGCGCCCTGATTCCGTTCTTCCCGTCGCTGGCCGCCGCTATTACCGTTGCCATGATCGGCGGCGTTCTGCTCCAGGCGCATGGTCAGCGCGATGCGCTTGCGCTGCAGATCCACTTCCATCACCTTTACCTTGACGATATCGCCGGCCTTGACCACTTCGCGCGGATCCTTGATGAAACGGTCGGTCAGGGCCGAGATGTGTACCAGACCGTCCTGATGCACGCCGATATCCACGAAGGCACCGAAGTTGGTCACGTTGGTGACTACCCCTTCCAGCACCATGTCCGGGATCAGATCGGCGGGTTTTTCCACCCCGTCCATGAAGCGGGCGGCCTTGAACTCGGGGCGCGGATCCCGGCCCGGTTTTTCCAGCTCTTTCAGAATGTCCTGCACCGTGGGCAGACCGAAGTGCTCGTCGGTGTAGTCTTTCGGGTTCAGGGTGCCGAGCAGGCTGGCGTTGCCGATCAGGCTTTGCACCGGCTGCTGCTGTTTATCGATAATCCGTTTCACCACCGGATAGGCTTCCGGGTGTACCGACGAGGCATCGAGCGGGTTCTTGCCGTCGCGGATGCGCAGGAAGCCGGCGCACTGCTCGAAGGCCTTGGGCCCCAGGCGCGGTACCTTGAGCAGTTGCTTGCGCTCGGTGAATACGCCCAGTTCGTCACGATAGGCGACGATATTCTGCGCCAGGGTCGGGGTCAGGCCGGACACCCGGGTCAGCAGCGGGGCCGAGGCCATGTTGACGTCCACGCCCACGGCGTTCACGCAGTCTTCCACCACCGCATCCAGATTGCGGGCCAGCTGGCTCTGGGACACATCGTGCTGATACTGGCCCACCCCTATGCTCTTGGGATCGATCTTCACCAACTCGGCCAGCGGGTCCTGCAGCCGACGGGCAATGGACACGGCGCCGCGCAGCGATACGTCCAGATCCGGAAACTCGTTGGCAGCCAGCTCGGAAGCGGAATAGACGGAAGCGCCGGCTTCGCTCACTACCACCTTCTGCAGTTTCAGCTCCGGGCTTTGTTTGATCAGGGTTTCTACCAGCCGTTCGGTTTCGCGCGAGGCGGTGCCGTTGCCGATGCTCACCAGGCTGACGTTATAACGACGACACAGCTCGTCCAGGGTGCGCAGGCTCTGCTCCACCTTCTTGAAGGGTTCAAACGGATAAACGGTGTCCTGTGCCAGCAGCTTGCCGGTGCCGTCCACCACCACCACCTTGACCCCGGTGCGAATGCCCGGATCCAGCCCCATGGTGACGCGGGCACCGGCGGGGGCGGCCATCAGCAGATCCTGCAGGTTGAGGGCGAATACCTTGATGGCTTCGGCCTCGGCCCGCTCGCGGGCCTGGCCCAGCAGCTCGGTTTCCATCTGCAGCGACAGCTTGACCCGCCAGGTCCAGCTCACCACACCGGAAAGCCAGGCGTCGGCGGCGCGGCCCTTGTGCTGCCAGCCCACATGACGGGCGATAATGGCCTCGCAGGGGTGGCTGTCGGCCTGGGTTTCCACCACCAGGCTCAACGACAGCACGCCTTCGTTGCGGCCGCGCAGCATGGCCAGCAACCGGTGCGAGGGCACCTTGCCTATCGGCTCCTGATGTTCGAAGTAGTCCTTGAATTTGGCGCCGGTCTGCTCCTGGCCACTGATTACCCGGGCCTGCAACTGGCCGTGCTGGCTCAGGTGGCGGCGCACCGCCTCCAGCAGATCCGCCTGCTCGGCAAAGCGTTCCATCAGTATGTATTTGGCGCCATCCAGCGCCGCCTTGGTGTCGGCCACGCCCGCGTCCGGCTTGATAAAGCGGTTGGCCAGCAGTTGCGGATCCTGGGTCGGATCGTCGAACAGCTGGTCGGCCAGCGGTTGCAGCCCGGCCTCGATGGCCATCTGGCCCTTGGTGCGGCGCTTGGGTTTGTAGGGCAGGTAGAGATCTTCCAGCCGGGTCTTGGTGTCGGCGCTCAGCAGCTCTTTCTTGAGCGAGTCGGTCAGCTTGCCCTGCTCGGTAATGGCGTTGAGGATCACGGCGCGTCTGTCTTCCAGCTCGCGCAGATAGCCGAGCCGGCTGTGCAGGTTACGCAGTTGGGTGTCGTCCAGGCCGCCGGTGGCTTCTTTGCGGTAGCGGGCAATAAAGGGCACGGTGGCGCCTTCGTCCAGCAGCCGCACGGCGGCGTCCACCTGTTGTTGCGATACGGCCAGTTCGGTGGCCAGGGCGTGATTGATTTGGGTCATAGCTTACGGACTCCGGGCAGGGCGGCGGCATGCGCTCTGCTAATAACAGAAAGAAAAAGGGGACTGAGGAGGCTTATATCAACCCCGTTAAACAATCGATCTATTCGATTGTCATATTAATCCCGAACAAAGGGCCTGCTCCGCCGACTCGCTCAAGCACATCCATGTGACGCTCAGCACATGACATCCCTGTCATGTGATGGTCGGTGGAGCAGATCCCTTTGTTCTCCTTGATACTCAGGCGTCGTCTGTCGGTATCGGCTACAGGCAACCCGGTGTACCAGAAGAGGCGACTGTGTTGCCTCTGGCGATCCAATCCAATATCTGCTCAGATATTTGATGTGATTGGTATTATTCAAAGGGTGTGTACTGGATTTTGTTGATGTACCACTCTTTCAGGCCGGATGGGGTCTGTACCTGCACTTCGTCGTCCACCTGCTTGCCGATCAGGGCGCGGGCCATGGGCGAGTTGATGGTGATGTGGTGGTTTCTGGTGTCGATCTCGTCGGTGCCGACGATGCGATAGCGCACCAGGTCGCCGTCTTCGTTTTCCAGCTCCACCCAGGCGCCGAAGAATACCTTGCCGTCCTGACGCGGATCGTAATCGACGATGTTCAGCGCTTCCAGCCGCTTCATCAAAAAGCGCACCCGGCGATCGATTTCACGCAGCCGTTTCTTGCCGTAGATGTATTATAACCTCAGTATAATACATACTATTAGTTAGGCTCAATACCCTTTACCTTTGTCTTTTAGGTGCTAATATTGAGCAAGTGACCTCGTACTAAATGTAATATTTATGAAGCATACCTTGAAGTTGGCTGTTAGTTACACAGACACTGCAAGTGGAAACCGGCACCAGTTGCCTGCTGTTTACACTCGTAGTGGCATCCTGATCTCTCACCTCCGGTATCTGGCGTGGTACTCAGAGAAAAGTGACTCGTGGAGAGAAAAGGCCGTTTTTGCGGTGAGACTGCTAGTTGACTATATAGAAGCCACCCCCAGCTTCAAGAAAACAACAACTCTTTTGAAGAGTTTCACTGAGGCTTTAGTAACAGGTACGATTGATTATCAGGCGAGTGATGATCCCCTAGGTTTGTTCTGGAAGCCTAGAGAACTCACCGTAGCTAACAATATCCTTTTTCACATAACTCATTACACTGACTTCTTGGCGTTGCAAGAAGGGTTTGAGCAGAGTCGTGTCAACCCATTTAGAGAGGCAACCAGTTGGGAAGAGCGAATAAATTGGTGCGCTTACTATCACAAACAAGCGAATGTATTTTTGAATCACCTTTCTTCTCATTCTGAGGCTCAAAAGGCAGCAGCTCGTAAGCGGCTTGTTTATACGCCGATGCAGTTGATGATCAGTAATGACAAGGCAGAGCGCTTTCCCGAAGATCGTATTGAAAGCCTAATTTACGAAGGTTTCTTACTCAGAGGACAACCTGATTACCGGTCACAGGCCATCACTATGCTACTCAATTATGGAGGTTTACGGAAAAGTGAAGTATTTCATATCTTTACCTCTGATATAACTCTTCACCCAAACCATCCTGATGAAGCATTGGTTCGGGTTTATCACCCTGTTTATGGTAAGTCCCCAGATCCAAGTTATAAGAAACGCGCTGATTATTTGCTGTCAGAAAGTACCTATAAGCCTAGGAATACATATCGGGCAACAGAGCGATTATTTTCCGGCTGGAAGAACCCCCTCATGACCAGTAAAGATGGGTATTTTGAAGTAATTTTTAATCCTACACATAAAGCGAAAGAGTTTTTGAATGTTTGGGTAAATTACCTTAAGTATCAGCGAGTTGAGCCTGATGATTTCCATCCCTTCGCATTTACCAATGACCAAGGTAGACCGGAAACGCTGAAAAATTACCAAAGACGTCATAAACGAGCCGTGGAGCGTATTGGTCTTGAGTGTAGAAAGGAATTTGGCACTACTGAGCACGGCCATCGCCATGCCTACGGTTACCGAGCACGACAGTTAGGTTTGACCCAAGTAGAAATACAAAAAGCAATGCATCATAAAAGTCCTAATTCATGCCTTATTTATATCAAGCCCACGAGTGATGATATAAGAGCAGAAATGAGAGAATCAGAAAGATGAGCAGTGGAAAAAATCCAGATTTTAAAGCCAGCACTATTACTGCTGCTAGCTTGGCCGAGCTCAAAGCTATCTGTAAGGCTAATGACATTAAAAATACTGTGGAATACAGAGAGCGCTACAAAGATATTGAAGGTTTACCAGCTCATCCTGAAAGGCTCTTCAATAACGAGTGGAGCAGTTATAAAGAATTTTTCGATATGCCTCAGGCAAAGTCCTATAGTGAGCTCAAGAAAGAAGTTCAGGCTAAGGGGATAAAAAATCAGAAGGAATATCGTACGTGGATCAAGGAGCTAGATGATCCACGATACCCACGAACTCCACATGACTTCTATCAAGGTGAATGGGAAAACTGGTATGATTTTTGTGGTAAAGAAAAGCCATTCAAACCTGATTATATTTCAAAGCCCTATCAGATGTGGGCTGAAAAAATACAAGAATTCATGAAGCAGGCCCAAGGAGGAGGGTCCAAAGTTACTCATCTTTGCCGCTTCGTTCGAATCTACATCGAAAAGCATGATAAGAGCTACTCACCGCAAGACCTTTTGACTAAAGAACGCGTGAACATCAAGCCGTTCCGAGAGGAGCTAAAGAAATTACCGACTGATAATTACCGACGTAATATTATTATCGCTGTTAATGAGTTTCTCAACTACGTCATTAGCAATGATCTGACAGATGAAGACGAGGAAACTGGTGAGGTTATCCGAGTGTTGGATGCCAGAAATCCTTTTCAGCTATTGGCTGACGATCGAAGCGTGACTGCTCCAGTTCGTAGTGAGACAACGAAACCTTGTCTACAGTACTTTTTTGTTCGTAAGGCTCAAGAATGGATTATCCCTGAAGATGCGAAGACTTTTCAGGATCTCACTCATCTTCAAAAATTTGAGACTGATTGGGTAAAAGTACCTGCTGATTTAGTCGATTACTCTGATCCAGACTGTGTTGCTCGTAAGCTTGGAGAACAATATTATTTATGGTGCCCCACAGATTGGATTCACACATTCGCACTAACTAAAGTACCACTGAGGGGGCGTCAGATAGCCTATAACGACTCGGGAGAAGGTGACCGAGAAATTGCAGAGCTAAGTGAAGAAGGTCGAATCATATGGGTTAAAAATACGAGTTTGTTTGCTGGGACAACAAAAAATCAGTCTTTTATTAAAAAGCTACCCGACAATAATTTGGGCATGTATGTTACAACGAATAAGACCAGCAATAATGGCGCAGGATATTCCATCCCCTGGATTCCGGAAGATCTGGCCTATTGGCTGATTCGACTTCGTAAGTGGCAGCAGAAATATAATCCAATAACAGAAGCTACCCCTTGGACTGGTTGCCTGCGCACTAACCTTAACGAAGTACAGCTCAAAGCCAGAGGGATCAACTGCTTTCTCTTTCGAGCCTTTAACGACGTTGAGCCCAAAAACCCAGCGGCCGCTCTTACTATGCGGCTAGCAGCTGCGCTTTATCATATACAGCCAGGCAGTCTGAAATTAGCTGAGCTCAAAGGTAGTGATTATCTACTGTCAAACTACAGCTCGAAATATACACCGCACTCCATGCGTGTGAGTTTGATTACAGCTTACATTATGGACATGGGGATGCCCGTAGAGATAGTGATGAAGGTGGTTGGGCATTCGTCTATTGTGATGTCTATCTATTACTGCAAAGTAACCCAGAGAGATATCCGTAAAAGATTCGAAGAAGCAGAGAAAAAAGCATTGAAATCCCAGGCTGATGCGACACAAGCCACTATTGAACAAAATAATATTGAAGCAGTTAAAAATCAGCTGGTTGGCACAAACCAAGACCTACTCCAATCACTGACGAACGAAGTGCCTGCTGGTAACTACATGTTTAGGGATTATGGCATTTGCCCGTTTGCAGCAACTCGCTGTGATGATGGGGGTGAAGAAATTGGAGCCACCAAGGTATATAGTCCAACACCTTCGGGTTACTTAGGCTTTCAAAATTGTCTTCGTTGTCGGCATTTTATTACTGGGCCAGCATTTCTAGGCGGCTTGCTCTCTATAACTAATGAAATATTGTTAGAAGCAAATGATCAATCCGAAGTTTGCCGACACTTACAGGAAAAGGTAGCTGCCATTGATGACAAGCTAACCGAGATGGACCGTAAAGAATATTTGGCCAATCTGAAACAAGAGGCGTTTGATAATAGTCAACGTTCACCTTTTGAGTTTAAGTTGCGAAAGCTAGAGTCTGAGTACGAAAGTGCTGCCAAAAAAATGGATATGCTACTGTGTGATCTTCAATCAGCGTACAAATTAATTCAATTATCTCAAACAGTTACTAATGGCCAAGTCGAATCTGGCAGTTCAGATTTAGCTTTAATAAAAATGCATGATTCTGAAATACAGATAGAAATAGATGAGACTTCACACTTTCAGCAGCTTCAGGAAGTTTGTGAAAACGCTCTTATCTATGAAAGCTGCAACCCTTCACGTGCAATTATACCTCGATCACAGATGCTCGATCGCATGGCTAGCTTCAACAAGTTGGCACCACGTTTGTTTATGTTTTCACCGGATGAACAGCTAATCATTGGTAACCAGCTGGTAGCGTTGTTTAAAGCTCGTCTTCACTCATGGGAAAAGGTTAACAAGCTAATAGAAGGGAAACTTAAGCTGTCGGACTTGGTAGGACCAGAGAGGATAGAGCCCGCTGAAATCGAGATTATCACCAAAAAATCCCTGATCACAGTGCAGTAGAGGCCATTATGAAGCCAAATGAATTACTAGAAAAGCTTAAAGAAACAGCATCCTCTAAGGCTGCTAAAACGTTAGATATAGTCTACGAGATATGTCTAGAGCAAGAGCAAAGAGGACTTAATGACTTTTCTGTGGCTACTATTGCGCGCTTGGGCTTTAAAAGAGGTGTACCAAAAGCTCAGAGCCTGAGGAATAAAACAGGGGAAAGCTACCGGGCGTTACTGTGTTGTTTTGAAGAGCAACATCAAAGTGACAAACCGCGCATATCATCGAGAGCTGAAGATGACTGGATTGAAGAGATCCAGAGCCCAAAACACAAGCTGCTAGTTCGTATTCAGGCGTCTGAGTTGGCTGCGGCCAAGAAGAAGCTCCGTGACTTCGTACCACCAGGAAGCCGCATTGAGGTCAGAGATTATCAAAATGATGAGCAAGATGCAGATGCTAAGCTCAATGCTCAAGAACGCCGAGCTTTAGAATACCTTGTCTCTGAGGAGTTTCTGGATAAATGGGAGTTCTCCGTTACTGAATATGGCGAAGTTGTAGATAGCTCCGGGGCTATAGTTCTTCGAGCAGCAACTATCGACGCTGTGAAAAAAGCACTTACTTATCTGTAGGAATTTATGGATACCAACATTATTACGCCTGAAGGCTATGCCGAGTTAGAAGAAGAGCTCGATCAACTTTGGCGCAAAGAACGACCAGAAGTTACTAAAAAAGTACAGTGGGCCGCTAGTTTGGGTGATCGCTCTGAGAACGCGGACTATCAATATAATAAGAAAAGACTCCGTGAAATTGATCGCCGAGTCCGATTTCTGAAAAAGAGGTTTGATGTATTAAAAGTTATTGAGTACAGCCCCATCCAAGAGGGAAAAGCGTACTTTGGTGCTTGGGTTACCTTGATTGATGAAGATGATAAAACTCTAACTTTTAGAATCGTTGGTCCAGATGAGATTTACAGAAAAAAGGGCTATGCATCAGTTAATGCTCCCGTTGTCAGGGCTTGCCTCGGAAAAAGTGTAGGCGATGAGATCGTAGTTAGAACTCCTGAAGGCAGTAAAGAATGGGAGATTGAAACTATTAGATATGAACAGTGAGTAGGGGGTGTTCTCATTTGAGGCATTTGGCTTCATTAGATAGCCTTTGTGCGTTTGAGGGACGTTGTTTCCTAAATCAGGAAAATATCTGCTGCTCCCGTGATCCGATCTTCTGACGAATGGACTTGGGAGCAGAACGATGGGCAAGGCACGACACAACATCAGTAACTGGCGGCAGTATAATCGAGCCGACATTCCGCACCTAATTTAGGAATAAATGGCCAGGTAACGTTTGCCGAGTGCTTCAAGAATGGTCTGTTGCGGCGGTTGCAGATTGACGATCAGCGGTGTTTCCTCTCCCACTGAAAGTTCATGAATGCCGCTGAAGCACAGGAATACCCACCGCGCGGTGGGGTTCTGGCTCGATTTCTTCTTCATGTCCGGGAAACTGAGATCTTTCTGCCGTAGTGACTGTCGGATGCGATGCTCCAGCGCAGCATAAATCATCAGGCTACAGGTCATCACCATCAGCAACGCCTCAATGCGCTCTGGTTTTTTCAGAAACAGGGAAGAGGTCAGGAACTCCGGGCTTTTCAGAAAGCGGAAGCCGCGTTCTACCGCCTGTTGGGATTTGTAGGTCGCGAGGAGTCCGGCCATGTCCAGATGGTCGCTCAAATCGTTGGTCGCCAGGATAAATATTCCCGCCTGCTCCTTGGCCGTGGCCACTTTATCCAGACAGGTCACCGCCTGGCCGGTTAACAGGTAGTCGATTCTTTCCGGGGTCTGACCTTTCTTGGGCCGGCCCTTTCCGCTATAAATCGGTTGTGCCAAGGTGGCTCCCTGCTCTATCCGCAACACACCGAGTCCACGGCTGAACTCGGCCAGGGCCTGCTCTGCATCTTGCTGACAGGCAAAGCGTTTTTTACATAATTGCTGAAACTGTTTGAGCTCACGCGTGCCGGTTTTAAGCAGATTCCTGGTGACCGTCTGTTGTTCACGTTTGGTGGCCTGTTCGCTGCGCACCAGTAACCAGCGTTGCGGCACACCGGCATAATCGGCTTCGATCCAGTAGCCATGGTAGCCATCCCCCAAGGCCTCCAGTCGCTCCGTTTGCAGGTTCGAGACGGCATGCTTGGCATCCTTTAGCGTCATCGGCACGCGAGTAACGAATAGCTGTTCCTGCTGATGCAGGGCTGACAGCGAATCGGCCGTATAGAGCGCGGCATCACCGACGAAATAACGGCTTTGCTGGGCGGCTTTCAGGGACTTAACATGCTGGCGGGTAACCTCGGCAAAGGCTTTCTGGTCATTGGTGTTGCCGCTCAGCGCCTGCATGTAGACCGGCAGTCCAGCCTGATTCTCGCAGATCAGCTCCAGGATAACCTGGTTCAGCTCTGGCCGATGATCTCGGCTGTAGCCTTTGACCAATTTGATGCAAGCAGGGTTGTCTTCGTCACGCTCATAGGCACCATCCACATGAAAACTGGTGATATCGAGATGAACGGCGGTGCTGTTCAGCCCCAGCCGGGCGACGACGTGCTCGGCCATGACCTGGTAAAGAGCGGACACATCGGCCTCGAACAACGCATCGAGGCAACGCCCCAAGGCATCATCATTGAGGTGTTCGGGCAGAATACCGGGGCGTAGCAGGCGTTCGGTGGGCTTATCGGCAAAAAACTGGGGAAACATGTGCAGAGTTCGACTGTGAAATCCCAGACCATTGATGATCATGGCCACCAAGGCCTCACCGTGAGACACCTGATAGTCTCCCTGCTTCGGCACAATGACATCGACCATCTGGGCCAGCCCCAGTTCACGGCACATTCCTGCCACCAGGCCCAAATGATCGAGGTTTTTAATGCGATAAGAAGGAGTTGCCATGATGCTGCCGCCAAAAAGTAGTAATAGATCAAACTGGCGGATCGGTGTCAAGTACCAAAAATCAGAAAATTAGGTGCGGAATGACGGATCGAGCCTTGATTCATCGCGGTTCACTCTCCTCCTGGGTCGATGAACAGGCCATCAAGCAGTGGCATTCCCATGAGCATCATGGCAGCAGGGGGCGCGGTTTCCAATACAGCGATAGTGCTATTGAAACGGCGCTGATGCTCAAAGCCTTCTTCGGCTTGTCGTTGCGGGCATTGGAAGGGTTTATCAACTCCGTTTTTCAGCTGATGGACGTGCCGCTGACCTCGCCGGGATATAGCAGTATCAGCAAACGAGCCAATACCGTGGACGTGAAGTACCGCTTACCGAGCAAAGGCGCGGTCACTCATTTGGTCATCGATGCTACCGGGCTGAAGGTATTCGGTGAAGGTGAATGGAAACAGCGCAAACATGGCAAGGATAATCGCCGGGTCTGGCGTAAGTTACACCTTGCGGTCGATGCGCGAACCCACGAGATAATTGCCGCTGAAGTCAGCCTGGAAAACGTGGCGGGTAACGAGGTCCTGCCGACGTTGCTCAACCCTTTTCGACGCCGGTTGCATCAGGTCTCGGGCGATGGGGCTTACGATACCAGGGTTTGCCATCAATCACTGCTCTGGAAAGGCAGCAAAGCGACCATCCCACCCCGAAAGAATCCAGCTATTGGGATGAAGGACATCCGAGGAACGAAACTGTTACTGCGCTGAAATCAGGTTACCTGTCCGACTGGAAAACCACGTCTGGCTACCATCAGCGGTGGTTGGCGGAAACGGCGATGTCCCGATACAAGCAGTTGGTAAATCCAAAGTTCAGCCTACGTAACTACAACGGCTAGGTCGGTGAAATTCTGGCCGGTGTTAAACTCATGAACAAAGTCATAGGACTGGGTATGCCTGTTCGTCAGCCGGTCAGCTAAGGGCGGAAAGCCCTTTAGGGACAGGCTGTCTCGGCTCTGATTTGATCAACAACGCCATGATGAGGGGATCCTCCAGCGCCATTGTTCAGCGGCGACCTTTTTGTAGCGAAGCGGAGAAAAGGGCGTCCGATGTAGGCCCTTCTGGGCCAGAACGAACTGCAACCACTGGTTATGAGTTTTGCTAGCGGCCAAACAATTTTGCCCAAAAGCCTTTTTCCTCGCGCTTCACAGCTTCTTCGATGAAATCTATCTTGGGTTTCCGTCTATCGGATTCTTCTATCAGGTCCATCACCACATTACCGGAGCTGGTGTAGGTGGTGAGATGGTACTGGTCAGTTTCGTAGCACTTGCCGAATAGGTCCTTGAAGATATCCTTCCAGACCGAGTAATACTTCATGCATTGCTTCTTAGTGCCGAACATCACCCCGTAGTTTCCAACGACAAGCGCATGGGTTATCTGCTTACGCTTCCATTTTCCTCTTTCGCTTTGGCTATCTGCTCTGCATCCAGCGCCACTAATACGAGGTCATTTTCCATAGGAGATCCATACACTCATAACGCCGCCAGCACGCGCGGCTTTGCAGTGAAGGCGTAGCTGCAACGAAAAAGACGTCGCCGTGCCTGGCATTGTCATGTTTTTTGCTGCTCATACTCTTCCCAGCTTGCAAAGCCAATAGGTCTTTTAGGCTGCACAATGTTTTCTCGTTTCATCGCCACGAGAAGAATACTGATTTGGGAAACATGCTGAATAAGCTCTACCGGCTCACCCAACTCGTTTTTTCCTTGAAATGAAATTAGGGATGGATTCCAGTAGCCAATATCTTCAATATGAAAAGTAATTGCCTGCCCAAAATTAACCAGCCTTGCACCAACTTCATGCTCTTCATCGAGGGATTGATGGAAATCATTTATCCAATTAATCAAACGGCGATGAAATTCATCAGCCAAATTATGATCTTTAGGAGGAAGCATTAACTCTGGTCTATAGCCACCAATCAAATCAGTCGGGTTCATCGTCTCTCCTTAAACATAACGCCGCAATCACGCGTTTGTCGCGTGCATTGCCTGGTTATGCACTCATCTCGTTAAAAATGCTGTCCTGAATTTCTCTTAGTTGTGCCGCCTTTGAAAAAAGGAAATCGTCATACTTATCTCCAATAATGGCACCAATCCCGCCTAGGGTGAAGCTCACAACACGGGTAACGCTATCACCTTTGGCATCTGACGAAATCCGCCACTGTTCGACCTGTTCACCTATTTGGGGATTAAGCGACTTTATAACCGTTTCGGTATAGCGAAGCCTCTCATCAAGGGACCTGAGCTTTTCTGTCCTCTCTGGCGACCAACCTTGTTTTGCTGTTGCGTGGACATCCGCAAAGGTAGCAATCAATAACTGAATATTCTTTAGTAGATTGTCTCCTTTCAGCAGCTGTTGCCTACTTTTAGTGATAGCCCGTTGAAGTTTGTATGCGAAACATGCTGCAACTGCTGCCGCCAATGTGGCCAGTCCGGCGAATACTGTCGCTCCTGCTGAAACCCAGCCTGGATCAATCTCTGACATTACCTACTCCAAAAGTATTCATTGGTGCATAACGCCGCACTCTAGCGAATCCCCTCATAATTCTCTTCTGAATCAGAGAGGTAGACGCGCATCCTGCCGTTTGATCTAATGAATTTCGCCAAAAACACATTAGTTCTCAACGTCCCGATGAGGAGAGTGCAGGATGCGCGATGTTCATATCCTACAAGAATTGCTGACACAACAGTGCCCTGAAATTCATAAAAAGCGACTGACCTCACTCATGGTGGCCACCTCAGCCTTGCTGGAGGGGGACACACTGTCTCTAACCGCTCTGGGTCGCAGCATTAATGGTGCTGCGTCAGCTAAACATTCATCTACACCGTGGACGGTTGGCGCTGTATCGCTGGCATGCAAGCAACCTGTGCGGACTCAATCCCATGCCGGTCATCCTCATCGATTGGTCTGATGTTCGTGAGCAACTCCGGCATATGACGCTCAGAGCAGCCATCGTACTCAAAGGCCGTTCCATCACGCTCTATGAGCGCGCATTTGCCTGGGAGGATTACAACTCGCCGCGCAGCCACAACCGTTTTTTGCGTGAGCTGGCGAGCATATTACCTCAGGGAGCCACGCCTTTACTGGTCACCGATGCAGGCTATCGTAATACCTGGTTTCGCGAAGTGGCTTCCTACGGCTGGTACTGGCTGGGACGAGTGCGCGGTGATGTGGCTTTTACTCCAGCCGATCAGGAGCAGTGGCGCTCAAACAAAACCCTGTATTCCGATGCCAACCAAACACCCCGTTATATCGGGCCAGCAAAGCTGGCCAGAAAATCTCCTATTCGTTGCCACCTGTACCTGTATAAAAGCGGCGCCAAAGGGCGTAAAGACCGGCGTACTGCTAACTCAGGTCACAAGCACACCGCGCAACGAGAATATCTCAAAGGCAGCAAAGAGCCCTGGCTGCTGGCGACCAACCTTCCGTCAGCATTGTTCAGTGCGGCACAAGTGGTGAGGTTTTACGCCCGACGGATGCAGATAGAAGAATCATTCCGGGATCTGAAAAGTCCTCAATACGGATTTGGTCTTCGGCACAGCCGAACCCGCTGTCCACGGCGCTACGATATCCTGTTGCTCATCGCCTTGCTGGCTGAAATCATCCTGTGGTGGTTCGGTCTTGCCGCTCAGCAGGCGGGTTGGCAGCGTCACTTTCAAGCCAACACCATTCGACACAGGGCCGTGCTGTCATCGGTCCGGCTCGGTAAAGAAATCCGAAGGCGGCCAAACTATCGTATTACTGAGCAGATGCTGTACTGGGCCAGACTGGAGTTAATGCGCTTGGCTCATCACGCGGGGATCAGCGAATGATGAGGGGATCCTCCAGCGCCAAACATAATGTGCGTTTGGTTATACTCACTTACTACATCACATTGATTTGTTAAATGATATATCCAAAAACCGTTCAGCTAAAGAAAAATATGTGTGATTAACATTAATGGAGTTTAACATTAAAGCTACACTCCCCAAAGAAGCTATTGCAAAACGGTTAGCAAAATTAATCGTTTCTTCAGCTCTGGAGTTGCTTCTGTTTTTAGAGTATTGCATTAATTGCTTTGTTCCTGAGTGAGTGAAATTATTTAAACCTTTCCAGTGATGGTCCTTGAATTGTTTCAATGTACCATTTAAATGGGGTTTAAACTCTTCTAACTCATCTATCATTTCCTGAAAAAGCATGTCTTCTTGTGATTTATTAGTTGATTTAACCCTGTCTCGTTTAAATTGTGAAACCTGCTTTTCAGATGCACAATGCTTTAACCATTCAGCTTTGATATGCGCTTCAAATAAAACTCTTAAAAGCGCTGATGCAGCTCCAACATGTTTAAGTTGAATTAAATCGAAAATTGCTCGTTGTGTATCAAATACGATAAAGTGTAACCGTAATGCCAAGTTATCTTTTTCGCATAATTTAAAATCTTCACCTTTTAACGAGTCAGATATTTCTAAAGCAATAATATTTTCCATATATCATCTCATCATTGAATGTTGCCAACACGCGCACTTTTCTAGGGAAGCCGTAACGGAAAATATGTTGTCGTCCATTTTTTGTCAATGCAGCCCATGTTTATCGCTCAAGTTTGGCTATTTTCTTTTCAAGTAACTGTATGTCTTTTAACCAACTGTCCGGTGAGTGCAGATTGTTGTGTTTTCTGTACGCCATAAATTCAGTTCTGGCATTATTATAAGCTTCTAGTGCATTCTCCTTCTCACCGGCCTTCTCGTAAGCTACACCCATCTCTTTGAAGAACAAGGGCGTCATAATTTGAATAAATTTAGCGGACTTATCCAAGCTAATGATTTCATTGCATAACTCTACGACTCGTTCATAATTTTTTGCGCGCTTCGCTTCTTTTAGAGATTTTCGAAGCTGCTGCCAGTGATCAAATATTTTCTGGTCAAAATTAACTGACATATGCCTTGGCCCAATTTGTAATCAGAACGCTACCAATTAATAAAGCGGCCCGCTATGGCGTCAAATGCTTTTATCATAGGGTTGCAAGTTTCCGGCTTGCTCTCGAATCTTGTACTGACGACGGATCATCTCCTTACCTTCTTCCAGCGATATCCCGAGTCCCGCGCAGTGACCAGGCAAAATTGATTTACCACCGCCGTCTCGATATGCCAAGTAGACACTCTCTTCAGTCGTCAATTTAATATCTGACATCATCTTACTCCTCAGGTTGATCATGCTGATTTTTTATGTTTTTTCATCGTTACAATACGTTCACAACGAGCATGTAAATGTTGATGAATTGCTGTGCACAGTACCTGCAAACACTGTCTAATAATACATTGATAGTGAATGATTTTTCGGGCCAGGTGCTCATGTATGCACATCTGGCTGCATCAACTCGAGGACGTTAGTCGGATAACAAAAATATACTGTATAAGTAACAGGGTTTTGTGATGGCTTTTCTCTTGCTTCCATTTCTGGCAAACACAATACCGCCGAGTCTTGTGGATAAGCTTGTCTCTCTTCTGCTTTTTCTTTGTTATTGAACACAGCTCAGTAGTATACGTAAAACTCATATGAAGCTCATTAATTATAGGCAGCGCAGATTGAAAATGGGAAGAGAAGGATGGTTAAATTTTGCTCTCCAACTAAGTAGTTGATATTTAAAGAATCGTCTGAGTCAATACATGTAAGTGAACATAATTAGGCTCCGGTTTTCGACTAACGTGAATTTATAAATCAAGTGATGACAGCGATGGTAGTAAGGAAGCTGACTCGCATGCCAGTGTACTTGCAAACTGTAGTGGCACACTTTAAGTGGCCACCTGTTCAGAGGTGATATCATCACCTCATCAGATATACAGGTGACACAATGACAAGCAAGACACATCGCCGCCAGCATCGTCGAGCCCTTCATGGCACTGCCGTTGTCCGAGTGCAGCACCAGTGGCCGACCCGCCAACTGCTCCCGCAGGCTCGCCTGTCTCAGCAACTGCGCGGCCTGCTCGGCACTCTCACACTCATGAACTTCGTTGGCGATCAGTTTGCGGCTGTAGACGCCTTTGATCATGTACCAGTAGAAGTAACGCCCTCTGAGGGTGGTTGGCAGCCAGGTGATATCCCAGCACCACAGCTGATTCGGGCCATCCGCCACGTGTGTGGTTGGTGTCCGCTTCACCGACGCGGGTGCTGTTGCTGGGCTTCCTTCAGTACGCGATAAAAGGTCGACTCCGAGGCCAGCCAGGTGCCGCTATCGGCCAGTCGGGCAACGATCTGATGCGGTGGCAGTCTGGCGAACTCTGGCTGATTGGCGACCTCCAACAGCTGTCGACGCTCGTCCGGACTTAGCTTGTTGACGGGCTCCGGACGTGACGTAGTGGGCCGCCGGTCTTCCGGGCAATGCTGCCAGCGTTGCAGGGTGCGCAGAGACAGACCCAGCTCGGTACAGGCCTGGGCGCGGCGCGAGCCCGCTGCCACTGCTTCCTCGATCAACTTTATCGCTTCATGGCGGTCTGGGTGGCTGATCATTCGTCCTTGTCCTTCCCCAGAGCGGCGGGTCCATTACGTCCGTTACCGGTAGTGTAGTAAGTCTCCACTCCCGCCATTTTCATGTTATTTGTGAGACAATAGACAAAATAATGATAAAAGTGAGCGTGGGATGTTGGGTAAAAAACTATTAGTTTTGGTTTTAGCGCTTACGAATCCCCTCATTTTTATTGTTCAAATAATACCGAAGATCCGCTTGTATAAGCGGTGCTGAGACAGGTAGTAAGAAAACTTCGCCATCA
>NZ_JAFBBE010000024.1 GCF_016907015.1 Oceanisphaera litoralis
TTTTTGCTGTGGGGTCATTGCCATTCCTCTTGTTGAGAGGAGTAGCGTGCCGCAACGACGTTAGCGCGGGAAGATGGGGTTAATTAGCCGCTTACGTTTACAAGGTGGACTTCGACTCCAACGAGCTGATTGCCAACTGCATTCGCGTGCTCGACAAGGAGCTGAAGGTCACTCCCCTGCAATACATCATTCAGACGGGTATTCAGAAGGAGAACCTGACCGACGATCAACTCAAGTCAGGCCAGGGGTTCAAAGTAGCCGACACAGAGAACGAATATCACAGTGCCAGCGCTTACTCTGGCGTTAAATACGACCTGGTAGGCAAGCTCGCCACCGATACCAACCTGACTCGCAGAACCATTGCCGCTATTCTGGGCAAGATACAGCCAGCAGTGTTTGGCCAGTTCAAGCAGAACCCGGAGCACTTTCTGGCGGAAGCCACACGTCTTATCAAGGAGCAGAAGGCTTCGGTTATCATCGAAAAGCTCTCTTACGATGAAACAGACGACCGTTACGATACCGACATTTTCACCGCAGCCCAAAGCCGGCAAGTTTTTTCACTGGCCGGCAGCCAATTGAAAAATCATATCTACGACTACGTGATCACCGATTCCAAGATAGAGCGTGACTTCGTGGCCGAACTGGATACCAGCACTGACGTAGTGGTGTATGCCAAGCTGCCCCGTGGCTTTCTTATTCCCACGCCGGTGGGCGACTACAACCCGGACTGGGCCATCGCCTTCAAGGAAGGCAGCGTCAAGCATGTGTACTTTATCGCCGAGACCAAGGGCAGCCTGTCTACCCTGGAGCTGCGCGGCATAGAAGAGCGCAAAATCGACTGTGCCCGCCGCTTCTTCGACAAGATCAGTGGCCAGAGCCCGGGCGAAAACGTGAAGTACGACGTGGTCACCAGCTACAGCGAACTGATGGATGTGGTGGGTGGTAAGGCTGTGAGTTAACGCGAAACAGGCTTTTATCTATCTGATTAATATTATTCGTCCTGGCCACGAACAGAGTGGCCAGGAGTATCAAGACCTATAACAAACCAAAATGGTTAATTATTGACTGGTTAGATGTTTTATTAATTTTAGTGATGGTTGATTAATGAATTTATTTACACAATCAACAACCTTCATCAGTTTTGGAGTTATCTTGTAACAATTATATTTGAAATATTCTCTATTCTCACCTGTGCAAGATAACCCAGTTATAGACAGCTCATGATCATCAGGATCTATGTCCATGGATTCAACCTTTGAGTAATAATATAAGTCATGAGGCAATACTCCTATACCTTTATATACTAAAAAAGAATCGGTAAAACAAATTCCTGTCTTACCGCTTCCAAATACTGTTGTGTCAAACTGTACAAGTAAGTTGAAGCGATGAACTTCAAAGTTAGGCACATAGTCATGCAAGTCATAACTTCTGCCGCTCGGTTTATGAGCGTATGCACTTACCGCATTATCAAATTTTTTCTTTGCTTTGCTATCTGACAACTCACTTGGCAATACAACAAATTTTATTCCGTCAGCAAGTTCATCTTTAATAGATGCAAATATCTGACGAAATGAAAGCATCTCTTTTCTACAATACTCTAGAACAAAGTCATGTATATTTATTGCCTCCAGTTCCTCTAACTCAGGTTCTTCAGCTTGTTCTTCAAAAATAGTTTTCAGTGCTTGCTCAAGAACTTTATTATTATTCTCCTCATTTAACTTTATATTTCTAGCTTGCATGTCCTTATAATACCTATCCCAACTCCCAGAGATACCTTCTATAAAAAACCTCATTTCATTAGATGAAACATCAAGACCATCCAATAAACTCAAAATATCTTTATTCACACCACCCTCACTCTAACATTTATTAAAAACAAATAACTTATGACTTCATAGCGCCTCTAAGCGTATCAGCCAGCTTATTTTCTATATTTAAAATCCCAGCCGAGATTAAGTCACTGTGCTTATCACTAAAAAAGTAAGACATATCACCAATCTTATTTCTAACATTCAAACATAGCTCATCACTTTCTCTCCAAAAAGGAAAAACTCTCTCTGCCATGCATTTAGAGCTAGGTATTTCTTTTATATGATTTTTGTTCATCCAATCAATAAAAACCAACTTCTCCAATCTTTTTTGAGCTCTTAAACATGCAATTCTTTTTATATCTTCTATTTGTTCTAAACTAATTTCTGAATGGCAATGTGATTGCACAATAAAAACATGCTCTAAGGGTCTTTTAAAATTCAATGGTGGGCGCTGCTTTAACAACTCAGAGAGGTAATATATTTCACTATCTGACATAAAGCCACTTACTCTTGACAGGAATATTATTCCATCAACAAGAGCCAACGCGCTCAATGCTTTTTCACCATCATCTGAATTAAATTCATTCATTGTGCCTGGTGTATCAAGCAACCATGTGCTTTTCAGGATTTCAGCATTAGAAAATATTACTGCTACGTGTGCACCACTTAGGCTTGATTCGTTATAGCTATGTGCACCAAGCTTTTTAAGTGTACTTTCACCACCATCCTCCACTAGATATTTCTTACAAAGCGCTTTTTCCGAAATCATATATGGCTTAAATCCCTGCCTAAATATCGCAACTTTGGAATTTATATGTTCAGGTCTATCATCCTCATGCATCAGAATGTTAATCACACATGTTGCAGGCTGATAATTGGTGGGTAGAATACCGTCATTAGTAAGAGAGTTAACTAAGGTTGATTTACCAGCATCAAACTGACCAAAAAAACCGATAACAGGCTTTCTATCAAAACATTTGATAAAATCAAACGAGAGATCAACCTTTTCAATCACATCTCTTACACTACCGTCATCAAAGTTTAATTTATTTAATATTCCTCTAACTTTGGAGATTTTAATAATTGCATTTTTTATTTTTTCATTATTAGCATTCATGCATAAGGACCCGCGCAATTATAAACATTAAGGTTAGCGCACACAATGCGCTAACCTAGTTAGTAGATCAAAAGAAACTTTTAACTTTTGATAAAGTTTTTATACAGTTTGACAATTCATTAACATTGTATTCTTTACTTGCATCTTCCTTAAGGCTTTCAATAAAACACTCAGTTTCCGATATTAGTTCAGATAGGCCAGACTTAGTTGCATGTTCAGTGCTTACCCAGAAATCTTTAACTGGATTTTCTACTTTTTCCCAAACACTATCTTTTTCAAATGCTTCACAAACTTTCTTAGCCAACCCTTTCTGCCAAGAGCCTCCAGCCAAACGATAAAACATATATCCAATAGCTGCAGCTATTGCAATGCCTATAGTGATAGGTCCACCAATAGCAGCTACAAAGCTGGTTACAGAAGTAACACTGCTAGCCAAGCCCAAGCTAGTAAGAACTCCTGCAGCTTTTCCGACCAGTATATAGGCCCCTAGGTTACTAGCGATAGTTGATACATAAAGCGACATTGCACCCAGGCTACTAATACCTGATAATCCTCCAATGAATGCAGCTCTCGAGTCGAAACCTGAAATATCAAGCTCCAAGTTACCAACACTGGATATACAATCACTTTCTTTACAAATGTTTGGGGTGCTTTTTTGCCAACGTACAAGCAAACTATCAAGATCAAAAGAGAATGCTTTACCGCTACCTTTCAAAGTATTTTCTATTTCGGTAGTAAGTAGTTGGCCAATATAGTTACCTATTTCATTTTGAGCTGTTTTTTGATTATCAAAAGAACTTTCTATAAGTTTTGTCAAACTTTCAACACTTGTCTTACTATCGTAAAAATTCCTTAGTGTAGCTAAATCATGAACTTCCCTTGCTCTACATGAAGAGATCAGCTCGGAGAATTCTTTTTTTAATATATCAGACTCTTTTCTAAACTCTTGTTCTTGAGCTAAAATATCATTCACCCTATTTTCCACAGAGTCTTTTTTATTCTCTAGCTCATGAATCACTTGACCAAGCATAACATTCAAGCTTTTATTTATTCTTTCAATGTTATCTTTCACTATTTCCACATGATTACTGGTCAGGTAATCTACCATTCTATCTACTTCATCTACTAATTCATTACGATATTTTTCATTTTCTCTCCAGAACGGTAACGTTCTATTCGAAAGTTCATTTTGACCTGGGCATGTAATTAATTTACCATCGTTCTTCCATGATTCAAACACTAAATCATCAAACTGCTTTTTGCATCTTTTGAATGCAATATCCCCCACTTTTAAAACCTCGTCATAAGGAATTTCAGAGTGACAGTGTGACTGAACGAACAATATATGCTCTAGTGGTTTAAGTTTATCAAGTGGTGGTCTTTGTCTAATGATTTGCGCGCCAAAATATAGTTCAACATCAGACATAAACCCTGTAGTTTTAGAAAGAAAAACAATACCATCGGCAAGCTCAACTCCACCAAGAGCTTTCTCACTATCTCCTGAATCCTCATCATTTAGATTACCTGGAGTATCTAACAACCATGCACGCTCAAGTATTTCAGCTGTTGAAAAAACAACGGCTACATATGCATCACTTGATAGGTCTTCATCGTAATTGTGGATACCAAGCCTATCTAGAACACTTGTATCGCCTTGTTCAATTAGATAGGTTTTAACCATACTTTCATCATGGATCATATGAGGCATAAAGCCTTTTGAAAACAATGCCACTTGCCCATTAATTAAGTTTGGCCTATCATCTTCATGCATCAGAAGATTAACAACACATGTAGCTGGCTG
The DNA here is from genome assembly GCF_016907015.1 of Oceanisphaera litoralis. GTDB lineage: Bacteria > Pseudomonadota > Gammaproteobacteria > Enterobacterales > Aeromonadaceae > Oceanimonas > Oceanimonas litoralis. Next base: position 4,730 of record NZ_JAFBBE010000024.1, read on the forward strand.
ATATTTAGCTGGTAGTAGCTTTTCATCTATAATCGTATTTATTAGCGTGGACTTGCCTGCATCAAAGTGACCAAAGAAACCAATAACAGGTTTTCGATCTAAATTTTTGAGAGCATAAATACCATTATCTAACTTATCCTCTAATAAAAAATCATTCAGGTATGAATGAGTGTGTGAAAGTAAAGCTTCTTTAGCACCAATCACATTAACTACAGATTTCTCTATCATGCTTGAGATAGCATGACGTGTTTTTTTATTAACCACATCCATAGATGCCCTTCCCAACTTATTAGTTAAACCATCAAGAAATATAAAGTATTCGCTAGGTTCAGAACCTACCGCCGTTAAATAGGCAGCAATATTTATTGCCGAAGCTTTAAGGGGTTGCTTCTCAATTCTAGATATTGTTCTTTGATCGAGAACGCCTCTCATACCAAATGCATCGGAGCGAACTGCAACATCTTCTTGAGATAGACCTGCGAGCTTTCTCAGCTGTACAAGATATAAGCTAAGCTTTTCAGAAATTTCACTTTCTTTCATAATTTTATTTGATCTAATTACTAACCATTTAACACTAACACCAAAGTCAAAATCATGCAAAGAACTTAGACAAATTTGTCTAAAATAACGTAATACACTGTTTTTATTACCCTTAACACACACAGCACTCTACCTAGCAGGTAGTGATGAAGTGTCAACCAGTTCGTTAGCATATACTGCATTAAATGAAACAAACATGAATACAAAGTGGCCGCCTTAACCAGTACATTATTCAATCCAATCAAACAAATTCAATGTCCGCTGCTCTCTCAGCGCCAGCGCTTCTGGATGAGAACAACCTTACACCCCCCATTCTCACAAGCTGAATACTTATTATTGGAGCTTTTATCTAGAGAACATGAAAAAACAAATTTCTGCGCTGAGTTTCCCGCCTTTACCTTGCTTAGCGCGCCAGCCATGGCTGACTTGACGATTGAGTCCAAGATCCCGGGCACTGCAGAAGGCACGGTAAAATACGCCTCAATGGACTTCTGGCTGGAAACCGATAATGGAGACACCATCGACTTGGCAGACAGCGATGAAGTCTATGACTATCTGATTGATAAGGTGGGAGAGAAAGTGCGGTTTGATGGTGCCTCTGTTACCTACAGCAATGGCCATACCTACTTTGAGCAAGCCGCTACTTTACCCGCTCTCAAGGTCAGCCTGAACACCAACGACGAAGGTGTCACTCATATTTTTCTGAATGAAGAGCCTATTTTTACTGTCACCGATTACTACCGTGCTCATGTGGTGAAGGAGTACACCACCAGTGATAACAAAATCTCTGTTATCCAGTTACTGACCGGCGGCACCGGCTTCCCGGCCATGCACATGCTGCTTGTGTCTCATCATCATGGCCAGCCCCTGCTCACGCCAACGTTTGGCACCTGCAGTGACATGATTGAAACAAAAGTGGAAGGTGGAAAAATTGTGATGGAGGTTCCGGGAAAGGCTGATGAAACCTGGACTTGGGACAACGCCACCTATCGGTTGGTAAAGCAACAAAGTTAAGAATTGAGACAGTTTGGCAGTTTCTCTGTATCTAAAAATGGGAGCGACCTTCGCTCCCATTCATTTACCACTATTTTCACGATAGTAAATTACTGCTTCTTTTCACCCAGTGGCTCACTGGATGCCAATCCATCTATCAGATCCGCCCATTCCTGCATCATGACTTTACGCTCATCCAGATACTGGGCCTGGTTGTAGCTGGCTCTTACCTTGTCTCTTTCGGCATGCGCCAGCTGGCGCTCTATTAAATCGGAGCGGTAGCCCATTTCGTTCAGCAAGGTGGAGGCTGTGGCCCGAAAGCCATGAGCCGAGAAGCCAATGCTGCCCTTGCCGCTGAACCCCATACGCTCCAGGGCTCGGTTCAACGTGGTTGCCGTCATATAGGTATCCGGGTTACGCAGGTTAGGAAACAGCAAAGCACGGCCACCAGTGAAGGTATGCAGCTCTCGTAGCAGCTCAACCGCCTGCCGGGAAAGTGGCACTATGTGAGGCTGGCGCATCTTCATTTTTTCTTCCGGGATCCGCCACTCGGCCCGTTCCAAATCAAACTCGTGCCATTCGGCTTTGCGCAGCTCTACCGTGCGCACAAAGGTCAGCAGCATCAGCCGCAAGGCAATCACAGTGGTTCTGTAGCCACCATACTCGTCCAGTGCCTTGATGAACTGAATAATCTGCTCTCGAGTAAGGGGTTTGCGGTGCTCCACCTTGGGACGGTGAATCGCGCCTTTCAGGGCGGCAGCAGGATCGTGGTCGGCACGCAGGGTGGCAACGGCATAGCGAAAGATAGCGGACGACCACTGCCGGATCAGCAATGCCACGGTTTCCGCTCCCCGCTCCTCTACACGCCGAATAATTTCCAGCAGGTGAGCTGCCGATACGTTGCGAATGGGAAGCTTTCCGATATGAGGAAACACATCTGCAGCCATAAAGCGTTCAACCTGGCGCTGGTAGTAGGGCGTCCAGCCGGAAGATTTCTTGTCTATCCACTCCCGCGCCAGCGATTCAAAGGTACTGGCATTGGCTGTTCTGTTTATCAGGCGCTCGGCTTGCCGCTGGTGCGATGGATGGATCCCTTCTTTGACCAGGGCTCTCGCCTTGTCATGTTCGGTACGAGCGCCAGCCAGGCTAATGGTTGGATACTCGCCAATGGCAAAGACATTCTCCTTGCCAGCAATGCGATAACGGTACCGCCACAGCTTTGCTCCCGAAGGCCGAACCTCCAGGTAGAGGCCCTGACCATCGGCCAGCTTCTGCGGCTTGTCGGCGGGCTTGGTGTTGCGAACTTTGGCATCTGTCAGCGGCATAATGCGGGTATCCTGATTTAGATACCCGCAACGATACCCGCAATTTTCATGGATGGCAATAGACGAAAAAAGCCTGAAATGGAGCTAAAACACTGATAATTTAGGCTTTAAGGTTTTATCAAAAGACCTTAATGGACCCCGCCGGACCTGAATGTCGATTATCGATCATCAGCAGCATGTTTGAACTATCCGTTTGATGTGGTTGGTAGTGGCTGAGCAGCGTCCGGATACCCCTATGATACCCGCATCGGCGACGAACCTGAACCAGGTGGGGCTAAGGCGCTGAACGCTCAGGCGCGGTTAACCGGAAAGGCGATCACCTGCTCCAGACGGTCGGCGCCGAGCGCCAGCATAACGAGCCGATCTATGCCCAGCGCCACCCCGGCGCAGTCCGGCAGCCCGGCCTCCAGTGCCGCCAGCAGATAGTCATCCACCGGGCGGGTCGGCAAGCCCCGTTGTATCCGTTCCCGGTTATCCTGCTCGAACCGGCGGCGCTGCTCAGCCGCATCACTGAGCTCATGAAAGCCGTTGGCCAGTTCTATGCCTTTGAAGTAAACCTCGAACCGCTCCGCTACCCGGGCGTCTTGCGGGCTGATCCGGGCGAGTGCCGCCTGACTGGCGGGAAAGTGATAGACGAAACAAGGCACTGTCTGGCCGATACGGGGCTCGACCCCCAGTGCAAACAACAGCTGCAACAGGGTATCTCTGTGTTCTTCACGAGCCACCAGATCGTCGGCCCCCAGGCCCAGGCCGGCGGCTCGTAACTGCTCCAGGGAGCCGGTCAGCGGACACACACCCAGGGTATCGATAAACGCCTGCTGGTAGCTGAGCCGCGTGGGGGCACCGCCCCCCAGCACCGTCTGCAGCACATCGGCCATTTCATCCATCAACTGGTGGTGATCGAAGCCGGGTCTATACCATTCCAGCATGGTAAATTCCGGGTTATGCAGCCGCCCGGACTCTTCATTACGGTAGGCCTTGCAGATCTGGTAGATGGCGCCGCTGCCCGCCGCCAGCAGCCGCTTCATGTGAAATTCCGGCGAGGTTTGCAGGTAAAGCGCCAGTCCCCGGGCCATGCCGGGGCCGACGAAACGGGTTTCGAAGTTATCCAGGTGAACGTCGGTCACGCCGGCACTGGCCAGGGTCGGGGTGTCGACTTCCAGCACGCCACGCTCGGCAAAGAAGCCGCGGATCCGCGCCAGCAGTCGGGCTCGTTGTTGTAGAAACGCAAGGGTGGCCGTGGGTGGCCAGGCAATCGAAGTCATGTGCGAGGTCATGTAAATGGCGCCCAAATAAGCGGATTTTACTCTTAATGTGGGCGCTTGCCAGCTTATAAGTAATCTTGCGTAACAGGTGTGGATGCAAGGATTGGTTTGCCTTTGTCGTCACCCTCGCGAAGGCGGGGGTCCAGTGTCTTTACAGGTGAACCGCAGTCTGAAAATTCTGCGCTACAGGCCCTGGATTCCCACCTTCGTGGGAATGACGACTGAACCACTCCTGTTATGCGGTATTACTTAATGCAGGCGCTTGCCAGCTTAGCGGGCGCCTTTCAGCTCTATCTGATTCCCTTCCGGATCGAACAGATAAACCGAAAGGCCTTCCCCCTCCGCACCGTAACGCATGACCGGCGTATCGATGATCACCCCGTTCAGCGCGAGATAGGTACAGAGAGAGTCCACATCGAAAGGTTCGATTCTCAGGCAGAAGTGATCCATGTTGGCCTTGCACCGATCGGGGGCTTCACCGTCCCCTCCCAGCGGGCCACGAATATCGACCAGATCGATAAGCTGCTCTCCGGCCCGCAGCTGATAGAGGCCGATGTCACTTTTTTCCCGCTCCAGACTGCAACCAAGAATACGACAGTAAAAATCCAGCATCCGCGCCGGCTGCCTCACCCTCAGTACCAGATGATCCAGCCCCAGTATCTTGAACATAACGAAACCCTCCCTGCCAGGATGCTAACAGCATGACGCAAGATCGTACAAAATAACAGCACCCTTCCGTTTCGGCGGTCTTCATGGCTTCTCTTCAGGGTCAGGCCGGACCTGATTCATCCGACATAATTATTGAACAATGAGTCAGGATTGTTGCAAAAAGTTTTCAGCGGCATAGAATGCTGAAAACCGGGGGCCTAAGAAACCCCCGGTTTTTTTGTGCCTGTCACTTATCGAGGTAATACCATGCGTATCGAAGAAGACTTGAAACTGGGCTTTAGTGATGTGCTGTTTCGACCCAAGCGCTCTACGCTCAACAGCCGTTCTCAGGTAGAGCTTGGCCGCGAATTCGTTTTCAAACATTCGGGTCGTCGCTGGTCTGGCGTGCCGGTTATTGCCGCCAACATGGATACCGTGGCCACCTTCGCCATGGCACGCGCTCTGGCCCGGCATCAGATGCTGACCGCGGTACACAAGCATTACTCCGTGGCCGAGTGGCAGGCATTTGTTCAGCAAGCAAGTCCGGATGTGCTGCAGCACGTCATCGTCTCCAGCGGCACCTCCGAAAAAGACTTCGAGAAACTGCAGCAGATACTGACGTTGTCGGATCAGCTCGCCTTTATCTGTATCGATGTGGCCAACGGTTACAGCGAACACTTCACTGCCTTTGTCGGCAAGGCGCGCAAACAGTGGCCCCGCCACACCATCATCGCCGGTAATGTGGTGACCGGCGAAATGGTGGAAGAGTTGATCCTGTCCGGTGCCGATATCATCAAGGTCGGCATAGGCCCGGGTTCCGTCTGCACCACCCGGGTTAAAACCGGCGTCGGCTACCCGCAGCTGTCGGCCATTATCGAATGCGCCGATGCGGCTCACGGTCTGGGTGGCCAGATCATCGGCGATGGCGGCTGCACCTGCCCCGGCGATGTGGCCAAGGCCTTCGGTGGCGGTGCCGACTTCGTGATGCTGGGCGGTATGCTGGCGGCGCACGAAGAATGCGGCGGCGAGCTGGTCGAGCGCGATGGCAAGACCTTCATGACGTTCTATGGCATGAGCTCTTCCAGCGCCATGGAAAAACACGCCGGCGGCGTAGCCAGGTACAGAGCCGCAGAAGGCAAAACCGTCGAGCTGGCCTATCGCGGCCCGGTGGAAGACACCATTCAGGACATTCTGGGCGGCGTGCGTTCAACCTGTACCTATGTGGGTGCCCAGTATCTGAAGGAGCTGACCAAGCGCACCACCTTCATCCGGGTGCGGGAGCAGGAAAACAACGTTTACGGCAAGGAGTAAGTCGTGAGGAGTGAGGAGTGAAGGGTTAAACATGTTTTCCCCTCACTCCTTACGCTTCACTCCTCACCGCTTTGCTCAATAAAAAACGGCGCCAAAAGGCGCCGTTTTTTATTGAGCAAAGCGTCAGGCTTACTTCACGCGGGAAACGTATTCACCGGAGCGAGTATCCACCTTCAGCACTTCACCAATCTGGATGAACAGCGGCACCCGTACTACGGCGCCGGTGCTCAGGGTAGCGGGCTTGCCGCCGGTACCGGCGGTGTCACCTTTCAGGCCCGGATCGGTTTCCACCACTTCCAGTTCGACGAAGTTGGGCGGGGTGACGGAAATCGCGGCACCGTTCCACAGGGTCAGGGTGCACACGTCCTGCTCTTTCAGCCAGAGTTTGGCATCGGAAACGGCTTTCTCGTCGGCGGCCAGCTGCTCGAAGGTCTCGTTGTTCATGAAGTGATAGAACTCGCCGTCGTTGTACAGGTAGGCCAGTTCCATGTCCACCACGTCGGCGGCTTCCACCGTTTCACCGGACTTGAAGGTTTTTTCCAGCATCTTGCCGTTGAGCAGACGGCGGATCTTCACGCGGCTGAACGCCTGGCCCTTACCGGGCTTGACGAATTCGTTTTCGACAATGGCACAGGGCTCGCCATCCAGCATAATCTTTAGGCCGGCACGGAAATCATTGGTACTATAAGAGGCCATTTTACCCTCGTGAGTTTGACAGAGTTGCAGAAAATGCCGGCAATGATACCCCTAAATGGGGGCGATTTACATAATAACTGGCAAAAAGAACTTGCCCGCGCCTTTACCTCTCCCGAACAGCTGTTGCACTACCTGCAGATTGACGCTGCCCCCTGGCAGTCGGGCTTTCGGGCCCGGCGGCTGTTTCCGATGCGGGTGCCCCGCCCCTTTGCCGACAAGATGCGTCCGGGTGACGCCCGGGATCCGCTGCTGCGTCAGGTGCTGCCCTTGGGGGAAGAATTCGAGCAGGTGCCCGGCTTTGTCACCGACCCGCTCGACGAGCACCACAGCGCCCTGCCCGGCCTGTTGCACAAGTATGAATCCCGGGTACTGCTGGTGGTGCGCGGCGGCTGTGCGGTGAACTGCCGCTACTGCTTTCGTCGTCACTTTCCCTATGCGGACAACAGCCCGGGTCGGGAAGGCTGGCATGAGGCGCTGGACTATATCGCCGCCCATGCCGAGATCAACGAAGTGATCCTCTCCGGCGGCGATCCCCTGATGGCCAGGGACGAACATCTCGACCGCCTGATCACCGGCCTGGAAGCCATACCTCATCTGAAACGACTGCGCATCCATAGCCGGCTGCCGGTGGTGATTCCGACCCGATTGACCGCAGCGTTGCAGCAACGACTAAGCGACAGTCGTCTGCAGGCGGTGATGGTGTTGCATATCAACCATGCCAATGAAATCGACGACGAGCTGGCAGCCCGGCTTGCTCCCTGGCGCCAGGCCGGTATTACCCTGCTCAACCAGAGTGTGCTGCTGGCCGGGGTGAATGATAACACCGAGGCCCTGTGCCAGCTGTCGGAGCGGTTGTTCGAAGCCGGGGTGCTGCCCTATTATCTGCATCAGCTGGACAAGGTCGCGGGCGCCGCCCACTTTGCGGTGGATGATAATGAAGCCACCGCCCTGCTGGCCGCCATGCTGGCTCGGCTGCCCGGCTTTCTGGTCCCCAGGCTGGTCCGCGAAATCGGCGGCGAACACAGCAAGACGCCCATCGATCTGGGTCTTGAACCGAACCGACATTAACAAAAGGAACAGATATGCACGATTCCGTTACCGCAAAACTGAACGACACCCTGAAAGAGCTGTATCACCAGGCAATTGATGCGGACAAGAAACTGGCCGAGCTGCGCACCCGCGGCCAGGCCAAATTCAGCGCCGTGCTGCGGGAAGACAGCCAGTTCATCACCCACGCGGATCATTTCATGCCTTATGTGGCCGAACTGGCGGAAGAGCTGGAACTGCTGCAAACGGCCACCGATGAGGAATATCAGGATTTGTTGTCACGCATGGTGCACAAAATCCAGCTGCTGGCCGAAACCCTCAGCCAGTTCGTCCGCCTGTCCTGATCATCGAGGCCGCGCCGCCGGCTACCGAGGCTGGCGGTGCCTGAGCCAGCTGCCCACTTCCTCCGCCGACAAGACCTCGCCGACCGCGTCCCCCTGCACCAGCAACGGCTGGCCCATCTCTTCCAGCACCTCAAGCTCCGCCGCATGCTGGACGCCGCAGCAAATCAGCGGTTGCTGCAGTACCCGGGCCAGAGCAAACAGGGTCTTCAGCCGGCGGCGAGGCTCTCCCTCACGTTCAATACCGCTGCAGAAGGTGGCATCCAGCTTCAGCCAGCTTATGGGTAGCTGCGACAGGGTTCCCCAGGCCGAGCAACCGCTGCCGAACTCGGTCAAGGCCATGCGAATGCCTGCCGCCCGGAGCCCTGCCATCACGGCCAGCGTCTCACGGCTATCCTGCGTCACCATGTCTTCATCGATATCCAGCACCAGCGCGTCGGTCGAGAGCCCGTGCTGTCGTAACACCGGCAGGATGACTTGCTCCAGCCCGGGCCGAAACAGCGCCGGTGGCACCTGCAGGCTGACAAACAACGAGGAAGCGCCCGGTTCTTGCCATCCGGGCAGCTGCCGACAGATCTGCTGCAGCAGCCACATAAACAACCGTTCCGACAATTGGTATTGTTCGGTGACCCGAATCAGCTCCGTCGTCGAAATGATCCCGAAGCCCGGATGATGCCAGCTCCACAGCGCTTGCAGCCCACGACAGAGACCAGAGGGCCATTCGATCAGAGGCTGTAATTGCAGACTCAGGTTGCTACTGTCCAGCGCCGCCGGCAGATCCCGTGCCAGCTGATGGCGACGCGACATCTCCTTCAGCAGGGAAGGATCGAAAAAGACATAAGGCAGCCGCTCCCGCCGGCACAATGCCAGTGCCAGCTCCCCCCGGGCCAGCAGATCCACCAGATTGTCCGCATCTGCCGGATAAAGCACCACGCCCATGATGGGCGTCATGTAAAAATCGTGGGCATCGATGGAGATCTTGTCGGCCAGCGCCTGACGAAAACGGGACAGCTGTGCCCGCACCTCCTCCAGCGACACCACGCCCCGGCCCACCACCACCACTTTTTCCTGCCAGGGCAGTGCAATAAACTCGTGAGCTTGCAGGCTCTGCTGCAGATGCCGGCTGAATGCCTGCAGCAGGCGGTCCGCCACCTCAAACCCGAAACGGTGATGGTATTCGGGTAAATCTTTCAATTCCAGCACCGTCACACTGAAGGGCGTTTTCTGTTCGATCATCGGCGCTGTGCCTCGTTGCAAGGCGAAACGATTGGGTAGTCCGGTCAGCGGATCCCGCAGTTGCTGAATCCAGTAACGCCGCAGCTCCCGCAACAACAGCAGCAGCAGCAACGCGAAGGTAATGAAGAGGCTGACTATCTGGATAGAAAGCCGCTTGCCCAACTGGCGGTAAGCCTGATCATACTGCGCATAAAATCGCACATTGTCATGCATGCTGGCGGTCACGGTACGCGATAACGGCTCCAGGTAGGGGGTCAGCTCGGCCAGTATAAAACGATAATCCGGTGAGCCGGGTTGCAGGTCGGCCACTTGCTGCTCCACCCCCCGCACCCGAGTATCAATCTGCCCGACCAACAGCCATAGGTCGGGCCGATCACCGAGGCTATCCCTGAGCGGGCTGTTCAGCAGTATCGGGATCCGGCTCCAGAGAATATCGTAACGCAGTGCCAGTTCATCCTGACCGATGGCCCCGGCATGCAACAGTCGCACCGCATCCAGAAAACGCCCCATCTCCTGCCGCAGTTGCATAAACGACCAGGGCACCTCGTAGGTTCGTTGTTCGAGCAGGGTATTGTGCTGACGAATATTCATCAGGGTATGAGTTGCAGCACTGCCAAGTATGATCATGCCCAGCAGCAAGAGGCCACCGATAACAAACTTGAAGGGGTGTACACGGCTACACAGGCCGGCCGCGCGAAGCGATAAAGGTAACAAATGTCTCATTCAGGCTCCGATAGTACCCGGATCACCCGGAGCTGCCAGGCCATAAAATGCAAGAAGTCGGCCTGCCGCACCCTGGGCACAGCATCATAGGGCAGCATCAGCCACAAGGGGCCTTTATTGCGACGACTTATCACCTTCCCATCGTCCTGCCAGGCGAGAATGGGTGCAAAGGGGCTGACCTGTGGCCAGTCGACGGCCACACTGAAGCCGTTCAGGGACTCCAGATACAGGGTAGCCACGCGGCGATGGCCGAACAGTCGTGCCATCAGCCGGTTCAGATCCACCCCTCGGTAGTGATGCGGCCTGTTTACCCAGGGATGGACAGTGGTGATATCGGACTGGGGCATGGCCTGCAATTCGCTCAGAGTGAAGTCCAGCCGCTCAAATTGCCGCTCATCGAGTCGGATATCCCCGAACAGGGTCAGCACTACCGGCTCCGTCGCCTGGGCTTGCCAGGACCACAGCAGCAACATCAGTATTCTGCCCATCAGTTTCATTACCGCTTCTCCTTAACACCGACAGGCCGGATATCCCCTTCGAAGGAATAACATAATGCTTCAAGTGAATACCATCATACCTAAATCATTGAGTCAGACTGAAGTGTAATTGAGTAATAACACTGTTCATTACGATATTTTCAGCATATAAAATTAAAAAACCGGGCACAGAGGCCCGGTTTTTGAATTATGGTCTGTTCAGCGAACAGGAAGTATAGATGTGATTCAAATGTCGGGTAGCAGCAGTGCATTACTGCACCGCCGCCCCCTAAGAACCGTACGTGCGAGTTTCCCCGCATACGGCTCAAGCCTTCATAAGCCCCTGCTAATACAGGGACCAGCGACTTTACCTCAATCAGGATCGGAACAGCGCTCGCAACGCAGGGTAAGATCACAAACGTTTTATAACCAATGTCGGGTAATTTGACCTGCTGATCGACTTGTGATCTTATACTCCCTTTTGGGAGCCCGACCATGAGCCTTGATGCTTTTTCCGAGTCCTTTGGTGTACTGAAAGATCCCCGCCAGACGGCCAAAATCACTTACCCGTTGTTCGATATTCTGTTCCTGACAGTCTGTGCGATCATCGCCAGTGCCGAAGGGTGGGAGGACATCGAGGATTTTGGTGAGGCGCACCTCGACTGGTTTCAGGATAAAGGCTTGTTTCCCAATGGCCTGCCGGTACATGACACCATCGCCCGTATCATCTCTGCCCTTGACCCGGCCGAGTTCCAACAGTGCTTTATTCACTGGGCACAGTCGGTCAATGAACGTACCGGCAGTAAGCTCATTGCCATTGATGGCAAGACCTTACGGGGCTCATATAACCGTGAGGACAGGCGCTCAGCCATCCACATGGTCAGCGCCTTTGCGGTCGATAACAAGGTGGTCATGGGTCAGCTGAAAACAGAGGAAAAATCCAATGAAATCAAGGCAATCCCCGCGCTGTTAAGCTTGCTGGATATCAATGGCTGCCTGGTTTCCATTGATGCCATGGGTTGCCAGACCAGGATAGCGGAAGCCATTATCAACCAAGGTGGAGATTACCTGCTCGCGGTAAAAGATAACCAGGAGCGGCTGCAGCGGGCTGTACAGCGTGAGCTTCGCCCGGTACACAGTGCAGGGACCAACCCGGACAATGTCACCATCGAGCAGGGACATGGCCGCATCGAAGCCCGGGAGTACCATGTACTGCCAGCTGATGCACTGCTTGACGATTTTCCCGAGTGGACGGGCATCAAGACCCTGGGCGTCGCCATCGGTTAGCGCCAAGATAAATCAGGCAAATCTTCTCTGGAGTACCGTTACTACATCAGCGCGGCGGAGTTGGACACAGCGCCTATCTGGAGCAGGTGATCATTGCCGGAATGGCGTCATTGGGTGAAAAGTAAACATACGTGCTCTCGCCCTGCCCCGGTTCCCCCTACTATCCTTGTGAAGCAACAAAAATTTAACCATGTATTGCGCAAGTGCAGCCACGCCTTGTGTGCAGCCTTCACAGCAACGGGAATCCATTCTGGAGGAACAGGGAATGATTGAATCGAACTATGCCATTACCGGCACCTTTCTCGTGTATTTGATCGGCATGATGGCCATCGGCTACTACGCCTACAAGCGTACCTCCAACTCGGCCGACTACTTCCTCGGTGGTCGCTCTCTGGGTCCCTGGCCGGCGGCCATTTCCGCCGGCGCCTCGGACATGAGTGGCTGGTTGCTGCTGGGCCTGCCCGGTTTTGCCTATGCCGCCGGGCTCGAATCCGTCTGGCTGGCCGGCGGTCTGCTGCTGGGCACCTGGGCCAACTGGCTGTTCTGTGCCAAGCGCCTGCGCACCTACACCCTGGAAGTGGATAACGCCATCACCATCCCCGAATACCTGTCGCGCCGTTTCGAAGACAAATCCAAGCTGCTGCAAATCATCTCCGCCCTGGTCATATTGCTGTTCTTCCTGTTCTATACCAGCTCCGGCCTGGTGGCCGGCGGCAAGCTGTTCGAGACCGTGTTCGGCCTGGATTACCAGATTGCCGTGGTGGTGGGCACCCTCTGCATCGTGTCCTACACCCTGTTCGGCGGTTTCCTGGCCGTATCCTGGACCGATCTGGTGCAGGGCCTGCTGATGGCCGCCGCCCTGATGATAGTGCCGTTCGCCGCGATGGAAGGGAGCTTCGGCCAGTTTCAGTCCGAGTTGCATGCCCTGGACCCCGAGCTGCTGACCCTGTGGAGCAACATAGATGGCGAGCCCCTGTCCGCCATCGCCATTATTTCACTGGCCGCCTGGGGGCTGGGTTATTTCGGCCAACCTCATATTCTGGCCCGCTTCAATGCCACCCGCAGCAACAAAGACATCACCACCGCCCGCCGCATCGCCGTGACCTGGAGCTTCCTGTCCATGGCCGGCGCCCTGATGGTCGGCATGGTGGGCCTGCTCTATGTACAGAAAAACATGGGTGGCGAGCTGGCCGATGCGGAAACCATCTTCATGGTGCTGGTCAACGCCGTGTTCCACCCGGTGATTGCCGGTATCCTGCTGGCCGCCATCCTCGCCGCCATCATGAGTACTGCCGACTCCCAGTTGCTGGTGTCCTCTTCGGCGCTGGCCGAAGATTTTTACAAGCAGATGTTCCCCCACACCGCCGCCAAAACGCTGGTCAACATCGGCCGTTTTGCGGTAGTCGCCCTGTCGCTGGTGGCGCTGATGCTGGCAATGAACCCGGACAGCACGGTACTGGGTCTGGTGTCCTACGCCTGGGCCGGATTCGGTGCCGCCTTTGGCCCCGCTCTGCTGTTCAGCCTGTACTGGCGCAACATGAACCGCAACGGCGCCCTGGCCGGGGTGCTGGTGGGCGGCATGACCGTGGTTATCTGGAAACAGCTTTCCGGCGGCCTCTTCGATCTCTATGAAATCGTCCCCGGCTTCATCTTCGCCTCCATCGCCATCGTGCTGGTCAGCAAGATGACCGGCGGCCCCAAGCCATCGGTCACCCAGACCTTCGATCATTATCGCAAGAGCCTGGATACCCTGGACTAGCCCCATATCAGCCCGGCACTCCCCGGGCTTTTTTAACACCGATCTTTTTCAAGCGTGTCGGCTAAGCTTGTGTCTATTCGTACCACACAAGAGCCGATGCCATGACCCCACCCTTTCTTTATCTCGGCAGCAATCACCAACGCCAGCCAATAACGCTTTCCCTGCCCATGGCCACCCGCCACGGACTGATTGCCGGTGCCACCGGTACCGGTAAAACCGTCACCCTGCAGCGTCTGGCCGAAGGTTTTTCCCGTGCCGGCACCCCTGTATTCATGGCCGATATCAAGGGCGACCTGTCCGGTCTGGCGGCGCCCGCCACCCCAGGTGGCAAGGTCGCCCAGCGGCTGGAGCAACTCGGGCTGACAGACTATCGGCCGCGGGCGGTTCCCACCCTGTTCTGGGATCTGTTCGGGGAGCAAGGTCATCCGGTGCGCACCACCATCTCGGAGCTGGGTCCGCTGCTGCTGGCCAACATCATGGAGCTTAACGACACCCAGACCGGTATTCTCTATGGCTGTTTTCGCATCGCCGACGATCAGGGTCTGCTGCTGCTCGATCTCAAGGATCTTCGCGCCCTGCTGATCTGGGTGTCCGACAACAGCAAAACCCTGAGCAAGCAATACGGCAGCCTGCCCGGTAACAGTCTCGGTGCCATTCAACGGCGGCTGATGGTGCTGGAGCAGGAAGGGGCCGAGCGCTTCTTCGGGGAGCCGGCGCTCAGTCTGCACGATTTGATGCTGAAGGATTTTTCCGGCCAGGGCGTGGTCAGTATTCTCGACGCCACCCGGCTGATGCAGACGCCCAGGCTGTATTCCACCTTTCTGCTCTGGCTGCTGAGCGAACTGTTCGAAACCCTGCCGGAAGTCGGGGATCCGGAACAACCTGTGCTGGTGTTCTTCTTCGATGAGGCCCACCTGCTGTTCGACTCTGCCCCTACCGCCTTGCTGGAAAAAATCGAGCAACTGGTGCGGCTGATCCGCTCCAGGGGGGTCGGTATCTATTTTATCAGCCAGAGCCCGCTGGATATTCCCGACAGCGTGCTGGGGCAGCTCGGTAACCGGGTGCAACATGCCCTGCGGGCCTTTACCCCCCGTGATGAACAGGCGGTCAGGGCCGCCGCCCGCACCTTTCACACCAACCCCGCCTTCGACACCCAGGCCGCCATCACCCAACTGGGCGTGGGCGAAGCACTGGTGTCGGTGCTGGATGAACAAGGCAGCCCCACCCGGGTGGAGATCACCCTTATCTGTCCTCCCGAATCCCGTATAGGACCGCTGAGCGCGGCAGAAAGAGCCACACGCCAGCAGGCTTCGCCCCTGGCCGGCCGCTATGCGTCACTGCTGGACAGAGACTCGGCCTTCGAGATGCTCGCCCGCCGAGTGCCCGCACCTGCGGCCACCACATCGGCGCCAGCAGAAGCCACCTCCTCCCCTGTGCCCAAGCGTGGCAGTCAACGGGATTCACTGCTGGAAAGCGTGGCCAAAAGCACCCTGCGCAGCATCGGCAGTCAGCTGGGCCGGCGTCTGGTTCGCGGCCTGCTCGGCTCGCTGCTGGGCGGACGTTGACGGCTCAGGATGCATCCAGAAAAGAAAACATAGCACCGAGCACCAAGCGCCGAGCTGAAATATGAATCAAGATCCTGACCTTCGTCAGGATGGCGGACGATTTCAACTGGCCGCCAGGCAGAAAAAAGCCGCAAAAGATTTGCGGCTCTGGATTTGGTTTGCTTTCGCTGGGTACCGGGTTTTTACATCTGCGATTGCAGGTAGTTGGGCAGACCGATACGGTTGATCAGGCCCAGCTGTTGCTCCAGCCAGTGGGTGTGGTCGTTTTCGGTGTCTTCCAGCAATACCTGCAGCATGTCACGGCTTTGGTAGTCTTGCACCTGTTCGCACAGGGCCATGACATTGCGCAGATCCTCGATCACCTTGTATTCCAGGTTCAAGTCGCTCTGCAGCATGGCCGGCACGTCCTTGCCGATGTTCAGGGGGACCCGGCTCACCATGTCCGGGGTGCCCCCCAGGAACAGGATGCGCTCAATCAGCTTGGATGCATGGCCCTTTTCATCTTCAAACTCGTGATCGATGCGCTCGAACAGCTTCTTGAAGCCCCAGTCGTCATACATGCGAGAGTGAATAAAATACTGATCCATGGCGCTCAGTTCACCGGCCAGCAGCTCGTTCAGCGCCGCTATTACCTTTGCATTACCTTTCATGTTCGGCTCCCCTTACATTTGCGACTGTTGGTAGTTTTCGAGCCCGACCTTGGCGATCAGATCGAGCTGGGTGTCTACCCAGTCGAGATGGGCTTCTTCGTATTCTTCGAGTTCGCAGAGCAGCTCGCGGGAAACGTATTCCTGCACCGACTCGCAATAGGCGATGGCCTCTTTCAGCACCTGTAACTGTTCTTCCACCTGCTGCTTGTCACATTGCAGCATTTCTTCGGTGTTTTCACCGATACGCAGACGGTTGAGGTGTTGCAGGTTGGGCAGCCCTTCGAGAAACAGGATACGTTCTATCAGCTGGTCGGCCTGCTTCATGTCCTTGATGGACTTCTTGTATTCGCGTTCGTCCAGCTGATGCAGGCCCCAGTTCTTGAACATGCGGGCATGCAGAAAATACTGGTTGATGGAGGTGAGCTCTATGCTCAGCATCTGATTCAGGTACTCAATGACTTTCTTGTCGCCTTTCATATCTGTCCCCCTCTGAATAATGCGTCGATCATAGCCTCAAGTGAGCTGCTTTACAAACACCACAATAAACTAAGCTATTGATTTTATTTGGATAACGTAGTGTTAATAAAAACAAATCCGATTTATAGCCAGGCTCACCCATAGTGCCGATGATTACTACAGAATAGTCGCATATCCGGTCGGCGCCTTATGCCGGCTGCCCAACTGTCGATGCGGCGCAACGGGCAATCGAAAAGGGCTTCCCGGCGTGGGAAGCCCTTGAAGCAGAGCTTTACTTGATCCAGATGGGGTTGGAGTAGGCCCGGTTGCCCTGCTTGTCTTCCACGACCCACTGCATCCAGGTGCGTTTGGGCGGTACCGGTACTCCGGTTCTGAACCACTTGGCACCGTTGATTTTCCAGCCGGCGACCTGTTTGCCGTCCAGCCAGACCTCGGCCCTGGCCAGCCCCACACCGGAGCGGAATTCAACCTGGGTTTCGCTGTAAGGCGTCGCCTCGCCACCGAAGTTGGTGGTGATGGGATAAACCTCGGGACCAAAGCTGACGAAGCTGTGACCGCGGGCGGCGGCACTGGCGAAGTCGGCGGTAATACGGCCCTTGGGGGTATAGGCATAGAGCTTGCCGCTGTTACGGCGCGCATCTTTCAACCGGGGGCCGACGTTCAGGTAAACCCGCTCGCCCCGGTTCCAACGCTGGCGCATCACCGACAGATAAGACTCGAAGTTACCGGTCACCGGCTTCAGCTCAAATAACCCCAATTCGGCCTGAGGGCTGGAAGTGGTATACATTTCCTTGTCAGACAGCAGGTTACCGAGCGAGCCGGCACTGAGCCAGGCGGTAAAATCGCCCTGCTGACCCGCAGCATAAGAGCGACGCAGATCATCGGTTTCATACAATTCGTTCAAACTGTTCTGCAGCTGGGCCGCGGTCCAGTGACTCTGCACCATGCGCGTCATGTCGTTATAACCGGGCAAGTCCGGGTTAACCGGCTCGTTACGCTGCAATCGATATCCGGCAAACAGGGTTTCCTTGACCGGATCGAGCATTTTGGTGCTGAGCTTGATGCCGGGGTAATCCTTGTCCACTTCGTAACGGCTCAACAGACGATGTCCGTTCCATTGTCGTGTCAGCTCAATGACCAGCTGCTCGGAGGTATGCTTGACCACCTCCAGCTTTTCAACGGCCAGCTCCCCCTCGCCGGGCACAAAATCAACCGACTCGACCAGATCGGCGCCAAAGGCGCCGTTTTCCACCAGGGCCAGATCCACGATGCCACCCCGGGCGATGGCAAAGGTAAAATGCGGGGTACGAATGGTCATAGCATCGGCACCGCGGGCATCACCACCGGCTATTTGGGTCGGGCCCTGCACCACCTCAATACCGGCAGGTGGGGCATTTTTTGCGGTGTGGGATGAACAGGCGGTCAGAACCATGGCGGCCAGCAGCGGCAGGCCGATTTGATAAAAGCGCATCTTGCAGAAACCCTGAATGAAGGAACAACGATGAAGCCGGAATTCTGACAGCTCCTTGCCAGAACTCAAGCTCCGCAAAAAAGAAGCCACGGCCGTGAAGCGGCGCTCATTCCCGTTAACGCCGATGTGCCCTGCACAGGCCATGAAACGGTTTGCCTGGCATCGCGACGAACGGGGTCGCTCAAGGCTCGTCCTGCTCCAGCCAGGCTCTGGCATCCTGCAGATGCTCGAAATACTGCACCTGACTGCCGAGCAGAAACCAGTCCACCACCATGGCCATCAGCTTTTCCTTGAGATCGATCCCCACTATCGCCAGCTTGCTGAATTCATCGCCATGCTTGCGGGTAAACTGAATGTCTTCCCACAGGGCTTTTGCCTCCCAGCTATTGAAGTCAATCATGTCGACCAGGGCCTTTATTCTGGGGTTGTCCATGTCTTCCAGAGCCTGTTCGAGCTGTTGTTCCATCTCCCTGAAATCGTCGTAGGCGATATCGCCATAAATCTTGATGGTGAGCCACAGGATATGGTTATCCTGCTTGTTCATCTCGACGGACATGCCGTGTGCTTCCAACATCATGGTGCTCCCTTATGTGTGCCTCATGGCCATAATTATGGTCGCTACCGCCACTTGCGCCTTGGGTTGTCGCTAAAAAGGAACTAAAAATGGCTACTCGTCGATTTCAACTTGCCTGACCATCCCGTTGCAGGCAGCCTTGACGCAAATCTTAGTCTTCTGGAATGTAACGCTCGTGCGCAAAATACAATATATGCTGCTGTTGCTGATCCTGTGCGCTGTCGGCTACGTCGTGGCCGCCCCCTGGTTAACCGCCTACCGGATCAGCAACGCCGTCGACCGACGCGACAGCGTGGCACTGGCCGAACAGGTGGAATTCGACGCCGTACGCCAGAGCCTGAAGCAACAGCTGAACAGCCGGGTGTTGCGCGAGCTGGGCGCAGACACCCAACAAAATTCCTTCGCCGCCCTCGGTGCCGGCCTGGCCAACATCATGGTGGACAGCCTGCTGGATGCCTACATGACCCCGGCCGGTATAGAGCGGCTGATGCGGGGAGAAACGCCGGCGCCGGGCATTCCCGAAAGCGGCCCGCCCCCGCCCTCCAATACCGACGGTAACGGCTCCGACGCCGGCAAGCCCCAGGCCGAGCGTAAAAAACTGTTCTCGGACGCCCGCATGGGTTACCGGTCGCTGCATCGTTTCGTGGTCACTGTGACCGACGATGAGGGCAGAGAGGCCGAGTTCGTGCTGAGCCGACGCGGCCTTGAGTGGAAGCTGACCGCCATCCTGCTGCCGCTGAATTAACCGACGCAGGGCTGAATACGACGGGAGCCAATGCTGAGTGAAGCTCCGGGCAAAGCCGGTGGATTGATGCCAGACTGATGATATGAATGGCGAGCCCGGTCAGGGCTTCGCTGGCTCCATGTTGATCCAGGGAGAATCATGCCATGCGTCACTGGTTCCAGTTTCCCATCCGTGAGGGAAACACCTCACGTCAGGCTCACTGTGACATGCCGGAGGGTACCTTCGAGCGGGAAATCGGCAAGGAAGGTTTTTTTGGCCCCGCCACCCACATGTATCATCGTCACCCGCCCACCGGCTGGAGCGCCTGGGAAGGCCCGCTGCGCCCTCGCGCCTTCGACACCAACAAGCTTCCGTCACTCGGACCCAGCCCTTGGGATGCCACGCCGCTGCTGTACAACGCCAGCCTGCTGGTACGCATCTGGCAGAGCGACAAGTCGATGAATCATCTGGTGCGTAACGGCGACGGCGACGAGTGTCTGTTTATCCACCAGGGCAGCGGTCATCTCTATTGCGATTACGGCCATATGTCCTTCCGGGAGGGCGACTATATTATTCTGCCCCGAGCCACCAGCTGGCGACTCGAGCTGGATGAGCCGGTCACCATACTGATGATTGAAGCCACCGACGGCTCTTATATGAACGCCAAGCGGGGCCTGGTTGGCCGGCACGCGGTGTTCGATCCGGCCATCCTCGAATACCCTCGCCTGGACGACGCCTTCAAGGCCCAGAGCGAGCAGCCCGGCGACTGGCAAGTGCTGCTCAAGGCGCGGAAGCAGATAAACCGTATCAGCTTCCCCTTCAATCCGCTGGACGCCCAGGGCTGGACCGGCGATCTGACGGTGTTAAAGCTCAACTGGCGTGATATTCGCCCGCTGATGAGCCACCGCTATCATCTGCCGCCCTCGGCGCACACCACCTTCGTCACCAACGACTTCGTGATCTGTACCTTCGTGCCCCGACCTATCGAGTCCGATCCCGGTGCGCTCAAGGTGCCCTTCTACCACAACAACGACGATTACGATGAAGTCATCTTCTATCATCAGGGCAACTTCTTCAGCCGTGACAACATAGAAGCGGGCATGATCACCCTGCACCCCTGCGGCTTTACCCATGGGCCCCATCCCAAGGCCTTTGCCACCGGTGCCAAGCACACCCGCACCGAAACCGATGAGGTGGCGGTGATGATCGACTCACGGCGGGCGCTGGAAGTCGCAGAGCTGCCGGACGGGGTGGAAAACATCGACTATGTGAATTCCTGGCAGGCAAAACCATAACGCGATAAAGCGCACTGGATACATCAAGGAGGCGATGGTGAAACTGGCTTCTCTGAAACAAGGCCGTGACGGCCAACTACTGGTGGTCTCCCGGGATCTGGGCCGGGCGGTCAAGGCCACCGATATCGCCGCCACTATGCAGGCAGCACTGGACAACTGGGTCGATGCCGAGCCCAAGTTGCAGGCCCTGTACCAGCAGCTGAACGACGGCGCCTGCGCCGACAGCTTCGCCTTCGACCCGGCCGCCTGCGCCTCGCCCCTGCCTCGCGCCTACCAGTGGGCCGACGGCAGCGCCTATGTCAACCATGTGGAGCTGGTGCGCAAGGCCCGCAACGCCGAGATGCCGGCCAGCTTCTGGACCGACCCGCTGATGTACCAGGGCATGTCCGATGGCTTTATCGGCCCCCGTGACGACATTCGCCTGGCCGACGAAGCCTGGGGTATCGACTTCGAGGGCGAAATCGCGGTGGTCACCGACGACGTGCCCATGGGTACCGGCGCCGAACAGGCCGGCTCCCATATCAAGCTGCTGATGCTGGTCAACGATGTCTCGCTGCGCAACCTGATCCCGGGTGAGCTGGGCAAGGGCTTCGGCTTTTTTCAGTCAAAGCCGGCTTCCTCCTTCTCGCCGGTGGCCATCACCCCTGATGAACTGGGCGATGCCTGGCAGGACACCAGGGTGCATCACCGTCTGCGGGTACATCTGAACGGTGAACTGTTCGGCGAGCCGGATGCGGGCACCGACATGACCTTCAATTTCGCCCGATTGCTGGCCCATGTCAGCTTCAACCGGGCCTTGTCTGCCGGCTCCATTATCGGCTCGGGCACCGTCTCGAACGTGGATCGCAGCACCGGCTCCTGCTGTCTGGCCGAGCGGCGCATGCTGGAGATCATCGAGCAGGGCGCCGCCAGGACGCCTTTCATGCAGTTTGGTGATCGGGTACGTATCGAGATGCTGGACGCGCAGGGCCAGTCCATCTTCGGAGCCATCGATCAGCGGGTCGTGAAACATGAAGCTCTATGATTATGTGCGATCCAGTGCGGCCTACCGGGTTCGCATCGCGCTCAATCTGAAAGGGGTGGTCTATGAGGCCATCCCCATCTCCCTGCTGGACGGCATCCATCAGGGAGACAGTTACCGGGCGCTGAACCCCACCGGCCTGGTGCCCAGCCTGGCTATTGATGATCAAGGAAGCGGCAAAGGCATCATAGGTCAGTCGCTGGCCATTATCGAGTACCTGGACGAATGCTACCCGGAGCCGGCTCTGCTGCCGGCCACTCCCCTTGAACGGGCCCGGGTCCGGGCGCTGGCGTTGCAGGTGGCCTGCGACATGCACCCGCTCAACAACCTGCGGGTACTCAAGTACCTGACCGGTGAACTCGGCATCAGTGAGGCACAGAAAACCGCCTGGTATCACCACTGGCTGAAGCAGGGACTGGCGCCGCTGGAACAGCAGCTGAGCGCCAGCGACACGCCGTTCTGCTGCGGTGACACCCCCGGTCTTGCGGATATCTGCCTGATACCCCAGCTCTATAATGCCCATCGGTTCAAGCTGGACATGAACCCCTACCCCAGGCTCGTGGCCATCGATCGGGCCTGCAACCGTCTGGAGGCATTTCAGCGGGCTCACCCGGATCAGCAATAAAAGTGGGGCCACACGGCCCCGCTCAGCTATCGGTTCCCGCTCTCTCGCACAAACCGTCACGGTCTTGTTATGCTGTAGTTATCTCGGCAGCAGTTATCTCGGCAGCGACAAGGAGATGGTTATGCACGAACAAAACACCCTGTTATGGCGCCCCTCTCCCTCCCGGATAAAGCGCAGCCAGCTGTATGAGTTCATGCAACAGGCAAACCGCCGTTATGACCTTGAGCTGACCGATTATCAAGGTCTGCATGCCTGGTCGGTACAGGACAGTGCCGATTTCTGGGATCTGGTGTGGGATTTCGCCGAGGTAGTGGGTGAAAAGGGGGAGCAGCCGGTGCTGAACGCCGCCAGCGCCCGGGAAGCGGTCTGGTTTCCCGAAGCGCAACTTAACTTTGCCGAAAATCTGTTGCGCCATGCCACGACACACCCGGATAAAGACGCGCTGCTGTTTCAGGCAGAGGGCCAGCACCAGCGGCGCCTGAGCTGGGCCGAGCTGACCGAGCAGGTGGCGGCCATTCGTGTCGGCCTGGAGCGCTTCGGCGTCAAGCCCGGTGATGTGGTGGCCGGTTACCTGCCCAATCTGCCGGAAACGGTAGTGGCCATGCTGGCTACAGCAGCGCTGGGGGCAATCTGGACCTCCACCTCCCCCGACTTCGGTGCCGACAGCGTGATAGAACGTTTCGGTCAGACCCGACCAAAGGTGCTGTTCAGCGCCGATGGCTACCGCTATAACGGCAAGCTGCATGACTCCAGTGCCAGGGCCAGAACCATAGTCGCAGCCATCGACAGCATAGCGCTCTGGGTGCAGATCCCCTATATCGGCCAGCACAGGCTCACCCCGAACGACAGGCTCACCCCGAACGACGAAGTTCAGCACTGGCCGGAATTATTGGCTCGCCACGCCGGGCAGCCGCTGCACTTCACCCCCATGCCCTTCAATGCGCCCCTCTATATACTTTACTCCTCGGGTACCACCGGCCAGCCCAAGTGCATCATCCATTCGGCGGGCGGCACCTTGCTCAACCATCTGAAAGAACACCGGCTGCATTGCGACATTCGCCCCGGAGACCGGGTGTTCTATTTCACCACCTGCGGCTGGATGATGTGGAACTGGCTGGTCTCGGCACTGGCCGGTGGCGCTACCCTGCTGCTCTATGAAGGGTCGCCCTTCTTTCCCGATGGCAGTGTGCTGTGGGACTGGGCCGAACAGGAAAGCATCACCCTGTTCGGTACCTCCGCCAAATACCTGGAAGCCATGGAAAAGCAGCGGATTCATCCACGCGACCACCATTATCTGGGGGCCCTGCGCACCCTGTGCTCCACCGGTTCGGCCCTGGCGCCCGAGCAGTTCGACTTCGTTTACCGGCGCATCAAGTCCAACCTGCAACTGGCGTCCATCGCCGGCGGTACCGACATCTGCGGCTGCTTCGTGCTCGGCAACCCCATCAGCCCGGTCTATCGTGGCGAATGTCAGGGCATCGGGCTGGGGCTGGATGTACAGGTGTTCGACGAACAGGGCCATCCATTGCTGGAGCAGCAGGGCGAACTGGTCTGTTGCAACGGTTTTCCCAATCGGCCAGTTGGGTTCTGGAACGACCACGACGGCAGCCGCTATGACGCCGCCTACTGGCAGACCTATCCGGGCTGCTGGCATCACGGTGACAGAGTGGCGTTGACGGTACACGGCGGCATTGTGTTCTACGGCCGTTCGGATACGGTGCTCAACCCGGGTGGGGTACGCATCGGCACCGCCGAAATCTATCGTCAGATCAGTCGCTTCGAACAAATAGTGGATGCGGTGGTCGTTGGTCAGCACTGGCGCAATGATGAACGGGTGCTGCTGTTCGTCAAGCTGGCCGAAGGTGAAACGCTGGACAGTTCCCTGAAAGCGGCCATTGGCCGACGCATTCGCAGCCAGTGCAGCCCTCGCCATGTGCCGGACAAGATACTGGCGGTGGCCGATATTCCCAGAACCCGCTCGGGCAAGACGGTCGAACTGGCAGTGCGCAATGTGGTGGAAGGCAAGCCGGTGAAGAACATAAGCGCTCTGGCCAATCCGGAGGCACTGGCGCTGTTTCGCGATCTGCCCGAACTCAACGTATGATGAGCACAGACCGGAGCCTTACCACCTGTGCCCGGACGGCGGGGCAATCACCCGATAGCCACGCTGATAGGGACGGTAGTAATTACCGCCGTGATAGTAGTAAGGGTCGCCACCCAGGCTGAAGCTGACATAACCACCGGGCAGGCCATGCACTAGGGTACCCAGAGGCAGGGTCACCGAGATATGTGCTCGCGAAGAATGCTGCTCACGATAATAGTGACGGGGCGGCTGATAATAATACTGCTCCACCACCCTTGCCCTGCGCGGGGCGTACCGATAGTGACGATGATGCCTGTGATGCCGAGCGTGTTTACGGTGCTTGAAGTGCTTGCCGTAGTGCTTGCCATAGTACTGATTCTGATGCCGGTCGTAGCCCTGCTTATATCCTCGGCCATCACCGCGCCCCTCTCTGTCTGCCAGCACCTGAGGTGCCATCAGACCAAGGGTCAGTGCCCCGATCAGAGGCAACAGCCAGCGACGACATTGGCGTTTGAAAAGTTGCGGAATCATGGGACTCTCCTCCTCTTAACAACTATCGGTGTGGGATAACCCGGTATGGGATAACCCGGTATGGGATAACCGATGAGTGTGGAGATACCTTGATTATGGTTCAGATCCGGAGATAACGACAACCCGGCCAGACGTTGAAGTCAGCCTGTCTCTGTGGAAGGTCAGCCGGTATCAAGCGTTGGCAGAAGCTATCGCCCTGCCTGACTCAAACCGCTGTTATTGATCGAGAAAACGTCCCTGCAGCATTTCACGTTCACGCTGACATTCGGCCAGATAGATGGCGGCGACCACGGCAGAGTGAGTGTGATAATCATCAATGGCTTTCGATACCATTAATTCCAGTGTCCTTTCATTCTTGGCCATGCGAAATTTACGCAGCCAGTACAGCTTGTCGGTCAATTCCCGATCAAGGGTGTTTTCTTCTATCATAGATGAGAGGTAATCCAGTGAAGTTATCGAGTCGGTGAAATCATTAATCGGTGAAACAAATC
The DNA here is from genome assembly GCF_016907015.1 of Oceanisphaera litoralis. Taxonomy (GTDB): domain Bacteria; phylum Pseudomonadota; class Gammaproteobacteria; order Enterobacterales; family Aeromonadaceae; genus Oceanimonas; species Oceanimonas litoralis. The sequence continues at coordinate 29,884 of NZ_JAFBBE010000024.1, forward strand.
TGCGAAACAATCGCTGCGAAACAATCGAAAAAGGAGCCTTGTCGGCTCCTTTAAGTATTAGCGGCTTCTGGGTACAAAGCCAATCACATCATATACCTTTTCCAGGGTCTGTACAGCCTTTACCCGAGCCTTGTCGGCACCCAGCGTCAGGATGTTGCACAGCTCGCCTTCGTCTTCCCGCAGCTCATGGAAGCGACGCTGAATCGGCTCCAGCATGGCCAGTACCGCCTCGGCGGTCTCGGTCTTGAGGTGGCCGTACATCTTGCCTTCAAAGTGCTGCTCCAGCTCGGGAATGGAGCGACCGCTGGCACCGGCCATCAAGGTCAGCAGGTTGGAGACACCAGGCTTGTTTTCCACATCGAAACGCACGGTGGGCGGATCCTGCGAGTCGGTGACCGCCCGCTTGAGCTTCTTGGCGATGACCTTGGGATCTTCCAGCAGTCCGATGAAGTTATTGACGTTGTCGTCTGACTTGGACATTTTTTTGGTCGGCTCCTGCAGACTCATGATGCGGGCGCCATCTGCAGGAATAAAAGGCTCGGGCACGGTGAACACCTCACCGTAGAGCTGATTGAAACGGTAGGCCACGTCCCGGGTCAGCTCCAGATGCTGCTTCTGATCGTTACCTACCGGCACCTGGCTGGTCTGGTACAGCAGTATGTCCGCCGCCATCAGCGCCGGATAGGTGAACAGACCGGCGTTGATGTTTTCGGCATAGCGGCTGGATTTGTCCTTGAACTGGGTCATGCGCGACAGTTCGCCGAACTGGGTATAGCAGTTCAGAATCCAGGAAAGCTCCGCATGCTCGGGCACATGCGACTGAATGAAAATGGTGCTCTGCTCCGGATCCAGGCCGATGGCCAGATAAAGGGCGGCGGCATCCAGGCAGGCGGCACGCAGCGCTTGTGGGTCCTGGCGTACGGTAATGGCGTGCATGTCCACGATGCAATACAGACAGTCATAGTCCTGCTGCATCTTCACCCACTGGCGCAAAGCACCCATGTAGTTGCCTATGGTCAGCTGCCCGGAAGGTTGGGCGCCGCTGAAAACAATTGGTTTAGCCATGATTATCCTTTCTGTGTTCATTTTGTAGCAACAGGTCGAGCAGCCCGCGAATATCGCTCATCACCCAGTCGGGCTGGCTTTCGGCAATATCCCGGCCGTAGTTGTAGCCATAGGTCAGACCCACCACCGCCATGCCGGCCGCCTTGGCCGCCAGCACATCGTTTTCGGAATCACCGATCATCAAGGAGCGCGCCGGCTCGATATTCAGTTCGCGACACACGTGCAACAGCGGGGCCGGATCGGGCTTTTTCTGCGCCAGGCTGTCACCGCCCAGCACGAGCGAGAAGTAGTCGCTCACGCCCGCCGCCGCCAGTATGGCGGGCACAAAGCGGTAAGGCTTGTTGGTGACGATAGCCAGTGTCTTGCCTGACCGATACAGGTGCTGCAGGGTATCCAGCACGCCGGGATAAAACACCAGTTCGTGCTCAGCCACCCCGTCATAGGCGACGTCGAACGCCATTCTCGCCTCTTGCTGCTGTGTGGCATTCGGTTCGCACCCGAGCGCCGCCATGAGGGCCCGCCGCACCAGCATGTCGGCGCCGTTACCCACCCAATGACGTACCGCCAGCTCTTCCGCCGACGCATGGCCCAATTGCTCCAGCATACGGTTTACCGCCAGGGCGAGTTGGGGCACGCTGTCGATCAGGGTGCCATCCAGATCGAACTGGATCAGTTCGAACTTATCCACGAACGCTGGCCAGTTCGCTACGCATCCGGTCGATGACCGCCTTGTAATCGGGCTGACTGAAGATGGCGGAGCCGGCCACAAACATGTCGGCACCGGCCTCGGCGATGGCGCGAATATTGTCGACCTTGACGCCACCGTCTATTTCCAGCCGGATGTTGCGACCGCTTTCATCGATGCGACGACGGGCCTGACGCAGCTTGTCGAGGGTACCGTCGATAAAGGACTGACCACCAAAACCGGGGTTGACCGACATCAGCAGGATCACATCCACCTTGTCCATCACGTAATCCAGGTAGCTGAGCGGGGTGGCCGGGTTGAACACCAGGCCGGCCTGACAGCCCTGCTCCCGTATCAATCCCAGGGTGCGGTCGATATGCTCGGACGCCTCGGGATGAAAGGTAATGATGGAAGCACCGGCCTCGGCAAACTGCGGCACCAGGCTGTCTACCGGCTTGACCATCAGGTGAACATCGATGGGCGCCTGAATGCCGTAGTCGCGCAACGCCTTGCAGACCATGGGGCCTATGGTCAGATTGGGCACATAATGGTTGTCCATCACATCGAAGTGCACCACATCGGCGCCCGCTTGCAGCACCTGGGCCACGTCGTCACCCAGGCGGGCAAAGTCGGCGGAAAGAATAGAGGGGGCAATCAGGTAGTCGGTCATCAAAGTTCCCTTGAGCGCAAAAAATCGTCCAATTCTACCCCAGATCGGCGCCAAGCGCTAAGTTGAGATATGGCTTCGCCATATTGCACAGCGAAAGCAGTATCTACATAGGTCGTCACTCTGTAGTCGCTGCTTCAGCTGCGAAATCCGGCAACGCCGGATCTGGTGCTTGGTTGAATTAAATTGGACACTCTGGGGGCATAATGAGCTGGAAACACAGGCTACAGGCGGTGGCGGCGGCACTGTTTGGCGTGCAGTCACAGAAGAATCGGCAACAGCAGTTCAGCGGCAGTCCCTGGCCCTATCTGGGCCTGGGGACGCTGGCCATTGTCGGGCTGGTGGTGTTCCTGCTGTTGGTGGTACGGCTGGTGCTTAAAGCGTGAGGGGCAAAGCGTAAGAAGTGAGGCGATGTCCTCCTCATCCCTTATTCTTCACTCCTCACAAACAGAGCCGGGGCTGAACAGGGCCAGCAGTTCGTCCACTTTCTTGCGATTGTGCGCATGACGGCTGATGGTGCGCTTGACCGCCACCACATCCAGGTTGGCATCTCGATACAGTTCACGGGTCAGCGGAATGTCATGGTTGCTGATCAGCACCGGCACGCCACGAGCCGCGGTTTCCCGTGCCAGTCGCGCCAGAATAGCCTGATCATCCAGCGTAAAGCCGTTGGCGGCATAGGTGGTAAAGCTGGCGGTGGGCGACAAGGGCGCATAAGGCGGGTCGCAGTAAAACACCTGATCTGCACTGGCCTGGGCAAACACCTCGGTGTAACTCTGGCAGACGAAGGTCGCTTTCTGGGCTTTTTCGGCAAAAAACCACAGCTCCCGCTCGGGAAAATAAGGCTTCTTGTAGGCGCCGAACGGTACGTTGAACCCCCCCTTCTTGTTGTAACGGCAGAGGCCGTTATAACCATGTCGGTTCAGATACAGGAACAAGAGCGCACGCCGGTAGCGATCCCGTTCCTGGTTAAACTCGACACGAAAGTCGTAGTAAGCGGTTTTATCGTTATTGGCGGCGGTAAACAGCGCAGCGGCATCGCGGATGAAGGCATCAGGTCGGGTCTTGAGCAACTGATAAAGGTGGATTAAATCCGCATTGATGTCAGCCAGCACATAGGCTTCAAACTCGGAATTCAGAAATACCGAACCCGCGCCCACAAAGGGTTCCACCAGCACCCGACCTTCGGGCAGACGGCGGTTGATGCTGTCTACCAGGCCGTATTTACCGCCGGCCCATTTCAGGAATGCCCGAGTTTTAGTCATTGTCGTCATCAAAGCCTAACCGGTGAGGGGCGCGCATTGTAACCGCAAGCCACCCTCATGACTATGGTTTGACTTCTTTTTGCACCTGAGCGAAGGGTTTGGGCCAGGGTTTGGCCGCCTGCAGCTCGGTTGACAGCACCCCGATGGCGCGTCGCGCCTGCTGAGGCGAGTCGAAATCGCCAAACACCAGTACAAACCAGGGTTGCCCCTTGATACTGCGTGGATAAACCCAGGCCGGCGTCAGGGTATGACGGAACGCCAGTTTCTCCAGCGCACCCCGGTCCCGCCCGGCCATCAGTTGCAGGGTATAGCGTCCGGCCGGCTTCTGCATCAGCGCCGACAGCGGACTCAGCCCCTCGCTGGTAGCTGGTTCCCGCATTGCCGGAGTAGCCGGAGTAGCCGGAGTAGCCGGTGTTGCCGGTGTTGCCGGTGTTGCCGAGGGCTCGGGGGCCGCCTTGCGCTGCATCAACTGGCTGACTACCCTGTCTTCGATCACCACCCGCTCCTTGTCGCTGTCGTCCGGAGTCTCGGCGACGCGGGTATTGATGGCCGGCGTCTCGGGCAAGGACTCAACCGGCCACTCCCGTACCAGTCCATCGCCCGATGCCGCTGGCACCTCGGCACCGGGCGTCGGAGCCGTGACCGGCGGCGGCAACGCCAACTCGTTTTCCTGCTCGAAGGGCTGAACCAGCCTGGGCGCCGTCGTCTCGGCTCCACCCAGCAGGCGGACGATAATAATCAACAGCACCACCACTATCAGGGCGGTGAGCAGGATTTTGACCGATTTCTGCTCCAGCAACTGACGATAATCTTGTGTTTTCATCTGCGGCTCCATGGTATCAATCACATCACCGGGATACTGAATATCATGCGATGTGGCGGGGGGGGACTGATATCCCAGAGCTTGCCATAAATCCTCCTTGTCCGCCTCCGTCAACGGCAGTACTTCTACTTCCACTACCTTTGGTTTCATCACATCATCGAGCTGCCGACGTACCTGGCTTGCCCAGTCAGCCGAGCCCAGCAACACCATGAAGGGCCTGACCGAAGCAGGTAACACCAGATACAGCTGCACCAGCTCCTGCAGCAGAATATCGGTCAGCCATTCGGCATTGTCCACCACCAGCAATCGCTTGTGCAGACTGGCCGGCAGCAGCCTGGCCATCGTATCGGGCAGCAAGTCATCGGCATCGAACACGGTTCCCGGAAACCAGCTGCCAAGCAATGCATCGCGAAAACGGGCATGACTGTCGAGCGCTTTCGCATCGAGCTGCGTGGGCAACATCAAGGTTGTTTCTTCGGTCAGCCTGTCGGCCAGATAAGACTTGCCGGCGCCCTGAGGGCCGGTGAGCAGAATAAAATCGGTATCGAGGCGGGAAAGGTGCAGCAGCCGCGCCAGCAGCTGCTGCTGAGAGGAAAAGGGAAGATTAACCGCCTCGGTCACGGCTTCCTTTCCGACATCACCACCTGCGCCAGCTGCTGCTCGGTGACATCGTCTACCACCTGGGCCCGGCCAATGCCCACCGGCAACACCAGCCGCATCTTGCCGGCCAGTACTTTCTTGTCGCGCAGCATATGCGGCAGATACTGCTCGAGTGTCATCTCGGCAGGCCCCAGCACCGGCAGGTGCGCCTTGATCAACAGGGCTTCCACCCGAGATACCTCGGTCGCACTCATTTCGCCGCGCAGACGAGCGGTATGACAGGCCTGCAGGGTACCGGCGGCCACCGCCTCGCCATGCAGCCAGTTGCCGTAGCCCATTTCCGCTTCGATGGCGTGGCCGAAGGTGTGGCCCAGGTTGAGCAGGGCCCGTACTCCGTGTTCCCGTTCGTCACAGGCGACCATTTCCGCCTTGATTTCACAACAACGACGAATGGCATAGCCCAGCGCATCGGCCTCGAGCCGTTGCAGTCGCTGCAGGTTCTGCTCCAGCCAGTCGAAGAAATCGGCGTCCCAGATGATGCCGTACTTGATCACCTCGGCCAGACCGGCAGCAAACTCCCGCTCCGGCAGCGTTTGCAGGCAGAGGGTATCGATCAACACCAGCCGAGGTTGATAGAAGGCACCTATCATGTTCTTGCCCAGCGGGTGGTTGACCGCGGTTTTGCCGCCAACGGAAGAGTCAACCTGCGCCAGCAGGGTGGTCGGCACCTGAATAAAGGGGACGCCACGCTGGTAACAGGCAGCCGAAAATCCGGTCAGATCACCAATCACGCCACCACCGAGGGCAATCAGGGTAGTATCCCGACCGTGGTTGCCGGCCAGCAGCGACCCCATCACCTGATTGAAGGTGTCCAGGGTCTTGAACTGCTCGCCATCGGGCAGCACCAGGGATTCGACCTGCAGCGGCGCCAGCGCCGCCAGCAGGGTATCGAGGTACAGGGGCGCAACCACGTCATTGGTGACAACCAGTACCTTGTTGCCCTTGACCATGTCCCGCAACAGTGAGCCCTGTGACAGACTCCCTTCGGCAATAATAATGGGGTAGCTGCGCTCACCCAGATTGACGGTTAACCTTTCCATGGAACTCCTGTCCGTTACAGGCCGATCAGTTCGGCTATCTGATTCGCTACCAGCTTGGCGCCCTGTTCGTCGGTGCGCACCACATAATCGGCAATTTCCAGATACAAGGCGTTACGCTCGGCAGCCAGGCGTTCCAGCACTTCCTGGGGCGGCTCTTCGGTTTGCAGCAGCGGACGACGCTTGTCTTTCTGCACCCGGGCCAACTGCTTATCTACCGGCGTTTCCAGATACACGACGATGCCGCGGGCCGACAGCCGGTTACGGCTCTCTTTGCTCTTGATGGAACCACCGCCGGTGGCCAGCACTATGCCCTGCAGCTCGCTCAGATCATTGATCACCTTTTCTTCGCGTTGGCGGAAGCCTTCTTCGCCTTCTACATCAAACACCCAGCTGATATCGGCACCGGTTCGACGCTCAATCTCATGATCGGAGTCATAAAACTCCATATGCAGTTGCTGCGCCAGGTATTTACCAATGGTGCTCTTGCCCGCACCCATAGGCCCTACAAGGAAGATATTGCGTTTCTCAGCCATGTTACACGAAATTCTCACAAACGAATGCGCCCCACGAACACCGCAGGGTCGACGATGAACCTAACCTTAACTTTCTGAAATTGGACGCCGGATTATCGCAACTGCGCCGGTCGCTGGCAAGGGTAACACCCGCCATGGGGCCAAAGAAGCCCGGTACGAGACCGCATCTTGCCATGTTGCGCTCGCGCCCATCTTCCCGTTTCTGGTCTGTTTGATGACGGCTTTCCCCCTTAAGACCGGGGCAAAGCCATTCTGGAGTTCAAATACTGTCGTGCACAATACGGGGGGTGACAAAGATAATCAACTCGCGTTTCTTATTGCTGTCGCTCGTGGTTTTAAACAGCCGGCCCACCACGGGGATGTCCCCCAGCAAGGGCACCTTGGTGACACTACGCAGGATATTCTGTTGAAAGATTCCCCCCAGCACCAGGGTTTCGCCGTCGTTAACCAGCACCTGGGTGGTAATCGACTGGGTATTGATCGCCACTGCCTCCCCGCCGGTAGCCTGAGGGATACGCTCGCCGATGGAGTCCTGAGTGATGGTCAAATCCAGCACCACCCGGTTATCGGGGGTGATCTGCGGCGTGACCTTGAGGCTGAGCACCGCATCCTGAAATTCCACTTCGGTACCGCCATCACTGGCGGAAGAAAACGGCACCTGGGTCCCCTGTTCGATCAACGCCGGCTTCTGATTGGAGGTGGTCACCCTGGGGCTGGCGATAATCTCGGCCCGGTTTTCCCGCTCCAGCGCCGACAGCTCCAGATCCAGGATACGACCACCGCTGAGCTTGGCCACCTGAAAGGCGATGTTACCCGCCGCCCCCGCCGCCGGCAGATTAACGTTCAGCGAATTGTCATCAACCCCGGCACGAATGCCCTCCAGGGTGCCGCTTACCGATTGCTGGTTGCGGCCGCTGCTGCTGTCGTTGCTGTAGCCCCAGCGCACCCCGAAGGCTTCTTCGAAGCCGTCGTCTATGGTCACCATGCGCGCTTCAATCACCACCTGCTTGATGGGAATATCGAGCAGGGACAGCATACGCCTGATGTTATCGATGCTTTGCCGGGTGTCCTTGATGACCAGCATGTTGGTTCTGCCATCCACCGCTATGGCGCCCCGCTCGGTCAGCAGGCCGGTACTTTCATTGGTCAGCAGCGCCACCACATCCACCGCCTTGGCATAATTCACCTGCAACATCTCGGTGACCAGAGGGGCCAGCACTTCCTTGGCCTGACGATTTTCCAGTTGCTGCTGCTCTTGTTGCGCCAGCTCCGCCGCCGGCGCCACCAGCAGAATATTGCCATCCAGCCGCTTGTCCAGCCCCCGCACCTGCAATATGGTGTCCAATGCCTGCTCCCAGGGGACGCCATCGAGGCGCAGGGTCAGGTTGCCCTGGACCGAGTCGGTGGTGACCAGGTTGAAGTTGTTGAAATCCGCAATCAGCTGCAGCACTGTGCGCACCGGAATATCCTGGAAGTTCATCGAGATGGGCTTGCCGGTGTACTGCTTGCTCGCCTTACTCGCCGAGGCCGCCTTTGCTGCCACCGGTTTGGCCAGCTCCAGCACAAACAGGCGCGCCGCCTGATCGTAGCGATAATCGAAAGTCCCGCTGGTATCGACCGTCAGCAGCACATCGCCCCCCTCGCGACGGCTGCGGATACGGTTGACCAGGGTGCCAAAATCGTTGACATCCAGCACCTGCAGCAGGGCATCGTCGATATGGGTATTGTGAAACCTGGCGATCAGCCGGTTACCCTTGACCTGCATATCGACCGCGGCACTGGGCTTGTCCAGTTGCACCAGCACCTGGCCCTGACCATCGCGACCACGGCGAAAGTCGATGCCGGTGACGGCATTGATAGCCCCCGGCGGCAATACGGAACCCTTGCCATCCACGCCGCTGACGCCCTTTCCCAGCAGCAGTGACAGGCGATTGCCCTCGCGCTGCAACCGGTATGCCTGCATGGACTCCATTATCAAGGCCACTTCCAGATGGGTGCCGACCCGACGCACATCCACAGTACTGACCCCCTGTCTTTCTATGGGGATCAGGTTTTCCTGCAATGCGGAGAAGCCATCCGGTATCTGCAGCACCAGCCGATCCGGGTTCTGACGAACCACATCGGTCACCAGCGACGGAGGGGCGTCAAATTCCAGCTCCAGCATCAGCTGCTCTCCCGCCAGAGGATTGACCCTGAGGCTTTCCAGGCTGACGGCAGCCAGTAGCTGGCCAAGCGGAGCCATGCCGAGTGCCAGGCCGCACATCAGCTTTATCACCATTTTTCTTGTCATAGCGCACTCCATTCTTATTGTTTTTATTTGGTTTCGGATAACAGCAGCCGGGTTTCCCGGTTTTCCCAACAGCCTCTGCCGTCGAGAATATATTCTTTAAGAATTAACTCGTCAGGTGTAATGCCCACCACTTCACCGAGATTCAGCCCCATGCGCTGCCCCATCGTCACACGATGTGTCACCCCGTCCTGAGTACGGATCAGCGCCGACAGACCCCGCTGGTCACCCAGGGTGCCCCGCAGTGACAGATTATCGAGCGAATAACGTTCAAGCTCCTCCGGCGGCCGATCATGGTTCGGCAGCTCGCAATTTGCCGCAGAAGCCTCCGACTTCTTGCTATTTTCCGGCTGTGGATGTCCGAAGGGGCTACGCTCCGAGCCCGGCTGATAGGTATCCGGTACAAATTCCTTGCTCTTGGGTTGTGGTTCCGGTGGTGTGGCAGGACGCGCTTTCACTTCGGCCACATAGTGACCAAGATCCTGGTCATCGATACACGCCGTCAACAACAGCACCCCCGTCAACAGGCAGAAAACTCTCATTTTTCCTCCTGCTCGTTATATTTGTAGGTCTTGGCCAGCATCGACATGCTCAGTTGATCGGCGCCGGCCCGGGACAGGCTGAAACTGTCGATGATCACGATGCGAGGCAAGGCCGCCACATCGGCCACAAAGTGCCCGAGCTGATGGTAATCGCCGCTGACGATAATACGCATGGGCAACTCGGTGTAAAATTCGCTCGGCTTTTCCGCTTCCCAGTTGATACGCTCCAGACGCAAGCCATTGTCGGCTGCCATAAAACTGATATCGTCGAGCAGGCCGGCGATTTCCAGCGTGTTGGGTAATTTGCGCAACTGGGCATTCAACTCCGCCTGCTGCTCCGCCAGTTGCAGCTTGGAGCCGGGCAACCCGCCTGCCAGTTGCGCCTTTTCCTCGAAGATGGCTTTCAGTTGCACTTCCTGTGCCTTGCTGGTGTCCAGCCTGGCGAGACTGTCTGTAATCAGAAAATAACCGATGGCACCGGCCAGGAGCGCACACACCAGGGCAACCACAATGGCCTTGCCGGACCGCGGCCACTGCCCGATATTATCGAAGTCCAGTTCCAGCTCATTCAACTGTTGCCAGTTCATTGGATCTCTCCCTGTGTGTGCTCTCGCACCTTGAGCTGCATGGAAAACTGACTCAGGGCGATAGGCTGCATATCACTGGAAAAAATGGAGCTGATACGGGGTTCATACAGCCAGTCACGACGCTCGACCTGTCGGATCATGTTGGCTACCCGGGGGTAGGCTTCGGTTTTACCGACAATATCGATGCGGTTGTCAACCACATTGAGCGAGCTCAGATAAACCCCGGGCGGTACCAGCTCGGGCAGCTGATTGAACAACCTCACCGACACGTTACGCCGCTGCTGAAAGCCGTCGATCAGAGCCACTCGTTCCAGCAGCTCGAGACGTTTATCCCTGATATCGCGCATCTCTCCCAGTATCACATCGAGCTTGGCCGTTTCGCTCTGCAAAAACCGGTTCCGCTGCTGCTGTTGGGCTGTTTGCTGATTAATCCACATATTCGCCACCAGCATCACCGACACCGTTATGATTGAGGCAACCGACAATATCATCATGAATTGTTTTTTCTGGGCGGCACGCTCGCTTTCGCGCCAGGGTAACAGGTTTATATTGGACATGGGGTAACACTCCTCAGGGCCAGCCCCAGCGCCGTGGTAAAGGCCGCCGCATCGGGGGAATGCGTCGTCACACCGTTGAACAGGCGATCAAAATCCGGCTGCAGCACCGGCAGACTCAGCTCCTGTTGCAGAATCTGCGCCAGATCCGGTAACTGACTGCCACCGCCACTCAGAAACAAGGCCGGGGGGGCCTTGTTACCGGAGCTGCTGCAAAACAGCTGGATATTACGGCGAATATGCTGCAACAAGGCATTGATATGCAACTGCTCTATATCCTCCCGGAGTTCGACGGGAAAGGTATTCTCTACCTTGGCCTGTTCCACCCGCTCTGCCGGCATATCACTCAGCCTGGCCAGTTCACGACTCAACTGAGCACCGCCGAAGTTCTGCAACCGGCTGTAGATGACCTCTCCCTCCTCCATCACCACAAAAGTGAGGCATTCGGCACCAATATCCACCACCGCCAGCAGTCTGGCCTCGGTCTTTTCCGCCGCCAGACAGGCATTGACTCCCCGGGCCAGGGCATGGACACCAATATCCATCACCCGGGTCTCCCAGCCCGCCAGTTCCAGGGCACTGACGCGGGTATTGATGCTTTCGGTACGGGCGGCACTCAACAGGATATTGTCCCGATCCGGATGGTTTGCATTGATGCCCAGGCTTTCGTAATCCAGGCTGATTTCGTCGAGCGGAAAGGGAATATGCTGTTCCGCTTCGAGCAATATCTGGGTTTCCAGCTCCTCGGGCGACAAACTGCGCGGTACCAGGATCGTCTTGGTGGTCACGCTGCTGCCGGTCACTGCGGTCGCCACTATGCTACAACTGCTGTTCAGCTGGCGCCGCAATAGCTTGAGCGCCATTACCACCTTATCCACATCCTGCAACTGATGATCGACAATACTGCCCTTGGGCGTGGGGACACTGGCCATGGCTTCGAGTTGATAATCGCCCGGTGTTCCTTTCAGAACCAGGGCCTTGATGCTGCTCATCCCGAAGTCGATTCCAATCATCCCCTGTAAATCCTTCCGTCTATTCAGGTTCAACATAGTCATCCATGTATTTGTTATGATTGGTTTTGACAATAATATACAGACTCAAGCAAATCGCTAAGGTTATCGCAGTATAAAAACAAAGCGCTCGAATAACACCACCAACGCAGGATATACTTGCTCACTGTTTGGTTAAAAAATGATTTATCGGGTGTTATCTTCATGCTCAAATGGCTCAATCGCCTGTTTTTATTCGGTCTTTTTCTCGCGCTGAGTGGCATAGTCGCCGTCTTCGGACTCTATCAACAGATCAAACCCGAGCTGCCGGACGTGTCTGCACTCAAGGACATACGCCTGGAAACGCCGATGCGCATCTTCAGTCAGGATGGCGAACTCATCTCCCAATACGGTGAACAGCGCCGCTATCCCCTTACCGTGGCGCAGATGCCGCCGCTACTGATAGACGCCTTTCTGGCCACCGAAGACGACCGTTTTTATGAGCATCCCGGTATCGATCCCATCGGTATCAGCCGGGCGGCATTTGTCTGGCTGAGCACCGGCGAAAAACGCCAGGGCGCCAGCACCATTACCCAACAGGTGGCGAGAAACTTCTTTCTCACTCGGGAAAAAACCGTGATCCGCAAGATCAAGGAAATTTTCATCGCCCTGCATATCGAATCGCTGCTCGACAAAGACGAAATCCTCGAGCTCTACCTCAATAAAATTCCGCTCGGGCACCGTTCTCATGGTGTCGGTGCCGCCGCCCAGGTGTATTACGGCAAGGAAGTCGGCGATCTGACGCTGGCGGAAATGGCGATGATCGCCGGTCTGCCCAAGGGACCTTCCATCTTTAATCCCATCAGCAACCCGCGTCGCGCCGCCGAACGCAGGGCCATCGTACTGGGCCGCATGCTGGACACCGGAAAGATCACCCGCACTCAATACGATGAAGCGATGGCAGCGCCGGTGGCGGCCCGCTATCACGGTGCCGAAATCACCCTCACTGCCCCCTATCTGGCAGAAATGGCGCACCAGTTTGCCCTGTCGATGTTCGGCAAGGAAGCCTATACCCGTGGACTGAGCGTTTATACCACGGTGCAGTCGGACGAACAGAACGCCGCCAATACCGCCCTGGTCGAGGGGTTGCTGGCTTACGATCTGCGTCATGGTTATCGCGGCCCGACGGCCAGCCTGTGGCAGAACAGCCCCTGGGACCGGGAACAGATTGAACAGCATCTTGAGCAGCAACCGAGCTACTGGCCGCTGGAGCCTGCCGTGGTCACCGCCGTGGCCGAGCGTAGCGCCACCCTGATCATCAAGAACAGGGGCGAGGTACAGCTCGGGTGGGATGGCATCAAGTGGGCACGTCGTTACCTCTCCGACAAGCGCCAGGGCCATGCCCTGCGGCAGGCCAAAGAGGCCCTGAGCCCCGGCGATCAAATCTGGGTTCGCCCTCAGGGAGAACACTGGATGCTGGCCCAGCTACCGGAGGTCAATGGTGCCCTGGTGGCGCTGGAGCCGTCCAGCGGCGCGGTAACGGCACTGGTAGGCGGCTTCAACTTCACCCTCAACAAGTTCAACCGGGCCCAGCAGGCCGAGCGTCAGATGGGATCCAATATCAAGCCCTTTATCTATTCGGCGGCGCTGGATAGCGGCTTCACCCTGGCCAGCCTGATCAACGATGCGCCCATCAACCACTGGGATGCCGGTAGCGGCAATGCCTGGAAACCCCGCAACTCGCCCAACGTCTATGATGGCCCGATACGGATACGGGAAGCGCTGGCCCGCTCCAAGAATGTGGTGTCCATTCGCCTGCTGCGAGATACCGGTATTCCGGTGGCCATGCAACGGCTGAATGCCTTCGGCTTCGACACCGCCAACATTTCGGCGACAGAAAGCCTGGCGCTGGGCTCTCCTTCCGCCACACCGCTGCAGATGGCCACCGGCTATGCGGCCCTGGCCAACGGAGGCGCCCGGGTGACTCCCTTCGTGGTGCAACGTATCGAGGATGCACAGGGAACCCTGCTGTATGAGGCCAAGCCCCGCCGCGTGCCGGTGATCAGCGCAGAAAATGCCTTCCTGGTCAGCCAGGCGCTGAACTCGGCCATTCTGGGCGGAACCAGCAACGGTCGACGCTGGAACGGCACCGGCTGGCGTGCCGGACGGGCCTTGCAGCGACAGGACATCGCCGGCAAGACAGGTACCACCAACGACTCTCGCGACGCCTGGTTTTCCGGCTTTACCCCCGACAGGGTGGCCACTGCCTGGGTCGGTTTCGACGATTTCGGCCGACCACTGGGTCGCACCGCACACAACCCCAACCTGGGCGCGGATCAAACCGCCGGTGGCGAGTTTGGCGGCAGCACCGCCCTGCCCATCTGGGTGAGTTACATGAAGGTGGCGCTGAAGGACTACCCGGAACAGGCTCGGCCGGTGCCGGAACATCTGGTCACCGCCACCATAGACACCGGCAGCGGTTTGCTCAGCCATGGCGAGGGCATGACCGAGTACTTTATAGAAGGCACAGAGCCCAGACGCTACGGTCGGCCGGAAAGCCGGCAGCAGTTTGGCGGCACCAGCATTACCGACGAGCTGTTCTGAGCCTCCGGCCTGTGATCAGCTAGAGATTACAGCAGCCCCTTGATCAGCTGGCTGATGACCTTGGCCATTTCGTTGAAACAGGGGCGCCGCACCGAGTGAATGCGATACAGCAGGGCGATGGTGCGGCTGGGTTCCGGATCCGTCACCGGTATGTAACTCACCCCCAAATTGCCATTGTGCAGGCCGATGGCCAGTTGCGGTATCAGGGTCAGCCCCGATCCTGCCGCCACCATGTTGCGCAGGGTTTCGAGGCTGGTGGCCTGAAAATGGTTGTCTTCACCGATGCCGGCGGCGAAACAGAAGCCCATGGCCTGATCCCGCAGGCAATGGCCGTCTTCCAGCATCAGCAATTTTTCTCCCTGCAGCTCGCTCAGTGCTATCTGTTCACGGCCGGCCCAGGCATGCTCGCTCGGCAACGCCAGCCTCATTGGCTCGTCATACAAGGGCAAGGAGCCGAAGTTATCCATGCTCTCGAGCTGGGCCAGGATCAGGCAGTCCAGATCGCCGTCGGCCAGCTGCTTGAGCAAGGTGTGGGTCTGGGCTTCGTACAGATAGATGTGCAGCTCGGGAAAGTGCCGTTTCAGTACCGGTATGATATGGGGCAGCAGGTAAGGGCCGACCGTCGGGATCAGGCCGATGTGCAGCTCGCCCGACATCGGCTCGGTGAAGGTACGGGCAATATCGCGCAGCTCCTTGGTTTCCGCCAATACCCGCCGGGCCTGAGCGGTAATGGCGTCTCCCGCCGGGGTAAACAGCACCTTGCGGGAAGTGCGCTCCATCAGCACCACCCCCAACTCGTCTTCCAGCTTGCGCAGCTGGCCACTCAGGGTGGGCTGACTGACGAAGCATTTTTCCGCCGCCTTGCGAAAGTGGCGCTCTTCGGCCAGTGCCACCAGGTATTCCAGATCCCTTAGATTCACGTCTTCCCCGTTGTTTTCATGCCGCTTCTACGGTCATCATCACCGATTTAACCGTAAATGAAAAGTCGTGTTCAGGGCAGTACAGGCGCTGCATCACAGAACGAAAAAAGGGGCTTTCGCCCCTTTTTTCTGCACTGTTTGTCCCTGCACTAAGTAATATCTCATAACTTATGTGGATACTGGGGCTAGCTTTTCTTACTCGTCACCCTCGCGAAGGCGGGGGTCCAGTGTCTTTACAGGAGAAGCGCAGGCTGACAAATCTGCGCCACAGGCCCTGGATTCCCGCCTTCGCGGGAATGACGACAGAACCACACCTGTTATGCTGCATTACTTACTTGTCCAGTACTACTTGGCATTCCGCTATGCCAGATATTCGGCCAGCTCATCGCTACCGCCGATATGACGGCCATCGATGAAGATCTGTGGCACCGAGGTCCGGCCGGACACCGCCTTCAGGGTAATGCTGGTGGCATCCTGACCCAATATCACTTCTTCGTAGCGCATGCCCTGCTCCAGCAGCATCTGCTTGGCGCGGGCACAGAAAGAGCAGCCCGGCTTGCTGAACAGGGTAATGGCTGCCGGCTTGGCCGCCTGCGGGTTGATGTGAGCCAGCATGGTATCGGCGTCGGACACCTCGAAGGGGTCGCCCGGCTTGTTCGGCTCGATAAACATCTGCTCTATCACGCCGTCCTTTACCAGCATGGAATAACGCCAGGAGCGCTTGCCGAAGCCCAGATCCTGCTTGTCCACCAGCATGCCCATGCCATCGGTAAAGTCGCCGTTGCCATCGGGGATGACCCGGATGTGCTCCGCTTCCTGATCCTTGAGCCAGGCGTTCATCACGAAGGTATCGTTGACGCTGATACAGATGATGTCGTCCACCCCGTTTTCAAACAACACCGGCGCCAGCTCGTTGTAACGCGGCAGGTGGGTGGAAGAACAGGTCGGGGTAAAGGCGCCGGGCAGCGAGAACACCACCACCGTCTTGCCCTTGAAGAGTTCGTCGGTGGTCACATCGACCCATTGCTCGCCCTGACGGGTTCTGAAGCTAACCTGGGGAACGGCCTGGCCGGTTTTATCAGTCAACATAGGGTGCTCCTTATTCGGTGCGTTTCGCTTGAGTGGACTCAGTATGCCAAGAATCGCTATATTGTTGAAATAGTTAAAATCACAGGAATTGATAGCCAAAGGCTATTAATGTTGACCACTGAAAACGGGAGCTGCGTTTCACCACAGTTCCCGTTCAGATTACCCATGGCCGTTATGCTGACGCTGGTAAGTAATGCTGCATAACAGCTATGGCTCTGTCGTCATTCCCGCGAAGGCGGGAATCCAGGACTTGTGGCGCAGAACGGTCAGGCTGCTGGTTGCCTGCAAAGGCACTGGCCCCCCGCCTTCGCGAGGGTGACGAGAAAGGCAAGCCAGCGCCAGAATCCATATCAGTTATAGGGTGTTGCTTAAGTAATGCCGTATAACTTATGTGGATCTATACTGTCATTATCGATGCCATTTTGTGGGCCTAGGTATGAAGCGAAACTTGTTAGGACAACCACTAACAACCGAAGAAGCTATCACTCTGAAGGAGATGTCAAAACATCATCCTTTCCCAGATTTCAGACGAAGAGCTCTCGCACTCCCGCTCGCGCTGAATGATGGCGCTACTGTTGTCCAAATTACCCAGATGTTTCGGATAAGCGATCAACCGATCTATAACTGGACAAAAGGCTGGAGAACTAAGGGGTTGGTCGGCATTTTGACTGGGCATAAAGGCGGCCGACCGCCCAAGTTGACTGCTGAAATGTTGGATGTGGCCGCAGATATTGCCCGCTCCGAGCCACTGACGTTGGCCAGGATAGCTGCTCGTGTTCGCGAGCAATATCCCGATGCCCCTTCATTTAGTTTGGATCGCCTTTCTGTTGGACTAAGAACCAGAAAGCTATCTTTCAAACGAACCCGGCTCAGTCTCGAAAAAAAAGAGACGAAACAGCCTTCCAGGACGCCAAAGGCCGCTTGGCAAGACTCCGAGGGAAGGCCAGAGCAGACAAAATAGAGCTTCTTTACTGCGATGAAAGTGGCTTCTCCTGTGTACCGAATGTACAGCGAGCTTGGGCACCACTTGGTGTCACTCATTTGGCTGATGCCAGTGTAAGCCGTAAGCGTGTGAATGTGATGGGGGCACTGAACTACGCTACCGGCAAGCTGCACTTTGAGCTTTTTGAACACTCAGTGAAACGGCAGCACGTTGTACCCTTTTTAGATAAGTTGGCACAATCTTCCTGCCAGGATAAATTGACTATCGTGGTCGTAGACAATGCCTCCATCGTAAGCGGCTAATTAACCGGTAAACCGGTGCCTACTCGGCATCCAGCGCGACGTTCCATGGCAGCAGATCAGTCAGATCGGCGCCGGGGGGCCGCTGCGGTAGCTCGGTAAACAGCCGCTGGAAGTAGAAGTACGGGTTAATATCGTTGGCCCGGCAGGTCATCACGATACTGTACAGCGCCGCGCTGGCATGGGCGCCGCCGACCGATTGGGAGAACAACCAATTCTTGCGACCGGTGGTAAACGGTCGGATGTCCCGCTCGGTCACGTTGTTGTCGATACTCAGTTCGCCATCTTCCAGATAGCGGCTCAGCTTGTCCCATTGTTTGAGGGTATAGTTGACCGCCTCACCGATATAGCTCTTCGGCAACAGCGTGTCCGCACTCTCCGTGAGCCAAGCCTTGAAGGTGTCCAGCAGTGGCCCCGCCTGTTGCCGACGTATTTCCCGCCGCGTATCCGGCGGCAGCCCCTTAGCTGAACGTTCAATGGCATAGAGCTTCTGGATATAGCCGAGGGCGACGGTGGCCTTGCCGGTTTTTTTCGGCTGCGCCTTGAGGGCATCGCTGAACTTGCGCCGGGCATGCGCCCAGCAGCCAGACAGCGTCACTTCCTTGAGTGTGCCATAGACCCCATAGCCATCGCACAACAGATAACCGCGATAGCCCTCGAGGAAGGTCTGCGGATACTGCTGCCCACGCCCCGGTTGATAGTCATACAGCACCACCGGTTGTGGGTGGAACTCACCGCTGCGGTACACCCACATATAGGATTGTGTCTCCGCTTCGCGCTCAGGTTCGCTTAGCACCTGTACTCGGGTTTCATCGGCGCACACGACCGCCTGGCTCAGCAGCTCGCGGCGCATCTGCTCCAGCAGCGGCTGCAACAACTCCCCCGCCTTGATGCACCAGTTGGCCAGGGTGCTGCGGCTTATCTCCAGGCCGATCCGCGCCAGGATATCGCACTGCCGGTAGAGTGGCAGTGCATCGCAGTACTTGGCGGTGACCACGGCTGCCAACGCCTCCGGACTGGCGATGCTGCGGGGGATGGGCTGCGCCGGTTTGGGCGCTGTAATGAGCTGAGTGCTGGTGGCTGTCTGTTCACAATGACGACAGGCATACTTGGTACGGCGGTGTTTGATCACGCTGATCCTGGCCGGCACTATCTTCAGCTGTTCGCTGTCTTCACTGCCGCAGATCTGCATGGTATCGCCGCAGCAGCGGCAAGAGGGCTCGTCGAGGGTATAGACCCGTTCTTCGCGCTCCAGCCCGGCCGGCAGCGGCTTGCGGCCTGTTTTCTGGCTGCTTTTCGTCGCCGGTGGGAGCTGGGACTGCTGCTCGGCCTCATTGAAGGTCCCCCGAGGCGTTTTTTCACTCTGGCGGCCAAACCGCTTGGCGCGACCGAGTTTGAGCTGCGCCAGGGCATGCTCAAGCTGCGCCTTGAGTTCGCTGATTTCTTCCGCCTGTGCCTGATGTTGCTGCTGTAACTGCATCAGCATCTGCTTCAGTTGGGTGATATCGTCAGGGAGCTC
>NZ_JAFBBE010000025.1 GCF_016907015.1 Oceanisphaera litoralis
TATCTGGCTTGGCGGCGATTCTTTGAAACTCACACTAACCCGAATGAAAACAGCATCTTATTGGCACAGACACAGTTAACGCATACATAGCCAATTGGATTGGTATTACAGCATGAAATGCCGGGCCAGCAGCGCCGCGGTAAAGTTGGTTTTAAGATAGAAGCCGCGCGGCAGCGTCATGATGGGCTGTCCCTGGCGACCGACCGCCTCGGTCAGTGCCCGGCTGTTGGCCGCCTTGGGCCTGAGCTGCAGCACCTGGCCATGACGGGCACTGATGTTCTGTACCTTCCCCAGGCTGATCAGCTCCATGATTTCTTCCCAGTCCTGACGTAACCACTGTTCTTCCTGCTCGCTCGGGCTCCACAGCAGCGGCTGGCCGATGATCCTGTCACCGGGTGCCAGGCTGCGTTCCCCGAGCACCGGTATCCACAAGACCCGGGATAACTTGTTGCGTACGTTGGAATCTTCCCAGCGCAGGCCGCCGATGTTCGTCAGCGGTGCCACGCTGACAAAGGTGGTTTCCAGTGGCTTGCCACGACTGTCGATGGGGATGGTTTTCAGCTCGACCCCCAGCTCGGGAAAGTCCTGCTCCGGCTTGGAGCCTGCGCTGGCGCCCAGCGCCAGTTCGAGCAGTTGGCCCACCCAGCCCTTGTCTCGTCGCAGATCGGCAGGCACCGGAATATCAAGTGACTGGGCCAGTTCTCTCAGCGACAGGCCGGCCAGTTGTTCGGCGCTCAGCTGCAGGGCCGGGATCGATGCAGGGCGGGAAATGGGTTTGTTCAAAATATAACCGCCCTCCAGGGGTGGAAAAAATGCCGACCAATGGGTCGGTAAATATTGTAACCAAATGATTTTAAATGATTTATCAGAAGGTTGTTATTGCTCTTTTTGGCGGCTGCATGATATACCGGTTTTACCCGAGTATAAACATGCTGTTGCACAGCCTTATCCACAGAAAATCTGGATAACTGCGCGCCAGGGCCGAATGTTGATTTTACGGCAGCCAAACCGCCAAAAATCAGCTTTTTTTTCTTGCCGTTAACGCTTTGTTTACCTCGGTTTTGTGGATAAGTTTCCTCTGGTTGATCTTTGAGCAGTGAGACTTACTAACACGGCAGTCATTTTGAGTCGGGCTGTTAAAAGATCCAGCACGATCCTTTTTTTTGATATTATCCTTATGATTTTTTAGTGTTTTTTATCTCATCTTATGTTTTGATCACCCTGTTGTTCACAGGGCGGGGAAGGGAGGATCTCAAGCTATACAGCCTTTATCACAAGCTTATCCACATAAATTGGGGGAAAGCGATCCCCTGACGATCCTTTTTCTGTTTATAACTATTGACAAAAAGACAAGTTATTCAACATTGCTCATCAAGCTCGTGCTGACAGCATCATTTGCCGGGAATAGGGGAATATGGAACAATCGTCCTTATGTTATTTTTTTAGTCTGGTGATTGCGTGATAGATGGCGACGGTTTTCGTCCCAATGTAGGCATAGTGATCTGCAATCGCAAAGGCCAGGTGTTATGGGCCAGACGCTACGGGCAACATTCCTGGCAGTTCCCCCAGGGCGGGGTGGACGACGGCGAAACGCCGGAACAGTCCATGTATCGGGAACTGTATGAAGAAATCGGGCTCAGACCCGAAAATGTCACCTTGCTGGCGGTCACCCGCCACTGGCTGAAGTACAAGTTACCCAAGCGTCTGGTGCGATGGGACAGCAATCCCGTCTGCATCGGTCAAAAACAGAAGTGGTTTCTGTTGCGGTTGGAATCGGATCATGAATCGCACATCGAATTTGGCTGTCATGGACATCCGGAGTTCGATGACTGGCGCTGGGTCAGTTACTGGTACCCGGTGCGACAGGTGGTTTCTTTCAAGCGGGAAGTCTATCGACGGGTACTGAGGGAGTTTGCTCCCATCGTGATGGCAGAGCAAGGCCGCCGAGACGCTCGCAAGCGACATCGGTAACGCATCGACAAAGGAGTAGGCGGCAGTGTTAAAGGAATTGCGGGAAATCGTTCAGCAGGTAACGGCCAGTTCCGACCTTAATGGTGCCATGAACGAGCTGGTTCGCCAGACTCGTCATGCCATGCAGGTGGACTGCTGCTCCATTTATCTGCGCCAGGAGCCTGAGCAGAATTACCTGCTGGCGGCCACCGATGGCCTGGCCGCCAAGGCCGTGGGTCACGTGCGCATTCCGTTGGGCGAGGGCATCGTCGGCCTGATCGGGGAAAAGGAAGAACTGATCAACCTGGCCGATGCCCAGCAGCATCCCAAATTCAAGTATCTGCCCGAAGCGCGCGAAGACGCCTTCAAGTCCTTCCTCGGTGCCCCCATCATTCATCAGCGTAAAACCCTGGGCGTACTGGTGGTGCAGCAGAGGCAGGTACGGCTGTTCGAAGAGGGGGAAGAGTCGTTTCTGGTGACCCTGGCCTCCCAGCTGGCCACCGTTATCGCCCATGCCGAGGCCAAGGGTAATCTGCGCTCGCCGAACTGGCATGGCATGCTGCGTGGCCTGGCGGGCTCTCCCGGCGTCGCCATTGGACGTGCCTGGGTGTGGCGGCCCCGGGTCGAACTGAGCCAGGTGAAGGAGCGCAAGGCGGATGATGCCGTCGTGCAGCACGAGCGACTCGACAAGGTGCTGGTGCAGGTGGAAGACGAACTGAACGGCATGGCGCTGCGTTTCAAGGAGTCTCAGGCCAGCGAGTCGGTGGCGGTGTTCGAGGTGTATCAGTATATCCTCAAGGATCCGGTGTTTATCGGCCTGATCCGGGAGCAGATTGAGCGAGGCTGGATTGCCGGCAGTGCGGTCAAGCGGGTCTGTGAAAAACAGATAGCCCAGTTTTCGGTGATGTCGGATCCCTACCTGCGCGAGCGGGCGGCGGATATTCGTGATCTGGGCCAGCGGTTGCTGACCCGGCTGATCCACGAAGATGATGGCCTGCTGACGCTGGACGAGCCGATCATTCTGGTGGCGGACGAAATCAGCGCCACCCTGATTGCGGAAATCCCCCGCAGCAAGCTCAAGGGTATCGTTTCCGCCAAGGGCTCCATCAACTCTCACGCCGCCATTCTGGCCCGGGCCATGGGCATTCCGGCGGTGATGGGCATCGATCATTCGTTCGAGTTGCTGGAAGACCGTACCCTGATCGTCGATGGCTACAACGGTGACTTGCTGGTGGAACCGGTGCCTTCGGTGCTGCGCGAATATCGCCGCCTGATGGCCGAAGAAGAGCAGATGGACGAGCTCTTCGACACGGTGCGCAACGAAAGCTCAGTGACGCTGGACGGCGTGTCCGTGTCCTTGCTGCTGAACGCGGGTCTGAGCGCGGATAGCGATATCGCCATGAACGACACCGCCGATGGGGTGGGGCTGTTCCGTACCGAAATTCCCTTCATGATGCGCGACCGCTTTCCCTCCGAGCAGGAGCAGGTCATCAGCTATCGCCGGGTCATGAGCAGTTACGTCGGCAAGCCGGTGTGCATGCGTACCCTGGATGTGGGCGGTGACAAGCAATTGCCTTACTTCCCCATCGTGGAAGAAAACCCCTTTCTTGGCTGGCGAGGTATTCGGCTTACCCTGGATCATCCCGAAATCTTTCTGGTGCAGCTGAAGGCCATGCTGCGTGCCAGCCAGGGGCTGGACAACCTGTCCATCATGCTGCCCATGGTGACCAGTCTCGACGAGATACGGGTCGCGCGCAGAATGCTGGATCGGGCCTGGCGTGAGGTGTCGGCCGAAACCGCCGATCAGCAGGGTATCATCCGTTACCCCAGCCTGGGGGTGATGATAGAAGTGCCGGCCCTGCTCTACCAGCTACAGGACATGGCCCCGCTGGTGGACTTCTGGTCGGTAGGTACCAACGATCTGACCCAGTATCTGCTGGCGGTAGACAGAAACAACGGCCGGGTGGCCGATATTTACGATGCCCTGCATCCGGCGGTCTTGCGTGCCTTGCAGCAGATCATCGACGCGGCTCGTCATTACGCCAAGCCGGTGTCCATCTGTGGTGAGCTGGCCGGTGACCCCATCGGGGTGCTGGTGTTGCTGGCCATGGGCTATCGGCGGTTCAGCATGAACAACAGCAACCTCATGCGCGTCAAATATATAGTGCGTCAGTCACGCTGTGACGAGCTGCAGAAGCTGCTGCAGGAAGCCCTCAACCATCGGCATACCGGGGTGTTCAAGGGGCTGTTCGGCCGTTATCTGGAACAACGGGGCCTGGGCGGACTGCTGCGCGGCGGACGCTGAGTCCAGCTCCTGCAAATCTTTACCTCTCTTAAATTGCAGTACCGTCGTTTCAATAGCACAATAGCTGCTTTTGTTGCTGACGGGGTAAGTGCATGTCTCAAGGTCACTGGGTGTTTCCCGGATTCGATCCCATCGCCATACAAATCGGTCCCCTGGCGGTGCACTGGTATGGCCTTATGTATCTGCTGGGCTTTGTCTTCGCCTGGTGGATGGCCAATCGCCGTGCGGCGCGACCGGGCTCGGACTGGACCCGGGATCAGGTCTCCGACGTGCTCTTCTACGGTTTTCTCGGGGTGATCCTCGGTGGCCGCCTCGGTTACGTGTTTTTCTATCAGTTCGATACCTTTCTCGCCGACCCGCTTTACCTCGTCAAGATCTGGACCGGTGGCATGTCGTTTCACGGCGGCCTGATCGGGGTGATCACGGCGCTTTGGCTGTTTGCTCGCAAGCAGAACAAAACCTTTTTTGCGGTAGCCGATTTTATCGCACCGCTGATCCCCTTCGGGCTGGGGGCCGGTCGCATCGGCAACTTCATTAACGGCGAGCTGTGGGGCCGGGTCACGGAGGTGCCCTGGGGCATTATTTTTCCGGCGGCAGGCATGCTGCCGCGTCACCCTTCCCAGCTGTACCAGTTTGCCCTCGAAGGGGTGGTCTTGCTGATCATCCTGAATCTGGCCTGGCGCGCGCGTCCGCCTCGTGGCGTGATTTCCGGCCTCTTCCTGCTGTGCTACGGCCTGTTCCGCTTCCTGGTGGAATTTGTACGGGAGCCGGATGCCCAGCTTGGGCTTTACCTTGATTTGTTCAGCATGGGGCAGCTGTTGTCGATGCCGATGATGCTGGCCGGTGCACTGATGTTATGGGCGGCCTGTCGTCGTCCCCAATGGTTTGGTAATGGAGAAAAAACAGCATGAAAGCCTATCTGGAGCTGATGCAACACATCCTGGACAAGGGCGCCGTCAAGGAAGACAGAACCGGTACCGGCACCCTGTCGGTATTCGGCCACCAGATGCGCTTCGATCTGAGTGAGGGCTTTCCGCTGATCACCACCAAGAAGTGTCATCTGAAATCGATTATTCACGAACTGCTGTGGTTTCTGAACGGTGACACCAACATCGGCTATCTGAAGCAGCACGGGGTGCGGATCTGGGACGAGTGGGCCGACGACAAGGGCGATCTGGGCCCGGTATACGGCCATCAGTGGCGCAGCTGGCAGGGAGCGGACGGTCGCACCATCGATCAGATAAGCCAGGCGCTGAACACCATCAAGACCAATCCGGACAGCCGTCGCATCATCGTCTCGGCCTGGAACGTGGGCGAGCTGGATCAAATGGCGCTGGCGCCCTGCCACGCCCTGTTCCAGTTTTATGTGGCTGAGGGCAAGCTGTCTTGCCAGCTCTATCAGCGCAGCTGTGATGTGTTCCTCGGCCTGCCCTTCAATATTGCCAGCTACGCGCTGCTGACCCATATGCTGGCCCAACAGGCGGGACTCGACGTGGGCGATTTTGTCTGGACCGGTGGTGATGTGCATCTTTACCGCAATCACCTGGAGCAGGCTCGGCTGCAACTGGGCCGCGAGCCCAGAGCATTGCCCACAATGCGACTGGCCCGCCGTCCGGATTCACTGTTTGAGTATGCCTACGAGGATTTTATTCTGGAAGACTATCATCCGTACCCGCATATCAAGGCACCGGTCGCCATTTGACAGATTTTTGTTTGTAAATAAAGCTACACTATAGATTAACATTTTATTTTCATCGGTATTTTTGAGCTATTTCGTACTTAATTTCGCTTTTTCCGAGGTGTCGATCAGAAACAACCGATTATTACCCCTGTAACAAGCTGATTACACTCGGGCTATTCTTTGAGAAGGAGCTCGATTATGTCGCAAGTGCTTAAACGCTTTCTGGCCATGGAGTCGGCCGGTGGAATACTGCTGATCATTGCTGCCCTGATTGCCATGCTGATGGCCAACACCGGCCTTTCCGGCATCTATCAGCACTTCCTCGAGATGCCCATTCAGCTGCGCATCGGCAATCTCGATCTCGACAAGCCACTGTTGCTGTGGGTTAACGATGGCATGATGGCGGTGTTCTTCCTGCTGGTGGGCCTCGAGGTCAAACGCGAAATGGTGGAAGGTGCGCTTTCGACCCGCGAACAGGCCATGTTTCCGGCCCTGGCCGCCCTTGGCGGCATGATTTTTCCTGCCCTCTGGTTCATGCTGCTGAACCAGGGGGAGCCTGCCAACCATAGCGGCTGGGCTATTCCTGCCGCCACCGACATTGCCTTTGCGCTGGGGGTCATGGCCCTGCTCGGCAAACGGGTGCCGCTGACCCTCAAGGTGTTTCTGCTGGCGCTGGCGATTATCGACGATCTGGGCGCCATCATCATCATCGCCCTGTTCTACAACCAGGGTGTGGATTTCACGGCCATGGCGGTAGGGGCGCTGGGTATTGTCGGTCTGGTATGGCTGAATCGGGCCCGGGTATGCAATTTGATGCCCTACCTGCTGCTGGGCTGGATCATCTGGGTTGCCGTGCTCAAGTCGGGGGTACATGCCACCCTGGCCGGCGTGATCCTGGGCTTTCTGATCCCCCTTTACGGCCACCGTTTCTCCCCCTCCAAGCAACTTGAACACTTTCTTAGCCCCTGGTGTGCCTTCGTGATACTGCCGCTGTTTGCCTTTGTGAACGCCGGGGTATCGCTGGAAGGACTGTCGCTGACCGATTTGACGTCGGCGCTGCCTCTGGGGGTGATGGTCGGGCTGCTGGTGGGCAAGCCCATGGGGATTTTTCTGGTCAGCTGGTTGTCGGTGCGTCTGGGTTATGCCCGGTTGCCGGCGGGCGTGTGTTTCCGTCAGATCTTTGCGGTCTCGGTGTTGTGTGGTATCGGCTTTACCATGTCGATCTTCATTTCCTCACTGGCCTTTGCGGATCAGGCCCAGCTTGCCAACCTGTCGCGCCTGGGCATTCTGATGGGCTCGACCCTGGCGGCTATTGCCGGTTATGTGATGCTGCGGCGGGTGTTGCCGAAAAAGGCTCCCGAGCGGCGCAAGGTGTCGGCGCACACTCAACTGGTGTAAAGGCCGCTCCCGTTTTCATCATGCCGGTCGGGTGTAAAAACCCGGCCGGTTTCTTTATGATGGAGCATTGAATCCCGGAGACGGCACCTTGTCACACCTTAACTACAACCACCTGTATTACTTCTGGATGACGCAGAAGAAAGGCTCGGTCACCAAGGCGGCCGAAGCGCTGTTTCTGACCCCCCAGACCGTTACCGGGCAGATCCGTCAGCTGGAGCAGCGCCTCGGTGGCAAGCTGTTCAAGCGCAAGGGGCGCCAGCTGGAGGCCAGCGAGCTGGGCCAGCTGGTGTTCAAGTATGCGGATCGCATGTTCAGTCTGTCTTACGAGATGCTGGATATAGTGCATTACCGCAAGGAAGATCACCTGATTTTCGACGTCGGCATCGCCGATGCCTTGTCCAAACGACTGGCGAGCCGGGTCCTGCTGTCGGTGATCCCCAATGATGGCTCCATCCACCTGCGCTGCTACGAGTCGACCCACGAAATGCTGCTCGAGCAGCTGAGCGAGCACAAGCTGGACATGATACTGTCGGACTGCCCGGTCGACTCGGCCCAGCATGCGGGGCTGCTGTCCAAGAAGCTGGGAGAGTGCGATATCGGCTTCTACTGCCGGGAGCCGTTACCGACCAAGCCCTTTCCCGAGTGTCTGGAAGAGCGGCGGCTGTTGATCCCGGGGCGGCGTACCGCCATGGGACGGCAACTGCGGCACTGGCTGGAGGTGCAGGGCCTCACGCCGCAGATCTTGGGTGAATTCGACGATGCGGCGCTGATGAAGGCGTTCGGCTTTTTCAACCAGGGTATTTTCGTGGCGCCGGCCATCTATCGGGACGCCATTTTGCAATATCAGCCGGTGATTGAGCTCGGTCGGGTCGAAGAGCTGAAAGAAGAGTACTACGTCATTTTTGCCGAGCGGATGATCCAGCATCCGGCGGTAAAGCGATTATGTGAAAGTGACTTCAGCTCGTTGTTCTCCGGGCTGGACGATTTTTCTGCGGTGACACCGCCCGTCACCTTCGATGGTGAATTCAGTTAAAACAGACACTGGAAAATGGACATCACGATGGCATTGAATATGGAAGCAATGGCAGCCAACGCGGCCCAGGCAGTCAGGCTGCTGAAGGCGTTGGCCAACGAACGAAGACTGTTTATTTTGTGTCATTTACTCGACAAGGAGCTGTCGGTCGGAGAAATGAACCAGCACCTGGGGCTGAGTCAGTCGGCGCTGTCGCAACATCTGGCGCTGTTGCGTAACGATGGCCTGGTGCGCACACGCAAAGAGGCGCAGACGGTGTATTATTCGCTGAAAAGCGAGGAAGTGCGGGAAGTGATCGCCCTGCTGCACAAGCTGTACTGCCGGGAGGAGTGAAGAGAGAAGAGTGAGGGGTGAACTCCAGACAATAAAAAACCGGCATTAAGCCGGTTTTTTTGACGCTGCGGATTAAGTCTCTGAATTACAGAGCCTTGATCTTGGCGTTCAGGCGGCTCTTGTGACGAGCAGCTTTGTTCTTGTGGATCAGACCTTTGGTGGCCATACGATCCAGCAGAGGCTGAGCGACGTCGAAAGCTTTCTGTGCGTTCGCTTTGTCACCGCTGGCGATGGCTGCAACTACTTTTTTCACGTAGGTGCGAACCATGGAACGGCGGCTGGCGTTGTGCTTACGGCGTTTCTCTGCTTGAATCGCGCGTTTCTTAGCAGACTTGATATTAGCCAAGGTAAAACTCCTGAAACTGTCTTAGCGAGTGTTAATAAAAGGCCGAGGAATATGCCTTTTTCACCGCAGATTGTCAATTGATTTGTGCAAATAAACACCGCCCTGTGGTCAGATACAGGGCTGGGGGTTAAACTGTCGGCCGGATTCTAGCAGCATTCCCCTGCATTCAGCAATTTTCTTACCGCGAGGTTTTCATTTTGAGCAAGGCGCTTTTGCGATCAGGCCTGATTGTGTCCGCCATGACACTGGTATCCCGGGTGTTGGGGCTGGTACGCGATGTGGTGATCGCCAACCTGTTGGGGGCGGGAGCCGCGGCCGACGTCTTCTTTTTTGCCAACCGGATTCCCAACTTTCTGCGCCGGCTCTTTGCCGAGGGCGCCTTCAATCAGGCCTTTGTGCCGGTGATGACCGAATACAGGCAGACCCGCAGCTTCAAGGACACCCAGGATCTGCTGGCGGCGGTATCCGGCACCCTGGGAGGCATCGTCACCCTGGTCACCCTGGCCGGGATGATTGGCTCCGGGGTGGTCACGGCGCTGTTCGGTATGGGCTGGTTCATGGAATGGGTCAACGACGGGCCCGAGGCCTACAAATTCGAGCTGGCCTCCCTGCTGCTGAAGGTGACCTTTCCCTACCTGTGGTTTATCAGCTTCACCGCCATGGCCGGGGCCATACTCAATACCTTCGGCAAGTTTGCGGTGTCTTCCTTCACCCCGGTGTTTCTCAACCTGGCCCTGATTGCGGCGGCACTCTGGCTGTCACCGAACATGGCGCAGCCGGAACTGGGGCTGGCCATCGGCGTCTTTGCCGGCGGTTTGATCCAGTTTCTGTTTCAGTTTCCCTTTCTGGCCAGGCTGCATCTGCTGGTACGGCCGCGCTGGGCCTGGCACCACCCCGGGGTGGTGAGGGTTCGCACCCTGATGATACCGGCCCTGTTCGGGGTCTCGGTCAGCCAGGTGAACCTGCTGTTCGATACCATGCTGGCGTCGTTTCTGGCCACCGGCTCCATCAGCTACCTGTATTATTCCGACCGGCTGCTGGAATTCCCGCTCGGCCTGTTCGGTATCGCCATCGCCACCGTGATACTGCCGGCGCTGTCGAGTCGTCATGTGGATGAGTCAAAAGACGGCTTTGCCGCCACCATGGACTGGGGCGTGCGCATGGTGCTCCTGATGGGCTTTCCCGCCATGCTGGGATTGATAGTGCTCAGCGAACCCATGCTGCGGGTGCTGTTCATGCGCGGCGAGTTCGGTGTGACGGAAGTCACGGCGGCCGGCAAGAGTCTGGTGGCCTACGGACTGGGGCTGCAGGCCTTCATGCTAATCAAGGTGCTGGCGCCGGGCTACTATGCCCGGCAGGACACCAAAACCCCGGTGCGCTTCGGCATTATCGCCATGGTGGCCAACATGGTGTTCAACGCCATTCTGATTTTTCCGCTCGGCTATGTGGGGCTGGCACTGGCCACGGCCCTGTCGGGCATGCTCAATGCCGGCTTGCTGGCCTGGGGGCTGAGCCAGCGTGATATCTATCATCCCGGTCGCGAGACCCTGGGCTTTGCGCTCAAGGTGGCAGTGGCTGGCTGCGGCATGGCGGCGCTGTTATGGTGGCTGTCACCGCCGCTGGCGCAGTGGGCCGAGTGGAGCCTGCTGAGCAGCAGTTTGCACCTGCTGGGCTATATCGGTGCCGGTGCCTTGTGTTACGGTGCCCTGCTGCTGCTGAGCGGCGTACGGATAAAGCACTTTAAAACCGCATAGCAAAGGCTGATCCTGAGGGCCGGCTGAGGTATAATCCGCCGATTTACAGAGGCCGGTATCGGAGTCTATGGAGCTTATTCGCGGCATACACAACATCAAACCATGGCATCGCGGCTGTGTGCTGACCATCGGTAATTTTGATGGGGTGCATCTGGGGCACCAGGCCGTATTGCGTCGTCTTGTCGAGCAGGCCCGCCGGCTCAAGGTACCGGCCTGTGTCATGGTATTCGAGCCACAGCCGCAGGAACTGTTTACCGGTGGCGAGGCGCCACCCCGACTGACCCGGCTGCGGGAAAAATACCAGCAACTGGCACGGCTCGGCATCGATCGCCTGCTGTGCGTGCGCTTCAATGCCGACTTTGCCGCCCAGTCTCCGGATGAGTTTATCCGTGGCCTGCTGGTGGACAAGCTGGGGGTGCGCTTTCTGGTGGTGGGCGACGATTTTCGTTTCGGCCGGAACCGGGGCGGAGATTTCGAGCTGCTGACCCGGGCCGGCCGGGCC
The DNA here is from genome assembly GCF_016907015.1 of Oceanisphaera litoralis. Classification (GTDB taxonomy): domain Bacteria; phylum Pseudomonadota; class Gammaproteobacteria; order Enterobacterales; family Aeromonadaceae; genus Oceanimonas; species Oceanimonas litoralis. Next base: position 11,303 of record NZ_JAFBBE010000025.1, read on the forward strand.
TTCGACTTCGAGGTGGTCAGCACCCAGAGCTGGCGCATGAACAGCCGGCGGGTCAGCAGCACCCTGATCCGCGAGGCGCTGGCGGCAGACCGGCTGGATGATGCGGCCACCATGCTGGGGCGCCCCTTCAGCCTGTGCGGACGAGTGGCCCATGGCGCCAAGCTGGGGCGGACCATCGGCTTTCCCACCGCCAATGTGGCGCTCAAGCGGCAGGTAATACCGGTGTCCGGCGTCTATGTGGTGGAGTTGTGGCTGAACGGCCACCGTTACCCCGGGGTCGCCAATATCGGTGACAAGCCCACCGTCAGCGGTACCCGCGCCCTGTTGGAAGTCCATCTGTTTGATTTTGCCGGCGATCTGTACGGCAAACAGGTGGAAGTAGAGCTCCGCCATAAACTGCGGAACGAGCAAAAATTCGCTTCCTTTGCGCTGCTGAAGGAGCAAATTCAACGCGATGCCGCCGAGGCCCGACAATGGTTCGGGCCGGCGGCATCAGAACCGAACGGAATGTAGGATTCATGACCGACTATAAAAATACCCTGAATTTGCCCGAAACGGAGTTTCCCATGCGCGGCAACCTGGCGCAACGCGAGCCGGAGATGCTGAAACGCTGGATTGAGCAGGACTTGTACGGCGCCGTGCGTCAGGCCAAGGCCGGCAAGCAGCCGTTTATTCTGCACGACGGCCCTCCCTACGCCAACGGCAGCATTCATATCGGTCACTCGGTCAACAAGATCCTGAAAGACGTGATCATCAAGTCCAAGGGACTGCTGGGTTACGACTCTCCCTACATTCCGGGCTGGGACTGCCACGGTCTGCCCATAGAACTGAAAGTGGAAGGCAAGGTCGGCAAGCCCGGCGTCAAGGTGTCTGCCGCCGAATTCCGCGAAGCCTGCCGGGCCTACGCCAAGGAGCAGATTGAAGCGCAAAAAACCGACTTCATCCGTCTGGGCGTGCTGGGTGACTGGGAAAATCCCTACCTCACCATGAACTTCGATACCGAAGCCAACATCATCCGTGCCCTCGGCAAGATCATCGACAACGGCCACCTGCACAAGGGCGCCAAGCCGGTGCACTGGTGTACCGATTGTGGCTCTGCGCTGGCCGAAGCAGAAGTGGAATACGAAGACAAGCGCTCGCCGGCCATCGACGTGCGCTTTACCGCGGTGGATGAAGCGGCCGTGGCGGCCAGCTTCGACTGTGCCGACGGCCATACCGGCCGGGGTCCGCTGTCGGTGGCCATCTGGACCACCACCCCCTGGACCCTGCCCGCCAACCGCGCCGTGGCGCTGCATGCGGAGCTGAGCTACGCCCTGGTGCAGGTGGAAGGCGAGCATCCCGAGCGGTTGATCCTGGCCGCCGATCTGGTCAAGGACGTGATGGACAGAGCCGGCATCCAGCATTACCACAACCTGGGCTATTGCCAGGGCGCCGATCTTGAACTGAAGCGCTTCCGCCATCCCTTCTACGACTTCGATGTGCCCGCCATACTGGGCGAGCACGTCACCACCGAATCCGGTACCGGCGCCGTGCATACCGCCCCCGGCCACGGTCAGGAAGATTTCGTGGTGGGCCAGCAATACGGTCTGGAAGTGGCCAACCCGGTGGGTGGCAACGGGGTTTACCTGCCCGACACCGAACTGTTTGCCGGTCAGCATGTGTTCAAGGCCAACGACGCCGTGGTAGAAGTGCTGAAAGCACGTGGCGCCCTGTTGCACCATCAGGCCATCATGCACTCCTATCCGCACTGCTGGCGCCACAAGACGCCCATTATCTTCCGGGCCACCCCCCAGTGGTTTATCAGCATGGATCAGGCCGGGCTGCGCGCCCAGGCATTGGCCGAGATCAAGAAGGTGCAATGGGTGCCCGAGTGGGGCCAGAACCGCATCCAGGCCATGGTAGAAAACCGGCCGGACTGGTGTATCTCCCGTCAGCGCACCTGGGGCGTGCCCATCGCCCTGTTCGTGCACAAGGACACCCAGGCCCTGCATCCCCGCGCCACCGAGCTGATGGAAGAAGTGGCCAGGCGGGTAGAAAAAACCGGCATTCAGGCTTGGTGGGATCTGGATCCGGCCGAACTGCTGGGCGATGACGCCGACCAGTACGAAAAAGTGCTGGATACCCTGGATGTCTGGTTCGATTCCGGCTCGACCCACGCTTCCGTGGTGGACGTGCGTGCCGAGTTCAAGGGCCACCCGGCCGACATGTATCTGGAAGGCTCGGACCAGCATCGCGGCTGGTTCATGTCCTCGCTGATGCTCTCCACCGCCATGAAGGGCCACGCCCCTTACCGCCAGGTGCTGACCCACGGCTTTACCGTGGACGGCAATGGCCGCAAGATGTCCAAGTCCATCGGCAACGTGGTCAGCCCGCAGCAGGTCATGAACAAGCTGGGTGCCGATATTCTGCGTCTCTGGGTCACCAGCACCGATTATTCCGGCGAGATGACGGTGTCCGACGAGATCCTCAAGCGCAGCGCCGATGCCTATCGCCGCATTCGTAACACGGCCCGTTTCCTGCTGGCCAACCTGAACGGCTTCAACCCCGCCACCGACATGGTAGCGCCGGACGACATGGTGTTGATCGACCGCTGGGCCGTGGGCCGTGCTCAGGCCATTCAGCAGGACATCACCCAGGCATTTGACGAGTACAACTTCCACCTGGTGACCCAGAAGCTGATGCAGTTCTGCTCGGTGGAAATGGGCTCCTTCTACTTGGATGTGATCAAGGACCGGCAGTACACCGCCAAGGCCGACAGTCTGGCCCGTCGTTCCTGCCAGACCGCGCTCTACCATATAGTGGAAGCCCTGGTACGCTGGATGGCGCCGATCATGAGCTTTACCGCCGACGAAATCTGGAATCTGCTGCCCGGCGAGCGGTCACCATTCGTGTTTACCGAAGAGTTCTACGACGGCCTGTTCGGGCTGGCCGGCGACGAGCAGTTGAACGACGGCTACTGGGCCGAGCTGCTCAAGATGCGTCAGGCGGTGAACAAGGCTCTGGAAACCGCCCGTAAAGACAAGGTGATTGGTGCCGCGCTGGAAGCGGAAATCACCCTCTATGTGGAAGAGGCGCTGGCGGCCAAGCTCCAGCAACTGGGTGACGAGCTGCGCTTCGTGATGCTGACCTCCGGCGTAACGGTACGGCCGCTGAGCGAGGCCGGTGACGCCGCCGATACCGAGGTGGCCGGACTCAAGGTAAAAGTGGCCAAGAGCGATGCCGAAAAATGCGCCCGCTGCTGGCACCATGTGGCTGATGTAAACAGCCACGAGGGCCATGAGGGTATTTGTGGCCGCTGTGTGTCCAACGTGGCCGGAGACGGCGAAGTTCGCCGGTTTGCCTGATGGCGACACTGCGGCAAACCGGCCTGCGCTGGTGGTGGTTGGCGCTGGTGACCATAGCGCTGGATCAGCTGACCAAGTGGCTCACCGTGTCCAACCTGGCCTATGGCTACCCGGGGGTGGAGATCACCCCCTTCTTCAACCTGGTGCATGTTTATAACCCGGGGGCGGCCTTCAGTTTTCTGGCCGACCAGGGCGGTTGGCAGCGCTGGTTCTTTGCCGGTCTGGCCTTTGCGGTGACCGTGCTGCTCAGTGTCTGGATGCACAAGCTGCCCAGGGCCGCCCGCTGGTTGCCGGTGGCCTATGCCCTGATCATCGGCGGGGCCATCGGCAACGTGATCGACCGGCTGATGCTTGGCCATGTGGTGGATTTTCTCGACTTTTATGTCGGCAACTGGCACTGGCCGGCGTTCAACCTGGCCGACAGCTTTATCTTTGTCGGTGCCGCCATGATCATTATCGACAGTTTCAAGAAGGACAGCCCTCAATGAGCAAACAGATAGGCCCGCAGAGCGAAGTACTGTTTCACTTCACCATCAAGCTGGAAGACGGCTCGGTGGCCGACAGCACCCAGCTGCACGGCAAACCCGCCAAGCTGAAGATGGGCGACGGCAGCCTGACCCCGAGTTTCGAGGCCTGTCTGCTGGGCCTGAGCGAGGGCTCCAGTCACCGCTTTGAACTGGGGCCGGATGATGCCTTCGGGCCGGTCAATCCGGACAATATCCATCATATGGAGCGCAGCCGCTTCGCCGCCGACATGGAGCTGGATGAGGGCGCCATCCTGTCCTTTACCCAACCCAACGGCGCCGAGATCCCCGGCATAGTGCGCGGCGTGGCCGGCGACTCGGTGACCGTGGATTTCAATCATCCGCTGGCTGGCCACAGTGTGACCTTTGAAGTAGAGATCCTTGCCGTTGAGCAACAGGCCGTTGATAAATAAGGAGCCTGATATGAACATCTTACTCGCCAACCCGCGCGGCTTTTGTGCCGGGGTCGACCGGGCCATCAGCATAGTGCAGAGCGCGCTGGAAAAATTCGAGGCGCCCATCTATGTGCGTCACGAAGTGGTGCACAATCGCTATGTGGTCAACAGGCTCAAGAACGCGGGCGCCGTGTTTGTGGAAGAGCTGGATCAGGTGCCGGACGACAACATCGTCATCTTCTCCGCCCACGGTGTGTCCAAGGCAGTACGGGAAGAAGCCAAGCGCCGCGGGCTCAAGGTGTTTGACGCCACCTGTCCGCTGGTGACCAAGGTGCATATGGAAGTGCACAGGGCCAGCAAGAAGGGCATAGAGACCATTCTTATCGGTCATGCGGGTCATCCGGAAGTGGAAGGCACCATGGGCCAGTACGAAAGCGCCGAGGGCGGCATGTATCTGGTGGAAAACCCGCAAGACGTGGCCAGGCTGCAGGTAAACAACCCCGACAACCTGACCTTCGTCACCCAGACCACCCTCAGCGTGGATGAAACCTCGGATGTGATTGATGCCCTGCGCGCCCGTTTCCCCACCATAGAGGGGCCGCGCAAGGACGACATCTGTTACGCCACCCAGAACCGGCAGGATGCGGTGCGCGAGCTGGCGGCCAAGGTGGACGTGATGCTGGTGGTGGGCTCCAGGAATTCCTCCAACTCCAACCGGCTGCGCGAGCTGGCCGAGAAAATCGGCACCAAAGCTTATCTTATCGACTGTGTCGAGATGATAGTGCCGGCCTGGCTGGAAGGGGCGACGAGCATCGGCGTGACCGCCGGCGCCTCGGCACCCGAAGTGCTGGTGCAGGAAGTGATCAGCCATTTGCAGTCGCTGGGCGGCCACACCGTGACCGAGCACCCGGGGCGGGAAGAAAACATCGTGTTTGAAGTGCCCGCCGAGCTGAAGGTCAAACAGGTAACCTGACACGGTACCCGAGCTGACCCAGCCCTGACCAGAGCACTTGATTGACTGACCAGGCCTCCGCTAGCGGAGGCCTTCTTGTCTGCGGGAAGTACTGGCGCCGCTCTGCTCCCTCCCCTTTACCTCGGTGCGCCGGAATGACAGCGGGGTGCAAGGCAAGGGGAGGGCTGGGGAGGGGTTACTGTACGGCGTTCCTGGTGACACCCCCTCCCAGCCTCCCCCTGGCGAGAACCCGGAGTTGCATCTGTTAGTCCGCTGCCAAGGGGGAGGGGCAGCCTGAAGCCGATCTGCTCCCTCCCCCTTTACCTCTGTGCCTCGGAATGACAGCGGGGTGTAAGGCAAGGGGAGGGCTGGGGAGGGGTTACTTACGGCTGTTGCTGATGACACCCTCTCCCAGCCTCCCCCTGGCGAGAACTTGGAGTTGCATCTGTTAGTCCGCTGCCAAGGGGGAGGGGCAGCCTGAAGCCGATCTTCGAATTGTAGTGACAACGAGGCTGGGTCAATCTGAACAGATGATGAATCAGATTGGTATGAGACCCTTACTGCCAGCAGGCGGCCGGGGTCTTGCTGTTATCTCTGCCCAGGGTCAGGGGACTGCAGCTGGTGGCGCCTTCCTTGTCGTTCAACTGACTGCCTTTGGCGGTGGCGGTCACCGTATAGCTGCTGCCGGACACGGTGGCACTGTAGCTGTAATGGGCGTTGCTGGTCGGGCTGATCAAGTCCGCCGCCGAACTGGTGTAGGCGGGATGAGAGATACGCCAGTCTTCCTGCTTCAATTGCATGCTGTACAGGCTTTGTATGGCTTCTATCCGCTTGCTTTTCAACAGGTAGCCGGTAAAGGAGGGATAGGCCACCGTGGCCAGAATCGCCACTATGGCCACCACTATCATCAATTCTATCAGGGTAAAACCGGTACTCTTTTGCATCCAGATATTCCTTGTCTAAACGTTGGATATCGGCCAAGATTAACCACTGTCGGCAGCTTTGTCGCGGGATTTTGTCTTCAGGGAGGAAGCCAATGAACAAGCGTCAGGCGGGGCTGACTCTTATCGAACTGTTAATCGGCCTGGTGGTGCTGGCGGTATTGCTGTCCATTGCCGTGCCCAGCTTTCAGACCCTGCGCCAGCAATATACGGTGCGCAGCGCCGGCATGGCCATTTATGCGGATTTGCAACTGGCGCGCAGCGAGGCGATCAAGCGCAACAAGGATATTACCGTCTGTTTCACTGGCTCGGGCACCAGCAACTGGAGTTATCAGATTAGAAACTCTGCAGGCTGTAGTGGAGCGTTGATTGAAGAAAGCAAGTCAGCCGACTACCCCTCCATCACCCTTACCTCGTCTCCTTATACTCAGCTGACCTTCAAACCCAGAAGAAACACCCTGACCTCCGGTAATGTGACGCTTTCCAACGGCAGTCAGGAGATGAAGATCAAAACCTGGAATAACAGCATTATTCGCACCTGCTCCGATGATCAACTGATGGGGGTGCCCACATGCAGTTGAAGAAATGCCGCGGTTTTTCGATAGTGGAGCTGATGGTCTCCATGGTGGCGGGCCTGGTGGTGGTGGCTGGAGCCATCTCCCTGTTTACCTCTGTGATCGTGTCGGGCAATACCACCCTGATGCTGTCTCGCCTCAATCAGGATGTGCAGGTGATTACCGATATGCTGGCGCGGGATATTCAGCGGGCGGGTTATCACCCCAGTGCGGCCCAAGACATGGCATCGGGTACGCCTTCTTCTTCGGCCAAGTCGACCAAGTATCAATTTTCAACGACGGCGGATCTCTATACCGCTTCGGGCGCCACGGCGCCCGGCTGTATCCGTATCAAATACTGGGATCCGGACCCGGCCTCCGGGGCGGGGTCTGTGGTGCGGGTATACGGCTATGATACGGCCAACAAGCTACTTAAGGTCAGTACCAGCTACACGGAGCCGGGCAGCGGCGCGCTTGGCAGTGGTGACTGCAGTGGCGGCAGCAAACTGGTCTCGGAAACGGAAGTACAGATAGACAGCCTGAGCTTTGCGCTGGTGTCCGGCAGCGGTGCGACCGGCATGCGTGCCATCGATCTGGCGATTTCCGCTTCTCATGCCACCAGGCCGGCGCTGTCCATGAGCCTGCAGCGCCAGGTGAAACTACGCAACGACGGGTACTAGACCATGAACAGGGTAAACGGATTTACCACTCTCACCATCACCCTGCTGCTGGTGTCGATTCTGATATCGGTGTCGGTATTTATCGGCAAGGTGCTGGTGTCGGAAAAGCGTATCGCGCTCAATGAAATCGAGTACCGGGTGGCCTTTGCCGCCGCCGAAAAAGGCGTGGCCGAGGCCATTGCCGAGCTCAAGGTCAAGCCATTGGCCACGGCGGTGTCCGGCAGCGTTAATGCCTCGGCTGCCACTGCCAGCTACCAGGCCAGCATTAACTCCACTGCGGTTCAGGGGGTCAGGGAAATTGTCTCCACCGCCACCCTGGATAACGGCGCCGCCACCACCATCAGCGTGCAGGTGGCCGAAAGCGGTATTTTCAATCCCAAGAGTTCGGGGCCAGCGGCTCCCATACTGGTGGCCGGTGAGCTAGTGATGAAAGGTAACTTTAATGTCGTTTCCAATCCCGATGGCGCCGGCCCTGGCCTGGCGGTGTCGGTTTGGGCTAAGGGTGATTCCTCATTAGAGGGGAGTGCGAAAACCTGTGGTCAGGAAGGCGCCAGTGGAGGTTGTGATAAAGATGTAGTCAGTGACAGCAAGGATGAAGGTACGGATATTATCACCGGAGATGCAGACTTTCCTGATGATCTGGTTGAGTATATTTTCGGGCAACCGGACACCGAAGAAGGTTGGGCCAATGTCGAGAAAAAGGCGACTGCTATTGTGAGTGATTGCAATGATCCTGAGTTAATAAATGGCGGTGCTGGTTTATATATTGTTGAAAATCAGGCAAGTTGTAAATTGGGTTCTGGTGTCGCGGCCGTTGGTAGTGCTGCGGCTCCCTTGTTTATTATTATTAAAAATGGTGATCTGACCATTAATGGTGGAACCAAGGTGTATGGTTTTATCTTTTCTTATGATTCTGATCCTGAAAATGCTCCAGATTATGATGTGACGCTAGCAGGTGGAGCAAGCTTGAATGGTGCAATCCTGATTAATCATGATGGTGTCAAAAACTTCACTGGCACCTTCGATATTATTTATGACCCAGGCGTTACCTGCACTATGTTCGGTTGCAAAGATGGTAGCGGCAGCAATAACGGGGGGATGAAGTCTTTGGGGTATATTCCCGGTAGCTGGAAAGACTGGTAGCAGGAGGCTAGATGAAAGCACAGTCAGGATTTGGATTAATAGAAGTAATGATTGCCTTTATTGTGGTGGCGGTTACCGCGGGCTCGTTGCTGCAGCTGAATAAAACCTATCTGGAATATAGCAGGGACGGTCGTAATCGAGAGATCGCATTACGGCTGGCGGAGTCCAAGCTGGATGAGTTCCGAGGAGTTCAGAATCGGGCCGAGTACAGCAGTATTAGCGATGCCAGCAGTACCACTAAGGTTAACGGCACCGATTATACCGTTAGCTGGACAGTTAATGATTACGGCTGGGATGGTTCGGCCTGGGTGACACCGCTGTCGACCGGTATGTCTTCGGATAAAAAGGAAGTCGTGGTGAGTGTGGACTGGGACGATGCCGGTAACACCCCCGGCATTGCTATCAGCTCGGTACTGTCTCCCTATTTCTCCGTCAGTAGTGGTCCATTTGGTTCTGATGAGGGGGGGGGCCAGGTTCTGGACACCCCCGAAGTCACACACATAGAGGGTAGTGCACCGATAGTCATACCCATTGAGCTGGGAGATGGTCTGACTCAGGAAAGCAACCGGGCACTGCCCACCGTCACAGGTCAAGGTAACAGCGATAAGACGGTTCGGGTCAGTTTCGATACGGATACTTATGACGGCACTGGTAAACGCGCTATGCAACGGCAGGATCTGGCCACGATTTCCTGTTACTGCAATCTGGTGGCGAATGGCGATGCATCCCTACCGGCCAAACGGATGATTCTGAAAGGGCTGTCATACTGGGATAGGGGAGAAAAAGTAAGCAAGAAAAAAGGCGAGGCGGCAAGTAATCAGGATCCGCTCTGCGACAGTTGTTGCGCCAATCACTTTGATGGTCCCGAGAATGAATTCAGCCATTGGTATGATGCTTTTAAACGGCCTCATGGACATTATTCCTCCCTTGGACTTCCTGTGATTGTTACCGGTAGCAGTTATGTGGAAGCCTGTCGCATGGTTCGTGTTAAGGGCAAGTACACTGTAGCCAGTGACTGGAATTTGGTCGTTATGAATATCTTCGATGCCAGCTTTTTATCGGGTTCAACGCTGCAACAGGCCTACCAGGACTATGTCGAGGAAGTGGTCACCGAGTATATTCGCATTCAGGTAAAGGCCGGAAGTAATATGGATGTGGCTGCTGAAAGCAATTACTCCCCCCGCCAGTTTTCTCAATACCTTGCCGATAACAATATTGAACCTAAGTCAACGAATGTAGATAAAATTCAGCCTGGCTTAAGGCAGTTGGTGGCAAGGGGGATTTATGTGGATATTGTGTCTCCTGAATATCGTCAGCAGCTGCTGGATGGCGTTATGGGGGGTAACGCAGATGCAACGCCCGACAACTTGCTAAGATATGTGCCATTTTATGAAGTGAACCTTACCTTGTTTGCCGAATGGAGTAGCAGTAAGGAAGAGGTTGCACCGGTGAGCAATGAAGAGGTTCAAACCATAGTAGATACCAGCGAGAAATATTATGGCGTCTATAGCCGGGGAGTGGTAAATGGGCTAGTGGAAGGTAATGCGGATATTACTGCCACTATCAGGCGCAGTAATAGCGGCATAACCGCTTTTCAGGCATTGTCTCCGAATGATACCGATACTCGAAGTTCCACACTGAATGTCAAGGTAGTAGCTGCGGACCCTGGCTCTATCAGTGTGACGGGAGCGATTAAGTGTATTACTTATGATAATAAGAAAGTCGAGATAGTATGTGATGAAGCGCAGAAAATGAATATTAAGGTCTTGTATAAAGGAGAAATATGCAGTCAGACCTCAAAATCAACCGGTAAAGGAGCAAAGAATAACCAGGGGATCAGCTATAGCTGTTCTGTAAGCAAGAGTGGCGATCCTATCTTGATGGCGGATCTACCCGACACGGGCTACGAAGCGGTATCGCCAGATGGCGACAATGATTGGCAGGTTCCCCTCCCTAAGGGATCGATCAAGGAAAGTATTCCAGGTGGCTGCCTGCTGGTGGTGGTTGACAAGCCAGAAGGTGTTACCCTTCCCGGCACCTGCAACTAAGGCAGCGCAACAGGGGCCTGACAAGGCCCCTGTCTTTCATTACTATGCTGTTATTGCATTTTAACGACAGACTACCCCATGTCCTCACACCTTACCCTGGCGCTGGCGCAGTTGAATCTGACCGTCGGCGCCATCGAAGCCAATACCCAACTGATGCTGGCCGCCGCTGCCGACGCCGAGCAAGAGGGCGCCGAGCTGGTGCTGTTTCCCGAGCTGGCCATTACCGGCTACCCGCCGGAAGACTTATTGTTTCGTGACGATCTCTACCTGCGGGTCGATGCGGCCCTCGAACAGCTGGCCGCGGCCAGCGCCAATATTGCCCTGGTGGTCGGCCACCCCTGGCGGCAAGGCGGCCAGCTTTATAATGCCGCCTCCTTCTTTTATGAGGGCAAGTTGCAGGGTCGTTATTTCAAGCAGTTGCTGCCCAATTACGGCGTGTTCGACGAAAAACGCTATTTCGGCGCCGGTGACGAGAGCTGCGTGGTCGAGTTCAAGGGCCACCAGCTGGGCCTGCTGATCTGCGAAGACGTGTGGGAAGCCGGCCCGGCGGCGGCGGCCAGGGCGGCGGGAGCCGAACTGCTGCTCAGCCTCAACGCCTCGCCCTATCACAGGGGCAAGGCCTGGATCCGCAAGGATCTGCTGGCCCAGCGCAGCCGCGACAATGCCTTGCCGCTGGTGTATCTGAACCAGGTGGGCGGCCAGGACGAGCTGGTGTTCGACGGTCGCTCCAAGGTGTTCAATGCCGAAGGCACGCTCACCCAGAGCCTGAAAGCGTTCGACAGCGAGCTGGCGCTGGTGCGCTTCGAGCAGGGTGCGCCCGTGCCGGGCGACGTTCAGCCGCCGCTCCAGCCGCTGGCCGAGGTGTATCAGGCGCTGGTGCTGGCCACCCGCGATTATGTCAACAAGAACGGCTTCAACGGCGCCGTGCTGGGGCTCTCCGGCGGTATCGACTCGGCGCTGACCCTGGCCATCGCCGTCGATGCCCTGGGCAAGGACAGGGTGCAGGCGGTGATGATGCCGTTTCGCTATACCGCCTCCATCAGCGTGGAAGACGCCAAAGAGGAGGCGGAGCTGCTGGATATCGAGTTCGATATCGTGTCCATCGAGCCCATGTTCGACGCCTTCATGGGCCAGCTGGCGCCCATGTTCGAGGGCACCGAAAAAGACACCACCGAAGAAAACCTGCAGGCCCGCTCCCGGGGCGTGCTGCTGATGGCGCTGTCCAACAAGCGCCGCCGATTGGTGCTGACCACCGGCAACAAGAGCGAAGTGGCGGTGGGCTACTGCACCCTGTACGGCGACATGGTCGGCGGCTTTGCCCCCATCAAGGATGTGCCCAAGACCCTGGTGTTCGAGCTGTCCCGTTATCGCAACACCCTGGGTTATGTCATTCCCCAGCGGGTCATCGACCGGCCGCCCTCGGCCGAGTTGGCACCGGATCAGCTCGACCAGGACAGCCTGCCCCCGTATGATGTGCTGGATGCCATGCTCGAAGCCTATGTGGAGCAGGACCAGTCGCTGGATGATTTGCTGGCGGCCGGTTTCGATGAAGCCGATGTACGCCGGGTGATCCGGCTTGTGGATATCAACGAATACAAGCGCCGTCAGAGTGCGGTGGGGCCGCGGATCACCCCGCGTAACTTCGGCAAGGACCGGCGTTACCCCATTACCTCGGGTTTTGGCAAAATAAATTGGTAAGGAGCCACCGATGAAAAAAATCGAAGCCATCATCAAACCCTTCAAGCTGGATGACGTGCGTGAAGCCCTGGCCGAGCGCGGCATTACCGGCATGACGGTATCGGAAGTAAAGGGATTTGGTCGTCAGAAAGGCCACACCGAGCTGTATCGCGGTGCCGAGTATATGGTGGATTTTTTGCCCAAGGTCAAGCTGGAGCTGGTGGTGCAGGACGATCTGGTGGAATCCTGTATCGAAGCCATCGAAAACACCGCCCGCACCGGCAAGATCGGCGACGGCAAGATCTTCGTGTTCGATGTGGGCCAGGTGATCCGCATTCGCACCGGCGAACAGAACGAAGAAGCGGTGTAAAAGCGGGGAGCAGGGATTAGGGAGCAGGGAACAGGGAGTGGTGTGATCTTCCCCAATCCCTATTCCCCAATCACTAATCCCTAGTTTCAACAGACCGGCTTTTTTGTCACAATTGCCAATTAACCTAGAATCAAGGAATAACATATGCCACTGCTGGACAGTTTTACCGTCGACCATACCCGTATGGAAGCACCGGCGGTGCGGGTAGCCAAAACCATGGCCACGCCCCATAACGACACCATTACCGTGTTCGATCTGCGTTTCTGCCTGCCGAACCAGGAAATTCTGTCCGAGAAGGGCATCCATACCCTGGAGCACCTGTTCGCCGGCTTTATGCGTAATCATCTCAATGGTGACGGCGTTGAAATCATCGATCTGTCACCCATGGGCTGTCGTACCGGTTTCTACATGAGCCTGGTGGGCGCGCCGGACGAGCAGCGCGTGGCGGCGGCCTGGCAGGCGGCGATGGAAGATGTGCTCAAGGTCGAAGACCAGTCGCAGATCCCCGAGCTGAACGAATACCAGTGCGGCACCTATGTGATGCACTCGCTGGACGAGGCCAAGGCCATAGCGCGCAACATCATAGAGCGCGGTATCGGTGTGAACAGCAACCAGACGCTGGCGTTGCCGGAAGAGATGCTGAAATCTCTGTAATGACCAACGGCTTCCCCTCGTGACAACGGCGCCCGGTTCAAGCAGCACTGGCTTAACCGGGCGCTTTGTCACTCGTTATTCTTATCCTGTAGATATACTTTCCTTATTACAGTGCTCAAATGGACCACTTTATGTCAGAACAACAAGATCCCTTCCTGAAGCGGGAAGCCGAAAAATACGAAAACCCCATTCCCAGCCGGGAATTCATTCTCGAACTCATTAAAACCAAGCAGGGTCCTGTCTCCCGGGATGACGTCTTTGCCGAACTGGCACTGGAAGGCGAAGAGCAGGCCGAAGCCCTGCGTCGCCGTCTGCGCGCCATGGAGCGGGACGGCCAGCTGGTGTTTACCCGTAACAAGTGTTACGCCCTGCCCGACAAGCTGAACCTGATCAAGGGCCGGGTTATCGGTCACCGGGAAGGCTTCGGCTTCTTGCGCCCGGAAGATGGCGGCGACGACCTTTTCCTCTCTCAGCGGGAGATGGACGCCCTGATGCACGGCGACCATGCCCTGGTGCAGCCGCTGCGATTCGACTCGCGTGGCCGGCGCGAGGCGCGGGTGGTGCGTTTGCTGGAATCCCGGGATCTGGAAGTGGTGGGCCGCTATTTCGTGGAAAACGGCGTCAGCTACGTGGTGCCGGACGACAGCCGTATCGCCCAGGACATTCTGATCCCCCAGGGCGAGACCATGGGGGCTCGCATGGGCCAGGTGGTGGTGATTGCCATCAGCCAGCGCCCCACCAAGCGCATGACCGGTGTGGGTAAAGTGATCGAGGTGCTGGGTGAAACCATGGATCCGGGCATGGAAATCGACATTGCCCTGCGCACCCACGGCATTCCCCATGTGTGGCCGGAAGAAGTGAAGCACGAGATTGCCAAGCTCACCGAGCAGGTGCCGGAAGAAGCCAAGCTGGGCCGCAAGGATCTGCGAGATTTACCGCTGGTGACCATCGACGGCGAAGACGCCCGCGACTTCGATGACGCCGTCTATTGTCAGCCCAAGAGCTCCGGCGGCTGGCGGCTGTGGGTCGCCATCGCCGATGTGTCCTATTATGTGCGCCCGGGTACGGCACTGGACAACGAAGGCTATCTGCGCGGTAACTCGGTCTACTTCCCCGAGCAGGTGATCCCCATGCTGCCCGAGGTGCTGTCCAACGGCCTCTGCTCGCTCAACCCGCAGGTGGATCGGCTGTGCATGGTGGCGGAAATGACCATTTCTGCCTCCGGCAAGCTGTCCGGCTTCAAGTTCTATGAAGCGGTGATGAACTCTCATGCCCGTCTTACCTACAACAAGGTGGCGGCCATGCTCGAAGGAGACGAAACCCTGCGCGAGCGTTATGCGCCGCTGGTGCCGCACCTGGAAAACCTGAACCAGCTGTATCAGGCCATGAAGGAAGCGCGCCATCAGCGTGGCGCGGTAGAATTCGAAAGCGAGGAAACCCGCTTCGTGTTCAACCCCCAGCGCAAGATCGAGCGCATAGTGCCGGTGGTGCGCAACGACGCCCACAAGATCATCGAAGAATGCATGATCATGGCCAACGTGGCCGCCGCCCGCTTTATCGAAAAGCAGGACGCTCACGCCCTGTTCCGGGTGCACGACAAGCCGGGCGAAGAGAAGCTGACCGGTTTCCGCAGTTTCCTCGCCGAGCTGGGTCTGGAGCTGAAAGGCGGCCTGGAGCCGGAGCCGGCGGATTACGCCCTGCTGGCCGAGCAGATCAAGGACAGACCCGATGCGGAGCTGATCCAGACCATGCTGCTGCGTTCCATGAAGCAGGCGATTTATCAGGCCGACAACATGGGCCACTTCGGTCTGGCGCTGAAGTCTTATGCCCACTTCACCTCGCCGATTCGTCGTTATCCGGATCTGGTGCTGCACAGGGCCATCAAGGCCCAGTTGAGCAAGCTGCAGGGCGACGGCGGCCATAAAACCGGTGGCGTGCCTTACCAGTATGATGAAGTCGCCCCCATGGGCGATCACTGCTCCACCACGGAGCGTCGTGCCGATGACGCCACCCGCGACGTGGCCGACTGGCTCAAGTGCGAATACATGCTCGATCATGTGGGCAGCGAATTTGGTGGCACCATCGCCAATGTGACCGGCTTCGGCTTCTTCGTGCGGCTGGACGAGATCCATATCGACGGTCTGGTGCACATTTCCAGCCTGCAGAACGATTACTACCAGTTTGATCCGGCGCGCCAGACCCTGATCGGCGAGAACTTCCGCCGCCGTTATCGTCTGGGTGACAAGATCAAGGTCAAGGTGATGGCGGTAAATCTGGACGATCGCAAGATCGACTTCGAAACCGTGGAAGAACCGCTGCCGGCCGGTGCCAAAACCGGCAAGGGCGCCAAGAACCTGAAGTCGCGCCAGCGTGCCAAGCCGAAGAGCGGCGCCAAGCCCGACGCCAAGCCGGCGGAAGGCCAGGGCGGTAACAAGCCCAAAGGCAGCAGAAAGCGTCGTTAACGCCTGATGTCGGTTTGTTAACGAGGAGGGTTGGCTTTATGCCGACCCTTCCTGTTTTTATTACCCTATTTTATCACCACCATTTTTCGAGAATAACCCATGAGCAATGAACTGATTTTTGGCATTCACGCCCTCGATGCCCTGCTGGAAACCCACCCGGAACAGGTGCTGGAAGTGTGGCTGCTCAAGGGCCGTGAAGACGAGCGCCTGAATGCCTTGCAGGCCCGCCTGCTGGCCGTGGGTGTCAAGGCCCAGCCCGCCAGCCGTGCGGCGCTGGACAACAAGGCCAAGGGCGGGCAGCACCAGGGTGTAGTGGCCAAGGTCAAGGCCCAGCCGGTGCTGAACGAGACGGATCTGGACCAGTTGCTCGCGACCCAAGACAGCCCCTTGCTGCTGGTGCTGGACGGGGTGACCGACCCGCACAATCTGGGGGCCTGTCTGCGTACCGCCGATGCCGCCGGCGTGCATGGTGTCATAGTGCCCAAGGACAAGTCTGCCAGCCTGGGCCCCGTGGTGCGCAAGGTAGCCTGTGGCGCCGCCGAAGTGGTGCCGCTGTTTCAGGTGACCAATCTGTCGCGCACCCTGCGTCAGTTGCAGGACAAGGGCGTCTGGGTGGTCGGCACCGCCGGTGAGGCGGATCACAGCCTCTATCAGGCCAGGCTCAGCGGCGCCCTGGCGCTGGTGATGGGCGCGGAAGGCAAGGGCATGCGTCGCCTGACCCGTGAACATTGTGACGAGCTGGTCAGCATTCCCATGGCCGGATCCGTATCCAGCCTGAACGTGTCGGTTGCCACCGGTGTCTGCCTGTTCGAAATGGTGCGCCAGCGCGGGCAGTAAGCGTGAGGTGTCAGATGACGTAGGTTGGCGATGAGCGAAGCGAATCCCAACAGGGGTCGGGTGAGATGAGGTGTTGAGCATGAAGGGCAGGGCGTGAATATGCAGAGTATGGTGGGCCGTCTGACGGCCGACCGGCAGATGCTGGCAATACTGCTGCTGGTGCTGGGCAACCTGCTGATCTCCTTCGGCGATGTGCTGGTCAAATTGCTGGGCCAGACCGAGGCGACCCCCTATCAGTATGTGGCGCTGCGCTTTCTGATGACCGCCATGCTGCTGCTGCCGTTCTGGTGGCGACTGCCGCGAGAGAAAAAGGGCTGGGGTCAGTGGAAGATCCATCTGCTGCGCGGCCATCTGCTGCTGATGGGCTCGGCCTGTGTCTTCATCAGCCTGATGTACCTGCCGCTGGCCACCGCCAATGCGGTGTTTTATGCCTCGCCGCTGATGACGCTGCCGCTGGCGGCGCTGATCAGCAAGGAGCAGGTGCGGCTGGCCACCTATGGGGTCAGCCTGCTCGGCTTCGGCGGCATCCTGATCGTGTTGAACCCGGCCGAGTGGCACTGGGCCGGCTGGCTGGCGTTGCTGACCGCCTTTTCCATGGCGGCCAGCAATGTACTGGTGCGTCGGCTGCCTCAGGGGCGCTCCGTGCTGGCAACGCTGTTTCTGACCCAGGTGCTGGCCATACCGGTGAGTTTTGCCCTGGCCTTGCCCGGCTGGCAGCCGGTGGCGGCGGAGGTGTGGCTGTTGCTGATTGGCGCCAGCCTGGTCGGCATCATCTATCAGGGTATCTGCATCCTGGCCTATGCCATGGCCGATGCCAGCAAGATTGCCGCCAGCGAATATTCTGGGCTTGTCTTTGTCACCTTGATGGGCATGGTGCTGTTTGCGGAATTTCCGGACCTCAACGTTTACCTCGGTGCCGCCGTGGTGATCGTCGCCATCGGCCTGCAACGGCGATTGCGGTAAACGCAGTGAGGAGTGAAGGGTAAGGGGTGAGGGGTAAAGTCACTCCTCACGAAAGATATTCTCTTGCCGCCCGATTGGTTATCCCTTACACTACGCGACCTTAAAATCAGTCGTTTTTAGCTACAAGTTCCTTGCCTCCGATGGTGTGACTGAGCCCACGCAGAGGCTATAACCCGTAAGGAGCAATCCATGCGTCATTACGAAATCGTATTTATGGTTCACCCTGACCAGAGTGAACAGGTTCCCGGTATGATCGAGCGCTACACCGGCGCCATCACCACTTCTGGCGGTCAAGTTCACCGCATGGAAGACTGGGGCCGTCGCCAGCTGGCTTACCCGATCAACAAGCTGCACAAAGCCCACTATGTTCTGATGAACGTAGAAGCCGACCAGACTGTTATCGATGAGCTGGAAACTAACTTCCGCTTCAACGATGCCGTGCTGCGTAACATGATTATGCGCACCAAGCATGCGGTCACTGAGCCTTCTGAAATGGCCAAGGTCAGAGAAGAGCGTCAACCCCGTCGTGACGACGCTCGTGCAGAAGCTGCAGAGTAATCCACGTTTTAGCTGAGGAATAGAATCATGGCACGTTTTTTCCGTCGTCGTAAGTTCTGCCGTTTCACCGCTGATGGTGTAACCGAGATCGATTACAAAGACATCGTAACCCTGAAAAACTATGTTACCGAGTCCGGTAAAATTGTACCGAGCCGCATCACCGGCACCAGCGCTAAGTTTCAGCGCCAGCTGGCTCGTGCGATCAAACGCGCTCGTTACCTGGCCCTGCTGCCTTACACCGATCTGCACAAGTAAGCAGCGGCCTAACTCGCCAATATAGATAGAGGAAAGGTAATGCAAGTTATTCTGCTTGATAAAATCGCCAAACTGGGCGGCCTGGGCGACCAGGTAACCGTTAAATCCGGTTATGCTCGTAACTACCTGCTGCCCCAGGGCAAAGCCGTTCTGGCCTCCAAAGACAACGTAGCGACTTTTGAAGCTCGCCGCGCCGAACTGGAAGCCAAACTGGCCGAGCAACTGGCTGCTGCGCAAGCCCGTGCCGATCAGCTGTCTGGTCTGGAAAACGTGGTTATCGCATCCAAGTCCGGTGACGAAGGTAAGCTGTTCGGCTCCATCGGTGCCCGCGACGTGGCCGACGCCATCACCGCTGCCGGTGTTGCTGTTGCCAAGAGCGAAGTTCGCCTGTACGACGGCGTTCTGCGTAATGTAGGCGAGTTTGAAGTGGGTGTGCAGCTGCACGCCGACGTTAAAGCAACCGTTAAAATCCAGGTTGTTGCTGCCTAAATCAGGCCGCTCGTTAAAAAACCCGCGCTTGTCGCGGGTTTTTTATTGCCTGCAATAAAGCTACAGTGGGAGAAAGCCTAACGGAGAGCACGGGATGGCAGACTGGATCACAGGCAGGGTCAAGGCCCGCAAACAATGGTCGGATACGCTGTTTTCTCTGGTGGTGGACGCCGAGGTAGCGCCGTTCAAGGCCGGTCAGTTCACCAAGCTGGCCCGGCATGACGAAGATAAAAAAGTGGCCCGGGCCTATTCCTACGTCAATGCGCCGGGGCAGGACGCCGAGTTCTATCTGGTGACCATTCCCGAAGGCAAGCTCACCCCTTATCTGGCCGGACTCGAGGTCGGGGATGAGCTGCTGGTACAGCGTACGGCGGCCGGCTTTCTGACCCTGGATGAAGTACCGCCGGGCCGGGATTTGTGGCTGATGGCCACCGGTACCGGCGTGGGTCCGTTTGTATCCATGCTGGCGGAAGGCAGCTGCTGGCAGCAGTTCGACCATATCGTGCTGGTGCACGGGGTGCGTCTGGGCGAAGAGCTGGGCTATCGGGAGCAAATCGCCGGGCTGACGCAAGACCGGCCCGGCTTTCACTATGTGCCCTTTGTATCGCGGGAGACGGTAGCCGGTACCGAGCCGGGCCGCATTACCCACGCCATTGCCGATGGCAGCCTGGAGCACAGGGTGGGCCTGAGGCTAACCCCGGAACACAGCCGGGTACTGCTGTGCGGTAATCCGCAAATGGTGCGAGATACCGTGACCGAACTCAAACACAAGGGGCTGCAGAAACACCTGCGGCGCAAGCCCGGCCAGATCCTGATGGAAAACTATTGGTAAAACCCGTGAGGAGTGAGGAGCGAGGGGGAAAGGGGTGAGGGGTAAAGGGTTGGGGCTTATGTGTAATAGCCCCTCACGCCTTACGCCTCACCCCTCACGGGGTTAACGGGTTAATATCATCATCAGGCTGAGAAAGGCGGCCAGTCCCCAGCCCAGGCCGATAATCCAGTAAAACACCCGGGCACCCTGTTTAACGGGGATCTGGTTGTAGAGCAGGAAAAAGTACCAGAGCAGGGCCGGAAGCAGTGGCAGCAAAAACAATCGGGTCATGGCAAAGGCCTTACGGTGAATGAAATCAGGGTGATATGGTATTCAGCCATCAGTGAACTGTATCAATGAGAACCCCATTGAGCCAATTATCATTCAGGGTCAGCTGAAGCCGTGCTATGTTGCAGGCTGAGTCATCGCTTATCAATAATGGACAAGGAGTGAGACATGAAGCAATTGGTGATCAAGGCCTTCGGTGATGCGAGTCAACTGGTACTGGTCGAGGCGAGCAGCCCACCGCTGGCCGCCGATCAAATTCGGGTGCAGATGCACTATGCAGGAGTGAATCCGATCGATGCCAAAACCCGGGCCGGTCTCGGCTGGGGCGCTCAGGCGATCAAGGACAAACTGCCCTGGTCGCCGGGTTTTGAAGTCATGGGTACCGTGCTGGAAGTCGGTTCAGAGGTCAGCATTCATCAAGCCGGCGATCGGGTGTTTGGCCTGGTGAGCGGTGGTGGCTACAGCCAGAAGCTGGTGGTGCCGGCAAGCAGCCTGCTGCCGGTGCCCGATGAGGTCAGCGATGACATGGCCGCCGGCCTGGCGCTGGCCGGGCTGACCGCCTGGCAGGGGTTGACCGAGCATGGCGGCCTCAAGGCCGGTGAACGGGTGCTGATTTCCGCCGCTGCCGGCGGGGTGGGGCATCTGGCGGTGCAGCTGGCCAAGGATCTGGGGGCGATCGTGGTGGCACTGGGCTCGCCCGCCAATCACGACTTTTTGCACGATCTGGGCGCCGACGAGGTGATCGACTATCGCGATGACGCCGCCTTGACGGCCATGGCACCGGTAGACCTGTTCTTCGATCTGGTGGGCGGAACTTCCGGATGCGCACTTCTGTCTCATGTTAAATCCGGTGGCCGCGTGGTCACAGTGCCCACCATTACCGCCGATGAGGTGAAGGCCGCCGCCGAGCCGCTGGGGCTGACCGTGACCGGCATGCTCAAGCGCAACGACCCCCAGCATCTGGAGTGGTTGATTCAGGCACTGGCCAAACAACGGCTGCGGGTGGAAGTGAGCCAGGTGTATCCGCTGGCCGAGGGCGCGGCGGCCCATCGTCAGATTGAAACCGGTCATACCCGCGGCAAGATACTGCTGCAGGGATAACCGGCCTAGTGAATTGATAAGCAATATCCCATAACTGATGTGAATTTTGGGGCTAGTTTGCCTTTATCGTCACCCTCGCGAAGGCGGGGGTCCATTGCCTTTGCAGGCGACCCGCAGTCTGACTGCTCTGCGCCACCCATCCTGGATTCCCGCCTTCGCGGGAATGACAAGAGAAGACGTACGGGAATGACCAGAGAAGACGTACGGGAATGACAAGAGAAGACGTGCAGGAATGACGACAGAACCACATCCGTTATGCAGCATTATTTATAAGGAAACCCCATGAAGTATTGGTCCCTGTTGTTGCTGTTGTGCCCCTTGCTGGCACCGGCTGCCCCCGTGTTGGTACAGGAAGTGGAGCAGGCCGACGATGGCCTGGTGATCCCCTACCGTATGTACCGGCTGGATAATGGCCTGACGGTGCTGCTGAATGCCGACAAGTCGGATCCGCTGGTGCATGTGGAAATGACCTACCACGTTGGTTCGGCCCGGGAAGAGCCGGGTCAGACCGGCTTTGCCCACTTCTTCGAGCACATGATGTTTCAGGGCTCCAAGCATGTGGGTGATCAGGAGCACTTTCGCCTGGTCAACGAGGCCGGCGGCACCATGAACGGTACCACCAACCAGGACAGAACCAATTACTTCGAGACGGTGCCCGCCAATCATCTGGAAAAGATGCTGTGGCTGGAAGCGGATCGCATGGGGTTTCTGCTGGAAGCGGTGAGCCAGCACAAATTCGAAATTCAACGTGATACCGTCAAGAACGAACGGGCCCAGCGTATCGACAATCAGCCCTATGGGTTGGTGGGGGAACGCATGGGTGAACTGCTCTATCCGCGGGATCATCCCTACAGCTGGCAGCCCATTGGCTATGTGGAAGATCTGGACCGTGTCGACGTCAGCCATCTCAAGGCGTTTTTCACACGCTGGTACGGCCCCAATAACGCCACCCTGGTGATTTCCGGTGACTTCGATACCGAGCAGACCCTGGCCTGGGTGGAGAAGTACTTCGGCCCCATTCCCGCCGGCCCCGAGGTCACTTCGGCCAGGCCCCAGCCGGCCAAGCTGGAACAGAGTCGCTACCAGACCCTGGTAGACACGCGTATTCGCATGCCGATGCTGTATTTGGCCTATCCCACCGTTTACCTGGGCCACCAGGACGAGGCGGCGCTGGATGTGCTGGCCAATGTGCTGGGCGGGGGCAAAAGCTCGCTGCTGTATCAGCAACTGGTGGAAACCGGCCAGGCCGTCAGCGCCGGGGCCAGCCATTACTGCGCCGAGCTGGCCTGTACCCTGAGCGTCTGGGCCTACAGCAACCCGTCGAAAGACGGCTCCCTGGTGCCACTCAAGCAGGAGATAGACCGCATCGTGGCCGAGGTCGCCGAGCGCGGCATTGCCGGCGGTGACGTTGAAAAAGCGGTGACCGAACTGCGTGCCGAGCTGATCCTCGGGCTCGACAGCACCAAGGGCAAGGCCCGGCAATTGTCGCTGGGCCAGGTGCTGAAAGATGACCCCCTCTACACCATTAACGCCTGGCGTCAGCTGGCCGAGACCACGCCGGAGCAGGTGACGGCGGTATACCGCCGTTATCTGCAGAACAAACCGGTGGCGGCGCTGAGCGTGGTGCCGACCGGTAAAAACGACTGGCAGGCCGCCGAGCCCAACCATGAGGTGGCCGAGCGGACCTTGCCGGCCGCCGATACAGAACCGGCGTCCTTGCCGGATCGCAAGGTCGTAGACAATTTCGACCGAAGTGTGATGCCGCCGGCGGCGGAGCCGGTGCAAATCAAGGTGCCGCCGCTGTGGCAAGACACCCTGGGTGACAACATTCAGCTGCTGGGCACGGTCAACGACGAGATACCGGCGGTATCCGTGATACTGGCGCTACCCGGCGGCCAGCGGGCCGAAAGCCCGGATGACACCGGGCTGGCGACCCTGACGGCGGCCATGATGAATCAGGGCTCGGAGCGGCTGAAGGCCGGGGCCTTCAGCGAAGCACTGGAGCGGCTCGGTGCCAGCATCAGCGTGCGCAGCGGTTTCTATACCAACCTGATTGAAATCACCAGCATGACCGAGACGCTGCCGCAAACCCTGGCCCTGGTGGAAGAGTTGCTGTTTCATCCGGGTCTGCGTGAGCAGGACTTCGAGCAGGTCAAATCCCGGCTGCTGGAATCCATGGCCCAGAACCGGCACCGGCCCGCCTGGCTGGCCCAGCATGCGTTTCGCCAGCTGATGTACGGCAATACCCGCATGGGGTTGCCGGACGAGGGCCGGGCCGAGCAAATCAGCGCCATTACGCTGCAGCAGGTGCGCGATTACTATCGACGTTACTACAACCCGGCCAATGGTCACGTGCTGGTGGCCGGCGATCTGGATCCCGCTCAGGCCAGGGCAGCGTTTGGCTTTTTGACTCGCTGGCAGGGAGAGGCGCCGACCCTGCCCGAGGTGAGTGTGCTGCCGCAACCGGCGGCGGCGGGCATTTATGTAGTGGATGTACCCGGCGCCGTGCAGTCGGTGCTGCGCATCGGTCGGCGTGCCCTGCCGCTGGATGCCACCGGCCCCTTCTTTCATGCCAACCTGATGAACTTCAACCTGGGCGGCAACTTCAACAGCCGTATCAACCAGAACCTGCGTGAAGACAAGGGCTTTACCTACGGGGCCAATTCCTACTTTACCGGCAACCGGGATGCGGGGGTGTTCGTGGTGGCCACCGATGTCCGTGGTGATGCGACCGTGCCGGCCATCGAGAACATTCTGGCGGAGTTCAGCCGTTTTCGGGAGCAGGGGCCGAGCCAGGAGGAGCTGAGCTATCTGCGCAGCAGCTATTCCCAGCAGGATGCCCTGTCTTACGAGACGCTGGGCAACAAGGCGGGCTTTCTGCTGCAGCTGGCGATGATGCAGCTGTCGCCGGATTACCTCGACGAGCAGCAGCAGATAGTGGCCGATATCGACAGCAAGGTGCTGACCGAGCTTGCCGAGCAGTGGCTGGACCCCAACGACATGGTGGTGGTGGTGGTCGGCGACAAACAAAAGCTTGAAAAATCGCTGGCGCAGCTCCATCTTCCGGTACACGACTTTACCATTGAGTAACGAGGCCAGACCTCTCGCGGGATAACCGCTCGCCCCTGGCGAGCGGTTATCCCGCGCCACAGAGTAACCGATAATGACCAAGACAACATCTACACTGGCCGAACGACTCCAGGCCTGGCAAGCTCCGACCCGCCTGCCCGCCATCAAGGGCATTCGTCGTGGCATAGAGCGCGAAAGCCTGCGTATCACACCGGACGGGCTGCTGGCCCAGACCGGCCACCCCAAGGTACTGGGCTCGGCCCTGACCCACGCCAACATCACCACCGACTTTTCCGAGTCTCTGATGGAGTTCATCACCCCGGTGTCGGACTCGGTAGAGATACTGCTGGCGCAGCTGGGCGATATTCACGGCTATACCATGCGCCATCTGGGTGAAGAGCAGTTGTGGCCGCTGAGCATGCCCTGTCTGCTCAAGGGCGACGATCATATTCCGCTGGCCCGGTACGGCAGCTCCAACGTCGGGCGGATGAAAACCCTCTATCGGCAGGGGCTGCATCATCGTTACGGCAGTCGGATGCAGGTGATCTCCGGGGTGCATTTCAATTTTTCCATGCCCGACAGCTTCTGGAGTGAATGGCACAAGTTGGAAGGCAACAACGAGTTTCTGCAGGACTTTGTCTCCGACAAGTACCTGGGGCTGATCCGCAATTTTTATCGTTTCGGCTGGCTGATCCCCTATCTGTTCGGTGCCTCTCCGGCGCTGTGCGGATCTTTCCTCGACGGGCGCGATCATCAGCTGCCGTTCGAGCGGCTCGGCAAGGGGACCCTCTATCTGCCCTATGCCACTTCGTTGCGCTTGTCGGATCTGGGCTATACCAACAACGCCCAGGCCGATCTGAATATTTCCCTCAACAGCCTGGACGAATACGTGTCCTCGCTGCGTCGGGCCATCGGCACCCATGCGGCCGAGTTTGCGAAAATCGGCGTCAAGGTGGATGGAGAGTACCGCCAGCTCAACGACAATGTGCTGCAGATCGAAAACGAGTTGTATGCGCCGATCCGGCCCAAGCGCACCGCCGAAAGCGGCGAAAAGCCGTCGGAAGCCCTGGCCACCCGCGGCATCGAATATATCGAAGTGCGCTCGGTCGATGTGAACCCCTTCACGGCGGTAGGCATAGATGAGGGGCAAATTCGCTTCCTCGATACCTTCCTGCTCTGGTGTCTGCTGACCCCGTCGGCCCCGCTGGCGGAAGACGAGATAGCGCTGAACCGACGCAACTTCAACAAGGTGGTGCTGGAAGGGCGCAAGCCCGGCCTGGAACTGGAAGTGTTCGGCGGCGAGGCCCTGACGCTCAAGGCCCTGGGCGAACGTTATTTCGGCGAGCTGAAAGAGGTAGCGGCGTTGCTGGATGCCTGCTGTGGCCGAGGCTGCTACGGCCAGGCCCATGCACAACAGCTGGCGGCGATTCAGGATCCGAGCCTGACCCTGTCGGCCCGGGTACTCGACGAACTGCAAGCCAGCGGTCAGGACATATTGCCCTTCGGCTTAGGGCTGTCGAAGCGCCACCATCAGCAACTGCAGCAAAGCCGCCCGCGCTACTGGGAAGACAGCTACTTCGATGAAGAAGGTGCCCGCTCCGAGATGCGTCAGCGCAAGATAGAAAGATCCGACACCATCGGCTTCGACGAATTTCTGCAGAACTACTTCGGCCAGTAAGCCGTCCTGAGATCAATGAGGGGGGAGGCGTGTTCTTTACGTCTCCCCTTTATTATTTTTAACAACAAGGAAGCGGGTTGATGAGAGTGGTGTTCATGGTGCCGTCATGGACCGAAACCCTGATCGAGTGCGGTGTTAATGTAGTGGGACGCACCCGATATTGTGTGCATCCGGCCGACAGAGTGGCAGTGCCGGATGCGGTCTTGATCGACGGCGAGCCCTTGTGCTGGTTCGGCATCCGCTCGCTGCGCTATCTGGAATCGATATGAAAGCCACCGTCAAAGTCGGAGCCTGCTTGGTTGTAGCCCTGCTGACGGCTTGCACTGCTCAATCGGGAAGTGAACGGCGTTTACACGCCGAGCAGCTTGCCAGGCAAGGCGGCCTGACCGCCATGAGTGTGGATGCTCGTTTGCCGATTGCGGCATGGGGGCGGTTGTCGCCAGGCCAGCCGGTGCATCTGTATCTGGAAGGGGATGGTCATGCCTGGCGTAGCAGTGGGAGACCTTCATCCGACCCGACGCCTCAGGATCCGGTAGCGCTCAGGCTGGCGGCAACAGATCCGCATGCTTCCGTGTTGTATCTGGGCCGGCCCTGTCAGTATGTGAACGCGGCGGCAAGAGGTTGTCACTTCAGCGTCTGGACCACACGCCGTTTTGCCGAAATAGATGATATGGCAGTAGCGCTGCACCAGCTGGTAGGGGAGGGGCGCGATATCATCCTCATCGGCTTTTCCGGCGGCGCCAATATTGCCGTGCAACTGGCCGAACGGCTGCCGGATGTGAAGGGATTGGTGACGGTGGCCGGTAATCTGGATACGGATAGCTTCACCCGTTTTCATCGGCTGGCGGATGAAGCCTACGGCCACAACAGCGCTATTTTACAGAAACTGTCCGGCCTGCCTCAGCTGCATTACACCGGCAGTCAAGATGTGGTGGTGCCGCCCGAGCTGACTCGGCGGCAGCTAAAGGAGGTTGCCGGGCAAAGTGAGTGCGTGCGGATAGAGGAAGTAAAGTCTGCCCGGCATCATGGCCCCTGGCGCCTAGACTGGTCGGTTTTTGCCGAGCTGCAGCGGCGCTGCGGCACATAAAACGGCGACACATAAAAAAGGCGAACCCGAGGGTTCGCCTTTTGTTTGCTCCGGATATTACCGGTTATGCTGGCGCTTAGAAGTCCCAGCGGAACTTCAGGGCACCGGCGTTGGCATCGAAGCCGTCACCGTTCCAGTTGTAGTTGTATTCGGCGCTGACGGTCAAGTTTTCACCGCTCATGATGTCCAGACCCACGCCTGCCACATAACGGTTTTTCTCGGGGTCGCGGCCGGTAACGGTAAAGGTCTCGGCCGGTGCAGCCGCGAAGGCGACTGTGCTGGCCTGAGCCTCGGCTTCAAAGTCGTGGAAGGCGCCCAGCGTCAGACTGGGAGTAACCATCATGCTGTTAATCTGATAGTCCTTGCTCAGCTCTGTGCTCAGACCCAGTTCCAGACGGTTGAAGTCCTGCTTGCCGATGCTGAGCGCGGCAGGTGAACCGGTTTCGGTATAGCCGTCTACCGACAGGCGGGACGCTTCCAGCGACAGGCTGGGTACGAAGCGGGTGGCCTGGCCCAGTTCGAACTGATAGCCGGCACCTACGCGGGCACCAACGAGATTGCTGTCGTAATTGGCGCGAGCACCGATATTACGCTGGCTATCGTTGTCACCCCAGGCGTAGTAAGCCTGACCATCGATCAGTACCTGTCCCAGAGACTGAGCCGCGTAGGCGGTGGCCATATGGTAGTCGGAGTCGATGCTGCTGTTGGCGGTATCACTCTCGGAGTTGATGAAGCTGTAGGCGGCACCCAGTACCAGGCCGCTGTTCAGCTCGGTGTCGGCACCCAGCACGAAGCCATGGCTGTCTGTCTTGTAGCCGTCACCGTGACGGTTGTCCTGCTCGCCGTCTGAAGCCAACGCCTGAATCCAGAGGCCGCTGTTGGCGAAGGCATCGCCTGAGGCCAAACCACGAGCCCGCACCGATATCTGAGCGCCGGACTGGCTGCTGGCGTTCATGGCACCGGCCACGCTGGCACCGGAAACGTCAGGCAGCAGCTGAGCTGCGGCTGCGAGAATACCTTCACGACTTTCCATTTCATCGACCAGCTTTAGTATTTTTTCTACTGCTGGTGAGCTATTTGGTAGTTTACGAAGCTCATCAAAAGCTTTACCTATAATTCTAATATTCTTTATTTGCTCATTGCTTAAGTCACTTACGACTATAGAGCTACCGGTATTGACCTCGGTATTGACCTCGGTATTGGCCTCGGTATTGCCACCGTTATTGGCCTCGGTATTGCCACCGTTATTGGCCTCGGTATTGCCACCGTTATTGGCCTCGGTATTGCCACCGGTATTGGCCTCGGTATCGCCCTCGGTATTGCTACCTGTGTTTCCACTAATACTATCTTCAATAGCGTCTTCATAAGAAGTACGGTCGAAAACCAGCACTAGGTTGCCGGCGTCATTACGTTCAGTACTGGCGACAGTAACTAAGCCTGATTTAACTGAATAGTTGACACCTGTATCGCTGACTTTGCCTTTCAAAAGTTCAACTCTGTC
This sequence comes from Oceanisphaera litoralis, assembly GCF_016907015.1. Taxonomy (GTDB): domain Bacteria; phylum Pseudomonadota; class Gammaproteobacteria; order Enterobacterales; family Aeromonadaceae; genus Oceanimonas; species Oceanimonas litoralis. The sequence goes on from NZ_JAFBBE010000025.1 coordinate 39,684, forward strand.
ACCATTCTGCACATAGAGATCGCCCTTGCTCAGATCGATCAGCACCTTGCTGCCTTCGGCCAGGTCGATATTGTTGGCGGACAGGCTGGTTTCTTTATGCAGGCCCATGGCCAGGGTGGAACCTTCAGTCTGCATATAATCGCCGGCGATGGACTGGTTTCCTTCCACATAGAAGGTACCGCCATGGTTTTCTACATTGCCGTTGATTTTACCGCCAGTGTAGTTGGTACGAGTAATTTTGTTCATGCGCAGGGCAGTGGTGCCGTTCAGTTCACCGGCCAGCTGGTTGATGGTGATATTGCCGGTCACATCGTCTGCGATATTGATACCGTAATGACCACCAGCAATAATACCGCTGTTGTCAATATTGCCATTAAATACGGTACCGTCTTTCAGCTGAATGGCGGCGTTGCCTTGGGCATCGAATGGGGTGACGCCGTTTAGTTTGCTGTCGAGTAGTGTGTCAAACTGCTCATCGGTGTTGTTACCGGTGGTTTCGTCATACCAGACTATGCCTTCGGCAACGATGATACCTTCGTTCTTGATGCCACCGTTGACCCGACTGTTGTTGAAGGCAATAGCGACATCCTTGCCAAGAATGATGGGTTGTGAGCCTATTGGCTGATTTTCCCCCGAATGTTCGTTGACGATGTAGCCATCAAGGGTGCTGTTGTTCAGTTCTATGGCGGCCCGGCCACCGACAATTTTGGCCGCATCCTGGCGTGACACGTTTTGAATACCACCGTTCAGGATGCTGTCGGTCAGGCTGATACCAGCGCCTTTGGTAGCGACAATGAAACCACCTTTCATGGTGTTTTCTGCTTCGTTGCCCCAGTCTTCGTTGATAATGAGGCCATTGATAGTGCTGTTGTTGCTGATATCGATCGCATTGCCAAGACCCATGGCAACAATTTCACCACCGTTGTTGGTGATCAGCTCTTTATGACTCACCAGATTTTCCGGAATGGGTTCATCACCTTCAGCAATATCAAAATCTATGCCGGTCAGGTTGCTGTTGCTGATGGCAATGGCAGCAGCGCTGCCGTTATGCTCAATATGAGCACCATTGGTTTCGATCAAGGTTTGTGCAGAAGTAACGTTATCAATAACAAAGGTGCTCTCACTGCCGGTGCTGAGAAACTCTTCCTTGTTGGGATCAATATTCTGCAGATCCATGTCCAGTGCATTCAGCTCGCCATCACGGATTTCTAGCAGGGACTCACCATCACCCAAATAAACGGAAGAAGTGCCGGAAGGGGCTTTTTCAAAGACTTTACTGATGGGGGATTCTTCCTCAACAAAGTTCCGGGCTTCAGTGGCAGCATTGGCACTGCCAACACTTACACTGCCATCAATGTAGATGGAGCCACTGTTGTTTATTTGCGCCTGTGCTGAAAAGCTGATAGCCACGGCGACGGCCATGGCCAGTTGTGATTTTTTAAACGTCATTGAATTATATCCCTGTTATTGATTTTTATTCGATGCTTATCGATGTTCTTCGTTTGCCTGTTGATGGCGATAGCGCTGTGGCTCAGGCGGAGCCATTTTAGTCTCAAGGCTCGAGTGGGTGCAATCATTTTGATAGGAGTGCAATGCATTTTGTATCCTGAACTGGCGAGAGTTGACGCAGCGTGAAAATGCCACCGGAGAGAAAGGCACTAAAATAACGAAACCGAGACACAAAAAAGCCCGCATACGCGGGCTTTTTTGTGCGGCTGGCTGGTGGTTAACCGGCGGGGAAGTTGGCTTTCAATACGGCCTTGGCGTTGTTGGCCATGTCGGTCAGCCCCAGAGTGCTGTAGGCCTGGGTCATGATCTGCAGTGCCGGTTGCAGGGTGTCGGTGTCCGGATAGGACTGCACCACGAACTTGGCGCGGTTGGCGGCGGCCAGCCAGGCGCCCCGCTTCATGTAGAACCGGGCCACGGACAGGTCGTACTTGGCCAGCCGGTTTTTCAGGGCAATCATACGGGCCCGGGCATCGGCGGCGTACACGCTGTTCGGGTACTGGCGCAGCAGCTGACGGAAATCGGCAAAGGCCTGGCGGGCATAGGCCGGATCCCGGTCGGCCCGGTCGATGTTGAGCAGCTCCTGAAAAAAGTTGTGGTCGGTGGCCATGTTGGTCAGGCCCCGCATGTACTGGGCGTAATCGACGCTGGGGTGGTTGGGGTTCAGGCGAATGAAGCGATCTATGTTGGCCAGGGCCCGGGCGGTGTCATCCTGCTTGTAGTAGGCATAGATAAGGTCAAGCTGTACCTGATTGGAGTAGGCACCAAACGGATAACGGGAATCCATGGCTTCCAGCAACTCGGCGGCACGGATAAAGTTGCCGGCCTGCAAGCGTTCCTGTGCATCCTGATAGAGCACTTCGGGTGGCTCGTCCGGCACCAGGTCTTTCTGGGTGCTGGCACAGCCGGTGGCGGTCAGCGCCAGGGCGAGAGTCAAAGTGAGCCATACGCTTCGTTGTTTAGCCATGTAAAGAGTCCATTTTTGCGATTCGGGAACCAAGTAAGCGGAAACTGATTAAGCTCAGCGTCAAGAACCGCTAGAATACCCAATTAAACATCATTTGGTAACCAGTGGTCTCTATGAGCCAGCAAATCGAACTAAACGGCGTTGTTGCCGATCATCAATACGGTCAGCGTTTGGATCAGACGTTGGCAGACATGTTCCCCGATTATTCCCGTACCCGCATCAAAACCTGGATTCAGCAGGATCAGGTGCGGCTGGATGGTCAGGTAGCCAACAAGCCACGGGAAAAAGTCCTGTCGGGACAACAGGTGGTGATTCACGCCGAGCTGGAAGACGATGTGCGCTTCGAGCCCGAAGACATAGAGCTGAACATCGTCTACGAAGATGATGACATCATGGTGATCAACAAGCCGGCCGGCCTGGTGGTCCATCCGGGCGCGGGCACACCGGGCGGCACCCTGCTCAATGCCCTGCTGCACTATTGCCCGAGCATCGCCGAAGTACCTCGTGCCGGCATAGTGCATCGGCTCGACAAAGACACGACCGGCCTCATGGTGGTCGCCAAGACGATACCGGCGCAAACGCATCTGGTCACCGCGCTGCAGGGACGGGAAATCACCCGTGAATATGAGGCGGTTGCCATCGGTCACATGACGGCCGGCGGCACAGTGGAGGCCAATATCGGTCGTCACCCCACCCAGCGCATTCAGATGGCGGTAGTGCCGTCCGGCAAGCCGGCGGTCACCCACTACAGAGTGATGGAAAAATTTCGTGCCCATACCCGGCTGCGCCTGCGGCTGGAGAGTGGCCGGACCCACCAGATCCGGGTACACATGGCGCACCTCAAGCACCCGCTGGTGGGGGATCCCGTCTACGGCGGTCGCCTCAAGCCACCGCGCAGCGCCAATCCCGAGTTGCTGGCGTTTTTGCGCAACTTCAAGCGGCAGGCCCTGCATGCGGTCATGCTGCGGCTGGAGCACCCGATCAGCGGTGAAATGATGGAATGGCATGCGCCCATTCCCGATGACTTTGTGGCCTTGATCGAGGTGTTGCGCGCCGACACCAAGGATCATCCGGACGATCTGGTATGGATCTGATCCTGCCCGACTGGCCGGCGCCGGCCAGGGTGTGTGCCGCTCAAAGCACTCGAACGGGTGGGGTTAGCCCGGCCCCGTTCAACAGCCTGAACCTGGGCGCCCATGTGGGTGACCAGCCCCGATGGGTGCAGGCCAACCGGGAGCGGCTGGCTGCCTGTCTCAACCTGCCGAACGAGCCGGTGTGGCTGGAACAGGTGCACGGCACCCGGGTACTGACCCTGCCCGATAACACCAACAAGCTCACCGCCGATGCGGTGGTAAGCCGTACTCCGGGTCAGGTGTGTACCGTGATGACCGCCGACTGCCTGCCGGTGCTGTTCTGCGACCAGGCCGGTACCGTGGTGGCGGCGGCGCACGCGGGCTGGCGCGGACTGGCGTCCGGCGTGCTGGAAGCGACCCTGCAGGCCATGGCGGTGGATCCGACCGAGGTACTGGCCTGGATGGGGCCGGCTATCGGCCCGACGGCCTTCGAGGTGGGCAGTGAGGTGAGAGACGCCTTTGTCGGTCATTCTCCCCTGGCGGCGGATGCCTTCGTGGCTCATGGCGACAAGAATGACGACAAGTGGCTGGCCAACCTCTATCACCTGGCCCGGTTGCGGCTGGCGGCGGCGGGGGTTACGCACATCTATGGCGGTGAACACTGCACCTATACCGACGCACAGCAGTTTTTCTCTTATCGACGCGATAAGGAAACCGGCCGCATGGCGACTCTGATCTGGCTGGATTAGCCAAAACATGCGCTGCCTGGTTGAAATCCAACCATAAAACCCCATCTTTAGTATCAGTAATCAATCTTGTGTTCCCGCCCGGTGGCGGGGGTATTCGAGGAGAGTCCTGATGCGTTCAGATCGTCTTACCAGTAAATTTCAGCTCGCCCTGCAAGATGCCCAGTCGATGGCGTTGGGGCGTGATCATGCCTATATAGAACCGGCTCACCTGCTGGTGGCCATGCTCAATCAGGAAGGTGGCACCCTGCGTCCCTTGCTGACCATCGCCGGTGTCGACAGCAATGCGCTGCGGCTGGAGCTGGATAAATCACTGGATCGGCTGCCCAAGGTCAGCGGGGGCGACATGGATGTGCAGGTGTCGCCGGTGCTGGCGCGCTTGCTCAACCAGTGCGACAAGCTGGCGCAGCAGCGCAAGGATGCCTATATCTCCTCCGAGCTGTTTTTGCTGGCGGCGCTGGACGACAAGGGCGAGCTGGGCGAGGCGCTCAAACGGCTGGGCCTGACCAAAGACAAGATGACCAGGGCCATAGAGCAGGTACGCGGCGGCCAGAAGGTGGACGACCCCAACGCCGAGGAAAACCGTCAGGCGCTGGAAAAATACACCATAGATCTGACCGAGCGGGCCGAGCAGGGCAAGCTGGATCCGGTGATCGGCCGGGACGATGAAATTCGCCGTACCATTCAGGTGCTGCAACGGCGCACCAAGAACAATCCGGTGCTGATTGGCGAACCCGGTGTCGGTAAAACCGCCATCGCCGAAGGCCTGGCGCAGCGGATCATCAACGGCGAGGTACCGGAAGGGCTCAAGAGCAAGCGGGTGTTGTCACTCGACATGGGGGCGCTTATTGCCGGTGCCAAGTATCGCGGCGAATTCGAAGAACGACTCAAGGCGTTGCTTAACGAGCTGGCCAAGGAAGAGGGGCAGGTGATCCTCTTTATCGACGAGCTGCACACCATGGTCGGTGCCGGCAAGGCCGACGGCGCCATGGATGCGGGCAACATGCTCAAGCCCGCGCTGGCGCGGGGCGAGCTGCACTGCGTGGGCGCCACCACCCTCGATGAATATCGTCAGTACGTGGAAAAAGATGCCGCCCTCGAACGTCGTTTTCAGAAGGTATTGATCAACGAGCCGACGGTGGAGGACACCATCGCCATTCTGCGTGGCCTCAAAGAACGCTACGAGCTGCATCACCATGTGCAGATCACCGATCCGGCCATAGTGGCGGCGGCGGTGTTGTCGCATCGTTATATTGCCGACCGCCAGTTGCCGGACAAGGCCATCGATCTGATCGATGAGGCGGCGTCCAGCATTCGGTTGCAGATCGACTCCAAGCCGGAGCCGTTGGACAAACTGGAGCGGCGTATCATTCAGCTCAAGCTGGAAGAGCAGGCACTGTTGAAAGAAGACGACGAGGGCAGCCGCAAGCGGCTGCAGCTGATTCGTGATGAACTGACCGAGAAAGAGGCTGAGTACGCCGAGCTGGAAGAAGTCTGGATCTCGGAAAAAGCCGCCATGGCCGGAACCCAGCATATCAAGGCCGAGCTGGAGCAGGTGCGCCGGGATCTGGACGTGGCGCGACGGGCCGGCGATCTGGGGCGTATGTCCGAGCTGCAGTACGGTCGCATTCCCGAGCTGGAAAAACAGCTGGATCTGGCGGCACAGGCCGACATGCAGGAACAGCATCTGCTGAAAAACCGGGTGACCGATGAAGAGATTGCCGATGTGCTGTCGCGCTGGACCGGTATTCCCGTCGCCAAGATGCTGGAAGGGGAAAAAGACAAGCTGCTGCGCATGGAAGACAGCCTGCACGAGCAGGTGATAGGCCAGAACGAGGCGGTCGAGGCGGTGTCCAACGCTATTCGCCGCAGCCGAGCCGGTCTGTCCGATCCCAACCGGCCGGTGGGCTCTTTCCTGTTCATGGGTCCGACCGGTGTGGGTAAAACCGAGCTGTGCAAGGCGCTGGCCGATTTTCTGTTCGACAGTCGTGATGCCATGGTGCGCATCGATATGTCGGAGTTTATGGAGAAACACTCGGTCTCCCGCCTGGTGGGCGCACCCCCGGGTTATGTAGGCTATGAAGAGGGCGGTTACCTGACCGAGGCGGTACGACGCAAACCCTATTCGGTGATCCTGCTGGATGAAGTGGAAAAGGCGCACCCGGACGTATTCAACATACTGCTGCAGGTGCTGGATGACGGTCGCCTGACCGACGGTCAGGGGCGCACCGTGGATTTCCGCAATACGGTGGTGATCATGACCTCGAATATCGGTTCGGATCTGATCCAGGAGCACAGTACCGACAAGGATTATGATGAAATGAAGGAAATGCTGCTGGGCGTGCTGAGCCATCAGTTCAGGCCCGAGTTCATCAACCGTATCGACGATATAGTGGTGTTCCACCCGCTGGCAGCAGAGCAGATCAAGTCCATTGCCCGTATTCAGCTGCAGAGCCTGGTAGAGCGGCTCGAGGGCAAGGGTTTCGAGGTGACCATTACCGAGCGGTTGCTGGAAAAGCTGGCCCATGCGGGCTTCGATCCGCTGTTTGGCGCCCGTCCGCTGAAGCGGGCGATACAGCAGAAAGTGGAAAATCCGCTGGCGCAGGCCATGCTCTCCGGGCGGGTGCTTCCCGGTAAACCGCTGGAGCTGGATGCCGACACCGACGGGCTGATACTGAATCAGTAATTCCAGCGGTAAGGAGTGAGGTGTAAGGAGTGAAGGGTGAGGGTTTTACACCTCACCCTTTTCGCCTCCCTCCTCACCGGTTAACCAGGGCGGCCGTCGATTCTCGGTCGGGTCAATATCGGCCAGTACACCCAGCTGAAGAGGCCAAAGGCCGACATCCAGGCCAGGGCGCTGATGTGGTAAGCCGTAAGAGTCATGCCGGGGGCCAGCATGGGCAACAGGCTGCGCAACAGTGCCGCCAGAATCAACAAGGCAAAGGCGATAACGACGGAACGGCCAATTTTCAGTGGCCGGCCGGAGTGGCCGAGCGAGACCCGGGCAACCATGCCCAATATAACGGTGCCCAGGACCCCGGTGGTCAGCCAGTGACTGGCCAGAGAGACGCCGATCCCCCAGTTCAGCAGCGCCGCCGCCAGGGCCAGTAACCCCAGTGGGATAAAGAGATAGCCCAGATGCAGCACCCACAGCAGGGGGATATTCAGTGCCAGTTTGTTGTTCCAGCGAGCCAGGCGAACCAGATTGGCAAGCGCGGCGACCAGCAGGAGCAAAGCCAGTGCGCTATTAACGCCGTCGGTGCGCGGCAACAGCAGCCAGCCAGGTACCCCCAGCCAGAGTGAACCCAGGCTCAGTTTTTCCAGCCAGGGGAGCGGCACTGGCTTATCGGTGCCGGTAGCGCTGGCGGTAAAGAAGGGAATCACCCGGCCCCCCATCACGGCAATCAAACCGGTTAGTGCCAGCACAGTCGTCATAAAGACGCGCTCGGACAACAACCAGTTACCACTGAAGGCGGCGTAGTAGCTGAGCGCGTTGAGCAGGGTGAACAAGACCAATAAAGGCACGAAGAACAGATTACGCCATTGCTTCACTTGCAGCACGGGCCGAGCCAGCATGGCCGCCACCAGGGGCAGCCACAGCAAGTCAAGTGTGATCACCAGTGGATTAAGCTCTCCTCGCAATGGCATCAAGAGGCGGGGGAGTAGCCAGAGCCCCGCGACCAATGCCAGTGGCCAGCCGCGCACCCCGGCAATACCGGTCCAGTTCTGCATGGCGGTGAGCACGAAGCCGGCGACGATGGCCAGGGCAAAGCCGAACAACATTTCATGGGCATGCCACCAGATGGGGTTGCGAACTCCCGGTAATACCGCCATGCCCGACAGGCTGAGCAACCACAACAGCATGGCCAGGCAGGTAAAAAGCGCGCCACCCAGAAAGAAGACCCGGAAACCAAGCCGGAACAAGGGCCAGATTCTGCTCTCTTTTTCGGCATCGAGTATTTGCATGATGGTTACCTTTATAAGTATTTAATATGCACATTATAGTTGTTGCGATAAAAATAACGGGATCAGGATTAAATTAGGCTGATTAAGGGTGCGGTTAGGTTAAATAAACAGCGCATTGGTTGGGTTTTGAACGGTTGTTCGTTTGTGACCTGTTTTTATCAAAAAAGCCCTTGCGCAAAATCGGCGGCTCCCTATAATGCGCATCCACTGACACGGGGCAACACGCCAACGGTCACAAGGGTT
>NZ_JAFBBE010000026.1 GCF_016907015.1 Oceanisphaera litoralis
TGCACTGAAGTCGGTTTGTTGAAGGTTATCCATAGAATCAATCATCAAGATAGGATGAGAGTAATTAGATCACATTTTTACTTAGATTGGTATTATTTCAATTACTTAGACACGCAAGCACAGGAAAAAGGCAACGATGACCAGCGTCAGAATCAGACCATCAATAAGCATTTGTAGAAAAATGGCGACAGTCTGCCCCGAAAAGGTTGCGACAAAACTTGTCACACCTCAAGCCTAGGATAGAATCATACCAAGCAAGAGGGCATCACCATGAGTAAGAAGCTATTAAGACAATTGACCCTGGCGCGCTGTGTTCCCTACCGTCCGTACAAGCTGACCGCACGCCAGCTGCAAGAAAAACTGGAAGAAGAAGGCATTCAGGTCAGCCTGCGTACCGTGCAGCGGGATCTGGAAGAAATGTCAGGTATGGGGCTCTTCGATCTCACCTCCGATGATCGTAGCAAACCTCATGGCTGGTGCTTTGAACGCAATGGTTTGAATGACTTCGCCAACTTCATGCCGCTCAGTCTGGCCATGGCGCTGAAAACCTGGAACGACCAGGCCGCCGAACTGCTGCCGGCCAGCGTGCTGAGCGAATTGAACCCCATTATCGACAAGGCCACCCAGGTCATCCAGGACAGCCAGAGCGAGCTGGCCGGTCGCTGGATGGAAAACGTGGTGCGTCTGCCCAGGCCGTTCGCCGGCAGCCCGGACATTCGCCGTTCCACCAGCATCCGCGACGCCCTGTGGCGCGGCCGCAAGTTCAGCGCCGAAATCAAACGGGTTATCAAGGACCGTACCGTCTGGCTGCGTTACGAACAGGTGAACCCGCTCGGCATCGTCAGTCGCAAAGACAGCACCATGCTGCTGTGCACCGTGTCGGACATGGATCCCAAGATTTACGGTATTCCCTTCGAACACATCAAGGATGTAGAACTGACCAGCCGTCCGGTGACACAGCCGCGAGAGTTCAGCGTCAACAAGCTGATCCGCGAGAAGGGCTATCATGAAGAAGCCGATACCATTCACTTTGTCGGTCGGATCACCCACCCGAATCGGGCCATAATGGAAGGTGCCATTCCGGGTAATAACCCCAGGTTGACCCGTTACGACAAGCAGAGCATGATGGTGGAAACCGACGTCAAGGATTCACCGGAATTTCGCCGCTGGTTGACCGATATGGCGGGAAAAGTCGAAATACTGGCGCCTGAATCCTTAAAAGACAGCTAAGTTAATAAGAGCGGCACCTATGCCGGGGGCTGACGGGTTCAGCCCCCTTTGTTTTTTCACGGAGTACCGGATGCGCGATCTCTATTTTGAACCGGCCGAACCGGATTGTGATGCCATTAATATCGGCGTCATCGGCGTGGGCGGTTGCGGTGGCAACACCGTTAACCTGCTGGCCGATGGTGCCCTGCCCGAGCATGTTCATATCGTGGCCATGAATACCGACGCCAAGGCGCTGCAACAGAGCCGGGTCAACACCCTGCAACTGGGCAAGATACTGACCCGGGGCCTGGGCGCCGGTGCCCAGGCCGAGATTGGCCGGCAGGCCGCCGAAGAGAGCCTGGACGAAATCCGCGCCCAGTTGCAAGGCGCGGATTTGTGCTTTATTACCGCCGGCATGGGCGGTGGCACCGGTACCGGTGCCGCCCCCATTGTGGCCAGGGTGGCACGTGAGCTGGGAATCATGACGGTCGCCATCGTCACCCGTCCGTTCGGCTTTGAAGGCAAGCAACGCGCCAGGGCCGCCGACGAAGGACTCAAGACCCTGGGCGAACACACCGATGCCCTGCTGGTGCTGCCCAACGACTACCTGCTCAAGGTGCTGGGCGCCAAAACCCCGCTGCTGCAAGCCTTTACCGAAAGCAGCAAGGTCATCCAGAATGCGGTCAAGGGGCTGGCCGACATCATAGGTCAGACCGGCCTTATCAATATCGACTTTGCCGATGTGCGCACCATCATGAGCCAGCAGGGCAAGGCGGTCATGGGCATCGGCCTGGGCAGGGGCGAAAACAAGGTGACTGACGCCACCCTGCAGGCGCTGAACAACCCGCTGCTGGAAAAAGTGGAGCTGGAGCGTGCCCGGGGTGTGCTGCTCAACGTGGTGGCCTCGATGGACATCGGCCTCGACGATTTCCAGAAAATCGGCGACCAGGTCGCCGAATGCGTGGGCGAATACGCCACCGTGGTATCCGGCATCAGCCTGGACCCCAATCTGGTCGACAGCATACAGGTGACCATGATCGCCACCGGCATCCAGCCCCAGCAGGAAACCCTGGCGCCGTCTCAACCCCGGCATCAGGCCCCCGTCAACCAGCCGGAGCCAACGCCGGAAGGGCTCGATATTCCCGCCTTTCTGCGCCAGCGACAGCGGCAGCAATAACGGAAAAGGCCGGTGCATTGCCTGCGCAAACGGCGCCGATGGCGGCGTCATCATGAGCAAAAGGACGGGATAAGGCGGGAAACACGGGCAAGAAAAAGGGCAAGCCAATCGGCCTGCCCGTATGAAGAATACCAGTTGATTATCCGGGTCACCAACCCGAATGACTGAACTTCGAAAGCAATCTAGGGTCTCGAGTGATATTAAATCCCCGGAAACCTTAAAAACCCAGCATCGATTAACCAATGTTTGATATCGCTCGCGTAATTCCGTCATGGCTCGGTGAAAGCGTGAGGATTCTCACACCACTAGAGGGCGATATCCACCCATACCAGGCGGTGATCCGAGCTGGCATTACGCTCCGGCCAACCCCCCTGGTTCCAGAACAGCTCGGCACCGGCCTGATTGGGCCGCGGCCAGTACACGCCGCTCGCCAGCGCCCGCAGGTTCGCACTCGGCAGCACATAATCGAGTCGCAGTCCCTGACTGTGCGTCCAGCATCGCGGTGATCCCTGCCGCCCAGACATTCCACGCAGAAAAAATCCCCCGCGCGAGGCGGGTCGCTGCCGCCCCAGTGCCACGCCGTGATTGAGCACCGCATCGGCCAGCAAGGCCCGAATGCCTTCGCGGAAGCCGTCGCCGTCCCGGGGATCCGCGTTCAGATCCCCCAGAAGAACAAAGTCGGCCCCTGAAACCAGCCCGCCCCTGCCGCCCGCATCATCCACCAGGTAGTCACCCCGCCCGGGCCGAATATAGTCATGCCATAACCGCAGCTCGTCGTGATTGCGACAGCTGTTACGCCGCTCCGGGCCTTCATCGATGGGGGGCGCCGGATGGCAGGCCAGCAGATGCAGCACCCGGCCGTTGGGCAGACGCACCGGCAGATCGAGATGATTCTTGGACGACAGCGGCAGCACCGCCAGCGCCTCGGCACTGTAGTAGTCGCCGGATTCGGTCATCGGCAGCCGGGCACCGGGCATGTCTCGCCATAAAAAGCGGCGAAAACTGCGCATCCGATCGAATAACAGCGGCAAGCGCGACAACACCGCAAAACCGTACTGGCCGTGAAAGGCGCCAAAGCCCAGGCCGTCGGCGGGCAGTGCCGGCCGGTCCGCCCCGTGCAGCGCCACCGGTGCCAGCAGGCCGGTATTGGTGGGCACCAGATAATGATAGGGGTACTCGATGCCGCGTTCGCCGGCGGCCAGATAATCTTCGCAAAACCGCCGCAGATGACGGTCGTCCAGCCCTTCGCCGTCGTGATCAAACTCGTTCAGCAGCAGCACATCGGGTCGGATGTGCTGCACAATACGAGCGATATTCCGGGGCTGGCGGTGGCCCGCCGCCAGATCGGCCGCCAACCGTCCCGGCCGGTCGCGATCCAGGGCCACATTGAAGGTGGCGACTCTCACTGTTAAGGGCGACATCATGCAGCCGGCTTGCCTTTATTGTTCAAACTGTCATCATTCGCGTATTAATCGCCGTTTTCAAGGATGAAATGATGTTCGGCACCATAAGTCTGGTTTCGCTGACGCTGTTCGGCCTGCTGCATGCGCTGCGCCGCCGCCAGGAGCACTTTTTGATCACTATCGAGGGTATTCACCTCAAGGTGAAACGTGGACAGCCACCGCAGGCACTGGTTTGCCATTGCCGACAGCTGATGCAGGATGCACGCACCCTGAAGGGCACGGTTCGTGGTCTCAAGAAAGGCAACGGCGTTGTCCTCAGCTGCTCGCGCAGCATTCCCGCCTCCTACCGGCAGGACATTCAGCTCTTCTGGCAGCAACAGTCTTGAACGGTCGTACAGTCTTGAACGGTCGTAAGTCTTGAACGGTCATACCGTCTTGCACTGTCATAAAGCGCCACAATAATGACCGGCGGCCTGACAATCGACCTCAAAGTGCCTCGGAACTCTTGACCTGAGCCCGATTTCCCGCTTTGCTGGAGATATTACTTTTGATGAGGTTGAAAGATGAAATTATATCCGCTGTTACTCTGTGGCCTGTTGGCCGCCTGTTCCAGTCAGCCTCCGGCAGAACAGGCCGAACAGCCGGCTCCCGCCAGCGGCAGCCAGGCGCCTCAGGCAATCACCCCCAAGGGAGAGTTTGCGCAGATTGACGTCAGCCGCTCCCAGCAGGCAATGGACGCCATTACCAGTGGCCAGGGCGACACCATCAACGAGATACTGCAAAGCCCCAACGACTACGCACCACCGGTGCTGTATCTGATGTCTGCCGTCATGTTCGACAACGACTATCAGGATCAGGCCACCTTCTGGTATTACGCCGCCCAACTGCGGGCCCGCAGCGACGCCAACAAATCCGGCGATGACACCGCCCACAATGCCGTCAATCAGCTGAATCAGCGCTTCGGCGTTCGTATCGCTCCCTATTCCACGAGCAATCCGGAACGGTTGCAAGGCATCGTCAGCCAGGTACTGGAATGGGACAGCGAACAGAGCCGTAACTACGACCCTCGCTGGATTGCCCTGCAAGGCAAGGATGTGGTGTCCGAAACCAGAATCGACTTCGCGCCGAGTAACAGATGGCAGGAAATCGACGCCCTGACCCGCAGCCAGTTCCGCCAGGGGCTGGAGCAGGCGCTGGCCAGGTTACGCCAGGATCCGGCCAAGTAAAGCATCCGCTTTCCCTTCCGACTCGCATCCCGGTCTTTACCGGGATGTTTTATTTTATGACCCTGATAATCTGTTTCTCGCCCAAAAGAGCCTGGCTGCCGCACGGGCCCACACAAACCCTAAGCATCGACTTAAATAAAAATAATGCTCGGGTTACCATTACCGCATATCTGCCGCATATCGCGTTCACAGGAGAACACATTCATGAGCACGTCGTCCCATCGCCCGGTTCACGTCTGGGACTGGTCCATCCGGATTTTTCACTGGAGCCTGCCGATACTGCTGTTTTTGCTGTGGCGGTCGGCCGGCGATGATATGGAGCAGCACATGCTGTTCGCCCAGTGGCTGCTGGGGCTGCTGCTGTATCGCATTATCTGGGGCTTTATCGGCACTCCCTATGCCCGCTTCAGTCACTTTATCTACCACCCGGCCCGCATCATCGCCTATCTGCGCGCCACCCTGACGCCGCACAAGCCGGTGTACCTCAGCCATAACCCGCTCGGCGGCGTCATGGTGCTGGTGATGCTCGGCACCCTGCTGTTTCAGGCCGGTACCGGCCTGTTCGCCACCGACGACATTTTCTATGAAGGACCCCTTTATAGCTACGTCTCGGGCACCACCACCAGCCTGATGACCGACTGGCACAAGTCCTGGTTTTATCAGGGACTGCTGCTGATCATAGGGCTGCACATACTGGCCATAGTGTTGCATCGACTGCGGGGTGAAGGCCTGGTCAAGGCCATGGTGACCGGCCATAAGGAAGCGCCTCTCGAGCGGACGGTGGATCGACTGGAGCAGAATACCCCTGCCTTTCCCTGGCTGCGCTTTGGGTTGTCTGTTGCACTGGCGGCCGGCATCATCTGGACCTTATTCAACGTTTTATGACCCCGCCCCGATCAAAAAAGGAGCCTTTCGGCTCCTTTTTTTGTTCAGAGATACCACTTAATCGCGATAGTCGTCATGACAGGCCTTGCAGCTTTTCATCAGCTTGCCCACGACGGGTTTCGCCTTGGCTTCATCGAAGCCCGGCTCGCCGGACACCGCAATCAGCTCTTGCAGCGCACTGCCAAAGGCCTTGCCCTTGGCGCTGAAGCCGTCCATGTCTTCCCAGGCTGCGGGCAGCATATTGCTTTCCTTGACGTCCCTGGTGGCCGGCGTATAGGTTTCGCCCAGCAACTTGCCGACGTTATCGATGTTGAGTGCACGCTGATGCAGCGCTTCGCCATCAAACTCGATCTCGCCTTTTACCATGGCGCCCATCACCTGGGTCTGCGCCGCTACCACCTGATAGATAGACTGACGATACTTGACCAGATCATCCGCCTTGAAGATCTCGGACTGGGCGGCAACGGCCGTGGCGAAAACGCCACCGAGAGCCAGCAGCACGACTTTTTTCAGCATTTTTTGCTCCTTGTTGGTTATTTCTCAGTGCTCATAATACAGCATCACATCAATCAGCGACTTACGGTAAACCATAGAATCCGACAAAGCCACCATCAAAAAGTGAAGTTGCAACGCTACCTCTGATCCAGCCAGATGAGCCCATCGGTAGCAAAGCCCAGCTCTTGTGCCCTGCTCACGAAATGCGCCTTCAGCGCCGGGCTGACGGCGGGATCCCGCGCCAGCAACCATAGATAATCATGGTTATAGCCGGACACAAAGGCATGCTGATAGTCGTCATCCAGCTCAAACACCACATAGGAGCCGTAGAAGGGGCCAAAGAAAGACACCTTGAGATAAGCTTCCTGCTCATGGTTAACAAAATAGGCTTTTCCCTCCGCCTCTTTTACCTCTCCGCTCTTGGCATCGACACCCCGGTTTAGCACCCGGATGCCGCCATCTTCGCGCAACTGATATTCGGCACTCACCCGCACCAGTCCCCGTTCGAAGGAGTGATCCAGCCGGGCCACTTCATACCAGGTACCCAGATAGCGTTCGGTGTTGAAGTTGTCGACCGGGGTCACTCCGTCCGGCATGCCCATGCAGCCGGACAGCAGTCCGATCAGCAGCAATGATAAAATTCGCATCTGTCCTCCGGTAACCTGTCATCGATGAGTAATACCCGATTGACTCAGGGCTTGACGCACTGCGCCAGCAGCCGGGCGAAGAAGTCGCTGCCCTTGCGGCGGGCAAAGTGGATATTGCGCTCGGGAATGGACTCGGGATCGTCATAGCTGGCCAGCGCCTGTTCCATGCTGGCTTCGCGAATGAGGTGCAGGGTGGGATAAGGCGACCGATTGGTGTAGTTGGCGGCGTCATCCTGGGGTTCGCCATCGAAGCAGTAGTCGGGATGAAAGCTGGCCAGCTGGTATTGACCCTCGAAGCCCTGCTCGAACAGCAGCTCGTTGGCCAGGTCGACCAGATCCAGATAGGCATAGAAGCCTTCGAAGCCACGGGGAATGATCACCAATGTGGTTTCCACCTCCGGCTGCTCATCCAGTAGCCGACACTCGGCCAGCAGCGCCTGCAGTACCGCCTTGGGTTTGTGCTCTTCCACCACCACATAGCGAATACTGGCGCGCTCCACTTCCCGTCGGGCGAAGGGGCAGAGGTTGTACTTCATGATCACCTGCTTCACCCAGTTGGCGGTGTGCGCTATGTATTGCTCTTGTGCTGATTGCGTGTGTTCCGACTGTTCTGACATGACTCACTTCTCTTCTACTGTGGCTCATCGGCGCTAAATACCAGAGCCCCATAATAACCGATGGCGGTGCCCTTGCCGTTATCGGCGTCGGTCATGATGGCCACGGCGTCGATATGGCGAAAGTCCTTGCCGAACAGTCGCCGCAGATCCGCCTTCAGGTTACGCTTTTCACTCACCCAGCCGCCGCCGTCCTGCCGGTGACGCAGCGCCAGCATCATCGCCTTGTCGCCGGCAAAGGGATTGGGCCAGCGCCGCCCGGCTGCGCTCTGCTGCGACCAGACGTAACTGATGGCCTTGCTGCTCAGCCGGGTCCAACCGTCGCGCACCACCACATAGACCCGCACCGCAAAGTCGTCTCCGCGTTTGGCGCGTTCGTCGGCCACCGCCGGAAACCGCTCCACCCGCCAGCGCCAGCTGAGCCAGGGCGTGGCATCCAGATCGATGCGTCGTTCGTAGAAGAGGCCGGATGCCGCCGCCCGGCTTTGCGCCCGCAGCACCGGCTGTTGCAACTGGGGGTCATACACCAGCCGGTACTCGGTATGGCCGACAAAGCTTTTGGCTTTCCATTTCATTATTTGCGCCGGGGTAAACGTCAGCGCCCGGGCCGACGCCGTAGCCAGCCAGGCTCCCAGCAACACAATAGCGAGCAGACGAGACGACATGGCGGTTTCCGGTAATAACGTATTCAGCCAGTATAGGCATTAACCCCAGCGTCCCCACCACAACGCCACCGGCACCATCAGGTTGGTCAGTACCGTCAGCCAGAACAGCAGCCGGAACGAGGGCTTGCGCGACTTGTGCCGCAGCAGATGTTGCCCCAGCCAGGCGCCCGGCCAGCCGCCCAGCAGGGCCAGCATGTGCAGGGTACGCTCGCGAATGCGCCAGTTGCCCTTGATGGCGGCGCGCTTGTCCCACCAGTACACACCAAAGGTGATCAGGCTGAGCACCAGGTACCACAACATCAGCCCGGCGTAGACCCGAATCATGTTTTTTGCTCCTGCTCCCGCTGTTGCTGCTGCAACTGCCACAACCGGGCATAGCGGCCATGGGCAGCCAACAGTTCATGATGGCTGCCCTGCTCGACAATGCGGCCCTGGTCCATCACCAGAATATGGTCCGCATCTACCACAGTAGACAGGCGGTGGGCAATCACCAGGCTGGTCTGGCCGCGGGAGACCTCGCGAATGGCCTGCAGTATGCTCTGCTCCGAGCGGCTGTCGAGGGACGAGGTCGCCTCGTCGAACACCAGTATCGGCGGCCGCTTTAGAATGGTGCGGGCGATGGCCACCCGCTGCTTTTCGCCGCCGCTGAGCTTGAGGCCACGCTCGCCCACCAGGGTATTGTGCCCGTCCGGCAGCCGGGCGATAAAGTCGTCCAGATGCGCCAGCCGAATGGCTTGCTGCACCTCCTCTTCGCCGGCATCGATGCGCCCGTAACGGATGTTGTCGTAGATGGAGGCGTTAAACAGCACCGTATCCTGCGGCACTATGCCGATGGCCCGGCGCAACGAGTCCTGGCTGACGGTACGAATATCCTGGCCGTCGATCAGCACGGCGCCCGCATCCACCTCGTAAAAGCGGAACAGCAGCTTGACCAGGGTCGACTTGCCCGCACCACTGGCACCCACCACCGCCACTTTTTGCCGGGGCCGTACGCTGAAGCTGACCCGATCCAGAATGGGCCTGTCCGGGCCATAACCGAAGCTGACCTCGCGAAATTCAATCTCGCCCCGGCTGATGGCGAGCGCCGGGGCATCGGGGGCATCCTTGATGGCCGGCGTCCGGCGCAGCAGATCGAACATGCGCTCCACATTGGCCATGGAGCCCTTCATTTCCCGATACACGAAACCGAGAAAGTTCAACGGCATGAACAGCTGCATCATGAAAGCGTTTATCAGCACGAAATCACCCAGGGTCATGGTGCCGGCCACCACATTGCGTCCGGCCAGCACCATCATCACCGTCATCGCCAGGGCGATGATCAGCGCCTGACCGCCGTTGAGCGCAAACAGCGTCAGCCGGTTCTTGCGCCGGGCCTGCTCCCATTGGGCCAGATCCTGGTCGTAGCGATCGGCTTCAAAGCGCTCGTTGGTGAAGTACTTCACCGTCTCGAAGTTGAGCAGGCTGTCCACCGCCCGGGAATTGCTCTGGGAGTCGGCCTGATTGGCGGCCCGCACATAGCCGGTGCGCCAGTCGGTGGCCAGCACCGACCAGGCCACATACAACACCACCGCCACCAGGGTGGTGAGCGCAAACCACATCGAATAGTTGACCAGCAGCACCCCTACCACCAGGGCGATCTCGAACAGGGTCGGCACTATGTTGAACACCATGAAGCGCAGCAGAAAGCTGACCCCCGACACGCCTCTCTCTATGTCCCGCGACAGGCCGCCGGTGCTGCGATTGAGATGAAAGCCCAGCTCCAGCCGGTGCAGGTGATTGAACACCGCCAGCCCGATGCGGCGCATGGCCCGCTCCGTGACCCGGCCAAACAGGGTGTCGCGAATTTCACCGAACAGCACGTTGGCAAAACGCACGGACCCGTAGGCCAGCAGCAGCCCCAGCGGTAACGCCAGTACCGTGTTTTCACCGGTGTCCATGGCATCGACGATGTGTTTGAGAATAAAGGGCAGACCCACGCTGGCCACCTTGGCCGCCACCAGACACCCCAGCGCCAGCATGATACGGCCGCGATATTCGAGCAGATAGGGCAGCAGGGTACGCAATGTCTGCCAGTTGAAGGAGGCGTCTTCCGCCTCGGGATGATAGGAACCGTGTCGCATGAGCCGGCCTGTGCAGAGGGAACGGGAATAGGTTCATCATACCCCCTGCCGCACCCTGTGGATAACCGCAAAGGCCCGCTATTTCGCCAGCCGCGGCCCGGTCAGCATTCGGTATGGCACCGGTAAGCCGTCGCCGTCCGGGCCTGGCGCATCAGGCCGCCGGCGGTAAGGGCCAGGACCGGGCGCATCGGCACCCCGGCGTCGGCCAGCACCCGGGCCACCCAGGTATTGCAGGTGTTGAATAGGTGATAGCGGCCCTCGGCCCGGTAAAAGGCGCTATTACCGTACCGGCCCCGGCCGGCGTAGACGAGGCCGCCGTCATCGTGGCGCCGGAAGGAAGCCGACACCCGATCCAGCAGCAGCGCCATGCCCCGCTCGGAAACGGTCATTGCCAGCACCTCGTCGTGCCGGAAGTAGTGCGCCGGAGACCTTGGCAGGGCCACCAGGTGGATCACGCTCGCGGAAGGCCAGAGCAGGGCCCTGAGCACCAGACCGGCGTCGATCTCCTCCGCCTGGTAGAAAGCCTGGTCGCCCCAGCCCACTTCATAAAACCGGGCACCGGCAAAGTCTCGTCCTATCTCCGTCAGCCGAGCCTCCAGCGCGGCCGCAGGCAGCACCACCCCGGTATGCCAGCCATGGTTGACCAGATAGAGGGTTCGCTCCTCCGCCGGAGAGCCGGGCAGGTAACGCCACTCCCCGCCGCCGCAACCGGCGCCGAGCAGACTCAGCAGCAGGAGCAACCAGAACTTCAAGCACGGCTCCCGCACCCTGGGCTTGTCCTTGAGAGCCGTTGCTACAAGGTCAAAACCCTCAGCGCCGGCCCGAGCGCAGACAGTCGAGGCTCCAGCTGCCACCGCCGGCGAAGACAAGGTAGAAGAAGGTGAAACAGAACATGATGGCCAGCTCCCCGCCGTTGTTCAGTGGCCAGAAATCCTGCGGGGCATGGGCAATGAAGTAGGCGAAGGCCATCTGCCCCGAGAGCACGAAGGCGACGGGCCGGGTGAACAGGCCAAGCAGCAGCAGGGCGCCGCCGAACAGCTCGAGCACACCGGCCGCGCCGACAAGCGTGAACAGATCGAACTCGCCCCGCTGGGGAGCGGGAAAACCGAGCAGCTTCTGTCCGCCGTGCTGCATAAACAGAAAGGCGGACACCATGCGCACCACACTCAGCACCCGGGGGCGCCATGCATTAAAGAAGGTTTCCATCTTTTTCTCCATTTTGTGTTGTTATCAATATTGAATGTAGGCCAGTCTTCGCCATACGGCAGCCAGCGGTGACACCGCTACCAAAGTCGCTCGGGGCCGTTTCCGGGCGGGCGCTTTCCTGCCCCGGCCGGCAATGGCCGGCAAAAAGTGCCTCTTGCAAGGTAAAGGTAAAGGTAAAGGTAAAGGTAAAGGTAAAGGTAAAGGTAAAGGTAAAGGTAAAGGTGAAGCTCCGGCTGAGACTGTTAATGCTTTGGTGTAAGCTGGTCACCCTGGCTGCAGAGGAGGAATACGATGGAGCAAGTACCGGTTAACAGTATTTATCGCCTGGTGCTGGACGGCGCCGGAGGCATGCAGCCGCTGGCGGCGGGAGCCACGCTGCCCGCCGGTCGGCCCGCCTGGCTGCACCTGGACTACGGGGATCCCGAAGCCGCCCGCTGGCTGACGCACACTCCCTTGCTGAACGACACTGCCCGCGAGGCCTTGCTCGGCCAGAGCAGCCGGCCCAAGCTGGTGCGCCACGGCGACAACCTGCTGCTGATACTGCGCGGTATCAACCACAACAAGCACGACCGGCCGGAAGAAATGGTGGCGCTGCGTATCTTCATCAGCCCCCAGCTTATCCTCAGCAGCCGACGCCGCCCGATTTTGTCGGAGCAGGACGTCTACCAGCAATTGGTGGAACAGGGCGGCCCCGTCAATCCGGGCGACTGGCTGGTGGAAATCTGCGATGCTCTCACCGACAGGGCCGGCGAGTTTGTGGAGGCACTGCACGATCAGATACTGGAGCTGGAAGAAGCGGTGCTGGAAAACGAAATGCCCGCCACCGGTCGGCTGGGCCGAATCCGCAAGCAGCTGATCATGATCCGTCGTTATCTGTCTCCCCAGCGGGATCTGGTGGCCCGGCTGGCCAGCGAGAAAATCGGCTGGCTGGACGACGACGACCGCCGCCGTTTGCTGGATATCGCCGACCGGCTGCGTCGCTGGCTGGACGATCTGGACGCAGGCGTGGCCCGTACCGCCGTGCTGGCAGACGAAATCAACAACATCATGACCGAAGCCACCAACCGCCGCGCCTATCAGATGTCGATCATGGCGCTGTTGTTTCTACCCGCCAGCTTTCTCACCGGCCTGTTCGGCATCAACCTGGGCGGCATGCCCGGTGCCGACAATCCGCTCGCCTTCTGGATCTTCTGTCTGTTGCTGCTGGTGCTGGGCACAGGATTGGGCTTTTGGTTGAGACGAAACCGCTGGTGGTAACCCCACGCCTGATACCTAAAAAAGGCCCCGCTATTTAGCAGGGCCTTTTTATCAGTACCAATTTCTTTGTTAAATTTTCAGACGACTACGCACCCTGCCTCAGTACCTGACCATGATCCAGCGCATTTTGATATTTCTTCATAGCCGTATTCACTTTTTTCAGATATCTGCGGGTTTCCTCATAAGGGAGCTCTTTCAGTAATCGCGCATACACTTCATCCGGACTCAGTGAGTTGATCACCTGAGCTGCGGCCTTGATTCTCTTCTTGCCCTGGGGATGAAATACCGAGGCAACATTGCCGGAACCGGTATTGTAAGCAGCAATCATGCAGTAAAGCCTGCTTTCTTCATTGGTAATTTGACTCAGATAACGTGAATTCAAAATATGAAGATAAGCCGTGCCAAATTTAATATTTTCCTCTGCATTCAGCAAAATATCTACCGCCGGGGCCCGACCGCTCTTATTCAGCAACTTATTGACATCGACTCCGGCACTGCTCGGTACTATTTGCATCAGGCCAAAGGCTGGAATATGCGAACGAGCCAAGGGGTTAAACGCCGATTCGGTCTGTGTTATGGCGTAAACCAATGCAGGCTCCAGGCCATATTTCTTGGCAGAAACCGCTATGGGTTGCACATAGTGAACTGCCCGTTTAAGCATGGTATCTTCAGGCAATGCAACCACATACGTTCGAATGCGATGCTTTTCCTTGCTCTGCTGCTTGCGCGCCTTGGCAAAGGCTTCACTAATCGCTTTCTGATTCTTGTTGAGTTCATCTGAGCGTGGCGATGACGTAGTTTGACCCTGACTTTCCTTCAACACCTGCTGCTGCACGACAGCTTCGGATGCCGCAGAAAGAGGCAAGGGAACAACTTCAACGCGGGCGTTTTTCGCCAAGGTAGCAGAGGCAGCGCTCGAGCCAGCTCCGCCTTCTTCCGAAACCGAGCCCAACAATTCTCCCAAAACCGAGCCCAACAACGAACGAGTATCATTATTGCCAGACTGCGCCATGACAGGATCGTCAGCCAAGGCCGTTTTTACTGTTCGGCGGGCTAGTTTGCCCAACTCATGTTCTATATCTATCTCAGCCGGACTATCCTGCTTCTCTAGCACAGAAACACGAATTTGGTTGTTATCATAATCAATGACGACTTTTTTCGACAGATCATCTGAATAACTAACATAGTTGGTGGCATCAGACAGCTCGGGAATACCCCAGCGACGCACAATATCGAGGCGATAATTATTATATCGCTCAAGGTATTCAGAACGATACTTGCTATAAGCATCAAGCCGCTTTTCGCGCCATATTTCGTAGGCTGTTTTGCCCGCCTTCTCAGTAGCGTTCATGTCTGTAATAACTTCGGATGAGGCCACGACATTACTCATAACCAATCCGAGTGTGACGAACATGCTAATAAACAAAATATGCATCATTAACCCTGTTGAAGCGGACAAAAAGCCCCGAATGTTATTGTGTCAAGCGCTGCCGAGTTTGCTCGAGAGAGGAATTACCCTCCTCCTTGAGAAATTGCTGATACAGCCCAGGTGTTTCGGTATCCATGGCATTTTCGAACAACTCTCTAACGTTCGCATCGTAGGCACCTTTGGTTAGCCCTACCAGCACATACATGCCACCACTTGGACTGACTTGCGAGCGAAGAATCCGGCTATCACTCATGCTCATGGCCGCCAGCGCCGAGCTGATACGTTCAACTGCATCACTGGACTGGGTTTCACCATTAACCTGCTTGTCCGTCGTCAGGCGATCCAGTTTCGTTTTAACGTCACTGGAAAAAGACATCGCCAGCTGGCCGCGCGCTTCACTCGCCGCTACGTCTTTCATCAATCCTGCGCCGCCAGACATTTTTCGGGCAAATCCTGTCGCCTGCACTTCGAGCCCTTCTACCGGCTGATCGCATATCCAGCTGGGAGCATTAGTTCCAGGAACATCGGGAAAATGGCAGACGTCATAACCAAGAGGTGACTTGGCTATCTGCTGAGTACCACAACCGGACAACAAGGTCCCAGCCAGGGCAATGGAACATAATTTAAGCTTCATATTTTTTCATTCCCTTGACTATTATATTTTACTTAAATATTTCGGGATACAAACACCCAGTACGAGTACATTGCCAGGTTTGCATTTCGTAAACTGAAGCTCTGCAACATCCCCAACTCTCAAAGTTTCGGTGACTGACTTTGACTTCGGCTTGACCCAGGCACCATTGACATCCAGAAGATTGGTTATAGAACCTTCACCCAGGGGAACATATTCTATTGTTTCTTTATCAGTCAGAGGGTTTATACGCTTTTCTTTTCTTTTAAATACCACCTTGGCACCATCGGCAGCTCCATGTTCTGTGCCAACTGAAATACGAATAAGTGATTTTGAACCTTTAGGTGTGTCGCGGCGCTCCAACACATACCCCTTGGGTGCAAAATCATTGAGCAATTCATGAGAGTTGTCATCGATCGATTTTTTTACGGCATTCGATATAAGACCTGCTACTGCACCATTACTGGTCGGGCAAGAAGAGTTATTAGTCTCAGATTTTGTTTCGTGCTTACCTTGGAATTCATGGGTAGAGATGAGCTCCATCGATGGGATACGATAGGAGCGCACATAGATTTTGGCATTCCCCGTGAAGTCACAATATGCGGGGGTAGTATGTACTTTACCCTCATCATCCTGCCGACTTTCGGCTGCAGTGAAGGATGCTCCCCATGAGGTAGAAACGACTTTGGGCAGTACCGCTATCTCGGCAATCAGTGGTCCGGATGTACGATAGATGCCTGATGCCTCTGCTGCCACAATTTCTTTTTTCATCTTGGCAGCCAGTTTACGATCCACCACGGTTTTCCTCGCCTCCATGAGGTCCTGCTTCAGCATAGTGGTAACAACCTTGGCAAAACGGGCATCTGATGACTCATCGTATTCCGTGGCCAGCAGTACTATTTTTTGCTGCTCACCGAGCAAATCCTGCTTGGAAGGCGGAAACTCGGTCATCGGAATAGGGGTTATTTGATAATCATGGAGTTTTACATGATTGCTCATACAACCAGTAAGCGTAGCCAAGCAGCCGACAGCAGCCAACGTAGTAAATCGTTTCATGCTTTCATCCCTTTTTTGTTGCATTTTTATTACGGAACTGTGACTGCAAAAGCAGACCAAATACCTTCTTCTTCAATTTTATTTTTTGCTAGAGCGATCACAGAGCGCTTTGCACCCTCCGGGCCGCTGATAGAGGCGCCACTGATCTCCCAGCGAACTTCCGATAGCTCCCCCTTGGTATCGAAGACTTGCCCATGAAATTGAAGCTTGGCTACCGTTTCATCAAAAACGTTCAGATAGCGGATGTCTGTTCTATAACGTAACTCCAGATCGCAAGACCTTCTGCAATCGTCGTAACTCAGGCCCTCGTTAGTCACTTGCACCTTGATGCTATCGGTCAATGAAGGACGATCACCTCGAATACGCGTAGAAATTTTCTGACTACCGTCTTGAATCGCTCGATGAAGTTTTTCCTGAAGATCCGCTGTTTCAGACTTATCCGGTGTCAATGCAAGCAATAATAACGAGGTATCATCAGCTTTCTTTGCCAATCCAATCAAACTATTCGCTTTAAGCCACCAGGTGAACCGACTCCGGCTCCGAGAGTCAGCCAATACCTGCTCTACCTGCATACGCTGCTGGCGCAGCTCCTCCTGCCAGCGACGGATCAGCGCGAGACGATCAACTTTAATCAGGACAAAAACACGCTTATCCAACTGCTCGGTTTTCAAACGCTCAAAGTTACTCAGATTAATCTGAGCGACATAACTGCGTACCTGGCGATCAACCGTATCCGAGCTGCGTGCGTTAACCTGCTGAGAATGACGAGAAAGCGAACTGGATATCTGCGTGCTGAGCTTGCCCGCAATATTATTCAACGCCGCTTGTCGGGCTTGCTCGAGGCTGAATCCTTCTCCGGAACCATAAAGTGCATCCTGACTATCAAGAGGCGGATTAAGCCACCAGTCTGGGGCTGAATAAGCAGGCGTATTCGATGATGTGGTCGCACAGCCCAGCAGACCTGCCGACAGTAACATAGCAATTAAGAGGCGCATGACTAGTCCTTGAAATGAGCTTTATATTCATTACGAGTGAGCAGCATGTCAGATGCCACCGCTTCATTTATGTCACCAAAAATAACGACATTGGGGTAGGCTGACTGTCGTACCGTATCAACCTGTTGAAGTATCTGCTCGTCGTCCTCGAGAACCAGGAGATTGTTCAGCTCTGTGATCTCGCTGTCGACATCATTTGAAGAGTGCTCACTATACTGGGCTGCGTAGTCTACATAGGCCATATAGCGATTCATAAACAGCCCTTCTTTCCCGAGCTTTGACCCTTCCTGATAGTAAATGACGTTGCCGGCATCAGTGCTAAAGTAACCTGAAAAATCATCAAGTTGAGCAAAGTTCACCTTCCCTAGGTGATCATGGGAAAAACGAAGCTCAGGAAAAAAAGTATTGTCCATGCTCATCACAGAATATGCCGCTACCCGATCACCTTGTGTCGCAACGGCTAAAACAAACTTTGGATCGCTATAATACCGGTATTCGGTATGGTCCAGCTTTCTGGATGATTTGATTAACTTGGCCATGCCAAAGGTTTGCTCGACAAAAGCTAGGTTGCTGCCCACTTGCACTTTGTGCAGCTGCTCATATTGAACCTGATGGGTAAAATGAGTAACAAACGCCTGATAAGTTTCCGTTATCAATGCTTTAGTGTCACTCCATTGACCAAGTGAAATCATGAGTGCGGCAAGCGCAAGTAGACCCGACTGTATTCTTTTTAATAGCCCTTCACGCGTGGCCTGTTGAGAGGCATCTATATCCATATAGGTAAATTATCAGCACTGTAAGTTTATTGCCGGCAATCATATATAAAAAAAACCATCAAATAAACAATGACAAAGGACATTGTTGTGGCATCCAAGGTTTTTCGAGCTGCCATTTTTTCCAACAGCCAAGATAAAAAACCGATCAAATGTTACAAACATGTTTGTTTCCATATGTTTTTTGTCAAGCGCAACATGATCGCCAGCCTATCGTTTTAGAGGCTGGCTCTACACTCTACAATCTTCAATATAACAGCCTATATGAGCATGAAACCTTCGATAAAATCCTGTCCAGACCCTAAAAACATCCTCATGTTACCTAGTGATACCAAGGCTTCACAGAAAGCCGACACTCATCAAACACAGCATCAAGAATAAAAATAAATCACCTTACAGTGCCTGTTTTATCAATGAGATCTTGAATAGCGGGATAAACAACAATGAAGGGATTCAACTGAATTTCAGCATTCTTGACGAGAGGAAAAAGAACAAAAAACCCAACAATATAAAAGCAAATATTTAACACTTCTCATTGTATGCTCGACCGAAAAAGAAAAAAAAAGCGTCATTCATTAGAGTGAAAACTATACGAACTCAAAGGTTGAGTTCGTATTTGTATAAAAATAAAGCATCAAAGGTCTCATTTTGACTCATCAATGACTGTCAGTGTTTAATCAAGTATGCATGTTTCTTGTTGCTGCCGATGATTAACATTTAGGCATGGGATAACCCACACCCATGAAAAAGGCCGGAAGGGTGTTCCCCTCCGGCCTTTTATACCGTTATCACCGAGATTCAGGCCGCCAGCGGCGTAATCCGAACCTGAGCGATGCGGAAGTCTTCCACTTCGATCACTTCGAAGCGTAAATCCTCCCGCTCGAATACCGCGCCCTGCTCGGGTAGCTGACCACTCCAGGCCAGCAGCATGCCGGCCAGGGTGGCGTATTCGTCGTCCGGATCCACCAGACCACGGCGCGACAATACCTGTTCCAGATAATGCAGATCGGTGCTGCCCTTCACCAGCCAGCCACCTTCTTCGCAGACCACCTCGGGAGCTTCGTCTTCATCCAGAAATTCGCCGACGATGGCCTCCAGCAAATCGTGCGGCGTCACCAGCCCCTGTACGGTACCGAATTCATCATTCACCAGCACCATGTTGCCACGGGCATCGCGCAGCACGTTGAGCAGGCGGATCACGCTGATGCTGTCCGGTACTATGATGGGGTCGTTACCCTCGGCCAGTTCGGCCAGGGTTTTGCCTTCTTTCAGGCCCACCATCAAATCCTTGGCACGCACCACGCCCAGCAGATTGTCCAGCTCGCCATCGCACACCGGAAACTGGCTGTGCGAAGACGCCATCAGCTCGGCTATCACCTCTTCCCGACTGTCGGACACATCCAGCCAGACAATGTCGGAACGGGGCGTCATTACGGTGCGAATGGAGCGCTCGGCCAGCGACAACACGCCACTGATCATGTTGCGCTCTTCTTCCGCAAAGCCCTGCTCCCGGGCTTGCTCCTGGGTCTGCGCGGGCTCGTCATCCGCACGATCCTTGCCGCCCATCAGGCGAAAAATGGCGGCGGTAGTCCGCTCGCGCAACGGCTGACGAGCCTCTTCCCTGGCGGAATTACGCTGGGCCAGCTGATTGAGGAATTCGATCATAATCGAGAAACCGATGGCCGCGTACAAATAGCCCTTGGGAATATGGAAACCGAAACCTTCCGCCACCAGGCTGAAACCGATCATCAGCAGGAAGCTCAGACACAACACCACCACGGTAGGATGGGCGTTGACGAAATCGGTCAGGGACTTGGAGGCGGCGACCATCACCAGCATGGCCAGCACCACGGCGATCATCATCACCGGCAGGCTGTCCACCATGCCCACGGCGGTAATAATGGAGTCGAGCGAAAACACCGCATCCAACACCAGGATCTGGGCAATCACCACGCCAAAACCGGCATAAACGGTGCTGGTTTCCTGCTCGTGCATCTTGCCTTCCAGCCGTTCGTGCAGCTCGGTGGTGGCCTTGAACAGCAGAAAAAGACCCCCGCCCATCAGGATCAAATCCCGGCCCGAAAAGCTCAGTTCGCCCAGGGTGATCAGCGGTGTGGTCAGGGTAACCAGCCAGGACACCGCGCTCAGCAGCCCCAGACGCATCAACAGCGCCAGCGACAGACCGATAATCCGCGCCCTGTCGCGCTGATGCGGCGGTAGTTTCTTGACCAGAATGGCAATAAAGACCAGGTTGTCGATACCCAGCACGATTTCCAGAATAATCAGTGTCAGCAAGCCCGCCCACATAGACGGATCCATCAGGAATTCCATGATTTACCTCTTGAGAGATTGTCGATGAGCAGATTAGCGAGTAGCGCAGGCCAGGCCGGCAAAATCAGTATAGCCGGGGCAGCAGACAGATTCGGGTGGGGAGGCGAACGCCGGGGACAGCAAAAAACGGGGGGGACGTGACAATTCAGAACGTTGTTGCAAGCAACTTCGCGCGCAATCCATATGGTACACCGGCGATTGACCGGACCTCTTGGTTAAAATGAACGCATATCATAATGGCAAAAAGCGGACTGGCAAGATTATTTCTCTGCGAAGCCGACACCGCCTTGCCTGACGGACGGATCCTCGAGCGGGTCGGGCCCGGTAAGGGTAAGATAAAAGCACTGATAACGGACGGAGCCGACACCATGCCCAGACTACTGTTGAATGCCGATATGGGGGAGAGTTTTGGTCCCTGGACCATGGGCCAGGACGAAGCCGTGATGCCCTTTGTAGACCTGGCCAATGTGGCCTGCGGCTTTCACGCGGCCGATCCGGACACCATGCGCCGCACCATACAGCTGGCAAAACGGCACCGGGTAAGAACCGGAGCGCATCCGGCCTATCCGGATCTGGTGGGGTTTGGCCGCCGCTCCCTGGCCTGCTCGCCCGCCGAGATAGAAAACATGGTGCTCTATCAGCTGGGCGCGCTCGACGCCCTGTGCCGGGCCGAAGGCACCCGGGTGAATTACATCAAACCCCACGGCGCCCTCTACAACGACATGATGCGGGATGAGCAAAAACTGGCGGCGGTGATGAAGGCGGTAGCCGCCTTCGATGCCGGCCTGCCGCTGATGCTGATGGCCACGGCCAATCCCGCCCCGGCCCAGGCGCTGGCCGCCCGCCACGGCATTGGCCTGTGGTTCGAGGCCTTTGCCGATCGCGCCTACGACGCCGAGGGCTTTCTGGTGTCCCGTTCCTTGCCCGGCGCCGTGCATCACCAAACGGCGCAGATACTGGAGCAGGCCCGGCGTATCGCCACCGGCGAGCCGCTAAGCGCCGGTGATGGCAGCCCACTGACGCTGCGGGCGGATACCCTGTGCGTGCACGGCGACAATCCTGAGTCCATTGCCGCCGTGAAGGCCATTCGCCAACTGCTGGACCAACTAGCATGAGCATGAACATGAGCCCCCAGCCCCGGCTGGAAAATGCCGGCATGGATGCCTGGCTGATCCGGCTGTTCGACACCATAGACGAACGCAACATGACCTGGATTACCGCCCTGGTGCGCGCCTGCGAGCAGAGCTTAGGTGAACAGCTGGTCGATCTGGTGCCCTCTTACACCACGGTACTGGTGCAGTTCGACCCCCTGCGGCTGGATCACGGCGAGGCCCGCCGCCTGCTGCAACAGCTGCTTGCCGAGCTCGAACCCGATGCCGACGATAACGCGGCCCCGGTGAAAGAGCTGCCGGTGTGGTACCACCCCAGCGTAGGGCCGGACATGGCCCGGCTGGAGCAACGCACGGGGCTGGATGCCGACCGGCTCATCGAACTGCACAGCGAGCACGAGTACCGGGTGTTTGCCCTGGGTTTCGCCCCCGGCTTCGCCTTTATGGGCACCCTGCCGGAACAATTGGCACTGCCCCGCCTCGACAGCCCGCGGCCACGCGTGCCCGCCGGCAGCGTGGCCATTGCCGGCCGGCAGACCGCCGCCTACCCCAATGCCTCCCCCGGCGGCTGGAACCTGCTCGGCCGCACCCCGGCCACGTTGTTCGATCCGCGCAGCCGGGATCTCAGCCTGCTGCGGGTGGGCGATCGGGTGCGTTTTGTACCGGTCAGCCAGGCCGAATTCGAACGGCTGGGCGGCGACAGCTCGCCCATGAGGGAGTCTTGAATGCGCCACGGATATCTGACCATTCAAAGACCCGGCCCGCTCAGCACCCTGCAGGATCGCGGTCGTTTCGGGGTACGTCGGCTGGGGGTGACCCAGGGCGGCCCGACCGATCTGCACGCCTGGGCCTGGGCCAACTGGCTGCTGGGCAACCCCTGGGGCAGCCCGGCGCTGGAAATCACCCTGGGCGGACTCATGCTGACCGCAGAGCAGCCCTGTACTCTGGCGCTGTGCGGCGCCGACATGCAGGCCCGCCGTAACGAACAACCGCAGCCCAACTGGCAGGCCTTCGAGCTGAATACCGGTGATACCCTGACCCTGAACATGGCGCGCCTGGGAGTACGGGCCTATCTGGCAGTGGCGGGCGGCTTTATCGCAGAAAAGGTGCTGGGCAGCACCGCCTGCGTGGTGCGCGATGGCCTGGGTGGTCACAAGGGCGACGGCAGCGCCCTGGCGGCTGGCGACCGCCTGGCGTTTACACCGACTGCGCGACCAATCCCCAACCGGCATCTGCCTGCCGATACCATTCCCGATACCATTCCCAATTACAACGCCGAACCGCGACTGGCACTGATCCCCGGCGCCCAGTTTCGTTTTTTCGACGATCAAAGCCTGATCGATGCCTTTAACAGCCCCTGGACAGTGGATCCTCGATCGGATCGCATGGGGATCCGGCTGCAAGGATCCCTGTTGCACTGCAGTATGGATGCGATGATTTCGGAAGGCATTGTGCTGGGTGCGGTACAGGTGCCGCCCGATGGCCAGCCCATAGTGCTGCTGAACGACCGTCAAACCATTGGCGGCTATCCGCGCCTGGGCACCCTGACCCCGCTGGCCTGTGCTCGCCTGGCCCAGTGCCGACCGGGACAGCGGCTGTGGCTGACCACCACCACCGCCACCGAAGCCCAGCAGGAATACAGAGCGTTTCGGGCGCAGTTTTGAAGCAACAAAAAGCCCGCCTTACTGGCAAGCCGTTTGGGTTTCGTGTGCTTAAGTAAGTAGTTGATAACCCATGGATGCCTATCCATGCTGTATTCATGTGCAGCTTCTGGTGGCATTCATGGGACAGATATCCGGCCAAGCACCTCAACCAAGAGCTCCAGAGAAAACATCAGATAATATCGATTTGAGCGTCTGTGTTAACCCGAACTGCCAAAACATCAACATTTCCCATAGTCAGAGTCGTAAATACCCGCACTACAAGCTGACAGGCTCACATTTTCGATAAAAAAATATATTTCCATTCAATTTGTTAGCTGAAAACGATTCTTCCTCATCAGGGGTGGTTGTGTAAAATTTAATATTGTGTAAATTAAGTTTTATTGAAAATACGATGCTTAGTGCCTACAAAGTTATAAAAATAACCACAATACATTGATTTATATGACAAATAAAATGAGCAGAAAAAATCTTCTCATTTTTGGCCCATTGATTCATGCACAAGAAACCCAAACGGCTTGCCTTACTGGAGCGGGCTTTTTGTACACACCTGTCATACCGGTATTTTTCTACAGAAAGATGCTGATTTTCGTCAGAATAACGCTCTAAACCAAGCTATCAGTCGACCTTGTCGAAACTCTTGTTCTCGACAAAATCGAGGGACATGAAGCTTTCCAGCGAGTCGTCCTTGATGTCCAGCCAGCGGGCCGGCAGCCTGGACGCCATGGTGCCGGTCACGGTAGAACGATAGGCCTTTTCCCGGAAGCCCATGATGTTTTCCTGCTTGTGCAGCAGCCACTCTTTGAGCAGCTCCGCCTGTTTTTTTACCGCAAACTCGGGGTAGTCGGTGGCATTGTTCAGGTCGCGAATATAACTGGCCTGAAAATCAATGGCCACCAACGGCAGCGAACTCTGAACCACGGCGCTGGCCTGTCCGTCGATGCCCCACTCCCTGATGGGGTTGGTTTTAGTGGGTGTGGCAAAGATGGCACTCAGGTCCAGGTAATGATTCGGCTTCTAACAATTGCCACTCGGTTTCGACCGACAGGCCCAACAGCTTGTGCGGGCCCTTTGCCCGGCGACTCCTCAGCTTTGCCAGTTATCCTGAATTTCATGCTTGTTCAGCATGAAGAACTGCCATTCCCGGCCCTGTTTTTTCTTGCCGAACACACCGAGTTCAACCAGCCCGTTGAGGGTAGAAGAGGCGGTATTGTAAGAGCAGCCCAGGTTATCCCTGGTGTTGGCAGCGGTAAATACCTTGGCTTTTCCGCTTTTGGCCACCTGAAACACTACCCGCTGTTTTTCCGACAGCTTGCGGTAAAGGCCGGAGTCCCAGATCCAGGTGTTAAACCTTTCAATGTCTTCCAGTGAGCGGGTGTAGGCTTTTCTGAAACCGTTGATAGCCCTCAGGATCACATGGCACTGATACTCGACGAAGTAGGTCAGATCCATCTCATCGGTTTCGGTATACAGATAAGACTTGCCGTACTTGACCGGGGCGGCTTTCAGCATGGTGCTGATGGCGATATAGCGAAAAGCCGCATAGTCGTTCTTGAACATGTACCAATAAAACAGCGAGCGGGCTACCCGGCCGTTACCATCCCGAAACGGATGCTCATAACCAATGGCAAAATGCAGGCAAATCGCCTTGATCATAGGATGGATATACTCGTTGCTGTCCGCATCGTCGTGGCAAACGTTGGCCCAGGCGACCAACCGCTTTAACCGGGTTTTTATCTCTTTGGCTGCGGGCGGGGTATGCACCGTATTGCCATCCGCATCCACCACCGCCACATCATCGGTTTTTCTGAAAGCCCCAGGCGTATACTGGCTGTTGTCGATATCGTCGGTGCCCTCTTTATGCATATCCAGCATCAGATCGATGCTGAGCGGCTTGTGCCGATGATCCCAGGCAAACTTCATCATCTTGAAGTTACCCAGGATCATTTTCTCGTCCGGCGTTCTGGGTTTTCTCTTTCGCTTCAGCATGTCTTTGGCGACCAGCGTGGTGGTCGCCGCCCCTTCCAGCTGGCTGCTGCTGATGGCCTCATCTTCGATCAAGTCGTTGATCAGATACTCGAAATGGTTCTCTTCACCGATCTTGCTGCTCATCCATTCCAGGGCGCCGGTTGAGGCATGGCGATCCGCATGAGAGATGGCCTTTTGCATGGTGGGGGTCAACAGGAAACGACAAGATTCTCCGTTATCCCCGAGGGGAAGCAGGCGCATATACTGCGCCGAACGAGACAGTTTGGTGATGGCCCAGGCCAGGTTAACGTCGAGCCCCGCCGCGACACGATGGCGAAACTCGTCATAAGGTAGATACCTGCCCTTGTCGTCTACCGGCTTGTAGCAGGTCAGATAGTCGGCCAGCTTGTCGGGGTGCTTTTGACTGATTTCTTCAAAAACGCCAGTCAGCAGGGCTGCGTTTTTCGGGGGTAGCTTTATCATGCGTCGCCTCTCTCTTTATCTCAAATAATGTCTTAATTGAGACAAAGGTACTACAGAGGAAGAGTCTTGTCTCAATATTTGTTGTTTTTGAGATATAGGTGCTGGGACTATAGATCTTTGATGGCTTGCGGGTTTACGCCACATAAATGGGCACCGACAAGGTTACTTCGTTGCGCAGGTCAGGATTAAATAGCTCACAGCGTGAGCACCAGACATAGACACACAATACCGATACCTGACCAAACAAAAGGCCCGTAACAAGGGGCCTTTTGTCTCAAACGAATCAGCGGTGAAAAATATCAGCCGAAGCGGCGTGAGCGGCGGTTAACTTCGTCGATTTGCGTGTTGAGGGTGCAGAAGTCGTAGAGAAAACCTATCAGGAACAGGCCGCCGGTGAAGAACCAGATGATGGCGGTGATCCACTTGCCCATGTACAGGCGATGAATGC
This sequence comes from Oceanisphaera litoralis, assembly GCF_016907015.1. Lineage (GTDB taxonomy): Bacteria > Pseudomonadota > Gammaproteobacteria > Enterobacterales > Aeromonadaceae > Oceanimonas > Oceanimonas litoralis. Next base: position 25,789 of record NZ_JAFBBE010000026.1, read on the forward strand.
CGAAGATGCCGAGAAAGGTCATCAGAATCCAGGTCAGGCTGTAATCCTTGGGGCCGCTGGCGTAACGCTCGTCGGCGTCCCGATCCATGGAGGGAATGAGGAACAGGTCCACTATCCAGCCGATGAAAAACAGGCCCAGGGTGAAGAAGTAGAGAACGCCGCTGACGGGGCGACCGTAGTAAAAGCGGTGGGCGCCCATGAACCCGAAGATCCACAGAATATAGCCGATCACCTTGCTGTGTGTGTTGTTCATGCTGCCTCGGGTGTGTGTTAAAAACGACCATTCTAGTCGTTGCAGTGTGCAACTGCCATGCCTGTGGGCAGAACGGTGACCCGGGCCGTCGTGACCCTGCGGGAGCTTTACCACACGAAGCGGTAGGTTGGGATGAGTTTTACGAATCCCAATACTTCAGCCGTCGGCTCCGTTGTTGGGATTCGCTGCGCTCATCGCCAACCTACGGCAAGATTTGCGCTGCCGGACAGCTTCACCGGCTGGCGGAATAGCTGTTGTCCCAGTCTTTCCAGACCGGTTGCAGGCCGGTGGCGGTGATGGCCCTGGCCACCTCGGCGGGGCTGCGGTCGTCGTCGATCTCGAACTGCTCCAGTTCTTCCTTGTCGTCGGCCACATAGCCGCCGGGCTGGGTCTTGGAGCCGGCGCTGATGCTGGTGACACCGAGCGGTATCACCTTGTCGCGAAATTCCCGGGCTTCGCGGGTCGACAGGCTCAGTTCCAGTTCGCCATCAAACATCCGATAGGCACAGATCAATTGCACCAGCTGGCGATCCGTCATCACCGACTTGGGCACCAGACCGCCTTCGCAGGGGCGCAACCGCGGGAAGGACACCGAATAACGGGTCTGCCAGTACTGTTTCTGCAGATAGCGCAGATGCGCCGCCACATAGAAGCTGTCGGCCCGCCAGTCTTCCAGCCCGAACAGGGCGCCCAGGCCAATCTTGTCGATGCCGGCCTTGCCCAGCCGATCCGGGGTTTCCAGCCGCCAGCGAAAGTCCTTCTTCTTGCCGCGAATATGATGCTGGTCGTAGGTCAGGTGTTGATAGGTTTCCTGATACACCATGACGCTGTCGAGCCCGTATTCGCGCAACTCGGCGTATTCTTCTTCCGACAGCGGCTGCACTTCCATCATCACATAGCTGAAGTGACGCTTGATGATGGGCAGCATCTGCTTGAAGTAGTCCAGCCCTACCTTGCCTTCGTGCTCGCCGGTCACCAGCAGCACGTTATCGAAGCCCATCGCCTTGATGGCCAGACATTCCTGCTCGATTTCCTCGGCACTCAGGGTCTTGCGCTTGATGCGATTGCTCATGGAAAAGCCGCAATAGGTGCAGTCGTTGGCACAGAGGTTGGACAGATACAGGGGAATGTAAAAGCCGACCGTGTTGCCGAAGCGCTGGCGGGTCAGCTGATAGGACTGCTGGGCCATCTGCTCCAGGTAGGGCTCGGCGGCGGGCGAGATCAGCGCCATGAAGTCTTGCAGATCCCGTTTCGGCCTGGACAGGGCGCGCTCCACGTCTCGCGCCTGCTTGCCGTAGATGCTCATCTTGATGTCATCCCAGTCCATGGACGACCAGACGTCGAAGAAGCTCATAGGGTCTCCAGGAAGGCGGTCAGCGGGCTGGATGCCTGGGCCTGCCGGCTCTGGCCGGCCAGCCCGGCTTCATAGGCCATGCGGCCGGATATCACCGCCAGTTTGAAGGCCTCGGCCATGGCCACAGGATCACCGGCCACCGCGATGGCGGTGTTCACCAGTACCGCATCGGCACCCAGCTCCATGGCGTAGGCGGCGTGGCTGGGGGCACCGATGCCCGCATCCACCACCACCGGCACAGTGGCCTGCTCTATGATGATCTCGAGAAAGTCGTGAGTCACCAGGCCCTTGTTGGAGCCGATGGGCGCACCCAGCGGCATCACGGCGGCACAGCCCGCTTCTTCCAGCCGCTTGCACAGCACGGGATCTGCGCCGCAGTAGGGCAACACGATAAAACCGTCTTTTACCAGCAGCTCGGCGGCCTTGAGAGTCTCGATGGGATCGGGCAGCAGATACTTGGGATCCGGGTGAATTTCCAGCTTCAGCCAGTGGGTGCCCAGGGCCTCGCGCGCCAGCCGGGCGGCGAACAGCGCCTCTTCGGCGTTTCTGGCACCCGAAGTATTGGGCAGCAGGTTGACGCCCAGTTCCAGCAGCGGCGGCAGTATGTCGTCGCTGTGGTTTTTCAGATCCAGCCGCTTCAGCGCCATGGTCACCAGATCGGTGCCGCTGGCGACGAAGGCGTCCTTCATCTGGCGGCCGCTGGCAAACTTGCCGGTGCCGGTAAACAGGCGGGAACTAAAGGTTTTATCGGCGATGATCAGGCTCATGTCAGCCTCCGGCTATGGCGTGGAACAGGGTAATGTTGTCGTTGGGGGTCAGCTGTTGCTCGCCCCACTGGCTGCGGGCCACCACCTGTTGATTAAGGGCCACCGCAACACCGGGCTTGTCTTGCTCAAGCGTCACCAGCAGCTGGCCAAGGGTAGTGCCCTCGGCCAGATCCAGGGCTTCGTCGTTCAGTACTACTCGCATTGTTGTTCTTCCCCTTTGGTTCCACATACCGGACAGGCCGGATCTTTCGGCACCTTGAGGCCGTGCCAGCGATGCGCCTTGGCATCGAACAGCTTGAGCTCGCCCCAGGGCACACTGCCGGTATCGGTAAAAAACTTGATGGCTTCCAGCGCCTGCAGCAGGCCTATGGTGCCGACCACGGGGCCTATTACCCCGGAGTTGCTGCAGTTGAGGCGCTCGCCGATGTCCGGACCATAAAGACAACGATAGCAGCCATGGTCGCGAGCCGGATCCAATGCCAGCAACTGGCCTTCAAACCGAATGGCGGCGCCCACCAGCAACGGCGTGCCCCCGGCATAGCAGGCGGCGTTGATGTTCTGACGGATCGTAATGTTGTCGGTGCAGTCCAGCACCAGATCCACCTCGGCGACAAAGTCGCCCAGACTCCGCTCGTCCAGTTTCTGGTTGATGGCGATGACTTCAATCTCGGGGTTCAGCGCCAATAACTTCTCACGCGCCGTTTCCGCCTTGCTGTGTTGCAGGCTGTCCATGTCATACAGGGTCTGGCGCTGCAGGTTGCTGACCTCGATATGATCGAAGTCGGCCAGCCACAGGGTGCCCACCCCGGCCGCCGCCAGATACTGCACGGCGGGCGAGCCCAGGCCGCCCAGCCCCACCACCAGCACGGAGGCCTGTTTCAGCTTCAACTGGCCTTCTTCGCCCACTTCTTCCAGCAACAGGTGCCGGCTATAGCGCATGAATTCGCCGTCGCTGAGCATCTTATCCCTCCACCAGGTGCAGCAGATCGCGGATGGCCGCATCCGGATCGGCCGCTTCGGTAATGGCAGTCACCAGGGCGATGCTGCCCACCCCGGTTTCGGCCACCAGCGGTACCCGCTCGCGGCTGATGCCACCAATGGCCACCAAGGGGAACTCGCCTTGCATCAGCGCCACATAGCGGTGCAGCCGCTCCAGCCCCTGCGGCCGAGACGGCATCTCCTTGGTTTTGGTGGGGAAGATATGGCCCAGCGCCAGGTAGGAGGGCTTGAGCTCGCGGGCGCGCAGCATCTCGTAATAACCGTGGGTAGACAGGCCCAGCTTGAGGCCGGCGGCACGAATGGCCTCCAGATCCGCCACCTCGATGTCTTCCTGGCCCAGGTGCACGCCATAGGCGCCGTGCCGGATGGCCAGCCGCCAGTAGTCGTTGATGAACAGGCGGGCCTTGTAACGTTGACCCAGCTCGACCGCCGCCTTGATGTCTTCTTCCACCTCGGCGTCGGCCTTGTCCTTGATGCGCAGTTGCAGGGTGCGTACCCCCTGCTCCAGCAGACGCTCCAGCCAGGCCACCGAGGTCACCACCGGATACAGCCCCAGCCTGAAGGTATCCATGGCGGCGAACTCACCCTTGATGCTGCTACCGGTGATGCCCAGCTGTGCGGCCAACGCCGACCCCGGCATCACCACGGCAGGAAAGTCATCCAGATTGGTCGGCCAGCCCAGATGGGCCACCGGCCCGGCACCGGCACCGACGGCCCCGGCGCCTTTCAGGCCCTGATTGACGTAGGCCTTGGCCAGCACCAGGGCATCTTCAATCGGATAGTCCTGCGCCACCGCGGTGGCGATGGCGGACGACAGGGTGCAGCCGGTGCCGTGGCCATGAGGGGTTTGCACCCTGGGGCTGGCCAGCCAGATTTCACGCTGGCCGTCGGTGTAGAAGTCGATGGCCTGCTCGCCGGTCCAGTCCAGGTGACCGCCCTTCACCAGCACGGCGCGCACACCCATTTCCAGCAGGGCGGCGGCGCCGGTCCGCAGCCGGGCGGGTGAGTCGGGCGCTATGCCCGTCAGGGCTTCCAGCTCCAGCGCGTTAGGGGTGATCAAATCGACCTCGGGCAGCAAATGCTGCTTCAGCGCCGGTAACAGGCTGGCTTCGGCCATGGCCCGGCCGGTGCTGGCAATGGCCACCGGGTCCAGCACCACGAAGGGCTGCCACTGGCGACGGTATTCACGCAGGTAACGCGCCAGCACCTCGGCCCGCAGGCCGCCGGGCAGCAGGCCAATCTTGATGGCGTTGGCCTGCATGTCGGTGGCCAGTGATACCAGCTGGCTGGCAAAGGCCTGCATCGATACCGGCTCTACCATGGATACCGCCACCGAGTTCTGGGCGGTAATGGCGGAAATAACCGAGCAGCCGTGGCCGCCCAGTCCCTGAATGGTGTGCAAATCGGCCTGAATACCGGCGCCGCCGCCCGAATCGGAGCCGGCGATGGTCCAGACGATGGGTCTTGTCATGTAGATTTTTTCTCCAGCTTGTCGGCCTGGTGATAGAGCTCACCGCCGCGTTTCTTGAATTCCTGTGACATCTGCGCCATGCCGGCGACCACGGTTTCGCTGTTGCCGTCCATGTCGACCAGTTGCACTGCTATGGCTTCCTGGGCGGCGGCATAGTCGCGCACTTCTTGGGTGATCTTCATCGAGCAGAATTTGGGTCCGCACATGGAGCAGAAGTGCGCCACCTTGCCGGACTCCTGGGGCAGGGTCTCGTCGTGGTAGGCCCGAGCGGTCTGCGGATCCAGCGCCAGGTTGAACTGATCTTCCCAGCGGAACTCGAAGCGCGCCTTGGACATGGCGTTATCGCGAATTTGCGCGCCCGGATGGCCCTTGGCCAGGTCGGCGGCATGGGCGGCAATCTTGTAGGTGATCAGGCCCTGCTTGACGTCTTCCTTGTTGGGCAGCCCCAGGTGCTCTTTCGGGGTCACATAGCACAGCATGGCGCAACCGAACCAGCCGATCATGGCGGCGCCGATGCCGGAGGTGAAGTGGTCGTAGCCGGGGGCGATATCGGTGGTCAGCGGGCCCAGGGTATAAAAGGGCGCCTCGTGGCAATGCTCGAGCTGCTCTTCCATGTTGCGCTTGATCATGTGCATCGGCACGTGGCCGGGGCCTTCGATCATCACCTGCACGTCGTATTCCCAGGCCACCCTGGTCAGCTCGCCCAGGGTGTGCAGCTCGGCAAACTGGGCCTCGTCGTTGGCGTCGGCGATGGAGCCGGGGCGCATACCGTCACCCAGGGACAGGGACACATCGTAGGCAGCACAGATTTCGCAGATTTCACGGAAGTGCTCGTAGAGGAAGCTTTCCTTGTGATGCGACAGGCACCATTTGGCCATGATGGAGCCCCCACGCGACACGATGCCAGTGACCCGCTTGGCGGTCATGGGCACATAGCGCAGCAGCACGCCGGCATGAATGGTGAAATAGTCCACGCCCTGCTCGGCCTGTTCGATCAGGGTGTCGCGGAACACTTCCCAGCTCAGATCTTCGGCCACGCCGTTGACCTTTTCCAGCGCCTGATAGATGGGCACTGTGCCGATGGGCACCGGGCTGTTGCGCAGTATCCACTCGCGGGTTTCGTGAATATAACGACCGGTGGACAGATCCATCACGTTGTCGGCACCCCAGCGGGTGGCCCATACCAGCTTCTCCACTTCTTCCTCTATGCTGGAGGTCACCGCCGAGTTGCCGATGTTGGCGTTAATCTTCACCAGGAAGTTGCGGCCGATGATCATCGGCTCGGATTCGGCATGGTTGATGTTGGCGGGGATAATGGCACGGCCTTCGGCCACTTCCTTGCGCACGAACTCGGGGGTGATGCGCTCCGGCAGGTTGGCACCGAAGTTCTGGCCCGGATGCTGCTGCAGCAGCATCTCGTCCCGCACCCGCTCGCGGCCCATGTTTTCACGGATGGCGATATATTCCATCTCGGGGGTGATGATGCCTTTACGGGCATAGTGCAGCTGGGTGACACAGGCGCCCGCCCTGGCCTTGCGCGGCTTGGGCAGGTGCTCGAAACGCAGGTGATCCAGGCCGTCGTCAGCCATGCGCTGCTGGGTAAACTCGGAAGTAACGCCGTCCAGCTCCTCGGTATCGTTCCGCTCCAGAATCCATTGGCGACGCAGCTGGGGCAGGCCCCGGCGTACATCCAGTTCGGCCTGGGGGTCACCGTAGAGGCCTGCGGTGTCGTAGACGGGAACCGGGGCATTGGGCTCGAGAATGGGGTTGTCTTCGGTGCCGCCCTTGAAGCTGTCGGCCAGGTGAATTTCGCGCATGCCGACCTGGATGTCCGGGCGCGAGCCTTCGATATAGAGTCGGCGTGAATTGGGGAAATGTTCGCCCTTGAGGTTATCGATAAATGCCTGGGCCTGGCTGCGCACTTCACGACGGTTTATTTTTGACGTGGTATTTTTTGACATAGCAATCTCACTTTGAATCCATTGTGGGTGAAATGCTTGTCAGGAGTCTTAAGAAAGAATCCGGCAGAAGAGGTGTGCGCCAAATTCTCACTTGATTCCCTTACGCAGGTATTAGCCTGATCAGGTTCAACGGATCCCGCTTTCGCGGTCTCAGCTCATATAGAGCACTCCGACAAGATAGCGGCCAGTATAAACAGACCCCCCTCACGAAAGCAAAGCCATTACTCGACATCTGCTCGCTAAAAAATGAACCGCGGTGAAGCATTTCGGCCTGGGGTTAACCGAGTGCGAATACCGGCACTTCGCGGCAAGACGCAACCCTGAGACCGGGCCGTAGACGAGTGGGCCCGGCCCGATATGTCCAGACTCACGCCGCTCCAAGGCCACGGTCAGCACCAAGGTTTCCTTGGCATCGGGGGGGTAAATCCGTATAGTCAGGCGCATATTTCGACAGGTCTTTACTTATGTTTCAAAACAACCCCCTGCTGGCCCAGCTCAAGCAACAGATCCGCGAAACCCTTCCCATTAAAGAAGGCATCGTGAAAGGCACCTCCAAAGGTTTTGGTTTTCTTGAAGTAAGCGAAAAAGAAAGCTTCTTTATTCCGCCGCCACAAATGAAAAAAGTGATGCATGGCGATCACATTACCGCCGTGGTGCGTACCGAAAACGAGCGCGATCTGGTTGAGCCAGAGACCCTGATCGAAGCCGGTGTAACCCGCTTTGTCGCCCGGGTGAAGTGGTTTCGTGATCGGCTCAATATAGTGCCCGATCATCCGTTGATGAAAGATGCCATCAAGGCGCGTGCCATCAAGGGGTTGGACGAAAAAAGCCTGAAAGAAGGCGACTGGGTGCTGGGCGAACTGACCCGCCACGCCCTGAAGGACAACGGCTTCTTCGCCAACGTAGTGGAAGTGATTGCCGGCGTTGAAGACCCCATCGCCCCCTGGTGGGTGGTGCTGGCCCGCAACAAGCTGGCCAATCAGGCACCGGAAGACAGGGCCGAATGGCAGACGCTGGAAGAAACCCTGCCGCGCCAGGATCTTACCGAGGTGCCCTTCTTCACCATAGATGGCGAATCCACCCTGGATATGGATGATGCCCTGAGCGTGAAGAAGCTGGATAACGCCTGGGAACTGACCGTGGCCATCGCCGATCCCACCGCTTATGTGGCCCACGACAGCGAAATGGACCGCGTCGCCGCCGAGCGCGCCTTTACCGTTTATCTGCCCGGCCGCAACATTCCCATGCTGCCCCGTACCCTGGCCGACGAACTCTGTTCGCTGCAGGAAGGGGTAGAACGTCCGGCCCTGTGTGCCCGCCTGCTGATCGATTTTGACGGCAAGGTATCCGACAAGGCCGAATTCTTCGCCGCCCGCATTCGCTCCCAGGCCAAGCTTAGCTACGACAAGGTCTCCGACTGGGTCGAGCAAATCGGCGACTGGCAGCCCGCCAGCGAGGTCATTGCCGAGCAGCTGCGTGAACTGACCGCCCTGACCCATGCCCGCAGCGCCTGGCGCAGCGAGCACGCCATCGTGTTCAAGGACAGACCCGATTACCGCTTTGCGCTCGACGAAGACAGCAACGTCACCGCCATTCTGGTCGATCACCGTCGCATCGCCAACCAGATGGTGGAAGAGGCGATGATCGCCGCCAACCTGTCTTGCGGCAACTGGCTGACCGAACATGCCGGCACCGGTATTTTCAACGTACACGCCGGTTTTGACAGCGAAAAGATGGAAGGCCTGGTCGAGCTGCTGCAGACTCACGAAGCCCCCTTCGAGCCGGATACCCTGTCGAGCCTGGAGGGTTTCTGTGCCCTGCGCCGCTGGCTGGACGCCCGCGACACCACCTATCTGGACAGTCGCACCCGTCGCTACCAGTCGTTTGCCGCCATGAGCGCCACCCCGGGCGAGCACTTTGGCCTGGGCCTGACCGCCTACGCCACCTGGACCTCGCCGATTCGCAAATACGGCGACATCGTCAACCATCGCCTGATCAAGGCCATTCTCGCCGAGCAGGAACATGGCGTGCATGCGCCCAGCGATGAACTGGCAGTGCACCTGTCCGAGCAGCGCCGCATGCACCGCCGGGCCGAGCGCGACATCGCCGACTGGCTGTACGTGCGTTATCTGCAGCCGGCCGTGGCCGAAGCCAGGGTATTCGATGCCGAAGTGATCGATATCGGTCGCGGTGGCGTCAAGCTGCGCCTGCAGGAAAACGGCGCCGTGGTGTTCATGCCTTCCTCCCTTATCCTGGCCAACCGGGATCGACTGGAATGCAGCTGGGACGACGGCCGGGTTTACCTGGACAAGGCCCCGCTGTACGAACTGGGCCAGGCGGTACAGGTGATCATCACCGAAGCGATTGAAGACACCCGTTCGCTGATCGCCAAGCCGGCACAGCCGATTTCACCGGCTGCCCCGCAATAAGCGGCTCGGTGAAGTAAAAAACGAAATAAAAGGGCCTGCACATGCAGGCCCTTTTTATCGGCCCGCCGCGATAGATCCACTCTTGCTTTCATATTACTTAAACGACTATCAAATTTAGTTTAAATACTCCAATTGCATATTAGACTCATGGCCAGAATCGATCCATTTCCTGTCCTGGAGTTCCTCATGCGCACATCTCTTCTGGCTACCCTGCTGTTAACTGCGGGCTTAAGCACCGCACTCCCCCTTCAGGCCAAGGAACTGCTCAACAGCAGCTACGACATCGCCCGTGAACTGTTTGCCGAGATCAACCCGGTCTTTATCGAACACTGGGAAAAGGAAACCGGTGAAACCCTGGAAATCAAACAGTCTCACGCCGGTTCTTCCCGCCAGGCTCAGGCCATTCTTCAGGGCCTGCGTGCCGATGTGGTGACCTACAACCAGGTGACCGATGTGGATCTGCTGCACCAGAAGGGCAAGCTGATCCCCGCCGACTGGAAGGCCCGCCTGCCCAACGACAGCTCGCCTTATTTCTCTACCATGGCGTTTCTGGTGCGTGAAGGTAACCCCAAGAATATTCAAGGCTGGAACGATCTGACCCGGGACGATGTGCAGCTGGTATTCCCCAACCCCAAGACCTCCGGTAACGGCCGCTACACCTATCTGGCTGCCTGGGGCGCCGCCCATAAAGAGTTCAACGGCGACGAAGACAAGATCCGTGAGCACATGGGCAAGCTGATCAGGCAGGTAGCTGTGTTCGACACCGGCGGCCGCGGCGCCACCACCACCTTTGTTGAGCGGGGCATCGGCGATGTGCTGATCACCTTCGAGTCGGAAGTAAACAACATCAGCGCCCTGAACCCGGAGGCCGGCTATCAGGTGGTGGTGCCGCCGGTAGACGTGCTGGCCGAATTCCCAGTGACCTGGATTGACCGCAATGTGGAGCGCAACGGTACTGCCGAGCAGGCCAGGGCCTATCTGGAATTTCTCTATACCCCGGAAGCCCAGCGCATTCTGGCCAGCTACTACTACCGGGTGCATAACGACACGGTTGCCGCCGAAGTGGCAGATAAATTCCCCGAAACCGAACTGTTCAAGGTGGAAGACATCTTCGGCAGCTGGGAAGAGGCCATGGCCGCCCACTTCGCCAATGATGGCAGCCTGGATCAGCTGCAGGCACAAGGACGCTAAGTCATGGCGGCGCTGTTAGGGACCAAACGGGTATTGCCGGGCTTTACCCTGAGCCTGGGCACCAGCCTGCTGTTTGTCAGCCTGATCATACTGCTACCGCTCACCGGCCTGGTGATCAACACCAGTCAGATGGGCTGGGCGCAGTACTGGCAGGTGGTCAGCGACCCGCGCGTGGTGGCCACCTACAAGGTCACCGTCAGCGCTGCCGCCGCCGCCAGCCTGTTCAATATGGTCTTTGGCCTGCTGATGGCCTGGATTCTCACCCGCTATCGCTTTCCCGGCCGGGCCCTGCTCGACGGCCTGATGGATCTGCCCTTCGCCCTGCCCACTGCGGTGGCCGGCCTGACCCTGGCCTCGCTGTTCGCCACCAACGGCTGGTACGGTGAATGGCTGGCAGATCTGGGCATCAAGGTGTCTTACACCTGGATGGGCATAGTGGTGGCCATGGTGTTTACCAGCGTGCCCTTCGTGGTGCGCACCGTACAACCGGTGCTGGAAGACCTGGGCCCGGAATATGAAGAAGCGGCCGCCACCCTGGGCGCCAGCCCCTGGCAGGCCTTCAGCCGGGTGGTGTTACCCGAGCTGAAACCGGCGCTGATCACCGGCACTTCGCTGGCGTTCACCCGCAGCCTGGGTGAATTTGGCGCCGTTATCTTCATCGCCGGCAACATGCCCTGGCAGACCGAAATTACCTCGCTGATGATCTTCATCAAGCTGCAGGAGTTCGACTATGCCGCCGCCAGCGCCATCGCCAGCGTGGTACTGCTCGCCTCCTTCGTGCTCTTGTTCCTGATCAACGGCATTCAAAGCCGCTTCATGCGCCGCGTACGAGGAAACAGCTGATGGAACAGACGCTTGCACTGAAGGCATCCCGCCCCTGGGGTCGCTGGTTGCTGATTGGCACCGGCGTGGTGCTGACCCTGCTGTTGCTGGTGGTGCCGTTACTGGCCATTATCGCCGGCGCCTTCGCCGCCGGTGTGGGCGGCGTGCTGGACAACCTGAACGAGCCGGACATGCTGCATGCCATCGGCCTGACCCTGCTGGTGGCGGCGCTGACCGTGCCCATCAACCTGGTGTTCGGCACCCTGCTGGCCTGGCTGGTCACCCGCTTTCAGTTTCGCGGTCGCCAGCTGCTGCTGACCCTGATGGATGTGCCCTTTGCGGTCTCGCCGGTGGTGGCCGGTTTGCTCTATCTGCTGATGTACGGGGTCAATGGCCCGGTCGGCGGCTGGCTCGACGGTTATGACATGCAGCTGATGTTTTCCTGGCCGGGCATCGTCATGGTCACGGTATTCGTCACCTGCCCCTTCATGGTGCGTGAGCTGGTGCCGCTGATGAGCAGCCAGGGCACCGATTCGGAAGAGGCAGCCGTGCTGCTGGGTGCCAGCGGCTGGCAACTGTTTCGCAAAATCACCCTGCCCAATATTCGCTGGGCGCTGCTGTACGGCGTCATCCTCACCAACGCCCGGGCTGTGGGTGAATTCGGCGCGGTTTCCGTGGTGTCCGGCGGTATTCGTGGCGAAACCAACACCCTGTCGCTGCACGTCGAACTGCTGCATCAGGACTATAACGCAGTCGGTGCCTTTACCGCCGCCGCCCTGCTCACCCTGATGGCCGTTATTACCTTATTGTTCAAATCCTATCTCGAGTGGCGTCTGCATAGCGCCGAAGCACAGGAGTAAGACCGCATGAGTATTCAGATTGAGGGTATTCAAAAGTCCTTCGGCAAAACCCGGGTGCTGCAAGACATCAACCTCGACCTGCCCAGCGGCCAGCTGGTGGGGCTGCTGGGCCCTTCCGGCTCGGGCAAGACCACGCTGCTGCGCATTATCGCCGGTCTGGAGCACGCCAACGGCGGCCGCATCCACTTCAACGATACCGATGTGACCGAACTGCACGCACGGGATCGCAAGGTCGGCTTCGTGTTCCAGCACTATGCCCTGTTCCGCCACATGACGGTGTTCGACAACATCGCCTTCGGCCTGACCATCAAGCCGAAGCGGGAGCGTCCGTCCGCCGCCGACATCAAGCAACGGGTCGGTAGCCTGCTGGAGATGATTCAGCTTTCGCATCTGGCCGACCGTTTTCCGGCCCAGCTGTCCGGTGGCCAGCGTCAGCGCGTCGCTCTGGCCCGGGCGCTGGCGGTAGAGCCGCGCGTGCTGCTGCTGGACGAACCCTTCGGCGCCCTCGATGCCCAGGTGCGCAAGGAGCTGCGCCGCTGGCTGCGCCGGCTGCACGACGAGCTGCACTTCACCAGCATCTTCGTCACCCACGATCAGGAAGAGGCGCTGGATGTGTCGGATCAGGTGGTGGTAATGAGTCAGGGCAAGGTCGAACAGACAGGCAGTCCGGACGACATCTGGCAGCAGCCGGCCAGCCGCTTCGTGCTGGAGTTTCTCGGTGAGGTCAACCGGATAGAGGGCGACATCAGCGGTAGCCGCTTCAAGGTGGGTCCTTACCCGCTGCAACTGCCGGTGGCTAGCCATAAGCAGGGCAAGGCCAGCTGGTATCTGCGCCCGCACGAAATCAGTTTGAGCGCTCAGGCCGATGCCCAACACCCGCTGCCGGTACGGGTCACCGATCTCAATCCGCGCAGCGCTCTGGTTCGGCTGGAGCTGGAGCCCCAGGACTGGCCCGGCCCCCTGCTGGAAGCCGAACTGCCCCGCCTCCAGCTGGAGCAGGCCCGCCGTGGACAGACGCTTTACCTCGGCAGCCAGGGCGGCCGCCTCTACGTCGGGGATCAACAGATCACCGACGCAGGCCTGGCGTTAACAGCCTGAAATGACGTGAGAGGTGAGGAGTGAGGAGTAGAAAGTGAGGGGATATATTCTCCTCACGCCTCACTCTTTACTCCTCACGATCGTTGAACACCCCGGACGACAGGTAGCGATCGCCCCGGTCGCAGATGATGGCGACGATAATGCCGTTGTCGAGCTGCTCGGCCAGCCTGAGTGCACCGGCCACGGCGCCGCCGGAGCTGACACCGCAGAAAATGCCTTCTTCTTTCGCCAGCTTCAGCATGGTGGCTACCGCTTCCTCTTCGCTGATATCCAGCACCTGATCCACCCGGCTCTTTTCGAAAATGCCCGGCAGATAGGCCTCGGGCCAGCGGCGAATACCCGGAATATGGCTGTCTTCGCAGGGCTGCAGGCCGACGATTTGCACCGCTTCATTCTGCTGCTTGAGGTACTGGGATACCCCCATTATGGTGCCGGTAGTGCCCATGCTGGACACGAAATGGGTGACCCGGCCTTGGGTCTGCTGCCAGATCTCGGGCCCGGTGGTCAGAAAATGTGCCTCGGGATTGTCCGGGTTGTTGAACTGATCGAGGATGACGCCCTGGCCTTCGGCGGCCATTCTGTCGGCCAGATCCCGGGCACCTTCCATCCCTTCTTCCTTGCCCACCAAAATCAGCTCGGCGCCATAGGCCAGCATGGAGGCCTTGCGCTCTTCGGTGGCGTTATCGGGCATGATCAGCACCATGCGATAGCCCTTGATCGCCGCCGCCATCGCCAGGGCGATGCCGGTATTACCGCTGGTGGCTTCGATCAGGGTGTCGCCGGGCTTGATGTCCCCCCGGGCCTCGGCCTGACGGATCATGTTCAGCGCCGGTCTGTCTTTTACCGATCCGGCCGGGTTGTTCCCCTCCAGCTTCACCAGCACCTGGCTGTTGGTGTGGCTGGCCAGGCGCTGCAGCCGCACCAGGGGGGTGTTGCCAACAAAGTCCTCTATGGTCGGAAATTCCATCATTAATCCTGAAAGTCGTGCATTAGGCTCATTTTACCCGATACCACCAATGGTCTCGATAGCTTATTGCTGCACCAGCGCCAAACGGGCGCCCAGTGCCATCATGAGCCCACCCGAGAGGCGATTAAGATAAACCGACACTCGCTCCCGGCCCTGCAGGCCCCGCTTCAGCCGCTGGCCGAGCAGACCGTAGCCGCCGTTGCAGAGGGTAGCGGTCAGGGTGAACACCAGCCCCAGCTGCAGCAACTGCAGCGGCACCGAGCCCCGCTCCTGGCTGATAAACTGGGGCAGAAAGGCGAGAAAGAATAGCGCTACCTTGGGGTTGAGCAAGCCCACCATGAGGCCACGATAGAAAATACGGCCAACACTGCCGCTGTTTTGCGCCCGGGGCAGCGGCATGGCGGCGGCGCTGCGCAGGCTGCTCCAGCCCAGATACAGCAGATAGGCGGCGCCCAGGTATTTGATCACCATGAAGGCGGTGGCCGACTGCATCACCAGCGCCGACAGCCCCACCACCGCCAGCAGGGTATGCCCAAGATAAGCGACACCCAGCCCCAGCGCGGCCCAGAGCCCGGCAAAACGGCGCTCGCCCAGAGCTTGCGACAGCACAAAGAAGATATCCGGCCCCGGTGTTAGATTCAGGGCCAGACAGGCGGGAATAAACAGCAACCAGAGTTCCATCACATACCTCAGTCGGAGTTGGCGGTGGTCAACACAAAAAAGCGCGCAGGCTGATAATATGCTACAAGCAGTCGAATCCTGCCATACCCTCGTATTCCTGCCATACCCTCGTATTAAAGGAGAACCTATGCCGCTGAAAGGACTTGATGCTCTGTTCCGGCCCGCCAGCATCGCCGTGATTGGCGCCTCTCATCGGGATGATGGCGCCGGCAATCGGGTGATGAAAAACCTGCTGGCCGGTAACTTCAGCGGCCCTGTCATGCCCGTTAATCCCAAATACGAAGCCGTGGCCGGGGTCATGGCCTATTCCGATATCCAGAGCCTGCCACGGGTGCCCGATCTGGCCATTATCTGCACACCAGCCGACAAGAATCCGGGCATTATCGACCAACTCGGCCGAAAAGGCTGTAAAGCTGCCATTATTCTCGCCGCCGGTACCTCTCCTGCCCAACTGGAGCAGATGAAAACCGGCGCACGCGAGCATAAAATGCGTCTGCTCGGCCCCAACAGCATGGGGGTGATACTGCCGCACCTGGGATTAAACGTGAGTTTTGCGCCTTTTCCGGCAAAACCGGGTCGAATTGCCTTTGTTTCCCAGTCGGCGGCGGTGTGCTCCACCATTCTGGACTGGGCCCGCCACAACGACATCGGTTTCTCGCATTTCATTTCGCTGGGTGATGCCTGCGATATCGACTTCGCCCAGCTGCTCGACTACCTGGCACGGGATCGGCACACCAGTGCCATTCTGCTGTATATGGATGCGGTGCAGGATGCCCGCGCCTTTATGTCGGCGGCACGAACGGCCTCCCGCAACAAGGCGGTGCTGGTGGTCAAAAGCGGCAAGACCCGCATCGGTGCCCAGCTGGGTCATCTGCACACCGGCGGCAACGTCGGCATGGATGCGGCCTACGACGCCGCCATTCGCCGGGCCGGTATGCTGAGGGTAAGAGACACCCACGATTTGTTTGCGGCGGTAGAAACCCTCAACCATGCCCAGAGCCTGCGCGGCGAGCGGCTGGTCATTCTCACCAACGGCGGCGGCCCCGCCATCATGGCCATCGACACCCTGCTGGCCCGGGGCGGCAAGCTGGCCAGCCTGAGCGAGAACACCAGGGCGGCGCTGCACAAGGTGCTGCCGCCGGCCTGGTCCCGGACCAACCCCATCGATATCATCGGCGATGCGCCGGTAGCGCGCTACATCGACAGCCTGAAGGTGCTGCTCGACAGCGATGACTGCGATGTCATCCTGATCATGCATGCGCCCTCCGCCGCCGTAAACAGTACCCTGGTGGCCAGGGAAATCATCCAGCTCATCAAGGAGCACCCTCGCGCCCGGCGTTTCAACATCCTTACCAACTGGTCGGGGGAAACCAGTGTTTTCGAGGCGCGTCGCTGCTTTACCGACGCCGGTATTCCCACCTATCGCACCCCGGAAAGTGCCGCCGGCGCCTTCATGCATCTGGTGGAGTACCGTCGCAACCAGAAACAACTGATGGAAACCCCCGAGTCCATCTCCGATATGCCCAGCGACAGCGAGACGGTGAAGTTGCTGATCAGAGAGGCCTTTGATCAGGGCCTGACACAACTGGATACCCATGAAGTCAGCCGCCTGATGGCGGCCTACGGTATTCAGACCCTGCCCACCTGGATTGCATCGGACAGCACCGAAGCGGCCCATATTGCCGAGCAAATCGGCTATCCGGTGGCGATCAAGCTGCGATCTCCGGATATAGTACATAAATCCGAGGTGTCCGGTGTGGTGCTCAACCTGCGCTCGGCCGCAGAGGCGGCCCAGGCTGCCGATGCCATTCTGGACCGGGTACGACAGGTTTATCCCGGTGCCCGCATTCACGGCCTCATGGTACAGCGCATGGCCCGCCGGGCCGGCTCTCAGGAGCTGCACATAGGCGTACGATCGGATCCGGTGTTTGGCCCGGTGATCCTGCTCGGCGATGGCGGCATCGACTGGGAAGGAGAAGAGCAGGCCGCCGTTGCCCTGCTGCCGCTGAACATGACATTGGCCCGCTATCTGGTGATCCATGCGCTTAAAAGCGGCAAGGTCAGGGCCAATCGCTCGCAACAATCGCTGGATATGGAAGCCCTCTGCCGGGTACTGACCAAGGTGTCTCACCTGATCATCAATCATCCCGAGATCACCCGGCTCGATATTCACCCGCTGCTGGCCACCGGCAAGGAGCTGATCGCCCTGGATGTAAGCATGAAACTCGAGCCCTTCGAAGGCGATGGCCAGGCGCGACTGGCCATCCGCCCTTACCCCAAGGAGTGGGAAGAAAGAGCACAGCTCAAGGATGGCAGCAGTATCTTGCTCCGCCCGATATTGCCGGAAGATGAGCCGACCCATAAAGACTTTGTCGGTCATGTCTCCGATGAAGACCGCTATAAACGCTTCTTCGCCGATGTGGTGATCGGGCATAAAGAGCTGGCTCACATGACGCAGATCGATTACGACCGGGAAATGGCCTTCGTGGCGGTGGCAGAGAACGGCAATATTCTGGGGGTAGTGCGGGCCATATCGGATCCGGATAACGAGGATGCCGAGTTCGCCGTGCTGGTGCGATCCGATCTCAAGGGCGTCGGCCTGGGCCGGCTGCTAATGGAGAAGATCATCCGTTATGCCCGCATTCGGGGCCTGAATAGCCTAAGCGGCATGACCATGCCCTCGAACCGGGGCATGATAAACCTGGCGCGCAAGCTGGGGTTCAAGGTCAAGGTAAAGCTGGAAGATGGTATCGTCGAGCTCAAGCTGGCGCTGGATCGAGAGGTGTGAGTTTGTAGTCCCGGCTTCAGCCGGGAAAACCGGCATGGTTACAACGTCCCTGCCCCGATAAATCGGGGCCTACAGAATGCCGTTTCCGAGGAGCGGTAGGTTGGCGATGAGCGCAGCGAATCCCAGCAAAAATGGAAACGCAGAAAAGCAAAAAGCCCGACTCTTTCGAATCGGGCTTTTTAATTGGGTGCCTGGCAGTGACCTACTTTCACATGGCAGCTGCCACACTATCATCGGCGCGGCTGCGTTTCACTTCTGAGTTCG
>NZ_JAFBBE010000027.1 GCF_016907015.1 Oceanisphaera litoralis
GTTGCCATGATGCTGCCGCCAAAAAGTAGTAATAGATCAAACTGGCGGATCGGTGTCAAGTACCGGAAATCAGAAAATCAGGTGCGGAATGACGGATTTAACGGTTATTTAACCGTTATTCGACAAAAGGTTGCGCAGGGTCATGGTTGGTTACCGCCAGAGTCTAATTGTCACAAAAAGTTCCCGGAGTTTTGTTGCAAGCCCAAAAAACCGGTGATAGTCTGCCAGCCATAGTAACGCGATGCGTTGCTAACACAGGGAAATACAAGGACTTAGTGATTAACTACAGTAGGCATATAAAAACCATGAAAAAAACAATTCTTGCACTGACCATACCTGCGCTGTTCGCCACTTCCGCCAGCGCCGTGACCGTTTACTCCGACGAAGGCGCCCAGGTTGACCTGTATGGCCGCATTCAGATTGAAGGCAGCTCCCAGGACTATCAGGAAGTTAATGGAGATGCCACTTCCGAAGCCGAGAACTTCGGCGGTCAGGGCGAAGCCCGTCTGGGTGCCAACGTCAAGTATCAGTTGAACAACGACGTTGACCTGATCGGTAAGCTGGAATGGCAGGTGGCTGCCGAGAAGAGTGACGATTCCAAGTTTGACTCCCGTTACGCCTGGGCCGGTTTCCGCTTTATGGACACCACCGACCTGACCTTTGGCCGTGTCAACAGCCCCTATGCCCAGGCTCTTGATTATACCGATATTTTGAACGTATTCGGTGGCCAGGCCGCCTTTGGTGAAGAGCTGGGTACCACCGACAAGCTCGACGATATGGTTCGTCTGTCCTACGCCGCTAATGGTGTGGATCTGCGTGCCGGCTACGCCTTTAACGATAACGACAAGCTCGACGCCAATGCGGACGATTACGACGCTGATGGTGAAGAAAACCGCTGGAACGCTTCTGCCGGTTACACCGCTCCCTTCGGTCTGGGTGTTGTGGCCGCCTACGAGCAAATCAGCTTCCTCGATGGCCTCGATCAGGATAACTGGATTGTGGGTCTGAACTACTCTCTGGACGGTTTCTACTTTGCCGCCATCTACACCGAGCGTGAAAAAGACGTGCTGGGCGGTGGCAAGAACGAAGCCGAAGGCTATGAACTGCACGCCGAATATAACGTAGACGCCTGGAAGGTGCTGGCTCAGTACTCCAAGGAAGAATACGACGCTGTCGGTGCCGATAAGTACGACAGTCTCGACAACATTACCCTGGGTGTTCAGTACAAGCTGACCTCCAAGGCCAAGCTGTATGCCGAGTACGTAATCTCCGATTCCGAAATGCTGAATGGCGCTGGTGACGTGGTCACTAAAGACGACCTGTACGGCGTTGGTATCCAGTACAACTTCTAATTTAGCTTTGGCTAAACATTGAAGCTCAAAAAAGCCGGCGCAAGCCGGCTTTTTTATTGCTTTAAAGAGAGAATACGATTTTACTGACTCACGCCTCACGCCTCACGCCTCACGCCTCACGCCTCACGCCTCACGCCTCACGCCTCACGCCTCACGCCTTTCGTTACAGCTCCCAACTGCCGTGCTGGGCTTTGTTGTGCTTCTGCTCGCACGGGTCGCAGCGCTGACGACAGGGATCCTGCCATAGCTGTTCGCGCGGCAGCACGGCTTCGCAGTCGCTGCACAGGCCATAAAGGCCCAGTTGCCACTGGCACAGGGCCGCGTCTACCTGTTTGAGCGCGGTGATCCGGGGTTGCAGCTGGGGCCAGGCGGCCAGGGCTGGGTAGTCGGCCCATTCGTCGGGTGGCAATGGCTGCAGCGCGGCGGCCAGAGGGGCGTCCAGGGTCTGCAACGCCTGCCACAGCGCCCGACGCCGCCGTGTCGCCTCCGCCAGCAGGCGTTGCTCCAGTTCGCACAGGGTGATAGTGCTGCTCATGATGACATCCGGTGAGTGAAACAGGCCGCCAGTATAGGGTTGGCCACTGGTTGGCATCATGATGCATATCAAGACCGCATGGCTTTAAGTCGTCAGTTATAAAAAGGGGTCGGAGTCATTTATTAAATGACTCCGACCCCTTTTTCACGACCCCTTTTTCACGACCCCTTTTTCACCCCTCACCGTATCCAGCACCCGGCGAATGTCGTCGGTGTGCTTCAGGGTGCGAATGTGGCCGAACAAGTCCCGGGCCTGGGGGTAATACAGCTTGAGGTAGCTCAGCCATTGCTTGATGCGGTTGGGGTAATAAATCGCCTTGTTGCCCTCGACCTCCAGCGCCGAATAGTCCAGCAGCAGTTCGATGACCGCCGCCCAGCTCATGGGGGCGGCACCGGTCTTGATGGTGGCGGCCAGGTTGGGCAGCGCCAGGGCGCCCCGGCCCAGCATAACGTCGTTGCAGCCGCTTTGTTGCTGCGCCAGTTTCGCCTGTTCGGCGTTCCAGATCTCGCCGTTGACCACCACCGGTATCGACAGCGCCTGCTTTATGTCTGCCACCAGCGGCCAGTAGGCAGGAGGCCGGTAGCCGTCTTGCTTGCTGCGGGCGTGCACAGTCAGCTCGCTGATGCCACCCTCGGCCAGGGCCAGGCTGTTTTCCAGATAAGAGTCGCGCTCCGCCAGCCCCAACCGAATTTTGGCGGTCACCGGCAGGTGGGCCGGTACCGCGGCGCGCACCGCCCTGGCGATGCGATACAGTTGCTCGCTGTCGCCGAGCAGGGCGGCGCCCCCTCTGTGTTTGTTCACGGTCTTGGCCGGACAGCCGAAGTTGAGATCGATGCCCTCGGCACCGAGCCGACAGGCCTGATCGGCGTTTTCCGCCAGCCAGTCCGGCTCCTGGCCCAGCAGCTGAATGCGCACCGGGGTACCGGCGGGGGTGCGGCAGCCCCGGTGCAGCTCGGGGCACAGCCGGTAGAATACGCGAGGTGGCAGACGCATCTCGACCACGCGCACAAACTCGGTCACGCACAGATCGTAAGGGTTGATGCGGGTCAGCAGATCCCGCATCAGGTGGTCCAGTACCCCTTCCATCGGGGCCAGTATCAGGCGCATAGTCACTCTTGGTTAGCAAAAAAAGTCGGTAAAAAGGTCGGTAAAGGAAGATAGGTAAAAAGGTCGGTAAAAAGTCGGAAAAGCGGGGGATTGTAGCCTGCCGGGCCCGGGGAGCAAAGCCTCGTAGATAATGCTTCAGTTGCAGACATTGCAACTGAAGGAAATATCAAACACACAGAATTGATAGAACCGGCGCCAAGCTTGCCATCAGTGCTGAATTTGCCCCTCCCCCTTGGCAGCGGAGTCACAGACATAACAGAAGATATTCGCCAGGGGGAGGCGGGGAGGGGGTGTCGCTATGGCCTTGAAGAGTAACCCCTCCCCAACCCTCCCCTTGCGTTGCGCCCCGTTGTTCTTCTGATGATATCGAGGCCAAGGGGAGGGAGCAGACCGGCGTTACGCGCCGGTCCGGCGGTCCAATAAATTGGACCCTACGAGACAGGCCTTATATTTTATCATCGCCGAAACGGCTGTAACAGCAGCCGGTGCAGGCGCAGTTCGGCGGGGTTGCGAAACCGGTTCAACCCCAGGGTCATGCCGAGCTGGCCGGCCCGGGGCTGGGCCCGGTAGGTGCCGAACAGCCGGTCCCACCAGGGCAGGTTGAAGCCGAAGTTGCTGTCGGTTTCGATGGGGATGACCGAATGATGCACCCGATGCATGTCGGGGGTGACCAGCACCAGCCGCAGCCGGCGGTCCAGCCGTTTGGACAGCAGCACGTTGCCGTGGTTGAACATGGCGGTGGCGTTGAGCAGCACCTCGAACAGCAGCACCGCCAGCGCCGGGGCGCCCAATAAAGTGACCGCCGCCAGCTTGATCACCATGGACAGCAGAATTTCGAGCGGATGAAACCGCAGCCCGGTGGTGACATCGAATTCCAGATCCGTATGGTGTACCCGGTGCAGTCGCCACAGCCAGGGCACCGCATGAAACAGCCGGTGCTGCAGGTAAATCAACAAGTCCAGTATCAGCAGCGACAGCACAACACAGGCCCATACCGGCAGCGTGATGGCGTTGAACAGCCCCCAGCCTCGCTCGGCGGCAAGCCAGGCGGCCCCCACGGCGGCCAGCGGAAAACACCAGCGCAGCAGCAGGGTGTTGATGACCACCAGCAGCAGATTATGGGGCCAGCGGCGCAGGCGGCCTAGGTGCTGGGGTCGGCGGGGAGCCCGCCATTCCCACAGCATCATCAGCAACAAGACGCCGGCAAAAGCACCCAGTCGGATCAGCGGCTCAAGCTCGAATATCATGGCCGCCCTCTTTTGAGCGATGCAGCACGCCGGCCCAGGCCGATGGCAGCCAGAACAGGTCGTTGGGCTCGTCGATGTCCCGCAGGCGCTCGCCAGGTACGCAACGCCAGCCCAGCCGGGCGATGCGCTCCTGGGTTATTGCGGCGACCCTGTTGGTGCTCCAGGGCATGTGTTCGAACAGGCTGGCATGAAAGCGGCGCAGGCCGAGCAGGGCATAGCCGCCGTCAACGGTGGGGTGCAGCAGGCTTTCGGCGTTGGCCAGTCGCCGGGCGGCCCGGCGCAGCAGCAAGGGGGATAGTTGCGGGCAGTCGGTGCCAGTCAGCAGCACTTGTTCGTTGTTAAGCAGGCCCCGGCGGCTGGCCCCGGCCATGCGTCGGCCCAGGTCGCCGTGGCCCTGATCGCCGAGCTGGATGCCGGGCGGCAGCGGTATATCTTGCCACTCGCGGGTGCCGGGGGCGGGGCTCATGCACAGCTCGACCGGACCCAGATTGGCGGCCAGGCCGGCATTCAGGGTGCTCGAGAGCATCTGTTTGGCCAGGCGGGCGGCACCCTCGGCGCCCAAGGCGGGAATGAGCCGGGTTTTGGCCAGGCCGGGCAGGGGCGCCTTGGCGAAGATGATGATGCGGGTGCTCACCGATAGGCCCTCGCCAGTTGCTCGGGGCTGGCGCCGCGCCAGTAGGCGAAACGCAGTCGCCACATCAGCACCATGGTGCGCCACAGGCCTTTTTGCTCCCAGCGTCGGCCCGAGGTGATGACTTTCTGCCGCAGACAGGCCGGGGGACCAAGGTGCTTCAGCCGTTTGCCGAGTGCTATGTCTTCCATCAGCGGTTGCTCGGGAAAGCCGCCCACCGCCTCGAAGGCGCGGCGGCGCACGAAGAGGGCCTGATCGCCGGTGGCGATGCCGGTGAGGCGCGAGCGCAGGTTCATCATGCCGGCAATCACCGCCAACATGGGGTGGCGGCCGCAAATGGTCACATCGAAGCGGCCCCAGTGGTGGCAGACCAGTGCATCGGCAATCAGCCGGTCGGCGTTGGCGGGCAATCGGGTATCGGCGTGCAGAAACAGCAACAGATCGCCACGGGCTGCGGCGGCGCCGGCATTCATTTGAAGTGCCCGACCGGCGGGGGCGGCCAGTACCCGCATACCGGCCTGGTGCGCCAGGGCGACCGAGTCGTCGCTGCTGCCGCCGTCCACCAGTATCAACTCGGCAGTGGCCGAATAGGGGCGCAGCGCCTTCAGGGTGTCGGGCAGGGCGTCGGCTTCGTTCAGCATGGGTATGATGATGGACAGGCTCATGGCGGTGAGGGCTCGTCGTGCAGGGCGCCGCCGCAGCTGCTGCCCTGGCCGGCGGTGCAGCCATAGCAGTGCTCGGCCACCCGTACCGGCCGGCCGTTCAGATCCCGCTGCAGCAGATCCCGCAGATGAGGTTGGCCTGGTTCTTTAGCGGCATCGTTGCCGGCACCGGGCAGCCATAGCCCCAGCTGCTGGTTGAAGTCACAGTCGTACAGGTAACCCTGCCAGTCAACGCTCACCAGGTTGCGGCACATCAGGCCCGGCAGGTTGGCGGCGGAGAAGTTGTCTTTCAGCAGGCGCAGATAATGGTGGAACTGACGCTTGGTGATCAGGTAATCGCCAAACCGTTTGATCGGCATGTTGGCCAGGGCGAACAGGTGATTGAAGCGAATGTCGAAATGCTCCATCAGCTCGCGGCGATAGGCCGCCTCCAGCCCCTGCTGTTCGGGGGGCAGGGTCGGCCCCTGGGGGTTGTAGACCAGGTTCAGCACCAGCCCCGAGTCCGGCCGGCCGTAACCCAGCCGGTTCAGCTGTTGCAGGGCGGCGATACTCTTGTTGAAGGTGCCCTTGCCACGCTGGCGGTCGACGTTGTCCAGCTCGTAGCAGGGCAGGGAGGCGACGATGTCCACCTGCTGTTCGGCCAGAAAGCCGGCCAGGGTTTCCTGCCCCGGCTCGAACAGTATGGTGAGGTTGCAGCGGTCGATGACGGTGACGCCGAGTTGGCGGGCGGCCACCACCAGATCGCGAAAGCGCGGGTGCAGCTCGGGGGCGCCGCCGGTCAGGTCCAGGGTGGTGAGCTTTCGGGCCTTGAGCACCCGGGGGATTAACGCCAGATTGGCATCGTCCATCATCTCGGTGCGGTGGGGCCCGGCGGCCACATGGCAGTGCACGCATTTCATGTTGCACATGTAGCCCAGGTTTACCTGCAGGGTATCCAGCGCCTGGCGGCGTATGGCAGGAAAGTCGGTCAAATCCAGCAGCGGTAGGGTATCTCGCATCGTGATTCCTTCATCGAGTGGGGCCGTCTTCCGGCTTGTCGCTGGTATCATCGTCGGGTCTGGCAACGTAAGCCCGGGACAATGATCGTATGACCGGTAATTGCCGTTCGAAATTGCGACAGGCCTTGCACATCATGGTGTGCAAGGCCAGTGACAGCTTCTCGACGGTACCCAGCGGGCGCTCTTGGCTCTCGGACATCAGTTGCGTGGCTTTGTGGCAGCTCAGCATGGGCAGTCTCCTTGTTGTTGCCAGGTGTCTTCCAGGCATTCGCGCAGTCTCAACCGGGCCCGATACAGCAGCACATTGAGGTTGCTCACGGTCAAATCCAGCTCGCGACAGATCTCCGGGCTTTCCAGGCCGACAAACTCGCGCATCATGAAGGTGCGGCCCTGGTTGGGGGGCAGCTTGTCCAGA
The DNA here is from genome assembly GCF_016907015.1 of Oceanisphaera litoralis. Classification (GTDB taxonomy): domain Bacteria; phylum Pseudomonadota; class Gammaproteobacteria; order Enterobacterales; family Aeromonadaceae; genus Oceanimonas; species Oceanimonas litoralis. The sequence goes on from NZ_JAFBBE010000027.1 coordinate 6,948, forward strand.
CACAGCGCGAACAGGGCCCAGAATTCGTCGTCTTCCCGGCTGCTTTCGGGGGCGCTCCATTCCACCGGTCGCTCTGCCTTGTGCCACATGCCAAAGCGGTTGAACAGCCGCTCTTCCAGATCCGGGCTGTCATTGTTTCCCAGGCTGCTGACGGTGACCAGGCGCTGGTTCTTGCGGATCACATCGACAATCTTGTGCTTGAGAATGGCAAACACCCAGTTCTTGTAGGCGGCGCGGCCGGTGAAGCTGTCGGCGTACTGGAAGGCGCCTAGCAGGGCCTCCTGTACCGCGTCTTCCGCCAGGGCGGCGTCTTTCAGCTGTAAAGTGGCAAAGCGCAGCATCTGGCGGCGCAATGCATCGGACAGCAACGGCTGCTCCGGGTTATGTCTCTGATCCATAATGACTCTTTTTTTGTAGGTTCCTTCCCCTAGACTAGACGCTAACGCCACTACCGTTGTACCGCCAGCCTTGTCGGTGGTGTGATAACCATGTCGTTAAATCACGGTGTTAGTCGTGGCCAGAGCCGGTTTTGTTACAGTGTGGAATGAAGTTAGGGCAAGATAACCTTAATACAGCAGGGAGCGGACTGATGAGCCAGTATCGAATTTTCAAGGTAGAAGACGCCATCGCCTATGTACGAGAGGTTGAGGTGTTAGCGGAGTTGGCGGCCGAGCGGCCGTTGCAGGGCCAGGAAATCGGCGACGGCAACCTGAATCAGGTGTTTCGGGTGTGGGCACCGGGTGAGCCGCAGGGTGTTATCGTCAAACAGGCGCTGCCCTACATTCGCTGCATCGGCGAGTCCTGGCCGCTCACCCGGGATCGGGCCCGCATCGAGGCAGAAATACTGCTGCGCCATGGCGAATGCTGCCCGGAACACACGGTGGCGGTGTTGCACCACGACCCGGCGCTGTCGGTGATGCTGCTGGAGGATTTGTCCGATCATCGGGTATGGCGTCAGACCCAGCTGGCAGATCTGAGCTTTCCCGATGCGGCGGCGCAACTGGGCCGGTATCTGGCCCGGGTGCACTACCATAGCAGCGCCTTTCATCTCGATTATCAGGCGCAGCAGGCGGCGAAGGCCGGTTTTGCCAATCCGGCGCTGATGGCCATTACCGAAGCCGTCTTTTTTGTCGACCCGTTTCGGGATCACGAGCGCAACAACGTCGACCCCTTGATCCGTGCCGAGGCGGAGCAACTGTGGGCCGATGCAGCATTAAAGACAAAAGTGGCCAGGCTCAAACACGACTTTCGCACCAGAGGCGAGGCCCTGCTGCACGGGGATCTGCATACCGGCTCGGTCATGGTCGCCGAGGGCCGGCTCAAGGTAATCGACGCCGAATTTGGCGGCTATGGCCCCATGGGCTTCGATCTGGGGGTCATTATCGCCAATCTGCTGCTGAATTTCTGCAGTCAGCCGGGGCGGCACCCGGCAGATGACCGTCGGCGTTACCAGCAGCAACGCCTGGAGGACATAGGCTCCCTGTGGCAGCGCTTCAGGGCCGATTTTATCGCCCTGGCAGCAAAGAGCACCGATCCGGCCCTGGCCGAGCCGGGGTACGTACAGGCCTTTATGCGACGGGTATGGCAAGACGCCCTGGGTTACGCGGGCTGCGAGATGGTTCGCCGGACCATCGGCATCGCCCATGTGGCGGATCTGGACGGCATCGAGGACCCGGCCCGGCGCGCATCCTGTCAGCGGCAGGCGCTGGCGCTGGGGCAGACCCTTATCCTGGAGGCGGAGCAGCTGGATGAAGAACAACTCACGGCGTTATTGCTTGAACGGGTGATTTAACCGAAGAGCAAGCGATCTCTTCTTGGCACCCCCACCCAGCCTCCCCCTGGCGACAGCCGGCTTTTGTACCTGTATCCCCGCTGCTCAGGGGGAGGGGAAAAGACCGCGATCTCTCCAGGCAACGCTGGTTTATTCCCTCCCCTTTAATGCCCAATCTACAGGACTGCTGCGGGGTGCAACGCAAGGGGAGGGGTAGGGTGGGGCTTCTGTACCGGTTTTTCTTTCGGTTAAATGTTGTAAGGCTCCACGCTGGTGCCTTGCAGCGAATAGGCGGCGTCGCCCATGTCATTGCTGGCGCCGACGGTATGCAAGGTGCCGGTCACCCAGACCGCGTCCCAGAGATCGTCCACCTGGGCTCCGGCCGGATACTCCACGTAGACAATCTGGTTGGTGGGCGGCGGCGGCACATGAATACAGGCGCCGAAGTAGGGCACCAGCAGGAAGGCGGTCACCTGCTTGCTGTCGCCTTCCAGCGGCACCACAAAGCCGGGCAGCCGTACCTTGCGGCCGTTCAGGCTCGGTACCACCTTGCCGACGGGCTGGCCGGGAATGGCAAATTCATCATCGTGATCCACTTCGGGAAAAGGCGGCGGGTTCAGCTGCTCTTCCAGCGGGATCAGATCGTCCCATTCCAGCAAGCTGTAGTCATCGGCCCAGGCCGGGGAGGCCAGCAAGATCAGGGCGGTGAAGCAGGCAGCGAATGTTTTCATCAGTGCGTGATACTTCATCAGTGCGTGATACTTCATTAGTGGTTGATACTCATTCCATCGTTAACCGAATAACCGTAAGCCCGTGCCGCCGGCAGCAGGCCGATAATCATGCCCGCCAGCAGGGTCAGACCAATAAGACGCCATTCGCCCGCCTCGGGCCAGCCCGGGTACAGCAAAAGACCATATTGTGCCTGCACCAGGGGGGCCAGCAGTTGTAGCACGCCATATAGTAGCGCCAGACCGAGCAATACGCCAAGGGCGGTGAGCAAAGCGGCCTCCAGCGCCAGCAGGCCGAACAGGTGACGCGGGCCGGCGCCCAGGGCGCGCAGTATGGCCAGCTCCCGGCGCCGGGCCGAGAGTCCGGCCAGCAGGGTGGTCAGCATGCCCAGCAGGCCGGCGACCACCACAAACAGGGCGATGAAGGCGATGGCTTTTTCGGCGACGCCGAGCAGGCTCCACAGCTCGTGCAGGGCGCTGCCCGGCAGTATGGCCGACAGCGGCTCGGCCCGGTAACCGTTGATGGCCCGCTGCAGCCCGAACACCTGCACCTTGTTGTTCATGCCCACCAGAAAGGCGGTAATGGAAGCGGGGGTGAGATCGGCGGCGCGGGCCAGCTCTGGCGTTAGCGTTTGAGTCTTGCGGCCACTCTGCCAGCCGAGATGGATGGCCTCCAGACCGTCCAGTCGCACATGCACCGTCTTGTCCACCGGGGTGCCGGTGGGCGCCAGAATGCCGACCAGGGTAAAGGGCAGATCGTCGTGCAGGCTGAACGAGGTGTTGCCCGCACCGTGGGCGATGATGAGGGGATCATTCAAACGGTAACCCAGGGTGCGCGCCACTTCGGCGCCGATGACTGCCTCGAAGGTATCGCCGAAGGGACGGCCCTCGGCCAGCCGCAACGGCTGGTTGCGGCCATAGGCATAATGACGAAAGTAATCCTGATTGGTGCCCAGCACTCGAAAGCCCTGATGCGAGTCACCCAGGGCGATGGGAATGGTCCAGGCTACGCCCTTCTGTTTACTGATGCGCTGATAGCTGTCCCAGCTGATGTTGTTGGTGGGGTTGCCAAGGCGAAACACCGAATACAGCAGCAGGTTGATTTGCCCGGTGCGGGCGCCGACGATGAGATCGGTGCCGGACAGGGTGCGGGCGAAACTCTCTTTGAGCTCTATCCGCACTTTTTCGACCCCCACCAGCAGCATCACGCTGATGGCGATGGCGGCCAGGGTGAGGCCGGCGGTGAGCCGCCGGGCCCAGAGACTTTTCAGTGCCAGTATCAACATCTTGCGTGCTCGTTCAGTTCAGACAGGGAGACCACCCGGGAAAACAGCGGCTCCAGCGCCGCATCATGGCTGACAAACACCAGGGTACTGTGCTGGCGGCTGCATTCCCGGAACAGCAGCTCGATAAAGGCGGCCCGGTTGTCGGCGTCCAGTGCCGAGGTGGGCTCGTCGGCAATCACCAGCTCGGGGCGGCCAATCAGGGCCCGCGCCGCCGCCACCCGCTGTTGCTGGCCGATGCTCAAGGTGTGCACCGGCTGCGACCACAGCGCCGGGGGCAACTGCAGCTCGCTCAGCAGTCGTTCGGCCTCGGCGGTGGCGGAGGCCTGCAACCGGCGGCGCTTGTGGCGGGAGAAAATCAGGGCCGAAGTGACGTTTTCGGTGACCGACAGAAAGGGCAGCAGGTTGAACTGCTGAAAGATATAGCCCAGGTGATCAGCCCGAAAGCGATCCCGGGCCCGGCCCGAGAGACGCGACAGATCCCGGTCCAGTACCCTAAGTTCGCCACTGTCGGCCTGCTGTATGCCGGCCAGCAGGCCGAGCAGGGTGCTCTTGCCGCTGCCACTGGGGCCCTTGATGAAAAGCCGCTCACCGGCGGCCAGTTCAAAGTGCGGTATCTGCAGAATGGCTTGCTGGCCGGGCCAGGCGAAGCGAAGATCCCGTATCGATATCAGTGTGCTCATGGGCTCTTACCAGCTGAAGGTGGATTGTTCGGGGGTAAGGGTGGTGGCAATCTGGCCGGAAGGCACTATGCCCTGCAGCTCGAGCCGGGTCAGGCTGGGGAATTGCTCGAACAGGGTGGTAGAGAGCCGGTCCAGCGACTGGGGCTGCCGGCAATGATAGCGATATTGCACCAGTACGTCCTGATGGCCATGCGCATCATGTGTGCCATGCGTGCCATGCGTGCCATGTGTGTCATGTTCATCGTGTTCGTCATGCTTGTGCTCTTCCATCTGGTGATGATGGGTGTCTTCCTCAACCAGGCGGCTGTCGATAAGCCGGCAGGCGGCGGCCTCGGGCAGGGCGAACAGGGTTTCGGCCTGCTGCACCCGGTTGAGGGCGGCGGTCAGCTGGGCCAGCTCGGCATCGTTGCCGGGGGCATGTTCGAAGCCGACCATGTCGGCCGCCGGCGCCAGTAGTTCCAGCACCAGTTGTTGTTGGTCCAGCGCCAGGCTGAGGCGGCCGAAGCCGTGCTCGTGTACGCCGGGTAAACTCTGGGCGAACAGGCTGAAAGGCAACAGGGGCAGGACGAGGGCAAAAGGTGTAAGGGACATGACTGACTCCGGTATTTTTTGTTATGTTATAACGTCTTCTCGGCGTGCTGTAAAGAGGTGATGTTCCGTCCGAATAAAGTCGATAAAAGCCTGCTCGGCCCGGGACAGGCGGCGGTCGTTGGGCCAGGCCAGACAGAGGTCGAGAAAGTAGGGCTCGGCAAACGATACCGGGAACAGGTCGGCATCGTCCCTGATCACCCGGCGCAGAAAGGTGGTGATGGCAAAACCCTGACGCACCACGGCCTTGAGCAGCGGGATCAGGTTGCTCTCGAAACCGATATGGGGGCGGATACCGGTCTGCCTTGCCATCTCGTCGATGTATTCCCGGTGAAAGAAACCATGGCGAAACACCGCCAGCTCCTGACCGAGAAAGTCGTCGATGGCGATGGACGCCTGCTGGCGGGCCGGGTGGTCGCCATTGACCACCGCCACCATTTCTTCTCGCAGCAGGGGCAGGCCGGTTAGTCCCGGCGGCAAGGAGGAGGTCAGCACTATGCCAAGGCCCAGCCGACCCTGACATAACCGGGCCAACAGATCCTGGGTGCCGGCCTCTATCACCCGAATCGACAGCCCCGGATACCGATGCTTGAACGCCATCAGCAATGGCGGGAAATAAAAGGAGCCCAGCATGCTGGGTATGCCGATGCAGACTTCGCCGCTGTTGAGATCGTGCAGCGCCGCCATGTCCTGCTCGGCCAGGGTAAGGGCATGGAGGATACGCTCGGCATGCTGATGGAGCCGCTCACCTTCGGCGGTAAGCTGCAGTCGGCCCTGGCGGCGGTCGAACAGGACGGTCCCCAGCTGTTGCTCCAGCTTCTTGATGGTCATGGTCACGGCGGGTTGGGCCAGGTGCAGCCGCTCGGCGGCGCGGGTAATGTTGCCTTCCCGGACCACGGCGGCAAACTGGCGAAGCCATTTGGTTTCAAGCATAAGGTTTTGTTATTTATTTCATAAATTTTATATATTTCATTTATACGCAGGTGGAGATTAAGGTCAAGGTTCTACTCCGGGAGTAAGCCATGATCGATCTGAAAACCCCACTCTGGTGGCGTGCCACCCTGGCATTGGGCCTGGGCTCCATGCTGGTGTTCATCAACCTGTATCTGACCCAGCCGTTGTTGCCCCTGCTGGCCCGGGACTTTGAACTGTCGGCACTGTCGGCCAGCTGGGCCTTGTCCATCTCTACCCTGGGTCTGGCCATGGGGCTGCTGTTCTGGGCGCGGGTCGCCGACCGGCTGGGGCGCAAACCGGTGATGCTGGGCTGCCTGTTGGTGGCCATAGTACTGAGTCTGCTGATGGCGTGGCTGCCGGGCTTTGGCTGGTTGCTGACGGCGCGGGGCCTGCAGGGCTTTTTTCTGGCCGGGCTGCCGGCCACGGCGGTGGCCTATATGGGCGAGGAATTTACGCCCAGGGCCCTGGTGACCAGCATCGGTATCTATATTGCCGCCAACTCCCTGGGCGGCATCGCCGGGCGGGTGTTCGGCGGCTTGCTGGCCGAATGGGGCGAACAATGGGGGGGAACATGGGGGGGAGCATGGGGGAGTGGCTGGCAAACCAGCTTTCTGGTGCTGGGCACGCTCAGCCTGCTGTTGTGGCTACCGCTGCTGAAGTGGCTGCCGCCGTCCCGGCATTTTGTGCCGACCAGCAAAGGCGGAGGCATGAATGCGCTGTTGGGCCATATTCGCAACCCCTTGCTGTGGCCCGTGTACCTGGTGGGCGGGCTCAACTTCATGGTGTTTCTGAACCAGTACACCTATGTGGCCTTTTATCTGGCGGCGCCCCCCATCCAGATGGCACCGGCGGCGCTGGGCCTGCTGTTTATGACCTATCTCACCGGTACCTTTGCTTCCGGCATCAGCGGCTGGCTGATCAACCGCTTCGGGCTGTGTCGTACTTTGCTGGGGGCCATCGGCATCATGGCGGTCGGCAATCTCGGCCTGCTCAGCGATCGTTTGCCGGTGCTCCTGCTGGCGCTGCTGGTGGACAGTTTCGCCTTCTTTCTGGCCCATGCCTGCGCCAGCAGCTGGGTGGGGCGCCGCGTGCAGCAGCACAGGGCCCTGGCGTCGTCTTTATACCTGGTGTTCTACTATCTGGGCGCCAGCCTGGGCGGGCTTTACCTGTATCCCTTCTGGGGCTGGGCCGGGCTGCCCGGGGTGGCGCTGGGCATCATGCTGGTACTGCTGGTGACGGCGGGCCTCAGCCTGCGGCTGCTGCGACGGGAACGGATAATGTCCGGTGACATGCATACGAACAGTGTTTTGTAGGGTCCGATTGTTCGGACCGCCAGGCCTATACATAACACCTTCAGTCGAATGAATTCGACCCTACGGAGAATGCTGTTTTGCTTACCGCTTACCGCTTACCGCTTACCGCTGCTGTTGCTGTCTTTTGACCAGTACTCGTCGGGTACCGGCACCACCTCGTTACGGGCAATTTCGCGGGTGATGGTGTCGGCCAGGCTGTGGTGATGAAACTTGACTTGATAGGGGGGCAGGGCCAGGGTCAGCTCCGGGGCCGGGCCCTGTAACCCCTTGGTGTTGAAGGGCACATCGGGGTAGCTCTCCAGCAACCGGCCGAGGCTGTCGACCACGATTTCGCCGTGCTCCAGGCCGTGCCGATGCGCTTTGCCGGCCTTGGGGGCGGCCAGTTCGATACAGGGAATGGGGCCGAAGGGGCTGGTCAGCGGCTGATGCAACCGAAAGGTGATGATGGGTCGGTTGCCGATCATGCCTTCTACCAGACAGTCGGCAAACCGTGCCAGGGCGCTGCGCAGCCGCAGGTACTCTTGCCGGTCGGCGGCCCGATAACAGACATGATCCATGGGACCTAATGACGGCGGCAGGCCGTGCTCGAGCAGGCCCAGTTCCAGTTCAGCCAGAAAATGGCAAGGTTCGCCCAGCAGTTCATTCAGCGTCGACATCGGGGCTACCACTTTTTCTTGGGTTCAAACAACATATCGAGTTCGGATTTTTCCTGTTCCTCTTCGCGAACTCTCTGCTCCTGTTTTGCCTTGGTCCGGTTCTGGGCCTGATCCAGCTCGTTCAGTCGCAATTGCAGATTTTCTTCGATGCCTTTGAGTTGCTCGTCTTTGTCGGGCACCTGCTCCAGAACCCCGAGACCCTTGGCCAGCATCTGGCGGGCCATGTGGTTGTCTTTGTTATCAAGGGCAAGACGGGTGCGTTTGACCAGGTTGGCGAGGTTGATTTTCAGCTGCACCAGCTCCAGGCGGCGATCTTCTATTATAAAGGTCTGGTTGCCCAGCTTGCCGTTGTTGTGCTCGATGCGCAGCAGGGCTCGTAGCCGTTTCACAATTTTCAGCATATGGATGGCCTGTTGATCCGACTCGGGCGGCTTCAGACTGGCCTGCTCCATCTGGTAATGTTCTTGCACCTGCTGCAGCTGTTGCTCGGTATTGGCTTTGCGGGATTCCACCTGAGCATTGGCTGGATCCTGGCGATGCATGATGTTCAGGCTGTGCAGCATGCGCTGATATAAGGTCAGGGTCAGTGCCTTGCTGAACGGCAGTTGGCCGGCATGCAGCAGCAGTTCTTCGCACTCGTTGATGATGTTTTTATGTTTGAGTAACAAGGCGCGTTTTTCTGCTTCCTGCTTTTGTCGGTACTGCTGAAGCATATTGTAGATAATGACCAGAAACAGCAGGGCGCCTATGGTTATGAGGATCAGGGTCAGCGTCATGTGTCGGCGGCTCGATGATGGTGGCAACAAAGAAGAAATGTTACCCCAGTCCCCGGGATTTGGCTAATGTCCATCCGGGGTACCCCGTAAAAGTGGTGATAGTTCAGACAATTAACATATAACCGTTGGTTATTAATACATAACAAAGAGGATATTTTTACAGGGTCTGATAATATTTAGCTACGTCATCCTAATGTTGAGCCGCCATGAAACTGCAGCAGTTGCGCTATATCGTTGAAGTTGCCAATCACAATCTGAATGTGTCCGCCACCGCCGAGAGCCTGTATACCTCTCAACCCGGGATCAGTAAACAGGTGCGGATGCTGGAAGATGAACTGGGCATCCAGGTGTTTGAGCGTAGTGGTAAACACCTGACTCAGGTAACGCCGGCGGGCAAGGATATTATCCGTATTTCCAGCGAGATCCTCGGCAAGGTCGAGAGTATCAAGGCGGTGGCCAGCCAGCATACCCACCCGGATCAGGGCTCGCTCAACATATCGACCACCCACACCCAGGCCCGCTATGCGTTGCCGGACGTGATCCAGGGCTTCATCAAGCGTTATCCCAAGGTCTCGCTGCACATGCATCAGGGTACGCCGGTGCAAATCAGCGAGTCGGTGGCCAAGGGCTCGTCCGACTTTGCCATCGCCACCGAAGCGATGCATTTGTATCAGGACCTGATCATGCTGCCCTGTTACCACTGGAATCGCTGTATTCTGGTGCCTAAGGATCATCCGCTGGCCGGTATCGACAAGCCGGATATCGCCGACATTGCCCATTATTCGCTGGTGACCTATGTGTTTGGCTTTACCGGCCGTTCCGAACTGGATATTGCCTTTAACAAGGCCGGCTTCGAGCCCAGGGTGGTGTTTACCGCTACCGATGCGGACGTGATCAAGACCTATGTGCGCTTGGGCATCGGCATTGGCGTGCTCGCCAGCATGGCGGTAGACCCGGTGCAGGACCATGATCTGGTGGCCATAGACGCCAGCCATCTGTTTGCCTCCAGCACCACCAAGATAGGTTTTCGCAAGGGGACCTTTCTGCGCAGCTACATGTACGACTTCATGGAGCGGTTTGCGCCCCATCTCACCCGCGAGCGGGTAGACAAAGCCACTGCCCTGAAGTTACCGGACGAGATCGACAGGCTGTTCGAAGACGTGGAACTGCCGGTACGCTGACCACCTTCGGTGGAGCCGTGAGGCGTGAGGCTTCGTGTGGATATTCTGGTGTTGATTTTTTGTAGGGTCGCCTTATTTAGATAGAGAGTATTCGACCAACGGCGTTAAACGCGGGCCTTGCGGTCCAATAAATTGGACCCTACGAAACGGTATGCGGGGTACTGCAATACAAAAAGGAGCCGAAGGCTCCTTTACTGGCTTACAGCTTAAAGCGGTCTTTTACCATAAACACCGTAAAGCCCCGTCATTCATGGCGGGGATATAAGGTGTGAACGGCGTAGCCGTTCCGTGGTTAATGGGGCGTTTGTTGTTGCTCTATGTACTGGCGGATGATCTCTATCGGAGCCCCACCGCAGCTTGACGCAAAGTAGGATGGCGACCACAACGCCCCCTTGTAGTAGAACTTGGCTGCTATATCCGGCCGCTCTTTTCTCAATACCCGACTGGATGCCCCTTTCAAGCTGTTCACCAGCGCCGATACCGCCACTTTTGGCGGGTAATTCACCAGCAGGTGAACATGGTCAATCTCCCCATCCATCTCTTTCAGTTCAGCCTCAAAGTCAGCGCAGATCTTGGTGAACAGTGCTCTGAGGCGGTCGATGGCGGCCTTATCGAATACTCTCCTGCGATATTTGGCCACAAAGACCAAATGAACATGCATGGAGAAAACGCAGTGTCTGCCCGTTCTGATGTCGTTGAGTTTTTTCATGGACCAAACTATATTGTGATCATGCAACGACTTCAAGCCTTCAAATACGTACTTCGGCCAGATGGCCAGCAACAGCGGCAAATGCGCCGTTTCGCTGGCTCATGCCGCTTCGTGTTCAACAAGGCACTGGCGTTGCAGCAGGAGCGCCGCGAGCAGGGCGAGAAGAAGCTCGGCTATGCGGAACTGTGCAAGCAACTGACCCAATGGAAGCGGGACGGTTCAACCGCCTGGCTGGCCGACACACCCTCTCAGGCATTGCAGCAAACGCTTAAAGATCTGGAGCGGGCATACACCAACTTCTTCGCCAAACGAGCCGATTTCCCACGCTTCAAAAAGAAGGGGCATGGCGATAGCTTCCGCTATCCACAAGGTTGCAAACTCGACCAGGGCAATCGTCGCCTCTTCCTGCCCAAGTTGGGCTGGGTGCGCTACCGCAACAGCCGGGACGTGCTCGGGGTGATCAAGAACGTCACCGTGAGCCAGTCAAACGGCAAGTGGTATGCGGCTATCCAGACCGAACGGGAGGTCGCCGTGCCGATCCACCATGGCGGCGCGATCGGGATTGATATGGGTATTGCCCGCTTCGCCACCTTGTCAGATGGCGGCTTCTACGCCCCACTCAACAGCTTCAAGCGGCACGAAACCGCCTTGCGCAAAGCGCAGCAGGCGATGAGCCGAAAAACCACATTCAGCCGCAACTGGAAGAAGGCGAAAGCTCGTGTCCAGCGCATTCACTCCCGTATCGGCCACGCCCGCCGCGACTACCTGCACAAGTGCTCCACCACGATCAGCCAAAACCACGCGATGGTGTGTATCGAGGACTTGCAGGTACGGAACATGTCCAGGTCAGCGGCAGGGACGGCAGCGGCGCCGGGGCGCAACGTGCGGGCCAAGTCGGGTCTGAACAAGGCCATTCTCGACCAGGGCTGGTTCGAGTTCCGCCGCCAGCTCGACTACAAGCTGGCCTGGCAAGGCGGGCACCTGATAGCCGTGCCGCCGAAGAACACCAGCCGAACCTGCCCCTGCTGTGGGCATATCTCGGCGGATAACCGTCAGAGCCAGGCGCTGTTTGTCTGTGTGGCCTGTGGATTTGAGGAAAATGCCGATGTGGTCGGCGCGATCAATGTATTAAGGGCGGGACACGCCCGGTTAGCCTGTGAAGTGAGTGATGCATTAATGTCGCCAGCAGCAGGACCCCACCGAAGTGAGTTAAGCGCAAGCGTTTAACCGCAGTAGGAATCCTCGGCCTTTAGGCCGAGGAGGATGTCAATCCCCCAGGCCCTTGCCGGCGTCGTCCCTGGCGATCAGTTCAATCTTGTAGCCGTCCGGATCTTCCACGAAGGCGATGACGGTGGTGCCGCCCTTGACCGGGCCCGGCTCGCGGCTGATCTTGCCGCCGGCGGCACGGATCTGCTCGCACATGCCGTAGATATCGTCGGCTTCGATGGCGATATGGCCATAGGCGTTGCCCTGATCATACTGCTCTGTGCCCCAGTTGTAGGTCAGCTCCAGCACCGCTTCGTTTTCTTCTTTACCGTAACCGACAAAGGCCAGGGTGTACTGATATTCGGTGTTTTCGCTGGTACGCAGCAGTTTCATGCCCATGATATCGGTATAGAAGGCGATGGACTTGTCGAGATTGCCGACGCGCAGCATGGTGTGCAGTATACGCATGATTAACACTCCCAGAGTGATGTGGATGTAGAGGTTGGGTGTTTCCCGTCAGTCATCGGGATATTGTTTTTCTTTGTATTCGCATAAATCTTCAATCACGCAGGATCCGCAGCGGGGCTTGCGGGCGATGCAGGTGTAGCGACCGTGCAGGATAAACCAGTGGTGCACGTCCTGCTTGAACTCCGCCGGTACCCATTTCAACAGTTTTTGCTCCACTTCGTCCACGGTTTTTCCCGGGGCGAAGCGGGTACGGTTCGATAATCGAAAAATATGGGTATCCACCGCTATGGTGGGCCAGCCGAAGGCGGTGTTGAGCACCACGTTGGCGGTTTTGCGGCCCACGCCGGGCAGGGCTTCCAGCGCTTCCCGGTTTTCCGGTACCTGGCCGCCGTGTTGTTGCTGCAGTATGGCGCAGGTCTTGATGACATTGACCGCCTTGGTGTTGAACAGGCCTATGGTCTTGATGTGCTCCTTCACGCCCTCTACCCCCAGCGCCTGCATGGCGGCCGGGGTAGGACCGGCGGCAAACAAGCCGACCGTGGCCTTGTTGACGCTCACGTCCGTGGCCTGGGCCGACAGCAGCACCGCTATCAACAGCTCGAACGGATTGCGAAAATGCAGCTCAGTGGTGGGGTGGGGGTTTTCCGCCCGAAGCCGTTCCAGAATCTGGCGGCGTTTTTCCATGTTCATAATGAGGTGACTCGCGCGCGGGTAACTTCGGTCTTGGGCGCCGGCGCCCGACGGGCCGCCAGTCGGTCGTCCAGCCAGTTCTTGGCGGCGATCATCAGGCCCAGGCCGATAAAGGCGCCGGGGGGCAGTATTGCCAGCAGAAAGCCGTTATCCAGATGAAGTACGTCGATACGCAGGCTGGCGGCCCAGTCGCCCAGCAGCAGCTCGGCGCCGTCGAACAGGGTGCCCTGGCCCAGCAGTTCGCGCAGGCCGCCCAGCACCAGCAGCACGGCGGTGAAGCCCAGACCCATCATGAGGCCGTCCAGCGCCGCCGGCCCCGGCGTGGTTTTGGAGGCGAAGGCCTCGGCCCGGCCGATGATCACGCAGTTGGTGACGATCAGCGGAATAAAAATGCCCAGCGATTGATACAGGCCATAGGTGTAGGCGTTCATCAGCAGTTGTACGCAGGTCACCAGGCTGGCGATGATCATCACATAGATGGGTATACGCACCTCGCTGGGTACCCACCGGCGCACCAGAGAAACGGTGAGGTTGGAGCCGATCAATACCAGCATGGTGGCGATGCCCAGCCCCATGGCGTTGGTCAGGGTGCTGGTGACCGCCAGTACCGGACAGAGGCCGAGAATTTGCACCAGGGCCGGGTTATTGGTCCACAGACCCTGACGGATGATGTCTTTGTATTGTTCGCTCATACGCTATCTCCACACCGGGGGGCACTGGTCAGCAGACCGGGCTGCTGCTGAACCAGTAACAGTACCTTGTGCACCGCCTTGACCACGGCTCTGGGGGTGATGGTGGCGCCGGTAAAGGCGTCGAACTGGCCGCCGTCGCTGCGTACCGCCCAACGGGGGTCTTCTTCACCCAGTACCGATTGACCGTTGAAGTCGAGCACCCAGGGGGACTTTTTCAGTTCGATCTTGTCACCCAGGCCCGGGGTTTCATTATGGTTGAGCACCCGCACACCGCTCAGGGTGCCGTCTACCTTCACGCCCACCACCAGCTTGATCTCGCCGCTGTAGCCGTCGGGCGCGATGGCCTCGATGGCATGGCCTTGCGGCTGGCCGTCTTTCATGGCGGTAAACACGGGCAGGGCAGCGGAGGTCCCCAGAAACGGCTCGCTGCTCAGCATGACGCAGTGATCGAACAGGGGTTCGTCGTGGCTGTCGGCGGGCAGCAGCTCATCCAGCACCCGCAGCAGCTGGGCCTGCTCCTGCTCCATGATGGTGTCTCTGGTCAGGCTGTGGGTGAAGGCCACGAAGGCGGTACAGCCGAGGGCGAACAGCGCCAGCGTGATCCCGTTTTTACGCATCATTCCCAGCATCAGCGGGCCGCTCCGTAGGTGGTGGGTTTGGTCAGTGCATCAATCATCGGCACCGTCATGTTGGCCAGCAGCACCGCGAAAGCCACCGCATCCGGATAGCCGCCGAAGGTGCGGATCAGGTATATCAGCAGGCCGATCAGCACGCCGTAGATCAGGCGGCCGCGGAAGGTGGTGGAGGCCGACACCGGATCGGTGGCGATAAAGAAGGCACCGATCATGGTGGCACCCGACAGCAGGTGCATCATGGGGCTGGCGGTACCGTCCGGAGCCACCATGAAGCCAACCAGACTGAACAGCAGTACACTGCCGATAATGGCCACCGGAATGGGCCAGCTGATCAGTTTGAGACGCAGCATCACCAGGCCGCCGGCCAGATAGGCCAGGTTGACCCACTGCCAGCCGATGCCGGCCAGGCCACCGAATACCGGGGCAGCCAGTATTTCGCTGCCGGTATGGCCCTGACCAAAGCCGGTTTTAAGGGTGTCGAGCGGGGTGGCCATGGTGGTGCCGTCGGCCAGTTCGCGCAGCTGGTGCGGGCTGAAACCATCCAGGGTAAAGCCGGTGAAGATGGCGGACAGGCTGTCGGCAAAGGTGACCGGATACAGCTGCAGTTCCAGCGGCGGCAGCCAGCTGGTCATGTGCAGCGGAAACGACACCAGCAGCAACACATAGGCGACCATGGCCGGATTGAACAGGTTCTGCCCTATGCCGCCATAAAGCTGCTTGGCCACGATAATGGCGAAGGCGGTGCCGATCACCACCAGCCACCAGGGGGCCAGCGACGGCAGTGCTATGCCGATCAGCACCGCAGTCAGCAACGCCGAGTTATCCCTGAGTCGGCTCAAACGACGGCCGCGCAGGGCCAGTACCATCGCCTCGGCGCCGTAGGCGGTGAGCACCGCCAGCACAATCTGGATCAGGGTGCCCCAGCCGAAAAACCAGCACTGGGCGGCAATGCCCGGTATCAGGCAGTAACAGACCCGCCGCATCAGGGTGGCGGTGTCGAGCGGAGCGCGATCATGGGGTGAGCTGCTGATGGTAAACGCCATTAGGATTCGTCTTCTCGATCGGATGGGGTGAATGCCGCCTGCTTCTCGGCCTCGGCGGCCTGTTCGGCCTTGCGGGCCTTGGCGCGGGCCACGGCGGCCTTGATGGCCGCTTTCTTGTCGTCGGCTGCCGCACTGACGCCAGTTGCCGCACTGTCGGTCTGTGCTGCCGGAGGCGCGGCGGTGGGCGCGGCACCCGCTTCCTGTTCGGCCTTGCGGGCCTTGGCGCGGGCCACGGCGGCCTTGATGGCCGCTTTTTTGTCGTCGGCTGCCGCACTGTCGCCAGTCGTAGCGCTGTCGGTCTGTTCTGCCGGAGGCGCGGCGGTGGGCACGGCACCCGCTTCCTGGGCGGCCTTGATGGCCGCTTTTTTGTCGTCGGTTGCCGCACTGTCGCCAGTCGCAGCGCTGTCGGTCTGTGCTGCAGGAGGCGCGGCGGTGGGCACGGCTCCCGCTTCCTGTGCGGCCTTGCGGGCCTTGGCCCGAGCGACGGCGGCCGCCACGGCAGACTTCTTATCCGTCTCGGCGCTGCCGTTGGCATCAGGCTCACCGCTGGAGCTACCGGCCTGCGCCTGTTTCAGCTCGCGGTTGCGGCGGGCCTCTTCCTTGCGGGCGGCGCGGGCGGCGGCCATGTCGTCCGGGCCTTGCTCCTGCTGACGGGCCTTGACCCGGGCCAGGGCGGCGGCCACCGGATCTTCACCTCCGGCGGCGGCCTGTTCGGCCATGCGTGCCTTGCGCTCGGCGGCGGCTTTGGCCTGCCGGGCCTGGCGTTCTTCTTTTTCGCGGGTCAGCCGTTGCTGGCGCGCCTCGAAGCGTTGCCTGGCACGCTCGGCCAGTTCGGCTTCGCGCTGGGCATGGCGAATATCGGCCTTGGCCACCCGGTAATACTGCACCAGGGGTATGCTACTGGGGCACACATAGGCACAGGCGCCGCATTCGATGCAGTCGAACAGATGATGGTTGTTGAGCTTGTCGTGATCCTGACTGCGGGCATACCAGTACAGTTGCTGGGGCAAGAGGCTGGCGGGGCAGGCATCGGCGCAGTTGCTGCAGCGAATGCAGGCCATTTCTTCCGCCGGCGGTGCCAGCTCGGCCTGCTTTGGCGCCAGCACGCAGTTGCTGCCCTTGATGATGGGCGCGGCGGCGCTGTGCAGGGTAAAGCCCATCATGGGGCCGCCCATGATGATGCGCTGTTCCGGTTCGGGGTTCAGGCCATAGCGTTGCAGCAGATAACGCACCGGGGTACCGATATGCACCCAGGCATTGCCGGGCTCGGAGAAGGCCTCGCCGGCCAGGGTGACCACCCGGCGCGTCAGCGGCTCGTCGTCGATAACGGCCTGCTTGACCGCATACGCCGTGCCCACGTTCTGCACCACGATGCCGATGTCGGCGGGCAGGCCGTTGCGGGGCACCTGCAGGCCGGTAAGAATTTCAATCAGCTGTTTTTCACCGCCGGACGGGTACTTGGTGGGCACCGCTACTATCAGCAGGTTTTCGTCCCGGTTGGCGGCGCGCAATGCGGCCAGGGCCTCGGGCTTGTTGTCTTCCACCGCCAGTATGGTGGTCTGCGGCTGCACTATGTGGCGCAGTATCTCTACGCCCAGCAGTATTTCGGCCGGGTGTTCGCGCATCAGCCGGTCGTCGGCGCTGATATAGGGCTCGCACTCAACGCCGTTGATGATCAGGGCTTCTATGGTTTTTTTGCGCGGGGTCAGCTTGACGTGGGCCGGAAAACCGGCGCCGCCGAGCCCCGTGATACCGGCCTCATGAATGCGCTCCAGCAGCACGTCTGGGGCCAGCAAACGGAAGTCGGCCACCGGATAGCGGGGACGCCACTCATCTTCGCCGTCGGGTTTGAGTACGATGCACAGGCCGTCCAGCCCCGAGGGGTGGCACAGGGGCCTGTCTTCGATGGCGACAATGGTGCCGGACGTCGGCGCATGTACCGGTATCATCATGGGGTTGAGTGGCTCGGTCAGGGGCTGGCCCCTGAGCACCCGCTCGCCGACCTCCACCCTGAGCCTGGCCGGCTGGCCGATGTGCTGGCGCACCTGCAAAATCAGCTCTTCCGGCAGGCCGGCATGGCTGATGGGCGTGAGGTTGGCCGGCGCCTTGCGCTCGGGCGGATGAATGCCGCCATGAAAGCCGTGCAGCTTGCCTGCGTTGAGATCCTGTAACAGCGACATCTTAATCTACCTGCTTGATGGCGATGGGCGGCAGTTGCCATTTCCAGTTTTCGGGGGTGACCGACAGCGGAATCATTTCGATGCAATCGGTGGGGCAGGGATCCACGCACAGATCGCAACCGGTGCATTCGTCCGCAATCACGGTGTGCATCGCCTTGGTGGCACCGACGATGGCGTCTACCGGGCAGGCCTGAATGCACTTGGTGCAGCCGATACACATGTCTTCGTGAATAAAGGCGACCTTTTTCTCGGGCTCGGCGGCTTCCTCGCCCATGGCCTGGGGTTCGACCCCCATCAAGTCGGCAATCTTGCGCATGGTGGCATCGCCGCCGGGTATACACTTGTTAACGTCGTCACCATTGGCCACGGCTTCGGCATAAGGCTTGCAGCCGGGGTAACCACACTGACCGCACTGGGTCTGAGGCAGCAGTTCATCCAACTGCTCGACGATGGGGTCGGACTCGACCCGAAACCGGACCGCGGCATAGCCCAGGATCAGGCCGAAGATCAGGGCCAGCAGGGCCAGCACGGCGATGGCGATTAAAATATTGCTCATATTACAACTTGACCAGTCCGGTAAAGCCCATGAAGGCCAGTGACATCAGGCCGGCGGTGATCATCGCCAGCGCAGCCCCCTTGAACGGCACCGGTACGTCGGCGCCGGCCAGGCGTTCGCGCATGGCGGCAAACAGCACCAGCACCAGTGAAAAGCCCAATGCCGCGCCAAAGCCGTATACCAGGCTCTGCATGAAGTTGTGCTGTTCGTTGATGTTGAGCAGCGCCACGCCCAGTACCGCGCAGTTGGTGGTGATCAGCGGCAGAAAAATACCCAGCAGCCGGTACAGGGTGGGGCTGGTCTTGTGCACCACCATTTCGGTGAATTGCACCACCACGGCGATCACCAGAATAAACGACAGGGTGCGCAGATACAGCAGATCCAGCGGCAGCAGAATATACTGGTTGACCAGATAAGAGCAGGCGGCAGCCAGGGTCAGCACGAAGGTGGTGGCCAGCCCCATGCCGATGGCGGTTTCAAGCTTGCCGGACACGCCCATGAAGGGACAGAGTCCGAGAAACTTGACCAGCACGAAGTTGTTGACCAGCACGGTGCCGACAAACAGCAGCAGGTATTCAGACATGATCACTCGGCGGATAATAAATAACGACCGGTATTATCGGACTTTATGCCGCGTTTAACAATGCCACAGATGCTGTGGGTTTAGGGTCTGTTGACCTCGGACCCTAAACCGAGCCTCGGAGAAAAGCCTTAATTAACATGCCAATAACGGCCAGAGTACAAAGCGGCAAAGAACCGTAGTGCATGATCGGCGGGGATATCAGGTGCGGGATATGGGCCAGTTCAGCGCCCACGGAAACGCGGGCGCTGAGGCAGTAAATCAGAACAGGGTGTTCGACAACTGGTACATTTCTTCGTTGAAGGGCCGCTTGAGGTGCTTGATGCAGTCGATGATATCGTGATGCACTATGTGGTTGCTCTGCAGGCCCATGCAGCGGCCGCCGTAGCCTTCGAGCAGCAGCTCTACCGCCCGCGCGCCCATGCGGCTGGCCATGATGCGGTCTTGCGCGGTGGGGGTGCCGCCGCGCTGAATATGGCCGAGAATGGTGGCGCGGGTGTCCCGGCCGGTGGCGGCCTGAATGTCGTGGGCCAGCCGGTTGACGTCACACATGTTTTCGCAGATGGCGACGATGGCGTGCTTCTTGCCTTTGGCCACGCCCTCGTGGATTTGTTGAATCAGCTCGGCCTGGTCGAAGGCCACCTCCGGCACTATCACGTATTCGGCGCCCCCGGCCACGGCGGCGGACGAGGTGAGGTCACCACAGTGGCGGCCCATGATTTCCACCACCGAAATACGGTTATGGGAACTGCAGGTGTCGCGCAGCCGGTCGATGGCTTCCACCGCCACGTTGAGCGCGGTGTCGAAGCCGATGGTAAAGTCGGTGCCGGCGATGTCGTTGTCGATGGTGCCGGGAATGCCGATGCAGGGAAAGCCCATCTCGGTCAGCCGCATGGCGCCCATGTAGGAGCCGTCACCGCCGATCACCACCAGGGCGTCTATGCCGTGTTTTTTCAGGTTTTCGACCGCTTCTTCCCGTACTTTTTCATCCTTGAACTCGGGAAAGCGCGCCGAGCCCAGAAAGGTGCCGCCCCGGGTGATGACATCGGACACCGAATGCCGCTCCAGCGGTACTATCTCATCCCGGTGCAGGCCCAGATAGCCGCTGTGAATACCGAACACCTCCAGGTTGTGATGCAGACCGGTCCGCACCACGGCGCGAATGGCGGCGTTCATGCCCGGGGCATCGCCGCCGCTGGTCAGTACTCCAATTCGTTTAATCATCTCACCCTCGTTTTACATCCATTTTTATTTCGGGAAGCATTGATCACTCATAGTGCCCTTGTACAGATATGCTCCGCGAAGGTGGAGATCCATGGTACAGGACACTGGATTCCCACCTTCGTGGGAATGACAAATATATTCGGGTCGTCATCTCCGCGAAGGCGGAGATCCATGGATCAGGGCTCTGGATTCCCACTTTCGTGGGAATAAAAAGAACCTTCGGTGCTTGTTATGCACCGGCGCGGATAATGGCGGCAAACTCGTCCGCCTGCAGGGCGGCACCGCCCACCAGGGCGCCGTCGATATCATCCATGGCAAACAGGCCGGCGGCGCTGGCGCCCTTGACCGAGCCGCCATAGAGGATCTGCACGCCCGCCGCGACGTCGGCATTTTGTTCGGCCAGAAAGGCACGAATGGCGGCGTGTACGCCCTGGGCAATCTCGGGGGTGGCGGTCTTGCCGGTGCCGATGGCCCAGACCGGCTCGTAGGCGATCACGGCATTGGCCAGGGCGTCGATGCCGCTGTGGGCGATCACTTCGTGCAGCTGGCGCTCGACCACGGCCCGGGTTTCACCTTCTTCAAACTGCTCCAGGGTTTCACCGATGCACAATACCGGTACCAGGCCGGCCTGCTGCACGGCGGCGAACTTGGCGGCCACCATGGCATCGCTTTCGCCGTGCAGGGTACGGCGCTCGCTGTGGCCGACCAGCACATAATGCACGCCAAACTCCGAATACATGGCCGGGGAGTGTTCGCCGGTGAAGGCGCCTTGAGCATGAATGTCGGCGTCCTGGGCGCCAAGGGCGATATTGCTGTCGGTCAGCAGCGCCTGGGCCTGGCCCAGAAACAGCACCGGCGGGCACACCGCCACCGCCACACTTGGGGTATCGGTAGCGGGGGCCTTGAGGGCGTTGATCAGCTCGGCCACCATGCTCTTGCTGCCGTTGAGTTTCCAGTTACCCATTACCAGAGTCTGTCGCATCTTGTGTTGTTTCCTGTTCGTTAAATGGGGGGCATTATAGGGGCAGGGATCCGGCGAAACCAGAAGGGTCATGCCCTGCGGTGTTATTTGTCATCTGTTTGTTTATTCGTTGTGCGGCACCCGGTTTGTTTTACTCGTCAGCCACTGCCAGCCCAGGCCCAGATATTCATGCCAGGCAATGTCGCTGCGCTCCAGATAATGGCCCTTGGGCAGATAGGTGTATAAGGGCAGGGTGCCAGGGCTTTCCCTGGCATGATGGCCCACCGGTGCCGCCTGGGGCTGGCCGCCTTGCTCACGGAACAAGGTCATGGCGCGGGGCATGTGGCTGGCGGAGGTCACCAGCAGCGCCCGGCGCCCGGCAATCAGCGGGGTAATGGCGGCGGCTTCTTCCGCTGTGTCTTTCGGCTCGGGCAGCATCAGCAGGCGATCGGGCGCTATGCCCAGCGCCCGGGCCACGGCGCCGTAAAGCTCGGCACTGGATCGGCCTTCTCCCCCCGCATAACCGCTTAATATCAACCGGGCCTCGGGATAGGCATGGGCCAGCCGCACCCCTTCGGTAATGCGCACCAGCCCGGCCTGGCCCAGCTGGCTCAGCAGCGGCAGCGACAGATCCGCCACCTGGGCGGCCCCCAGCACTATGATGTCCTGCACCGGCTGCTCCGACATCGAATCGACCACATGGGGCGGATATTGTGACTCGAGCGGTGCTATCAGCCAGTTGGCCACCGGCCGGGTAGCCAGCAGCAGCAGGGCCGACAGCGACAGCAACAACAGGGTGCCGCCACTGCGTCTGTGCTGCCTCAGCAGCATAATCAACCCGAAGAAGCCCAGCATCAGCAGCAGAGGTAGCGGTAATAACAGGCTACCCAGCCATTTTTTGGCCAAAAACGCCATCTCCATGTACACACTCATTTGTTAACCGTATCGGTTGTGCCAGAATAGCGCCCCCGGACTCAGCAAGAAACACCCAGGTGAGCAGAAAGCCCAAGGTAATAAACAGCAATACCAATTTCGATGGCAAGAGCCATACCTTTGCCCGCAATATCTACGGCACCACCAAGGGTCGCATTCGACTGGCGGTGTTGAGCCGGGATCTGGACGAGCTGCTGGCCACCTTGCCGGACCGGCCCCTGCGCATTCTGGACGCGGGCGGCGGCTTCGGCCCCCTGTCGCAACCGCTGGCGGCGGGTGGCCACAAGGTGGTGTTGTGCGATCTGTCCGGTGAAATGCTGGCGCTGGCCCGGGAGCAGGTGGCGGAAAAGGACCTGCTGGCGCAATTCGACTTTATTCAGGCGCCGATTCAGTCGTTAACTGTTGAGGATCTGGGCCAGTTCGATTTGATTTTGTGCCATGCGGTGCTGGAATGGGTGCAGGAGCAGGCTCAGTTGCTGGCCTGTTTGCAGGCGCTGCTGGTGGACGGCGGTCATCTGTCGCTGATGTACTACAACCGCGACGGCCTCTTGTATCACAGCCTGGTGATGGGTCATTTTGATTACGTGCATGCCGATCTGGTCAAGAAAAAGCGCCAGAAACTGACGCCGGGCTGGCCCTGCAAACCTGATGAGGTTGACCGCTGGCTGGACGAGCTGGGCCTTGTTATTACCGGCCGCAGCGGGGTGCGGGTGATCCACGATTATATGGTAGAAAAACGCATCAAGGTGGAGCAGGCCGACGAGGTGATCGCCATGGAGCTGGCCCACGCCCGGCAGGCGCCCTTCATGCACCTGGGGCGCTACATTCACGTGCTGGCAAAAAAGGGCGACTGAGATCGTCATCCTCGCGAAGTGACGGGTAACAGAGTACATCGCGGATGTACCGGTGTTTATTGTTGTCACCCTCGCGAAGGCGGGGGTCCATGGGCTTTGCGGTATAGGCGGAGTGTTCGGACCTGGCGCTATATGTCCTGGATTCCCGCCTGCGCGGGAATGACGATAAAGACCACACCGAGGTCTGCCAGGAGTAGACCCTGTGCCCTCTGCTTACGTTATCGAAACAAGAACTGAGAGAGCTGCAAGATGACGGAAATGTCCCGCACCCTGCCGGACTGGATTGGCTGGGTCAGAGAGGAAAACCTGGGGCTGAACCTGCCCCCGGAACGGCTGGCCTTCCTGCTGGCGATACAGGTGTTCGGCCGGGGCGGCGAGCAGCCGCAACTGAGCGAGGCCGAGCTGCACCACGCCTTCGGCTTTGTCAGCAAGGGCTTCGACCAGGCCGACGAGACCCTGGCCAGCCGCGCCAACAACGCCATCAACGATCTGGTGCGCCAGCGGCTGCTGAGCCGTTTTCAGGGCGAGCCGGGCGAGGGCGACAGCCTGTACCGGCTGACGCGTCTGGGGGTGGCCATCGTCGAGTTTTTTGCCGCCCAGCGTGAGATCAGCCAGATCAGGCTGTCGCTGCAGCTGGAGCAGATTGCCCGGGATCTGGATCAGGTGGCCGAGGCCATCGCCGGCGACCCCGATGAGCAAGAGTGGGCGCAGAACGTGGCAGGCCGGCTGAAATATTCGGTGTCCGAACAGCTGGCGCGCATCGACGACACCCAGCGCGCCATGGACGAGCAGCAGAATGCGGTCAAGGCCAACATCGCCGCCCTGCTCAACAAGAACTGGCACGAGGCCATTTCCGCCTGCGAGCAGTTGCTGCGCGAAACCGGCCTGACCCTGCGCGAACTACAGGATACCCTGGACAAAGCCGGCCACGGCCTGCAGCAGAGCCTGCTCAACATCGAAGAGCAGCTACAGCAAAGCGGGCGCGACGAGTCGCTGGCGGCCCTGTGCCAGCAGCTGCAGGCCCGGCTGGACGCCATTATTCTGTGGGGCAGCCAGTGCATCGAGCTGTGGGCCCGTTACGATCTGCACGTGCACCGCTTTATTCGCACCGCCATCGACATGGACAAGCACCGCGCCTTCAGCCAGCGGTTGCGCGAGTCCATCCGCCGGTTTGAAGATCACAACTGGCGGCTGTGCATCGCCCAGGCCCGGCCGTTGCTGGAACTGCGCGACGAAACCATGGCCGCCTACGCCGAGGAAGTCACCGGCGAGCTGCCGGTCGAGCTGGAATATCACGACATGGTGGACGTGACCGCCGAACTGTCGGGTCGCATTCGCGATCACCTGCAGGCATTTCCGCTGGCCGGCAAGCCGCTCGACATGGCCGCAGTGCTCAGGGACTATCTGCACGATTATCCTCAATACCAACATTTCGATATTGCCCGTTTGCTGATCGACGAAGCGGTCAAGCTGGGCCACGCCAACGCCGAATGCATGGGCGCCGCCCAGCCGGACTGGCAACGCATCAACGCCCACGGGGCCAAGGTACAAGCACATGTTATCGACCAATACTGATCTCGCCCTGGACCCCCGTCTGGCCCAGGCCATTGCCAACCCGCTGTTTCCCGCGCTGGACAACCAGTTACGTTCCGGCCGCCACATCAGCGCCGACGAGCTGGAGCAGCATTCGCTGCTGCAGGAGTACTACCCGGAGCTGGAGGCCTTTTACCGGCGCTACCACGTAGAGCTGGTGCGCGCCCCCGAGGGCTTCTATTACCTGCGACCGCGCTCCACCAGCGAGCTGGGCAGCTCCATTCTGTCCGAGCTGGAAATGCTGGTGGGCAAGGTGCTGTGCTACCTCTACCTGAGCCCGGATCGGCTGAGCAATGAAGGGGTCTTCTCGCTGCTCGATCTGCAGGAAGAAATACTGACCCTGGCCAATGAGCAGGCCCTGCTGCGCATGGTGAACCAGCGTGCCGGTGGCAGTGATCTGGACAAGCGCAAGCTGGCCGACAAGCTAAAAACCGCCATTCGCCGGCTCAAACGCCTCGGCATGGTCAGTGCCGTGGGCAGCCAGGACAAGTTTCGCATCAGCGAGGCGGTGTTTCGCTTCGCCGCCGACGTGCGCACCGACGAAGATCCGCGCGCGCTGCAATTGCGCATGATCAAAGACGGCGAGGCGGTGGCCGGCCACGACCAGGACGAAGAGCAGGAGAACGACCAGTGAGCACGCCAGAAACGCTAACCACCTTCAGCCGGGGCAAGTTCCACTCCCTGACCATGGTCAACTGGAACGGCTTTTTCGCCCGTACCTTCGAGCTGGACACCCTGGTGACCACCCTGTCGGGCGGCAACGGCGCCGGCAAGTCCACCACCATGGCCGCCTTTATTGCCGCCTTGATCCCCGATCTCAGCCTGCTGCACTTTCGCAACACCACGGAGGCGGGCAGCCAGTCCGGCAGCCGCGACAAGGGCCTGTACGGCAAGCTGCAGCGCGGCCACTGTTATTCCATGATTGAGGTGGACACCTCCCAGGGCGAGCGGGTCTGGTTTGGCGTGCACCTGGAGCAGGTGGCCAACCGGGACAACAAGGTCAACCTCACCCCCTTCAGCGTGCAGGGCATCACGCCCGAACATACCCCGACCGCGCTGCTGCTGCACCGGCTGGACGACGGTCGCGGCCAGGTGCGCTCGCTCAACGAGCTGAAGGCGGCGGCCCAGCAGGACGGGCTGCGCTTTACCCGTTTCAGTACCGTGTCCGAGTATCACAATTTTCTGTTCGATACCGGCGTGACCCCGCGCAAGCTCAAGGATCAGCGCGATCGGGTCAAGTTCTATCGCCTGATCGAGGCCTCCCTGTACGGCGGTATTTCCAGCACCATCAGCCGCAGCCTGAAAGACTACCTGCTGCCGGAAAACGCCGGCATCCGCAAGGCGTTCAACGACATGGAGGCGGCCATCTTCGAGAACCGCCGCACCCTGGAAGCCATACGCGAAACCCAGCGTCAGCGGGATCAGTTCCGCCAGCTGATCACCGAAACCACCCACTATGTGGCCGCCGACTATGTGCGTAACAGCGCCGAGAAAAAGCGGCTGTCCGAGCAGGCGCTGGCGGCGCGCAAGGCCCTGGCGGAAGAACGCCGCATTCTGGCCGAAGAAAAGAACCGGTTGATTTACCTGGCCGACGAGCTGGAGCATCTGGGTGCCCGCGAGCGCATGCTGGGTGAGGAGCTGGACATCGCCTCCGAGCATCTGGCGCGGGTGCTGAGCGGGGTCAAGCTCAACGAAAAAATCACCGGCTACCAGCACGAGCTGGACGAGCTGGACGCCAAGCTCGCCATTCAGGAAGAAACCCTGGCCGAGCTGCAGGACGAACATGAAGAAGCCACCGCCACCAAGGTGGCGGCGGAAGAAGAGGTAGACAGCCTCAAGAGCCAGCTGGCCGACTACCAGCAGGCGCTGGATACCCAGCAGACCCGGGCCATTCAGTATCGTCAGGCCCGGCAGGCGCTGGGCGAGGCCAAGGTGCGCTGCGGCCTGCCGGAGCTGAGCCCGGAGCAGGCCAGGGAGCAGGAGCAGGCGCACCAGCAGCGCGAACAGGCCCAAACCGCCGTGGTGCTGGAACAACGCCAGCAACTCTCGCTCGCCGAGGCGGCCCGCGCCCAGTACGATCAGGCACTGGCGCTGTTGCAGGCCATCGATGGCGAAGCGGACCGGGCCTCCGCCTTTGCCCGTGCCAACCAGTTGCTGGAGCAGGGACGGGAATATCAGGCCCTGCTGATGCGAGACGGCGCCATTCGCCATCAGCTGAAGGAGTCCGAGCAGGCGGCCGGCAAGCGCGAAAAGGCCACGGCCCTGCAGGCCGAGCTGGCCCGACTGGGACGACCGGTGCAGGACGAGGCCGAGCTGGAACTGCAACTGGCGGAGCTGGACGAGCAGAAGAGCGAGCTGGAAGAAAAACTGGCCGACTGCGCCGACGCCCAGCGCCAGAACCAGTCCCGCCTGGCACAGATAGCGCCCCGGGTGAGCGAACTGCGCAAACAGGCCCCGGCCTGGCACCAGGCCCAACAGACGCTTGAGCGGCTGCGCGAGCTGTCCGGTCTGCCGCTGGCCGACAGCAACGAGGTCACCGCCGCCATGCAGCAGGCGCTGCGCGACGAGCACCAGGCCGAGCAGAGCAAGCAACAATCCCTGGCTGCCAAGCAGCAACTGGAGCAGCAGATCCGTGCCCTGAGCAGCGGTGTGGACGCCGACCCGCGGCTGCTTGCCCTGTGCGAACAGCTGGGCGGCACTTTGCTGGCCGACGTGTACGACGACATAGCGGTAGACGACGCCCCCTATTACGAGGCCCTGTATGGCCCGGCCCGCAACGGCATAGTGGTGGCCGATCCTCAGGCGGCATTGGCGCAGTTGCAGGCGCTGGAGTCCTGCCCGGCGGACCTGTATCTGATCCAGGGTAATCCGGACGCCTTCGACGAAGATCTGCTGCACGCCACCGAGCTGGACGGCGCCATCTGGGTGAAAAACGGCGAGCGCCAGCTGCGTTATTCCCGTTTTCCCACCGAGCCCATGTTCGGTCGCGCCGCCCGCGAGGCCAAGATAGCGCAGCTGAGCGCCGAGCTGGAAACCGTCAGCGCCCGCTATGCGGAGTCCGCCTTTGCCCAGCAGAAGCACAGCCGGCTGTATCATCAGTTGAGTGACTTTGTCGGCCAGGGCCTGCAACTGGCCTTTGGCGACAACCCGGAACAGGCGCTGGACGAGCTGGCCGCCCGGCAGCAGCAACTGGAGCAGGAGCTGGCGGTCATTGCCGAGCAGCGCGACCAGTGGCAGGCCCGCCGCAATCAGCTGCGCGAACAGCAGGCGTTGCTGCACAAGCTGCTGCCGCTGGCGGATTTACTGGCCGACGAGGGTCTGGCCCAGCGGCTGGCCGCCGCCCGGGAAGAGCTGGCCCGGCTGGACCTGGCCCGCGACTTCATGGCCGCCCATGGCCAGCGGCTGGGCCGGCTGGCCGAGCAGGTGCAGGTATTGCGCCAGGATCCCGCCGGTTTCGAGGCCCTGCAACGGCAGGTGGCCGAGGCGGAAGCCGAGCTGACCGAGGCGCGTAACCGCACCTATGCCCTGACCCAGCTGGTGGCGCGGCTGCCGCACCTGGCCTATGCCGACGCCGAGCAACTGCTGGATCAAAGCTCGGCCATGAACGACAGCCTCAAGGCCAAGCTGGTGCAGGCCATCGATGCCCGCCGCAAGGCCGGGTTGCGTGCCGAGCAGCTGAACGGTCGCCTGACCGACGCGCTGCAGGCCCGCACGGCGCTGGTGACCGGCCGTGACGCCAGAAGCCAGACCCTGAACGAATTCCGCGATGAACTGAACGCCCTGGGCATTACCCTGGCGCCCGACATGGAAGACAAGGCCCGCGAGGCCAAGCGTTCCATCGAAAACGAGCTGGTGCACACCCGTGGCAAGCGCAGCCAGACCGAGGCCCAGCGCCAGGTGAGCAAGCGCGAAATCGACTCCCTGAGTCAGCGCCTCGGCAAGGACGGCCAGGGGTATTTTGCCGCCCGCAAGGCGCTGGTGGCGCACAAGGCCAACTGGGCCAGGGTGGTGCGACTGGCGCGGGATCACGATGTGGAGCGGCGGTTGGCCCGGCCCGAGCTGGCGTATCTGGACGCGGACGAGCTGCGCTCCATTTCCGACAAGGCGCTGGGCGCCCTGCGCCTGGCGGTGGCCCACGACGAAGAGTTGCGCGACGCCCTGCGCCTGAGCGAGGGCAACCGCAACACTCTGCAGAAGGTGCAGTTCTACATCCTGGTGTTCAGCCACCTCAAGGCGCGTATTCGGCACGACATTATTCGGGCCGACGATCCGGTGGAAGCGCTGGAAGAGATGGAAGTGGAGCTGGGCCGGCTGGCGGACGAGCTGCAACTGCGCGAAGGCCAGTTGTCGTTGTCGTCCCATGAGGTGGCGGCCAAGATCAACACCATCATCCGCCGCGAGCAGAACCGCATTCGCCAGCTCAACCAGGGCCTGCAGAACATCAGCTTCGGCCTGGTGGCCGGGGTGCGGCTGAACGTGAACATTCGCGACACCTACGGCCGCCTGCTGGAGGCGCTGAGCGACCCGGAAGGCCGCCATCAGGACCTGTTCAGCAGCAAGGAGCTGAGTTTCTCCGAGGCCATGGGCAAGCTGTTCCAGCGGCTGAACCCGCAGCTGGAGCAGGGGGATCGCAGCCCGCAGGTGCTGGGTCAGGCGCTGCTGGACTATCGCAACTATCTGGATCTGGGCATAGAAGTGCAACGTGGCGCCGACGGCTGGTTACGCGCCGAAAGCGGCGCTCTGTCCACCGGTGAGGCCATCGGCACCGGCCAGGCCATTTTGCTGATGGTGCTGCAGAGCTGGGAGGAAGAGTCCCGCCACCTGCGCAGCAAAGACGTATTGCCCTGTCGCCTGCTGTTCCTGGATGAAGCGGCACGACTGGACACCCGCTCCATCGCCACCCTGTTCGAACTGTGCGAACGCCAGGACATGCAGCTGCTGATTGCCGCCCCCGAGAACATCAGCCCGGAAAAAGGCACCACCTACAAGCTGATCCGCAAGGTACACGGCAAGCAGGAACAGGTACACGTAGTGGGCCTGCGCGGCTTCGCCGGCGAAGCGGTGGTGTAATTCTATCTACTCCTCCCCCTTGGCTGCGGCCCGGCAGGCATAATGGCGGCGCTATGCCAGGGGGAGGCAGGGTGGGGGTGTTGCTACCCTGCCTTATCGTAGGGTCCACTTCAGTGGACCTTCAACAAGTGGTTCAACAAGAAAACAAAGCCCCGCAACCTGTCGGTTGCGGGGCTTTTTGTATTGGGCAACCCGGCTCCTGTACCCCCCGATAACTGCTGCCGTTATTTCTGCGAAGGCAGGAATCCAGTGCCGGTGAATCTTCCCCCACACTTCCAATCTGCAACCCCTGCTGCCTATAATGCGAAGGCTTTATCTGAGTTTAATGTTATTTATTGCCGGCGAAACAACCTCAAACAACAGGAAAGGGAGAGGCCGGATCGCTCGCAAGATCCGAGCGGTAGCGTGTCCAAAGTAAAAAATCTGCTGTTTCATACAGCATATTTTCGGATTCAAGAGCTTGGTGCGCACTATCAACAACGCATGCGCGTGTACAGCAAACCGGGCTTAAAAACGCTCATTATTTGAGCAGGTTACGGCAGGGCTTTGTGGATAGTGCGCACGCTATTGTTGATATCGTGCATGCGTGTTTTTGCACATCACCTTATACGGCTGACGAGTAAAAAATTATCTTACTATCAGAAACATATAGGTAAAAAATGAGCTGGTGCGATGGAAGAAATATGCGCATGCGCACTATTAAAAATGTTAGTATTTAAGGTAGCGTATATGGAAATTTATGAAATCGTAAAATTAGTGCTGCTTCCATTTGGCGGAGTATCAGTTGCACTTGTTGCGATGGTTGGTTGGCTGGCTCACATAAGCACCAAGAGGATAGTAGAAGGTGAGTTGGCAAATCATAAGATACAACTAGAGTCATTTAAATCAGAAAGCAACAAAGAGCTCCAGCATGTAAAAAATACTGCTACCAAAGAAATCGAAGCGCTGAAGAATCAGTACACTGCGGACATTGAGAGAATTAAGGCACAGTTGCAATCTGAATTTTTGAAATACGAAACATATACCACAATTTCAAAAGAAATTTATCAGGGGCTGTTTGCGAAAAGAGTCGAGATATACGGCCGACTATTAAACCTAAAAAAAGAAATCGATCAGTCAATTTTAGATAATGCCGGATTTCTTGAAATTCATGATGATGATCCGTCTCCTTTTACCGATGCGGTAAAGAAAATCGGCAACGCATCCCAAGAGAACCCGATGGTACTTTCTAATGAGTTAGCTCAGCTTTCTACAGAGCTTGTTGAGAAGTCTAATCGTGTTTTTTCAGATGAAAAAGTGAAGTCATTTTACACAGAGGTATATAACCAAGACGCCAAGTACGTTCACGAATTAATCATGGAAGCGGAAAATGAAGCTCTAAGAAAGATGTTTGCTGAATGTGGTGACGTATACGAGCGATGGTTGATCCAGCTCAACGTTGATGTTTCAAAAATTCGTTCTGTACTTGATTTGGCAGGCGATTTTTTAGAGAAAAACACTAACAAGTAGCTCCAACGGACGCGCCAAAAGCGCGCCGCTGAGCTAGGCGTTAGGCGCTATGGGAGCAGGCAATGATGACGGTAGTCGCTTTAAAGGCTTTGGTGATTTGGGTTGGTATCCTAGCTCTAGCGGTTGCCAATGGAGTGCTGCGAGAATCGGTACTTGTACCAGGCTTCGGAACTCCGGCGGCGCTCGTGCTTAGCGGTCTGTTGCTGTCAGCCTTAATCATTGGCGTGGCATATTTTACCCTTCCATGGCTGCATATTAGTCGCCCCGTCGTGCTCTGTATCGTTGGGGTGGGCTGGCTCGTTCTTACACTCGTTTTTGAGTTTTCGTTCGGGCTTTGGCAAGGCAAGTCGTGGTGCGAGTTGATTGAGGCCTACACATTCAAGGGTGGCAACATCTGGCCTGTTGTTCTTGTAGCAACGGTCCTTGCACCATACATCGCTGCTAAGCTGAGAGGATGGGTGTAATGCGCTTAACCAGTGCATCAATTTCGTTCCGGCCCGATGGGCCCCCACCGGACGCCCTAGTCGGGCGCCGTTTGCAGGCGTTAACTCATCCCTTTACCCATAAGTCCCTGAGTGAGTATCATCACGCCACTGAATAACAGACATAGCGGCGGGTGACATGACAAGTTGGGTTGAGCAGGAG
>NZ_JAFBBE010000028.1 GCF_016907015.1 Oceanisphaera litoralis
ATTAAGGGCGGGACACGCCCGGTTAGCCTGTGAAGTGAGCGATGCATTAATGTCGCCAGCAGCAGGAACCCACCGAAGTGAGTTAAGCGCAAGCGCTTAACCGCAGTAGGAATCCTCGGCCTTTAGGCCGAGGAGGATGTCAAAGCTGATATACCCTGCTCAGGAGTCACTATGAAACGAGAACAATGGGGTTCTCGCACCGGCTTTATCCTTGCCGCCGTCGGCTCTGCCGTCGGCCTGGGTAACATCTGGCGCTTCCCTTATATGGCGTATGAAAACGGCGGTGGCGCCTTTTTCATTCCCTACCTGTTTGCCATGCTGACCGCCGGCATTCCCTTCATGATCCTGGAATTTACCCTGGGTCATAAATACCGCTCCGGCGCCCCCAAAACGCTGAAAGCCCTCAACAATCGCTTTGAGTGGCTGGGCTGGTTCCAGGTCATGATCTCGGCCATTATCGCCTTCTACTATGTGGTGGTGATTGCCTGGGCCATCTCTTATACCTACTTCGCCTTTACTCAGGCCTGGGGCGAAGACAGCAACGGCTTCTTCTTCGGAGAATTCCTCGGCCTGGGCGGCGACAGTGCGCCTTCCAACCTGGGTGGCCTGCAATGGCACCTGCTGCTGCCCCTGTGCCTGGCCTGGGCCACCACCTATTTCGCCACTTACCGGGGCGTAAAAGGCGGTATCGAGAAGGTCAACAAGGTACTGATGCCGCTGCTGTTCGTGATGGTATTGCTGCTGATCGGTCGCATCGCCTTTTTGCCCGGTGCCCTGAACGGCATCAACTGGCTGCTGGAGCCCGATTTCAGCAAGATCTGGGATCTCAAGGTATGGTCTGCCGCCTATGGTCAGATCTTCTTCACCCTGAGTGTCGGCTTCGCCATCATGCTGTCTTACGCCAGCTACCTGCCGGAAAAGTCCGACATCAACAATAACGCCTTCATGACGGTATTGATGAACTGCGGCTTCTCCATGCTGGCCGGCATCATGATCTTCGGCGCCCTCGGCTACATGGCCCACGCCCAGAGCAAGGAACTAACCGAGGTGGTCAGCTCCGGTGTGGGTCTGGCCTTCGTGACCTTGCCTACCGCCATCAACCTGCTGCCCGCGCCCGGGGTTATGGGGCCCTTGTTCTTCCTGGCCCTGGTGTTTGCCGGTATCAGCTCCCACATCTCCATCGCCGAGGCCGTCACCACCGGCCTGATGGACAAGCTGGGCTGGAGCCGTCCGAAAACCGCCACCATCTTCTGCTCGACCGGTCTGGTGGTGAGCCTGATGTTCATCACCCAGGGCGGCCTGCTGCTGCTGGATCTGGTGGATTATTTCATCAACAACATCGCCCTGCTCGGCTCCTGCCTGCTTGAGCTGTTCCTGGTCGGCTGGCTGTGCCGGCTGGAAGACTTCCGTACCCATGCCAACCGCCTGTCCGAATTCACCATCGGCGGCTGGTGGGCCATTTGCATCCGTTTTGTCTCCATCGGCATTCTGGTGGTGATACTGTTCAACAACATTCTGAGTGCCTTCCGCGAGAACTACGGCGGCTACTCCGATAATGACGTGATCTTTATCGGCTGGGGCATGATTGCACTGATGCTGGTGCTGGCCATCATCATCAACCTCAGCAGCAAGAAGGAGACCACCGCATGAGCACCGGAGCCATCATCATGATGCTGATTGGGCTCGGCATCACCTGGGGCGGCGCCGCCCTCTGCATTCGCCGAGCCATGAAGTCCAAGGCAAAATAAGGTATCAGGGCAGCCAAGAGGCTGCCTTTTTTGTATAGTGAAAGTTTGTTGCAGAAACCCCTCCCTAGCCCTTTCCTTGCCGGATGTTTGGATTGAGCTGTAGGCGCCGCTTCAGCTGGCGCAAACCTACAAATGACGTGGCACCTGCAGAATCGGTGTTAACGGCCAGCGGAGCTGGCCCTGCCGACTGAAGTGGCAGCTACAAGGTCATGCCCCAAATAGCCCCGGATGTATGGGTGAGATGATTTCGCCCCCGACTCCGGGTATGCTTGCGCGTTTTCATCCATGCAGGTAGTGATAATGGACTGGGATCCCCATGTTACCGGCCGCAATGGCGTGCTGGCACAACTTGCCAATCTCATCGAGATCGGCACGCCGCAGTGGCCCACCCTGGCCGAGCTGAACCGACGCCTGGCCGCCGACGTGCCGGTGCAATTTATCGACGATGACCGTTTTGCCGCGCTGAACTGCTATTACGAGCAGGCGGTGGCCCAGGGCATGGTGCCGACCCGCGCCGCCAACTGGCATGATTTTTTTGGTGCCGTGATCTGGGCGCTGTTTCCCCGCACCAAGGCGTTGCTCAACCGGCTGCACATGGAAGATATCGCCGTATCCGGCCTCGGCAAACGCACGCCCCGGCGCGACCGGGTAACCCACTTCGACGAATGTGGTCTGGTGCTGGCGGTCAAGGACAAGACCGAAGCCGAGCACTGGCTGCGCGAACACGACTGGCAGCAGCTGTTTATTACCGAACGCGACCGCTGGGGACCAAGCTGGCAGCCCTTTATCTTCGGCCATGCACTATACGAGCAGGCGCTGGCACCTTTTATCGGCATGACCGGCAAATGCGTGGTGCTGGAGATGGATGCCGCCTTTTTTGCATTGCCCGCCGCCGCACGTTATCCGCTGCTGGATGCCCGGCTGGCGGAGCATCTTGAGCAGAATACGCTGTTCGACCGGCCGCGCCCTCTGTTGCCGCTGCCCTTGCTGGGCATCCCCGGCTGGTGGCCGGCCAACGAAGATCCGGCCTTTTATCAGAACCGGGATTACTTCCGCCCCCGGCGTAACAGGTGATTTACCTCGATTTTTTTCTTACACTTGCCGCCTTATCAGAAAGAGGATGTTGTTATGTCCGGGTCCGACCCCGTTTATGACCTTGAATTCAAACGTCATTACCTGCACCCCAGATACTGGCTGACCTGGCTGGCCATCGGCTTGCTGTGGCTGCTGGCCTGGCTGCCGGTACCAGCACGCGACGCAGTGGCCGGCGCATTTGCGCCCCTGCTGGTGAAACTGGCCAAAAAGCAGTGTTATATTGCCCGCACCAATATCCGGCTGTGCTTTCCCGAGCTGCCTGCCGATGAGGTAGAGCAGATGCTGCTGAATTCCATTCGTGCCGGCCTGATGACCTTTATGGGGTACGGCGAGTGGACCGCCCGCAGTCGTGACTATCTGCAAGGTCGCTTCGTGGTGCAGGGCCAGGAGCACCTGGATGCCTGCCTGGCGAAGGATGAAAAAATCATCTTCATGATCCCTCACACCTGGGCCATCGACGCCGGAGGCCTTTATCTCACCTCGCTGGGCCTGCCGATGTGCACCATGATGCACAGCGCCAAGAACCCGGTGTTCGACTGGTTTATCAACCGCCAGCGCGCACGTTTCAACGGCATCGTCTACGAGCGCGATGCCGGCATCAAGGCGGTGATCAAGACCATCAAGAGTGGCAAGCACTTCTTCTATCTGCCGGATCAGGATCACGGCCGGGAAGCCAGCCTCTTCGTGCCCTTTTTCGCCGAACTCAAGGCCACCCTGCCGGCCCTGCCCAAGCTGGTAAAGCTGACCGGCGCCAGGGTCATACCCGTGCTCAGTGTCTACAATGCCGAGCAGCATCGCTACGAGCTGATCCTTCGCCCGGCCATGGCGCCCTACCCCACCGCCGATATTGCCGCCGATACCCGGGCGATGAACGCGGAAATAGAAGCCCTGCTCACCGAGTGGCCCGAGCAGTACATGTGGTTTCTGAAATATTTTCAGACCCAGGTCGATACCGACGAAGGCCGTTACGAAGCAGGAATCCGGGAGATAAGAAAACAATGAGCTGGCTGGAATACCTGCTGACCATCGCCGGCGGCCTGCTGGTTATGTGGCTGGTGGCCCGCATCGATGACGGGTTGATCGAGAAAGAACGCAAAGGTGAGGACTGAGGGGTAAGGGGTGAGGGGTGAAGGGTGAAGGGTGAAGGGTGAAGGGTGAAGGGTGAAGAGTGAGGAGGAGGAGGAGGTTTTGTAGCGGCCGCTTTAGCTGGCCGGTTTTGCGTAGCAAAACTAAACAAAATCAAGATCCTGACGTTCGTCAGGATGACGGCACAAAACGCTTGGCGCCTTGTTTTCTGATAGTCGTAGGGTCGAATTTATTCGACCGAAGGCGTGCCTCGATGATCTAATGGTCGATTGAAATCGACCCTACAACTCACTCCTCACCCCTCACAATATTTACCCCGGGAAAAACAGGAACTTGGTGCCGACCAGCAGCAGGAATATCGCAAAGGCGCGTTTCAGTACCAGGGCCGAGAGCTTATGCGCCAGTATGGCGCCGAATCGGGCGAAGGGCATGCTGGCCAGACTGATGCCGATCATCGCCGGCAGATAAACATAACCCCAGGCTTCGTCCGGCAAGCCCTGATGCGCCATGCCGTGCACCACGTAGCTGAGCGCCCCCACCAGCGCAATGGGAAAGCCGCATACCGACGATACCGCCACCGCCCGCTGCATGGGCACCGAACACCAGCTGAGAAACGGCACCGTTAGCGAGCCGCCCCCGATGCCGAAAATGCCCGAGGCCCAGCCGATAATACCGCCCGCCGCCACCTGCACCGGCTTGCCGGGCAACTGGGCGCCGCCCCTGGGTGCCAGACCAAACAGCATCTGTGCCGCCATCAGCCAGGCGAACAAACCAATCAGCCGCTGCAGCAGCGGGCCCGAGAGCTTGTCGGCGGTATAACCGCCCAGCCAGGCACCTACGACGATGCCGACGGACAGCATTGCTGCCAGGCGCCAGTCGATAGCTCTGCGACCATGGTGGGTGTGAATGGCAGTCAGCGAGGTAAACATGATGGTGGCCAGCGAGGTGCCCACCGCCATGTGGGTCACCAGATCACCGCCGATACCCTGTAATTTAAAGCTGATAATCAGCACCGGCACGATAATGAGCCCGCCGCCCACGCCAAACAGTCCGGCCAGGGTGCCGGCAAAGGCGCCCAACGCCAGATACATCAACCAGGTCATATTGAATCCCTAAAAAGACAAAAGGCCATAAACTACCGAAAGCTGCGGTAAAAGCCAACCGGAAAAGCGTGAGGCGCCGGCTACAAACCACGGCAAGGCCATATCAAAAAGAGCCCGAATGTCCGGATAGGGCTGTAGATACCCTCTCTCAGAGTCTGTCGTGGCCCAGGCTGATGACCACCCGGCGGTTGGTGTCGCGCCCGTCGGGCGTGCGGTTGTCGGCAATGGGCCGGCGCTCGCCATGCCCTTCCAGACTGATGGTGTCTTCCGGCAGGCCTAGGTTCATGAAGTGCGCCTTGATGGCCTCGGCCCGACGCTGCGACAGCTGCTTGTTATGATTGGCGGTACCAAAGCTGTCGGTATAGGTATTGATCACCACGTCGCCGATATCGGGATCGGCCTTCACATAGGCGGCAATCATCGCCAGTCGCCGGCTGGAATGGGCAGTCAATACATCGTTATTGTTGACGTAATTGAGCACGCTGAAGGCGATATCCTCGAAGCTGTAGGGCAGCAGATTCGCCTGGCAGTCGAGAAAGGCGGCGTAACGGGCACGAAAGTTGACCGACGACAGGCCCACCCCGGTGGGCTGACCATGACGATACCAGTCATCAAAATAGAAGGTCGGCCAGCGTCCCTCGCTCAGCTCGTCCAGCATCACCCAGGCCGACTGCTGCTCGACCATGGCATCAAACTGCTGATAAAAGGTGACCTTGGTCAGGTTGTGCGCCGCCCGACCCGGCTGCCATTGCGGCGGTACGCTTTTCAGCATCGCCGACTGGGTACGCGGCTGCGCCCGCAGCGGATTCAACTCAAACACCAGATTGATGTTTTTGGACGCCCGGCTGATAAAGCTACCGGTGCCAAAGCCGGGAATGGGATGCTCCAGCCGACATTCCACCGCCGAGTCCGAGGTGAGCCGCCACAGGGACTGATCCATATTCGCGATATAAGTCCGGGGTTGGGCCCAGGCACCGGCGCACAGGGTCAGCCCTGCTACTACAGAAATAAGGCGCACGTCTGCTCTCCTGTCGATCGTTACGCAGGTTATCGGCGCCTGGGGCCAACTCTTTAATGCTTTAGCGCGAGGCCGGCTTGCTCGCCATAGGCCTTGAGCTCCCGCGTCAGCACCGCCTTTTCTTCCGGCGACAGCCAGCAGGCTTCCACCCCGTTCAGCGCCAGCAGTAACAAATCTTCGTTGCTGGCTCCCAGCTCCTGCTGCACTGCCTCATAGTTGGCATTCATGTAACCGCCGAAATACGCCGGATCGTCGGAATTGACTGTCACACACAGGCCCGCATGCAGCAGCTGGAGTATGGGGTGCTCCGCCATGGTCTCGATGACCTTGAGCTTGAGATTGGACAGCGGACACAGGGTAAGCGGAATTCGCTCCCGCGCCAGCCGTGCCATCAGGGGCATATCGGTCATGGCCGCTACCCCGTGATCGATACGCTCCACCTTGAGAATATCCAGCGCATCGCGAATATAGCCGGCCGGCCCTTCTTCTCCGGCATGGGCCACCAGCCGATAGCCCTGCTCCCGAGCGGCGGCATATACCTGGGTGAATTTGGTGGGCGGATTGCCCTTTTCCGCCGAGTCGAGGCCGATACCCGACAATTGCTGACGGAAGGGCTCGGCGTGGTGCAGGGTCTCGAAGGCCGACGCCTGAGACAGATGACGCAAAAACGACATGATCAGGCGGCTGGTCAGCCCCCACTGCTGCCGGGCCTGCTCCAGCGCCCGGTGAATACCGCCCACCACCACCGCCAGTGACACCCCCCGCCCGGTATGGGCCTGGGGGTCGAAGAAAATCTCCACATGGCGCACCCGCTCGGCATGGACCCGCCGCAGATAGGCCCAGGTCAGATCGAAAAAATCCTGCTCGGTGAGCAGTACCTGCATGCCCTGATAATAGACATCGAGAAACGATGGCAGATCTTCAAACCGATAGGCCGACCTGAGGGCGCTTTCATCCGGGTAATCGAGGGTGATACCATTGCGCCTGGCCAGGGCAAACACCATTTCAGGCTCCAGGGTTCCTTCTATATGCAGATGCAGTTCCACCTTGGGCAATTCACTGATAAACGTGGACATGGCGTTTCTCCGCTGTTTATAAACCGGTGGTTCGAGTCCGTCCAAAAAACCATTAGGTTTCCAAAAAACCAATTATGTAATCTTGCGTAACAGGTGTGGATACAAGGGTTGGTTTGCCTTTATCGTCACCCTCGCGAAGGCGGGGGTCCAGTGTCTTTACAGGCGAACCGCAGTCTGAAAATTCTGCGCTACAGGCCCTGGATTCCCACCTTCGTGGGAATGACGACTGAACCACTCCTGTTATGCGGCATTACTTAGGTTAAAGATAACAAACATTGCGTCACTCATTGCGTCACTGCTGCCGTCAAAAATAACCGCGAGGTCAAACACCACCATGGGAATGCTCTCTCGATGATCTCTTTCCTGAAACGCTGTGTCGTCTGGCTGCTTGGCCTGCTGATCCTGGGGCCCCTGCTGCTGACATTGCTGTATCGCTACGTGCCGGTGCCGGTGACGCCGCTGATGGTGATCCGCCTGTTTGAAGGCGAATCCCTGTCCAAAGACTGGCAGTCTTCATCACGCATTTCCCACCATCTGAAGAGGGCGGTCATCGCCTCCGAGGACAACAAGTTCTGCCGCCACCGGGGCTTTGACTGGGACGCCTTCAATGATGTCTTCAACGAGTTTCGGGACCAGGGCCGGCTGCGCGGCGGCAGCACCATCACCATGCAGACCGCCAAAAACCTCTATCTGTGGCCGGGGCGCAGCATCACCCGCAAGGTACTGGAGGCCATTTATACCCCCATGCTGGAGCTGATATTGCCGAAAGACCGTATCATGACCCTGTATCTGAACATCGCCGAGTTCGGCCCCGGCATCTACGGCGCCGACGCGGCGGCCCGGGCCTATTTCAATACCTCGGCCGCCGGGCTCAGCCGTCATCAGGCCGCCTTGCTGGCGGCGGTGCTGCCCAACCCCCGACGGTACAACGCAGGTCGGCCATCGGCCTATGTGCAGCGACGCGCCACCACCATTGGCTACCGCATTAACCAGCTCGGCCCCCTGTTAAGCTGCATAGAAAAGTAATAAAACGGTGACGTTGGTCATCAATTTGTCATAAGCTGCGCTGACAGTAGGAATAAAGCCGGAGCTGGCTTACCAGACAAGAGCCTGCTCGAGACGGGTCTCAAGGAGAGCATGAGTGCATAAGAAAAATCTGATTTGTGATATCGACGGCGTCATACTGCATAACAACGATTTAATCCCCGGCGCCGACACTTTTGTACGCCGGGTGCTGGAGCAGGACATGAACCTGCTGTTTCTCACCAATTACCCGGCCCAGACCCCCAAGGATCTGCAAAACCGTTTCTATTCCGCCGGCATCGAAGTACCGGAAAGCGGTTTCTATACTTCGGCCATGGCCACCGCCGACTTTCTGAAACGCCAGAATGGCGAAAAAGCCTATGTTATCGGCGAAGGGGCGCTGATCCACGAGCTGTACAAGGCCGGCTTTACCATTACCGACGTCGATCCCGACTTTGTGGTGGTAGGCGAAACCCGCAACTACAACTGGAGCATGATCCAGATGGCGGCCCGCTTCGTGGCCGACGGCGCCAGCTTTATCGCCACCAACCCGGATACCCACGGCCCCAACATGCACCCGGCCTGTGGCGCCCTGTGCGCCCCCATAGAACGCATGACCGGCAAAAAGCCGTTTTACGTCGGCAAGCCCAGCGCCTGGATAGTGCGGGCCGCGCTCAATCACATGGACGCCCACTCCGAAAATACCCTGATTGTGGGTGATAACCTGAAAACGGACATTCTGGCGGGTTTTCAGGCGGGGCTCGAAACCGTGCTGGTACTGACCGGTGTCAGCCAGATCGCGGACATTGACAAGGTGCCCTTCCGTCCGCAGCATGTTTATTCTTCCGTCGCCGATATCGACCTGTTCTGACCCGGTAATAATAAGAAGTACTAATGGACCCCATTTTTATCGCTATTGCCTTTGGCTGCGGCCTGGCCGTTTACCTGATTAACCTGCCGCCGCTGATCGGTTTTCTGGTGGCGGGCTTCGTGCTCAACGCCATGGGCTATGAAAGCAACGCCACCCTCGACACCCTGGCCAACCTGGGGGTCACCCTGCTGCTGTTCAGCATAGGGCTCAAGCTGGACATCAAGACCCTGCTCAAAAAGGAAGTCTGGGGCACGGCCACCGGCCATATTGTTTTTTCGACCCTGCTGTTTACCGGGGTGCTGCTGGCGGTGAAGGCCATCGGCTTCAGCCTGGCGCTGGAGCTGGAATGGCGTCAGGCCATGCTGATGGGCTTTGCCCTCAGCTTTTCCAGCACCGTCTTTGCGGTCAAGGTATTGGAAGAGCGCAGCGACATGAACACCTTCTACGGCCGCATCGCCATCGGCGTACTGGTGATGCAGGATCTGTTTGCGGTGGCGTTTTTGACCGTCTCCAGCGGCAAGGTGCCCAGCCCCTGGGCACTGGGCCTGCTGGTGCTGCTGCCGCTGTTGCGGCCGCTGTTTTTCAAGGTGCTGGCGCGCAGCGGTCACGGCGAACTGCAAACCCTGTTTGCGGTGTTTCTGGCGCTGGTGGTGGGCGTGGGCGGCTTCGAGCTGGTCGGGCTCAAGGGCGATTTGGGGGCGCTTGTCATCGGCATGATGCTGGCTTCCCACTACAGTGCCTCTTCGCTGGCCAAGTCGCTGTTCAACATGAAAGAGCTGTTTCTGGTGGCGTTTTTCCTGAACATAGGCCTGAACGGCATGCCCACCATGGACGCCCTGTGGATTGCCGCCATACTGCTGCTGGTACTGCCGCTGAAAAGCCTGATCTATTACCTGATGTACAACCGTTACGGCCTGCGCATTCGTACCTCGCTGCTGGCCACCTTCAGCCTGAGCAACTATTCGGAGTTCGGCCTTATCGTGGCCGCACTGGCGGCCAAGCAGGGGCTGCTCAGCAACGACTGGGTGATTGTCGCCTCCATCGCGCTGGCGGTGTCCTTCATGGTCTCGGCGCCCTTGAATGCCGAAAACGAGAACATCTATCGCCGGCTGATGAATCGCTTTCAGCCCCGCGAATCCTCGCATCTGCACCCGGACGACACACCCATTCAACTGGGCGATGCCCGGGTCTTGATTATCGGCATGGGCCGTATCGGCCAGGGTGCCTACATGGAGCTGGAACAACGCTACCCGGGGCAGTTACTGGGCATCGACAGCGACAAGAAAAAAATCAAGCTGCTGCAGGAGTTGAATATCAACGCCCTGGAGGGGGATGCGTCCGACTCGGACTTCTGGGACAAGACCAACATCGGCGAACAACTGGAATACATCTTCCTGGCCATGCCGAATCATGCGGGTAACCTCTACGCCCTGGAGCAGATCCGCCACAACCATTTCAAGGGCAAGGTAGCCGCCATTATCTGCTACCCGGAAGAAGGCGCCCAGCTGCGCGACATGGGGGCCGACGACATTTTCAACATCTACGAAGAGGCCGGCAGCGGCTTTGCCCGCCATGTGATCGAAAACACCGGCCCGCAACTACAGTCCGCGTAACGCCCTACAAAACACGACGCCGATGTTTGGCTGATCTGTAGGCGCCGCTTTAGCCGGCGCGAACTAACAAACAACGCCATATCTGCCGCATCCGTGCTAACGGCCCGCTGCGCAGGCCCTGCCGACTGAAGTGGCAGCTACAAGACCGTGCCAAAAATAGCCCCGGATGTCTGGATGGGGCTGTAGATACCGCTTTAGCCGGCGCAAACCCACAAACAACGCCATATCAGCAGAATCGGTATCGTCTGCCCCGGCAGCTAAAGCGCCGGCTACAAGGCCATCACACCCATGGGTGGGAATATGTTGGGAATGTTGTGGTTACCCCAGCTCCCGGCAGACCAGATCCATCATCATGCGGATATGGGCGGGGTTGTCGTTGAGGGCGGGAATGTAGTGATAGGCCTCGCCGCCGGCTTCCAGGAAGATCTCTTTATTCTGCTCGGCAATTTCTTCCAGGGTTTCCAGGCAATCGGCCGAAAAGGCCGGGCAAATCACGCTCACCTTCTTGATACCCTCGCCCGGCAGCGCCTTCATGGTTTCGTCCGTATAGGGCTGCAGCCAGGGCTCACGCCCGAAACGAGACTGAAAGGTGGTACGCCATTCGTGACGTTCCAGCCCCAGTTCGGCCGCTACCAGCTCGGAGGTGCGATGGCACTGGTGACCATAGGGGTCGCCCTCGTCTTCGAACCGCTTGGGAATGCCATGGTAAGACAGCAGCAGCAGGTCGGTTCTGCCCTTGTCTTCCCAGTGGTCACGCACCGACGCCGCCAACGCCTGAATATAGCCGCGATGATCGTGGTAATCGCGAATAAAA
This sequence comes from Oceanisphaera litoralis, assembly GCF_016907015.1. Lineage (GTDB taxonomy): Bacteria > Pseudomonadota > Gammaproteobacteria > Enterobacterales > Aeromonadaceae > Oceanimonas > Oceanimonas litoralis. The sequence goes on from NZ_JAFBBE010000028.1 coordinate 11,448, forward strand.
CGAAACGCCGGCAACCGCCGCTCCTGCCTCATCAGCCGGGCCCAGCTGTCGAATACCGAGGCGGTGGTGCTGACCGAATACTGCGGATACAGCGGCAGAATAATGACCCGGTCGACCCCCGCGTTTTTCAGCTCCTGCCAGGCGGTGCCGATAGACGGCTCGCCGTAACTCATGCCAAGCGCCACCGGCATATCGATGCCCGCCTCTTGCAGCGCCGCACTCAGGCCCGCCTGTTGACGCCGACTCACCACCATCAGCGGCGAGCCCTCTTCCCACCAGATGGACCGATACAGTTTGGCCACCTTGGGCGAGCGAAACGGCAGTATCACGCCGTGCAACACCGGGCACCATATTACTCTGGGAACATCAACCACTCTGTGGTCGTGCAGAAACTGGCCGAGAAAGGTCTTTACGGCCTTGGCGGTGGGAGCAGTCGGGGTACCCAGGTTAACCAGTAAAACGCCTGTTTTCACTTTGTTACCCATGTCTGATAAAAGCGGAATAATGGAAGCGAAACAAAAGAAACCGGGCGCAAGCAGCGCCCGGCTGACACTGGGGGATCAGGACAGAATATCGGCCAGTTCTTTGCTGACGGTGTCAACGGACTGGGTGCCATCCACTTTATAATGGCGAGTCTCGCCGGCAGCGGCGGCCTGCTTGTAGTAGTCGATCAGCGGCGCCGTCTGCTCGTGGTAAACACCCAGACGCTTGCGTACCGTGCCTTCTTCATCGTCGGCACGGATAACCAGATCTTCACCGGTTACGTCGTCCTTGCCTTCCACCTTGGGCGGATTGTAGATCAGGTGATACACCCGACCCGAGCCCGGATGCACGCGACGACCGCTCATGCGCTTGACGATTTCTTCGTCCGGCACCGCGAATTCCAGTACATAATCCACCGCGACACCAACGTCCTTCATGGCATCGGCCTGAGGAATGGTACGCGGGAAGCCGTCGAGCAAAAAGCCCTTGGCACAGTCGTCCTGGCTGATACGTTCCTTGACCAGACCGATGATCAGCTCGTCGGATACCAGCTGGCCCTTGTCCATCACTTCTTTCGCTTGCAAGCCAAGCGGAGTGCCGGCCTTGATAGCGGCACGCAGCATGTCACCGGTGGAAATTTGCGGAATGCCGAACTTTTCCATGATGAACTGAGCCTGCGTTCCCTTGCCCGCGCCCGGAGCACCCAACAAAACGATGCGCATAACAGCGTCCTCTTCTTGATTAGTTATTTCATAATTTGGGGCACGATTGTGTCACGACACCGGATTTGGGACAAGTAACAGCAGGGTCCTGTTAGACCTATTGACTAGATTGACGCCAAACCCCTTCGGGGAGCCTTAAGCTTTAAGCTGTCGGCTTTAAGTGGGTTTGCGCGGCTGAAGCGGCGCCTTGCAGCATGGCCAGACGCCGGATCAGTGGTGTTATGGTTTTTGTAGCCGGCGCTTTAGCTGCCGGATCAGGCGATGCCGAGCCTGCAGACCCAGGTGTGTTGCTTACCGCTGACAGCGGTAGCTCATAGCTCTCCGAAGGGGCGGCATTGTCTGTTGATTCGCGCCAGCTGAAGCGGCGCCTACAGCATGGCCAGACGCCGGCGCTGTGGTGTTATTGTTTTTGTAGCCGGCGCTTTAGCTGCCGGATCAGGCGATGCCGAGCCTGCAGACTCGGGTGTGTTGCTTACCGCTGACAGCTTAAGGCTCACAGCTGGGTTTTGGATTTCCTGCTTCAGGCTTTATTTGTTAATCTGTCGCCGCTTTAAACCCCTTAATGACCAAGGAACAACGGATTGACGGTTAAACAACGCCAGGTGTTTTATATTCACGGCTTTGACCCCCGCGGCGCCGGTCATTATCATCGCCTTTATAGTACTCAGTCGGCACAACAGGCCTCGGTAAACGGACTGGATATCGCCGTTTCCCGCCGCCACCGCCGCTCGGCGCATTGCCACCACTGGCAGTTAAGCACTCCCCATACTCAAACCGACTACCACTATCTGGGCTGGGACGATATCATTCGCCGCCACTGGGCCCGGGGCTGGGCGGCCATCTTCGGGGATATGCTCCGTTTTCTGTGGGTCTATATTTTCTCGGGCCGCGTCATCCGCTTTGCCCGCGCCTCGCGCAAGCAACTGATTGCCGGCCTTTACCCTGCCGCTTACATACTGCTCAGCCTGACGCTCGGCGCCAGCGCTGCCATCACCCTGTGTGACCTGCTGCCCTGGCAAAAGCTGCCTGCACCGGCACAGACTCCCCTGCAGGTGGTGCTGATCCTGCTGGTTTTCGGCTTATGGATGCAAGGCTGCAAACGCCTGGGTGATCGGCTGGCCGTATTCTGGCTGCTGCGTATCTATGCCTTTTCGGCCAAATGGGCGGACAACCAAGTCCCCCAGTTAACCGAACGCACCGAACATTTTGCCGATGACATCACCAAGGCCATACAGAACCCAAACAACGACGAAGTGGTGATCATCGCCCACAGCGTGGGCACCATGGTGGTGGTGCCGGCCCTGGCAAAGGCCCTGGCCGCCCTGCCCGGTGACGATGCCTTTGCCAATCAGAGAGTGGTGCTCATCACCCTGGGCCACTGCATTCCATTGGTCAGCTTTCAGCCCGGTGCCCATGACTTTAGAGCGCAACTGCAACAACTGGGGCAGGATCCGCGCCTGCTGTGGCTGGATTACACAGCCCCTACCGACGGCGCCTGCTTTCCGCTGCTGGATCCGGTGACCTCCTGCGGCCTGACCCGTGGGCCCCAGGCCGGCCCGCGGCTGTTATCGCCGCGCTTTTTTACCCTGTACCACCCGGCCCGCTACAAGAAACTGCGCCGTGCCTGGTATACCACGCATTTTCTGTACTTGATGGCCACCGACAAACCCGGCCCTTACGACTTCTTCGCCTTTACCGCCGGCCCCAAACCCGTAGTTCAACATATAGAAGAAAACAAAGCCGTAAGCTAAAGCGTGCGTAGGGTCGACTTATTTTAGGTAAGAGTATTCGACCAAAACCATGGCTCGGCCTTAAAACGGTCGAATAAATTCGACCCTACATATGATTCAGCGTGTCGCGACGTTTTCTGGCTGACAGCTGCCCGAAGGGCTCATTTTGATATAGAGGAACAAGCATGACCTGCCCGGTGTTTCCCAAACCCGCCAAAAACAAGGCCTCTCTGTGGAAGGTGTTTTTCACCAAGCGCCACTCCTGGCTGGATGCCCTGTACGAACGCAGCTACCGCATGAAAATGGGCGAATTCAAACTGCCGGGGTTGCGGCTCTACATGGTGAATCAGCCCGAGCTGGTGCGCAAAATCATGGTGCAGGACGTCAACCAATTCCCCAAAAACCGCCTGCTGGGCGAGATCCTCGAGCCGCTGCTGGGCGAAAGCATCTTCACCACCAACGGCGAGCAATGGCAAAAACAGCGCAACATGCTGGATCCGGCCTTCAAGCACACCCGGGTGCAACAGGTGTTCGGGCTGATGCAGGCGGCGGTGGTCGACATGTCTGCCCGCCTGAAAGCACACCAACCGGGGCAGGATATCGATCCGGAAATGACCTTCGTTACCGCCGACATCATCTTTCGTACCATCATGTCGACCGAGCTGGCCCCCGGGCAGGCCCAGCGTATTCTGGATGCCTTTACCCATTTTCAGGCCGAGTCGCCCAAACTGGCACTGCTCAAGATGTTCCGCGTTCCCGGTTTCATTCAACGCGGCTTGAGCGAGCGCAAGCGGCTCACATCTGCCCGGGACATACGCACCACCATAGAAGACATTATTCGCCCCCGCTATGAGCAGGCCGAGGCCGCCCGCGCCGGTTGCCCGCAAAGCCGGGCGGCGCTGGAACAACAGCAGGACATACTCTCTTCCCTGTTGCAGGCCACCGACGCCGAAAGTGGCCAGCCGTTCTCGTTCAACGAAATAGTGGACCAGATCTCCATGCTGTTTTTGGCCGGCCACGAAACCTCGGCCAGCGCCCTGACCTGGTCGTTATACCTGCTGGCCCTGTATCCGGACATTCAGGAGCAGGCCTACGCCGAGGTAACGCAAGTACTGGCCGAGCAAGGGATGAGTGTGGAAGCATTGCGTAAAATGGTGCTGGTGCGCGACTGCTTTCGCGAGGCGCTGCGGCTGTATCCGCCGGTGGGCTTTCTGTCCCGCGAATGCAGCCACGCCACCGAAATGCGCGGCAAAAAAATGCCCGCAGGCTCCTCGGTGATGATTTCGCCCTGGCTTATTCATCGCCATCAGGACTTCTGGGATAATCCGCACGGCTTTGACCCGGGCCGCTTTACCGGCAAAACCCTGAAAATGCCGCTAAGCAAATCGTACCTGCCCTTCGGCGCCGGGCCGCGAGTGTGCATTGGCGCCGCCTTTGCCCAGCAGGAAGCCAGTCTGATCCTGGCCACCATCCTCAGAGACTACCGTTTTACCCTGGCAGACGACTTTGTGCCCAAGCCGGTCGGCCGGCTGACCATTCGCTCGCAAAACGGCATGAAGCTGACACTAATACCAAGAGCAACACCAGGAGACACCCCAAGATGAAAGAACGACTCGCCGGTTTTCTGCTGATGTGTGCCGTGGTGCCACTGGCCATTCTTGGCTACCTGATCATCTGCTACGTCGGCTTTGTGGGCCGGGCAGAACGGGGCCGCAGCGGCGTGCGCGCCCTGGATCACTTTGTGAACGCCTCGGTATTAAACGGCTATGCCTGGGAGTCTGTCTCGTCCCACGCTTGGCGCGAACGCGACCACAAGCAATGGGCCAGATTCGTGATCTGGCTGACCAACAAGTTTCAGCAGGATCATTGCCGGCGCGCCAACAAGCGCGAACAACCCCTGGTGGATCTGATGCTGCAAAAAGGCCTGCACAAGCAAACCATCAATTGACTGTTCCCCTCCCTGAAGGAAGAGGATTCCCAATTCATCGAGAACAGGACACGGAGACTGGCCCCATGCCTCTTACATTCTCTCCAAGGGCTAACACCGCCAGCCCGGCGGCTTTAATGTTAGTCGCGGCGTTAATGTCACGATCATGGGTTGCGCCACATTTAGGGCAGTCCCACGCTCTGACGGATAGCGGCAGCGACGATAAGGTATGCCCGCAATCCGAGCAACGTTTGGTACTGGGGAACCACGGGTCAATGGCAACCAGTGATCGCCCCGCCCATGCCGCCTTGTATGCCAACTGGCGCACAAACTCGCCCCATCCAACATCGGCAATGGCTTTACTCAAGGTGGGATTGCGGATCATGTTTTTCACTTTCAGGGATTCGAGGCAGATCACTTGGTTATCGTTAATCAATCTGCGGGACAACTTGTGTAAGTTGTCTTGTCGGCAATCGGAAATTTTGGCGTGAAGTTTCGCCACCTTGATTCGGGCCTTGGCGCGGTTGGCGGAGCCGAGCTTCTTCTTGCTCAATCTACGCTGTGCGAGGGCCAGACTGGTGGCATACTTGGCCGTATGGCGAGGATTGCCGACCCGTTCACCCTGATCAGTGATAAACAGGTCTTTCAGGCCCAGGTCAATGCCGATCATGTTGGGTGTAACCGGCAACTTGCTGGGCTCGAACTCGCACAGGCAGCTAACAAAGTAGCGGCCTGTCGAGTCTTTGGAAATGGTAAGCGTGCTGGGTTCGCCGGGGAGCGGGCGGCTCCAGCGAATAGCTAACGGGGCTTTCGATTTGGCCATGTACAGCTGGCCATCGACGTACTTGAACGCCGAGAGGGTCAGCTCTATCGACTGACGGCGCTTTCTGCTTTTAAAGACGGGGTACTTGGCTCGCCCCTCAAAAAAGTTTTTGAACGCGGTCTGCTGGTGACGCAAGCATTGCTGCAGCGGCACGCTGGATACCTCGGACAGAAACGCCAGTTCGGGATCTTGCTTGAGGGCAGTCAGCCGGGTACTGGCCTGAGCGTAACCGATTTTTTCCTGGCATTGATGGAAGGCGTCGGCACGCCAACGCAGCACCGAGTTATAGACAAAACGCACACACCCGAAGGTTCGGGCCAGCAGCTCAGCCTGTTCGGTGGTGGGGTAAAAGCGATATTTGTAGGCGCGTTTTGTCATGCGCTTAGTTTAGTAAACCACTGTATAGATAGCCAGTCTAAAGGAGGGACGGGAACAGAGGCGCCTGACGCCGCCGTGCTATCCCTCCCCGCCCTAAAAGGACGGGATTTCCCGCGCAGTTATTGACGTTGTTTATGGGTTCGCGCAGCTAAACCAGCGCCTACAGCTAACATCTTGCACAATTTTTAATTATTCAGACACATTCCTTATGCTAGGATCCGCGCCGAGCGCACCACCATGTTAAAAAACATAAAATAACAACATCCAATACGGGCCTTATCATGCAATCGGTATTACTACTGCAAGGACCACTGGGGCCTTTCTTTCAGAACTTTTCGCAGTTTTTGAGTGATCAGGGAATCCGGGTTCATAAAATCAACTTCAATGGCGGCGATGGCTGCTGGCCCTGCCAGGGCAGCAACGACAACTACACCGGCACCTTGCCCGAATGGCGTCATTTTCTGGATGGCTATATAAAAATTCATTCTATAGACACCGTATTCTGCTATAGCGACTGCCGCGAATATCATGCGGTGGCGCGCCACTTTTGCCTGAGCCATAACATTCGTTTTTTTGTATTCGAAGAAGGCTACCTGCGCCCGCACTACATTACCCTGGAGCAGAACGGCGTAAACGCCCACAGCTCCTGGTATGGCCAGCTCGCCAGCCGGCTGCCGAACAGCAGCACAGAGCACCCCAAACACCGGTTTGATATCAAACCCAACTTCAAGCGCCGCATTTACTACGCCATGCGCTATTACCTTCAACTGCAACTGGGCCGGCCCCGGTTCCGGCACTATGTGCACCACCGCCACCGCCCGGCCTGGAAAGAAGGCATCGCCTGGCTAAAAGGCTGGTACACCAAATACAGCCATAGCGCCCGCGATCAAAGACTGCAACAACAGCTGATAGAACATCACTCCGGTCATATTCACCTGGTGCCCTTGCAGGTAGCCGACGACTTTCAGATTCGTACCCACTCGCCCTTTACCGACGTGGCCGACTCCATTCGGCACATAATGGCATCGTTCGCGGCCTGTGCGCCCAAAGGTGACGTACTGCTGTTCAAGCATCACCCCATGGACCGGGGCTACACCAACTACACCCAACTGATTCAGCAACAGGCGAAAGAGCTGGGCATTGGTGACCGGGTGTTTTACGGCTTTGAATTGTCACTGCCGCATCTTTACCACCACTGCAAGGGCGTGGTCACGGTAAACAGTACCGTGGGGCTTTCCGCCCTGTTTCACCATGTGCCCACCATTACCCTGGGCAAGGCGCTGTATGATATTCCCGGCCTGACCAGCCAATGCCCACTGGCTACCTTTTGGCGGGCACCACAACCGGTGAATATAACGCTATTCAAGAAATTAAGAACATTTTTACTGCAAAAAACCCAACTGAACGGCAGTTTTTACTGCGAGCCGGAAAAAACCTGCCAATATATCTGGCAGCAGCTGCAAGCGCTTTTGCAACCATCCGCCTCGCCGCAACACGAGGTAATCACTCTGCCAAAACCGGAGCAAAATACCCAGCGTACTCGCAACGTGGCATGAAAGAGCGGGCAGCTTGCCCGCTCAACCCCACAAAAACACCACCAGTATTGAATTTTCCCCTGCATCCACCTGCTTTCATCTAACCGTCATCATCTTCATCTACCCTGCGACGACCAATAATCACGCACTTAATTGACATTCTCTCGAAATGGTCTACGAGCGGTGCTATTATTTGCCGATTTTAAAATTGAACGCCTTGCAATTTGCAACTGCGTTTTACATGGAGCGAGTGAAACCAGCAGATTAGGGGCTGTAACCTAAGGGCGGTAGCGTACCTTTTTAACAGCAAAACACTGTCTTGAAAGTCAGAAAACCCGCTTTCTCCCATCTTTTGCTATTCCCTTCCCTGAAGATCTCGTAAGTAATCTTGCGTAACAGGTGTGGCTGCAAGGGTTGGTTTGCCTTTATCGTCACCCTCGCGAAGGCGGGGGTCCAGTGTCTTTACAGGTGAACCGCAGTCTGAAAATTCTGCGCTACAGGCCCTGGATTCCCACCTTCGTGGGAATGACGACTGAACCACTCCTGTTATGCGGTATTACTTAGAGCTTCATTTTATCTCTTTACTCGCCCCAAAACCGAAAGAGCGCACTATTCCATGCAGTTATCCAGCAAAAAATTACTCCTTCCCCTGGTGGTACTGAGCATCATGACCGTTAGCGGCTGCGCCGGCCGGCAACAGGACATTGCGGCCGGGCAGCATACGGGCCATAAAGAGCTAAACCAGTATCTGAACAGCAGTACTGGCGGCGCCACCGTGCTGACCAACAGCCCTTGGGGTGCCAATGTGCAGATAATGGCCGGGCAGCCCTATTTTGCCGCCAGCGGCCGCAGCTGCCGCCAACTGCAGGTGACCCCGGCCAGCGGTACCAGCAAACAACACATCGCCTGCCAGAACAAAACCGGCAACTGGGCCATCACCCGGCCGGTAACCCAACTACTAACCCCATAGCCTGGCCTGTAGGCGCTGCTTTAGCTGCGCTAACCAGCAAAAAAACGCCATATCTGCAGAAGCGGCATCGTCTGCTCCGGCAGCTAAAGCGCCGGCTACAAAAACACAACACCGATATCTGGCTAATCTGTAGGCGCCGCTTCAGCTGGCGCAAACCAACAAACAACCCCATAGCTGCAGAGCGTAGGTTGCGGACGAGGTACGAGCCCCAACATTTCAGCAGTCGGTATGAACGTTGGGATTCGCTTCGCTCATCGCCAACCTACGGCACGAAAAAACCACAGCACCGATATCAGGATTGGGCTGTAGGTTGTTAATGAGCACAGCGAATTCCAACATGAAGCTGCCTGTTGAACGTTGGGATTCGCTTCGCTCATCACCAACCTACGGCACGACAAAACCACAGCACCGATATGTCTGGCTAATCTGTAGGCGCTGCTTCAGCTGCGCGGTTTGTTTTTTGACGAAACACTGCGCGTTACCAGCCAGCTGAAGCAGGCTTCTACAGGGGTTCGTGATTTCTTGTAGCTGCCGCTTCAGCTGGCAGTCCGTGTACAACACGGCAAACCAACAGACAACACCAAACGCACAGGCAGAGCTCAGCCCCCACAGCCACACTGTTTGTCTTTAACTTAAAGCTGACAGCTTACGGCTTACAGCTGCCCGCTAAATATTTCGCAGATTCCGAGAACAAGTCATGTCCTTAAAAAAACTCGCCCTACCTTTCGGCCTGCTCGCACTGTTAGCGGGCCAGGCCCCAGCCCAGGCCCAACTGATTGGCGCCAGTGCCGGCGCACTGCCGGCCGAGCAACAAAGCCGCTTCAGCGCCCCGTCCGAAGCCGACGCTGCCGCCCAAAACAGCAACACTCAATGGCAACAAAACCGCTACGGCACGCCCGGCAACACCCAGTCCACCGCCACCGACTACCCCAGCTTTGGCAGCCACCTGTTCAGCGGCGGCTTTCGCGGCGTGCGCGCCGATGGCCTTAACCCCGACTACGTGATCACCCCCGGCGACCAGGTGACCCTGCGGGTATGGGGCGCAATAGACATAGACCGCGTATTACCGGTAGATGCCCAGGGCAATATTTTTATCCCCGGTGTGGGCCCCATCAAGGTGCAAGGCATAAAACACAGCCAGCTGGATGCTCGAGTACGCGCGGCGGTGAACTCCATTTATTCCAACAACGTGCAGGTGTACACCAACCTGCAGGGCGTGCAGCCGGTATCCGTATTCGTTACCGGCTATGTGCAAAGCCCGGGCCGTTTTGCCGGTACGCCAAACGACTCGCTATTGTACTTTCTGGATCAGGCCGGCGGCATAGATGACGCCACCGGCAGCTATCGCCAGATAAAAGTGATCCGCAACGGCCGCTCTCTGGCCACCGCCGATTTGTACGACTTTTTAATAGACGGCACCCTGCCCCGACCGCAATTTAAAGACGGCGACACCATAGTGGTGGCCGAGCGTGGCCCCACAGTGACCGTAGAAGGTGACGTGGCCCGCGCCTATCGTTACGAACTGACTCCCGGCGCCATGACCGGCCGCGACCTACAACAACTGGCCCGGTTAAAGTCCAACGTGACCCATGTGCTGCTGCGCGGTGCCCGCAATGCCGGCCCCATCTCCCGTTATGTGGCACTCAACGAATTCGGCCAGCAAACGCTTAACAGTGGCGATCAGGTGGTGTTCAGCAGCGACATGCGCGACAACACCATAGTGGTGCAGCTGGAGGGCAGCTATTACGGCCCTTCACGTTTTGCCCTGCCGCGCGATGCCCGCCTGCACGAGTTACTGAATGCCATAGCCGTGCCGCAAACCATGACAGACACCAGCAGCATTTCGCTCAAGCGCGTCAGCGTGGCCGAGCGCCAACAACAGGCACTAAGCGAAAGCCTGGCCCGGCTGGAAACTACCTACCTGGGCGCCTCTTCTTCTACTCCACAAGAAGCAGAAATTCGCGTGCGCGAAGCCGAGCTGATCACCCAGTTTATTGAGCGCGCCCGCCAGGTTGAACCCAACGGCCGCCTGGTGCTGGCCAACAATGGCCACATCAGTGACATTCGCCTGCAGGATGGCGACATTATTACTATTCCCGAAAAATCCGATTCACTGTTGATCAGTGGTGAAGTGCTGGTGCCGCAGTCGGTGGTGTTCAACGCCAACCGCAGTGCCAAAGACTACATACAAGGCGCCGGTGGCTTTACCGACCAGGCCAATACCAGCCGTATTCTGGTGGTGCGCCAAAACGGCGAAGTGCGAGACGCAGACGACGTAACCCTGCGCCCGGGTGATGAAATTCTGGTATTACCCCAGGCACCCACCAAAAACCTGCAGCTGGCCAGCACGCTCACCCAGATTCTTTACCAGATTGCCATTGCCGCCAAAGTAGCGATCGATATTTAATGAGCAGCTTACAAACACGTACCCCGTGGCAGGTAACCCGCAGCGTGTGGTTTGCCATGTTTATGCGCGAGGCGGTAAGCCGCACCATGGCCAATCGCATGGGCTGGTTTTGGATGATTGCCGAGCCGGTTGCGTTTGTTACCATCATGATCTTGATACGTACCCAGCTTAGGGGAGCGAGCCGGCTGATAATTAATGCCGAATTTATTCCCTGGATGATCACCGGCATGATGGGCTTTTTTTTAGTACGCGAAGGCCTGACCCGCAGCCAGGGAGCCATTAGCTCGGCACAAGCCCTGTTTGCCTATCGCCAGGTTCAGCCAGTAGATACGGTGTTGGTGCGTACCTATATGGATGGCATGCTACGTACTGTGGTACTGGTGCTGTTTATCTTAGGGGGCCTTGGTTTGGGTATGCATTTGTTCCCAGACAACGTGATAAAAGCGCTGTTTAGCTGGATTGCTTTATGGGCATTAGGTTTGGGCTTGGCACTGATTATTTCTGTTTGCGTAAAGTTAATTCCTGAAACTGGCAAAATCATCAGCATGCTGAGTATGCCGTTAATGATTATCAGCGGGGTCATATTGCCGTTGAATAGTCTGCCTCATAATATTCTTGAATACTTAATGCTCAACCCCATAGTGCATGGCCTTGAACTATTACGTTTAAGATTTTTTGAAAACTACCACGTGGTCAGTGGCACCAGCATCACTTATTTGTGGCTGTGGATTTTAGGGCTTAATGCTCTGGGGCTGTTGATGCACTTGCGTTATAAAGAACGGTTAAAAGCAAAATGATTAAAATTAACAACCTTCATAAACGCTATAACAATCGTGACGGTCGTGAGGCCCCCTGGGTGTTAAAAGGCATCAACCTGACAATACCAAAAGGCGTTAGTGTCGGCCTGGTCGGCCGCAACGGGGCCGGCAAAAGCACCTTGCTAAAACTGATTGCCGGCATGGACAGCCCAGAACGCGGCAGTGTGGAGCGTTATTGTCGGGTATCCTGGCCTATTGGCCTTTCCGGTGGCTTTCAAAGCTCGATGACCGGGCGGCAAAACGTCAAGTTTGTGGCTCGGGTACAAGGCGGTGGCCTAAACGTACAACGCATTATCGATGCTGTAGAGGATTTTGCCGAGCTGGGCAATGCTTTCGATCGCCCCATTAATACCTATTCATCGGGAATGCGTTCGCGCCTTAATTTTGGCTTGTCTCTGGCATTTGATTTTGATGTGTATCTTTCTGACGAAGCCACTGCCGTAGGTGACCGTGCGTTTAAAGAAAAAGCGGCAAAGGCATTTAAAGACAAGGTAGGCCAATCCAGCCTGATTATGGTGTCGCATTCCGAAGGCATACTTAAAGAACTCTGCCAGGCCGGTATTTACCTAAAAAATGGTAAAGCTCACTGGTACGACGACATCAACGACGCCATAGCCGCCTACCACCAGGAAACAAAGCCGTAACACCCATAACTGGCTGGACTATAGGCGCCGCTTTAGCTGGCGCAAACCAACAAACTGCGTTGTACCTGATAATTCGGCACCGTCTGCCCCGGCAGCTAAAGCGCCGGCTACAAAATCCGCCGGTTTCTGCCGTGTTTCTGTAGCTGCCGCTTTAGCTGGCAGTCCCTGCGAAGCAGGGATTCTGTTTATACGGCGCAATGCCCGATAACCCGGCACCGGCTACAAAAACCGTAAATTTTTTCGAACCCAATATTTGAGTAACCATGAAATTCTTCATCAAAAAACACCCCCATTGGGCGCTAGCCCTGGTAGCTATTATCGCCGTCAGTTTCTACTGGTTCGCCTGGGCGGCAGATCGCTATGTCTCCCGCGCTACCGTAGTGCTGGAAAGCCCGCAGATAGCCGCACCCGAATTCAGTTTTACCAGCCTTATAAAAGGCGGTGGCGGCCATGGCGATCTCTTGCTGTTGCGCGAACACTTGCTATCAGTAGACATGTTAAACAAAGTACAGGCAGAGTTGCCATTTCGTGAGCATTACAGCGAAAACGGCGATCTGTTTTCTCGGTTAACGAACGCCGAAACACCGATAGAAGAACTGCATAAATACTACCAAAAACGCATTAGCGTAGAGCTGGATGAATACGCCGGTGTGCTCAACATAGAAGTACAAGCCTTTACCCCCGAATTTGCCCACAACCTGGCCCAGTTGCTACTCAACGCCGGTGAAGCGCACATGAACACCATGGGCCAACGCTTGGCCGACGAACAGGTAAAATTTTTAGAACACCAGGTTGAAAGGTTAGAAACCCGACTGGATGAAACTCGCGCCGCCCTGCTCGCCTACCAGAACGAACATGGCCTTATTTCCCCCATTCACACCGTAGAAAGCCTTAATCAGGTGGTAGGCACGCTGGAAGGTGAACTGGCCCGCATGCAGGCCCGCTACAGTGCAGCGCAAAGCTACCAGAGCACCCGTTCGGCGGAACTGGTCAGAATAAACAGCGAAATCAATGCCCTGAAAAAACAAATCGGCAAAGAACAAAACCGCCTGGCCAAAGAAACCGGCAATGCCCTTAACAGCATCTCGGCTGACTATCAAACCCTGGAATTAAAAGCGCAGTTTGCCCAACAAACCTATTCCAGCGCCCTGGCTGCACTAGAGAACACCCGCATAGAAGCCGCCCGCAAGCTCAAGCAAGTCAGCGTGCTGCAAAGCCCGTTGCTGCCGGAATACGCCACCAAACCAGACCGGCTCTACAATGCCAGCATGTTTGCCATTATCACCCTGTTTCTGGCCTTTATTGTCAATATGATGACGCTGATCATTCGCGACCACCGGGATTAAACTAACATGACCTCAACCCCCGTTCACACCCTGGTGCACATTGGTGCCGGCAACGGCAGCCAGTTGCCCGAATACGAAATCATGGCCCCTGCCCGGCTGGTACTCATAGAGCCCCTGCCTACTCATGCCAACAGCCTGCGCCGGCTTGCTGCCAGCCAGCTAAATGCACAAGTTTGGGAGCAGGCCATAAGCTGCCGGCACAACAACCAACCAGCAACCTTAACCGAGTTTAACCTGAGTGAAGCCAGCAGCCTGCACCAGCCTAGTGGGCTGCTGCAACTGTACCCCGGCATAAAAACCCTGCGGCAACACCAGGTGCAAACCCAAACCCCGGCCGCCATGATGGCAACACTAAATTTGCCCAAGAACGAAACGCACCGCCTGGTAGTAGAAGCGAATGGTGAAGAAACCGCCATTATGCAGGAGCTGGCGCAATTGGGGCTGCTGCAGCAATTTAAACAAGTGCAACTGGCCCTGCCTGCCACACCTCTTTATATCAATGAGCAGCATACAGAACAGCTACCACAACAATTGCAAGACTGTCATTTTGAGCTAATGCAAGAAAACACAGATGATCCCGACATTCACGTGCAGCTGTGGCAGTTTAACCAGCACTCATATCAGCGTGAGCAGCAGCAACATAAATTAACCGCCACAATTAAAGAACAAGAACAGCACCTTGCCCAGCTAACAGCTCAGCTGCAGCAGGAGCAAACCAGGCATGCTGCTGCCAGCAATAATGCGGATGCTCTTACATCCCAAGTAACTGACCTCAAAAAGCGAAATGCAGAGTCAGACCAAAAACTAACCACTTTGCAGCAGTCACTCGGCGAAGCAGAAGCCCTGCAAGCACAAACACAAAAAGAAACAGCAGCGCTAAAAGAGCAGTGTAAAACTGCAGAGCAAGCGCAACAGGCTGCACAAGATCAGCTGAACCTGTTACAACAGTCTCTGGCAGAAGCACAAGCACAGCTTGCCAGTAGCGAAGACGAGCTAACCAAATATAAAAGCTACTTTCAAAACCGCAAAAAGCAGCACGAAGCCGCCGAGCAGCAAATTGTTGAACTCACCCAACAGCTAAACAGTGCCAACGAGCAAATACACCAGCTAACAACACAACTGCAACAGCAGCAACAGGCCGGCAGTAAACTCGGCGAGCTGGAACAAAAAATGGAGCAACTGTTTGCCAGCCAGGCCGAGCAGCTGCGGCAAAACACCAATGCCCTGGGCCAGCATGTAACCAAAATGCATGCCGGCAGCAACCGCCAATGGCAGGCAACACTGGCCGTGCAGCACAGTCTCAGCTTTGGTGAACAACCACTGCAGTTTTCAGACACCAGCATAAGCCCGGAGCTGGCACAGCACCTGATAACACTAGTGCAAAACAATAACTACGACCTGATTATTGAATTTGGCAGCGGCCACTCTACCTCACTGCTGGCACGTGCCCTGTTAAGCCAAAACAAACGCTGGCAAGGCAATGGCCAGCTGGCTCTGCAAAACGGTGAGCCACAAACACAGCTGATGCCCAGCGAGCACGACCTGCCCAAACGGGTGATTAGCTTTGAGCACAACAAAAGCTACCACCAGCAAACACAACAAAGTCTGCAACAACAAGGCCTGAGCCAGATAGTAGAGCTGGTGCATGCCCCGCTGGTTAACTGTACGTTTAGCCCGGAACATTTGTTCTATGACTGTGAGCCCAAACTGCAACAGCTCGCCAACTTGCTGCAAAACGAAGAAAAGCACATTCTGGTGCTGGTAGACGGCCCCTCGGCAGAGCCCACAGCACACAGCCGCACACCTGCTTTGCCTGCTTTGCTCAACCACTTTGCTCGCCACCGGCTGGACGTGGTACTGGACGACCACCACCGCGACAGTGAACAACAAAGTGCAGAGCAATGGCGCAAACAATTGGCTGAACGCAGCCTTGGTTTTAAAGAGCATATATGGGCCGGTGACAAAAGCGCCCTGCTACTTTCCATTAACTCCTAAGTGCAAACATTATGACCACTCAAACTTTACTGGTTGCACAAGCCGTGCAGCATTACCGCCAGGGCGACTACAAACAGGCCCTAAAGCACTATCAACAGGCCGCCGCCAAATATGGTCAGCACCTGTTTAAAGCCAATGTGCAACTGTGCGAACAAAAACTGAATGGCAAGGCACTGCAGCCTGCCGCTACCAGCCTGCCGCAAGCCAACACTTCAAACAGCCATGCTCTGGCGCAGCAGCTGGAACAAACTCAGCAATTGCTGGAGCACTATTACACCCGTACTCAAGAGCTGGAATATCAGCTGCAAGATCGTTAACTACAGGAAGTGTCATGAAAGTATTAACTGTTTTCGGCACCCGGCCCGAGGCCATAAAGATGGCCCCGCTGGCGTTGCAGCTGGCTGCCGATAGCCGCTTTGAGGCCAAAGTGTGTGTTACCGCCCAGCACCGGGAAATGCTGGACCAGGTGCTGGCACTGTTTGAACTGACGCCAGACTATGACCTGAACCTGATGAAGCCGGGCCAGGATTTAACCGATGTGACCACCGGCATTCTGCAGGGCATGAAAGGCGTATTCAGCGAATTCAAGCCCGATATCGTGCTGGTGCACGGCGACACCGCCACCACCTTTGCCACCACCCTGGCCGCCTATTACCAGCAAATTCCGGTAGGTCACGTAGAAGCCGGCCTGCGTACCGGCAATATTTATTCCCCCTGGCCGGAAGAAGGCAACCGCAAGCTCACCGGTGCCCTTGCCGCCAAGCACTTTGCCCCCACCGAAACCTCGCGGCAGAACCTGCTGAATGAGGGCGTGGCAGACAACAGCATTGTTGTTACCGGCAACACGGTGATCGACGCCCTGCTGGAAGTGGTGAAAAAGCTCGATACCAACCAGGCCCTGTATTCAGAGATGGCGGAACGCTTCAGCTTTTTGGACGAAAGCAAAAAACTGGTGCTGGTAACCGGCCACCGCCGCGAAAGCTTTGGTGGCGGCTTTGAGCGCATTTGCCAGGCCCTGGCCAACACCGCCAAACAGCACCCGGATGTGCAAATTGTTTACCCGGTGCACCTTAACCCCAATGTGCGCGAACCGGTAAACCGCCTGCTGGCCGACGTGAATAACATTCACCTGATTGAACCGCTCGACTACCTGCCCTTTGTGTATTTGATGAACCGCGCCCACATTATTCTTACCGACTCGGGCGGCATTCAGGAAGAGGCTCCGTCACTGGGCAAACCGGTACTGGTAATGCGCGACACCACAGAGCGGCCCGAAGCCGTGGCAGCCGGCACCGTAAAACTGGTGGGTACCCAGATAGAAGTGATCACCCAGGAGCTCAACAGCCTGCTCACCGACCAGGCCGCCTACCAGCAAATGAGCTTCGCCCACAACCCCTATGGCGACGGCAAAGCCTGCCAGCGCATAATGGACGCCCTCTTACAAGAGCAGCCTTAAGCTGACAGTGTTTTGTAGCTGCCAATTTATTCGGCAGACCCTGCGCAGCAGGGTAATAAACAAACACCACTCGATCTGAGCCGAACATCAGCACCAAGCAAATATGGTCATCCTGACGAAAGTCAGGATCTTCATCTCTTTGAACTTACACTCCCCTTCAGGAACATAAATGCCTTACAACACCATCTCCGTAATTGGCCTGGGCTATATTGGCCTGCCCACCGCCGCCGTATTTGCCTCGCGTAAGAAAAAAGTGATTGGCGTAGATGTAAACCAGCACGCCGTAGACACCATCAACAAGGGTGAAATTCACATTGTTGAGCCGGAGCTGGACATAGTAGTGCATGCAGCGGTAACCGAAGGCTACCTGCACGCCACCACCACCCCCGAGCCGGCCGACGCCTTTTTGATTGCCGTGCCCACCCCCTTTATTCACGACAACGACGGCAACAGCCACAAGGCCGACCTCAGTTACATCAAGGCCGCCAGCAAGGCACTGGCCCCGGTGCTGAAAGCCGGCGATCTGGTGGTGCTGGAGTCCACCAGCCCGGTGGGCGCCACCGAAAAAATGGCTGCATTTCTGGCGGAAGTCCGCCCCGACCTCACCTTTCCGCAAACCCATGGTGAAGAGTCCGACATTCGCATTGCCCACTGCCCCGAGCGGGTACTGCCCGGCCATGTGATCCGCGAACTGGTGGAAAACGACCGGGTTATTGGCGGCATGACCCCCAAATGCAGTAAAGCAGCGGCCGATCTTTACAATATTTTTGTGGAAGGCGAATGCGTGATCACCAACGCCCGCACCGCCGAAATGGCCAAACTCACCGAAAACAGCTTCCGTGACGTCAACATTGCCTTTGCCAACGAGCTGTCGGTCATCTGCAGCAAGCTGGATATTAACGTGTGGGAGCTGATCGCCCTGGCCAACCGCCACCCGCGGGTAAACATTCTGCAGCCCGGCGCCGGCGTGGGCGGCCACTGCATTGCCGTAGACCCCTGGTTTATTGTGGACAGCTGCCCCGAAGAGGCAAAACTCATTCACACCGCCCGCCTGGTAAACGACGGCAAGCCCCAGTGGGTGCTGGAGCAAATTCGCCAACGGCTCGACACCATTCACTGCACCCAGCCGGGCATGACCCGCAGCGACATTACCGTGGCCTGCTTAGGGATAGCCTTCAAGCCCGACATAGACGACCTGCGCGAAAGCCCGGCCTTGGGCATTGCCCAGCAAGTGGCCGAGCTTGGCTGCCGCGTGCAGATTGTAGAGCCCAACATAGAAGCGCTGCCTGGCAGCCTGCAGGCCGATAACGTGACCCTCACCCCGCTGCATCAGGCCCTTACCCAGGCCGATGTGGTATGCGTGCTGGTGAAACACAAGCCCTTTATTGAACACGCCGACCAGGTTCGCGACAGCAAACACCTGGTAGACGCCGTAGGCCTGCTGGGCTAAAAACGGGAGCGCAAGCGCCCCGCCAGCAATAGCGCCATCATTCCCGCCTTCACTTCGTCATTCCCGCCTTCACTTCGTCATTCCCGCGAAGGCGGGAATCCATGGCAAACAAAGCGGGAATGTTTATTACGCAGCCAACCACCAATAAAAGAAACAGCATGGACCAACTCATAAAACACGCTCTAAAACTGAGTAGCGAGCCGGCAACCCCCCTGCTCGCTCCTATTTCCAACCGTATTGCCTATTTGGTCAGCCATGGCCAGAGTTACGCCAGCAACGGCTACGCCATTCGTACTCAAGGCATAGCTAAAGCCCTGAACGAACATGGCTTTGACACCCTGTGTTTTGTGCGCCCCGGCCGCCCCTGGGAGCTGGGTGCCACCAC
Organism: Oceanisphaera litoralis; assembly: GCF_016907015.1. Taxonomy (GTDB): domain Bacteria; phylum Pseudomonadota; class Gammaproteobacteria; order Enterobacterales; family Aeromonadaceae; genus Oceanimonas; species Oceanimonas litoralis. The sequence goes on from NZ_JAFBBE010000028.1 coordinate 30,517, forward strand.
CGAGCCAGAAAGTACGGTGGACGGAGTACGCTATATTCACAGCCGCTGGAACACGGTTGCGCCAGCCAGTGAAAAAGCACATTTAGAGCAAAGTGTGCAGCGGTTTATGGAGTTGTTCCGGGTTTATCGGCCGCAGGTAGTATTGGTGGCTTCCAACTACATAGTGGGCCTGCCCGCCTGGATTGCTGCCAGGCGGCTGGGCCTGCCTTTTTATAATGAAGTACGCGGCTTTTGGGAGCTGAGCCGTGACGCTCGCGAACCCGGCTATGCCAATACTTCTGAGTTTAAAGCAGAAGCATTGCGTGACACTTTTGTGGCGATGCAAGCAGAGAAAGTATTCACGCTCAATAGCCTGATGAAAAACGAGCTGGCAAAAAGAGGCATTAGTGCAGGTAATATAGAAATTATTCCTAATGCCGTAAGCACCATTCCGGAAATAAAGCAACCATCTGATTCACTAAAGACCAAGCTTAATATCCAGAGCAATGAAAAAGTTGTTGGTTACATTGGCAGCACCAATGCCTATGAAGGCCTGGATCTGCTAATGGAAGCATGCGGCACTCTGATTGCTCAGGGCCAAAAACTGAAGTTAATGATTGTTGGTAATACTGAAGCAGTAACGTCCAGCAAATCAAAACCCTTTTCCGAATATCCTTGGGTGATAAGCACTGGCCGCATACAGCACGAGCAAATTGCAGACTATTACGCACTGTGTAACCTGGTAGTTATTCCGCGCAAAAAACTGCCGGTGTGTGAGCTGGTTCCCCCCATGAAAGCCGCAGAAGCCCTGGCACATCAGCGCCCGTTGCTGGTTTCTGATGTGGCACCACTGGCAGAGCTGGCACAACAGCACTCCAATATTGCCACCTTTAAGGCCGATAACAGCGAGAGTCTTGCTAATAAAATTAAAGATTGTTTGGAAAATACCAATCTGCAGGCAATGGATATCAGCAAGCTGACCTTTACCAACCAAACCAAACCATTGCTTACACTATCCAATTTATCTGTTCACCAAAAAACGCCGGTAAAACAGATTAGAGTTGGAAAGCAAGCAAGTACTGACCTTTCAAAAGCTGATTATAACACTGCCAGCCACCTCTTCTATAAAGAAGGAAATATCAAGGACACCTTAGATATTCTTGATAACCTGATAAAGAAAGGCATTAAGTTTGATAAGCCAAAGCGTGACTTTCATGCCTTTGTAAAAGGACTGGCAAACCTGCAACAGGGCTGGAAGTTACCACCACGCCAGCCTAATGCCGGCCTGTTTACTAAACGTAAGCACCTGCTCTATTGCCTGCATCAGTCTGTGCCCCATGCCACCAATGGTTACTCCACCCGCTCTCACGGCATTGCCACCGGGCTGCAAAATGCGGGCTGGAAGGTCAATGCAACCACCCGCACCGGCTTCCCCTGGGACGCCAATATCAAGGTTGCCGGAAAGGGCTATCACATTGAGCAAGTGGATGGCATTACCTACACTGCCTGTGCCGGCTGGAACCTGAACAAAACGCCGCTGGATCTTTACCTGGCAGAAGCCGCCGATCACTTTTTGCGCGAAGCGCAAACCAGTGGCGCAGAAGTGATTGTGGCAGCCTCTAACCACATTACCGCCCTGCCGGCACTGATGGCGGCGCGCCGCTTAGGCCTGCCCTTTGTGTATGAAGTGCGCGGCTTGTGGGAAGTAACCCAGGCTTCCACCCAGCCAGAGTGGATGGACTCAGACCGCTACCACCTGATGAAAGCACTGGAGGCGCAAACTGCTCGTGAGGCCGATTTAGTTATTACGCTTACCCAAGAGCTAGCAGATGAGCTGATTGCCCGTGGTACCAACCCCAAAAATATTATGATTGCGCCTAATGCTGTGGATGCAGAGCGTTTTGCTCCTCGACCGGCTGATAAAGAAATAACCCGCAAACTTAACCTGCAGGCCGGTGTGCCGGTAATAGGCTATGCCGGCAGTGCCGTGGCCTATGAAGGTCTGGAACTGCTGCTGGAATCTTTGGCAGAACTCAAAAAAGCCGCTATTCCCTTCCATTTTGTACTGGTAGGTGATGGCAAGGTAATAGACACCGTTAAAGCCAAGGCCAAACAGCTGAGCATTGAAAACGAGTGCCGTTTTACCGGACGGGTGCCCTTTAATGAAGTGCCGCGCTACCTCTCGTGCATGGACATTATGCCGGTGCCACGCCTGTCGTCTGCGGTAACAGAGATGGTATCACCACTCAAGCCACTGGAAGCCATGGCCATGGCCAAAGCAGTGGTGCTTTCGGACGTGTCTCCTCACAAAACCTTTGCCGGTAACAACGAGCGTGCCCGCCTGTTTGCCAAAGACAGCCTGGCTTCACTCACCAGCACACTAAAAGAGCTGATTGCCAGCCCGCAAGAAAGAGAACGCCTCGGTAAAGCCGCCCGGGCCTGGATTGAACAGGAACGTACCTGGAACAAGGTAACCAGCCACTACAGCCAGGCGCTGGAAACACTGCAGGCAGAAACTTCTTCATGTGCAACAAGCAAAAGCCTGGATCAAATTACACTGGGGCTGATTGCCGATCAGTTCACCACCGATACTCTGGCAAGTGCCGTAAAGGTGGTGGCGCTGTCTCCGGAAAACTGGCGTGAAGAGCTGGCTAAGCAACCTATTGATGCCATGTTCGTGGAATCAGCCTGGAAGGGCAATAACGGCCAATGGCACCGCAAGGTAGGCCATTACTCGGACGAAGAATTTGCCCCGCTGCAGGCACTGCTGGAACACTGCCGCAACAGCGGCATTCCAAGCCTGTTCTGGAACAAGGAAGACCCGGTTCATTTTGATCGCTTCCGCAAAGCGGCCAGCCTGTGTGACCATGTATTTACCACAGACAGCCGGCGGATTATTCCCTACCTCAGCACACCGGGCGCTTTTACTCAAACAGCCAGCAGCAGCCCGTTTTATGCTTCTCCCAAAATTCATAACCTGCTGCCATCTACCCGCCCCTGGCAGCACACGGCAGCCTATGGTGGCACCTATTACGGCAAGCGCTACCCGGAGCGCACCGAATATATGGACAAGATCATGAGTGCCGCAGCCCCGCTGGGGCTGACCATTTACGACCGCCAGCATGATGACCCCGAGTCACCTTACAAGTACCCGGGTGGACTGGGCGGTCATGTAGCCGGCAGCCTGAGCTACGAGGAAATGATCCAGGCCTATAAAGCGCACCCGGTGCAGATTAACGTAAACTCGGTGCTGGACTCCCCTACGATGTTCTCCCGCCGGGTAATAGAAACTGCCGCCTGTGGTGCGCCACTTATCACAGGCCCGGCACTGGGCATGAACCGCTACCTGGAAGACGCCGGCCATGTAGTAAACACCGAAAGTGAAGCAGCTCAGGCACTGGAAAACCTGCTGAATCACCCCGCTTATCGCTGGCGCAATGCCCTTAAAGGGGCCCGTGCCGTCATGCGCGCCCACACCACTCAGCACCGGCTGGTGCAAATGCTGCGCACCGCCGGCATGGTAATGGCTGCGCCATCTGCTCCTTTATTGAACCTGTATACCAATGAGGTAACCACTACTGCCGCAAAACGCCTGCTGGCTCAAACCCTGCAGCCCAAACGCATTGTAGCCAGCCAGTGGCAAGCCACAGCACAAGCGCAACTGCAAGCGGCTGGCATACAATGCCAGGCGGCGACAGGTCAAACAACCAATAACAACGAGCACTGGCTGCTGGCTGACCCCAGAGCGCTGGAAGATCTGGAGCCGGAAGATCTGGAAGATCTGGCCTGGCCCACGCTCTATGCTCCCCATGCCCGCATTGGTTATAACCGAGACATTACTCCGGGCGAAAACGAGTGGCCAGGTGTTGCACTACACAGCCAGAACATTAACCACGGCCTGCAGCTGCTATGTTCACCAGGCGGTATAAAGCTGGAAAGTCTGAAAAGTTGGGCGGCACAGCAAGAGACGCTGGCACTGCGCAAGCCTGCCCGCCATCATGAAAAAGCACCGAATATAACCCCGGAAAAAACCGTGGTGATTGCCGGGCACGACCTTAAATTCATCAAGCCTTTTTACCCCTACTTCTCCAAAGCGGGAATAAGGCTGCTGCTGGACTTTTGGAGTGGCCATAACCAGCATAACGAAACAGCCAGCAAACGCCTGCTGGAGCAGGCAGATACTGTTTTTTGTGAGTGGACGCTGGGCAATGCCATCTGGTACGGCAAGCATAAGCAGCCCGGGCAAAAGCTGTTGGGCCGGTTGCACCTGCAAGAAATTGATCATGCCCTTTTCCCAAAAATCCCCTTTCATAAATTTGATAAGGTGATGTTTGTAGGGCCTCATATTTTAAGGCAAGGCATTGCTAAAAACCCTGCACTTAAAAAGAACGGCATCGTTGTTTACAACGGTGTAGATGTGGAGGCATTACAGTCTGTTCCCAGAAAAAAAACAAACGGTAAAGTACTTGGTTTTGTTGGTATAGTGCCACAACGAAAACGCTTTGATCTGGCTATAGACATTCTTAAAGAGCTACGTAAGGATGATGATGGCTATATTCTCCGCATTAAAGGGAAGCGACCGGAAGAGTATTCCTGGATGGCAAACCGGCCTGAAGAAATGGCATGGTATGAAGAACAATATAAGCGCTTACAAGAAGATCCATTACTGAAAGATGCCGTTATTTTTGATCCTCATGGCAATGATATGCCTGAGTGGTACTCGGGTATAGATTATGTACTCTCCACCAGTGACTTTGAAAGTTTTCACTTTACCATTGCCGATGGTGCAGCTGCTGGCTGTATACCTATTATCCTTCCTTGGGAAGGGGCTGATGAGGTTTATCCTATAAAATGGGTGCATTCAGACATTAAATCTGCTTCAGTAGGCATCAAGAATAAAAATACAAACATAGACAATGTAACACTCCACGCTATAACTGAGTTTGACATTAACCATATTTCAAATAGTATTTTAAAAGTTTTAAATCATTAACAAATAAAAATTAAAAAACTCCTATCGAAATTCTTGATCATCTCCTCACATGAGCCGTCAGAGCGGGAGCATACTTTGTTTAATATTTTACCTTCTGGTTTTCGTACGTAAATTTTCGAGCGTTTCCCTGAGCGAACCGGTGAGAATTTCACGTAGAAATACAAGAGCTGGATATAAATAAACCATTTTTAAAGTATGCTCCAGCCCTGGGTTCTGTACCTGCTTTTTCTGTTAGCTCATAACATTAGGCAACATCTACTGAGATAGGTTCTAAGATTGAAATTAACACTCGACTGACTACTTGCCTAATTTTAAAAATTAATGTGTTGGTGTTGGCTATGAAACATAGAAAATGAAAGTCTTTTCGATATTTTAGCTCCTAAGGACTAGATCAGTAAAAGCAATCAAACATCAATGGTAAGACACAACGAGAAACTGAGAAACTGAGAAATGAATAAAATAGACTTATCAGCCATTGAAAAAAAATACAAAATAATTCTATCAAAAAACTATAAAGATTTAACTACCAAGGGATATGTAGCTCGTAAAGGAGTTGTACCTATAAACCTTGAACTCCCATTTAAATGGGAAAACTCTGATTCAAATGTAAATGTTAATCTACAGTCATGGCGTTTCCTAAGCGCATTCTGGTATGAATATATCACTACAGGAAAAATTGATGTATTCAATAGTGGCCTTGATTTTGTTTTAGACTGGTATGATTTTTTCTTGATCAAGGAAAACAGATCAAGGCATATATGGTACGATATGTCGACAGGAATCAGGGCTTACCACCTAGGACTAATTAACAACTTAATAGAAAGCAAGACTGTTTCAGAACACTTATCAGAAGAGAGAAAAAAAATAATAAGAAATTTAAGTGACCTGCATATAAAAAAATTGAGCAACCCTGACTTTATTTCCCAAGGCAACCATGGCATTTATCAAGTTCTCGGCCTCCAGATATTATCTCAATCATTAAACAATAAAGAATTAAATGTTTTTTGTCATAAGAAATTAGAAGAGCTACTAGATAAATCCTTTGATGAAAATTACATTAACACAGAAAACTCACCTTTTTATCATAAATACAATGTAGACATAATAAGAAGCATTGATGAAAACTCATTTGATAAACTTAGAAAGAAAATAAAAATAATTAAAAGTGACTCATTTTTTGCATCATCTTTTCTTACAGCGCCTAACGGATGCTTTTACAACATTGGTGACTCAGAAGGCCTTGGGTTAAATAACATTAATAATATTGAATTCCCTGACAGGTACAAAAATCTTGTCATTCCTTCGGACACACATTTTGGAATAGATCTTTCTGAATCAGGTTACATTATCATTAGAGATAATAGTTACGAAGAAAATGGTGAGTCACTAATTTTTTATGGCACATCTAAAAGCTTGGTTCATAAGCACAGCGACAACTTAAGTTTTATTTATTTCACAAAAGGCATTGAGATATTCACAGACCCTGGCAAGTATACTTATGCTTATGGTCCTTGGCGTGAATCATTTATCAGTGATACAAACCATAATACTGTAGGTCATGAAAATAAAACAACAAAGATAACTGAGAGCAATATAAGTTGGACATCAATAAAAAAACTAGAGTACACCAATAAAAAATATTCAATAAAAGGTAGCACAAAAAAAGAAAACTTAGAACATGAAAGAGAAATAGAATACAGACCTAGCGAATACATAATAATAAATGATCACATTAAAAATAAATCAAATGAAAACGTAGAGATTAGATTTCAACTTTCTGAGCATATCGACTTAGCATTCTGGGACAATAATAGATTATATATATGCAAGGCCGATAATTGTCTAGCCACACTTGAGTTTGAAAAAAAACCTTGCAACATTGACATCGTTAGAGGACAAGGATACAAAGGGTGGGTTAGCAGCTGAAGCATCCCCACAATTATTTGATAAAATTCATGAGGTTATAAATAAAAAGGTAGGAGCACCCATGAAAATCGGCGATCATTGAAGTCGCCA
>NZ_JAFBBE010000029.1 GCF_016907015.1 Oceanisphaera litoralis
TGGCATACCGATGATATCGCCGCTGAATTTGATAATGTCAGTATCATCAAGCTACCGCCGTATTCCCCAGAACTAAATTCGATAGAGCAAGTGTGGAGCTGGATGCGTCAGCACTGTCTTGCCAATCGGGTTTTCACAAATTATGAAGACATTGTGGATAGCGTCTGCAAAGCCTGGAACACCTTCACCGAGAGTGCGGAAAGAGTGACTAAAACGTGCTCTAGAAAGTGGGCAAGCCTGACCAGTTAGTTTTCCAGATTGGTATGAGGGGTAAATGGTGAGGCGGTTTGTCTGTCTCTCCCCTCACTCCTCACATTTTACCCCTCACCGTTTTTCCAAATCCCGCAAAGCAAAAAGCCGACCCTAAGGTCGGCTTTTAAAATATGGCTGGGGTACCAGGATTCGAACCTGGGAATGGCGAGATCAAAACCCGCTGCCTTACCGCTTGGCGATACCCCAATTTTCTTGAATGGTGCGGGAGGCGAGACTTGAACTCGCACACCTTGCGGCGCTAGAACCTAAATCTAGTGCGTCTACCAATTTCGCCACTCCCGCTAAGAGTGGTGGCTATGGCGGGATTCGAACCTGCGACCCCATCATTATGAGTGATGTGCTCTAACCAACTGAGCTACATAGCCACATCAGCATCGAGTTTCCTCGATATTAAACATGATTCGAAGTGATTCGAAACAGCTTTAAAATGGCTGGGGTACCAGGATTCGAACCTGGGAATGGCGAGATCAAAACCCGCTGCCTTACCGCTTGGCGATACCCCAACAGCATGTGCCCGTATTTTTAACATATACCAGCACATTTTAAAATGGCTGGGGTACCAGGATTCGAACCTGGGAATGGCGAGATCAAAACCCGCTGCCTTACCGCTTGGCGATACCCCAGCAATGGTGGCTATGGCGGGATTCGAACCTGCGACCCCATCATTATGAGTGATGTGCTCTAACCAACTGAGCTACATAGCCATTGCTTTCTTGTTGATGACGTCTCGTCACCGAACGGGGCGCATTATGCGTATCCGGGCCGAAAGCGTCAACCGTTTTTTCCCGAAAAGTTGGCCCTTTCCAATCGTTTGAATGGAAACTAGACAGAGTGGTGTAATACCAATCGGATTAATCATGTACTCAGGCCGTCATCCTGACGAAAGTCAGGATCTCTCTGCAGAAAGATACCGGGTCCGTCATGCTGAACTTGATTCAGTACCGGTATGACAGTGCTTAAAACACGGCATTGTTATCGGGAATTGATCACATTTTTAGTGAAATTGGTATAAGGGTAAACAGTGGGGGTGTTTTTTTAAACAAAAAAAGGCCGGACGATTCGGTCCGGCCTTGTTGCTGACTCGCCGCCAACAGGCGAGCGGACGGGCAGGGTGCTAGACGTTGAACAGGAAGTTCATCACATCGCCGTCTTTGACGATGTAGTCTTTGCCTTCGGAGCGCATCTTGCCCGCTTCCTTGGCACCCTGTTCGCCCTTGTAGGTGATGAAGTCTTCATAGGCGATGGTCTGGGCGCGAATAAAGCCCTTCTCGAAATCGGTGTGGATCTTGCCGGCCGCCTGCGGGCCGGTGGCCCCCACGGGGATGGTCCAGGCGCGGACTTCCTTCACCCCGGCGGTGAAGTAGGTCTGCAGGTTGAGTAACTCGTAACCGGCGCGGATCACCCGGTTCAGGCCCGGCTCTTCCAGACCCAGATCGGCCATGAACTCGGCGGCTTCTTCCGCATCCAGCTCGGCAATTTCCGACTCCATGGCGGCACAGACCGGTACCACAATGGCGTTTTCTGCGGCGGCGATTTCCATCACCTGAGCCAGATAGGGGTTGTCCTCGAAGCCGTCGTCACTGACGTTGGCGATATACATGGTCGGCTTGATGGTGAGGAAGTTCAGGTAGTCGATGGCGGCCTTTTCTTCCTTGGTCAACTCCACGCTGCGCAGTACCTGGGCCTGTTCCAGTGCCGGCAGCAGCTTTTCCAGCACCGTCACTTCAAACTTGGCATCCTTGTCGCCGCCCTTGGCTTTCTTGGCGTTACGATGAATGGCCCGCTCGCAGGTATCCAGATCCGCCAGTGACAACTCGATGTTAATCACGTCGATATCGTCCTTGGGCGACACCTGGCCGGCTACGTGGACGATATTGTCGTTTTCGAAGCAGCGTACCACGTGGCCGATGGCGTCGGTTTCACGGATATTGGCCAGAAACTTGTTGCCCAGGCCTTCTCCCTTGGAGGCACCGGCCACCAAGCCGGCGATGTCCACAAATTCCATGGAGGTGGGCAGTATGCGCTGGGGCTTGACGATTTCGGCCAGGGCATCCAGCCGCTTGTCCGGCACCGGTACCACGCCGGTGTTCGGCTCTATGGTGCAGAACGGAAAGTTGGCGGCTTCGATACCGGCCTTGGTCAGCGCGTTGAACAGAGTGGATTTGCCTACATTGGGCAGGCCCACGATACCGCATTTAAAACCCATGATGAGTGTCCTGAAAGTGATGACGAAAAGTTACTTGGTGGAATCGGCATTGAAAGTATGCAGACGATTCATCGCCTTGGTCATACCATCGTTGAATAAAATATCGGTGCTGCGGGCGGCCTCGTCTACCGCGGCTTCCAGCAGGCTGTGCTCGGCGGCCGGCGCCTTGGTCAGTACAAAACCGGCAACCTGGGACTTGTGGCCCGGATGACCGATGCCGATGCGCAACCGGTAAAAATCCTTGTTGTTGCCAAGGCAGCTGATGGTGTCCCGCAGGCCATTATGACCGCCGTGGCCGCAGCCCTGCTTGAAACGGGCCGTGCCCGGGGGCAGATCCAGTTCGTCATGGGCCACCAGAATCGACTCGGGCGGGATCTGGTAAAAGTTGGCCATGGCGGCCACCGCCTTGCCCGAGCGGTTCATGAAGGTAGCGGGGATCAGCAGGCGAACATCGTGACCCTTGATGCGTACCCGTCCGGTCCAGCCGAAGAACTTGGCTTCTTCCTTCAGCTGGCCGCCGTGCATCCGGGCCAGTTCGGCCACATACCAGGCACCGGCGTTATGGCGGGTCTGGGCGTATTCGGGGCCCGGATTACCGAGCCCGACAATCAGTTCGATAGGGTGCATATGCTGAGTCGGCCGTTAAAATGACGCCATATTCTAATTAAGAGCGGCAATAATGGCCACCTTGGTCGAGCCAATCCACCATAATAGGCTGGCGGAAGGCGGGAACCATAGTGGCGAGGGTGTTTTTTCCTGTTCTCTCATGCTGCCTGTCTCACCGTTCATGCAACAAAAAAAGCCCGCTGATGCGGGCTTTTTCAACACCGTCGAGCTTACTGCTCGAACATGGCGGAGATGGATTCTTCGTTGCTGATGCGACGAATGGCTTCGGCCAGCATGGGCGACAGGGACAGTTGCTTGACCTTGCTGATGGCCTTCATTTCATCGCTCAGCGGTACCGAGTCGGTGATGATGACTTCATCGATCACGGAATCCTTGATGTTCTGGGCGGCATTGCCGGAGAACACGGCGTGAGTGGCATAGGCAAACACCCGCTTGGCGCCACGCTCTTTCAGGGCTTCGGCGGCCTTGCACAGGGTACCACCGGTGTCGATCATGTCGTCGACAATCACGCAGTCACGGCCTTCGACATCACCGATCAGGTGCATGACCTGAGACACGTTGGCACGCGGACGACGCTTGTCGATGATGGCGATGTCGGTTTCATCCAGCAGCTTGGCCACGGCACGGGCGCGAACCACACCGCCGATATCGGGTGACACCACCACGGCATCGTGCAGATTCTTGGCTTTCATGTCTTCCAGCAGCACAGGGGTACCGAAGACGTTGTCTACCGGCACGTCGAAGAAACCCTGAATCTGCTCGGCGTGCAGGTCAACGGTCAGCACCCGGTCAACACCCACGCTGGACAGGAAGTCGGCCACTACCTTGGCGGTAATCGGTACACGAGAGGAACGTACGCGACGGTCCTGGCGGGCATAGCCGAAGTAGGGGATAACCGCGGTGATACGACCGGCGGAGGCACGGCGCAACGCATCCACCATCACGATCAATTCCATCAGGTTGTCGTTGGTTGGCGCACAGGTGGACTGGATGATGAAGACATCGCCGCCCCGTACATTTTCGTTGATTTGTACGCTGATTTCGCCATCACTGAAACGGCCGACATCGGCAGCACTCAGTTTGATGAAAAGACGGTCGGCGATACGTTGGGCGAGTTCCGGCGTAGCATTACCAGCAAACAGCTTCATGTCGGGCACGGTTGAAAACCTCGGGGTTGTTTCATGGGTGGCGAGACTGGACGGGGCCGTGAACCCGTTATCACGGAACAAACTTCCGCTATCCAGCCCGTTTTAGAATTCTATTCTAGTCTTTCGTGCGCCAGGCAGATAGTCGGGGTGGGGCCCTGTTGTGCTGCCGGCGGCACTTGGCAGCAGATTGACCCTTGAAATATTCAAGAGCGAAAAAGGGCCCACCCCCGTTTTCTGCAATTGCTGTCTAGGTTGCCGTGTTTGATGACGGGTCGGTGGCATCCATGTGTTGTAATGCGCTGACAAGCGGCGAAATGTTACAGCCCTTGGCGACAAATCCGCGCACGCCTTCCGGGGCCCTGGCCAGGGTTTCCTCTGCCGTTTCTCGGCGGTTAAAACTGGCGAAAATACAGGCGCCGGTGCCCGTCATTCTTGACGGCGCATATTCTAGCAACCAGCCAAGGAGCTTGGCAACCTCGGGGTGGCGCTTTTTGACCAGCGCTTCGCAATCGTTTTCCCAGGGTAACGACAGCCGTTGTTGCAGGGGTAATACCGGGCTGTTACGGGGCAGATCCGGGTCGTTGAAAATGGCGGCGGTGGCCACTTCAATCTCGGGGTGAAGCACCAGATACCAGGGCTCGGGCGGATGGGCCGGGGTAAAGATATCGCCCACGCCTTCGGCAAAGGCCGCCTGACCGCGGATGAATACCGGCACATCGGCACCGAGTGTCAGCCCCAGCCGGGCCAGTTGCTCGGTGGACAGCCCCAGTTGCCATAACCGGTTCAGGGCCACCAAGGTGGTGGCGGCGTCGCTGGAGCCACCGCCCAGGCCGCCACCCATGGGCAGACGCTTGGTCAGGGTAATACGGGCGCCCCGGGTGCAGCCGGTCTTGCTTTGTAGCAGACGGGCAGCCCGGATGATCAGGTTTTGTTCCGGCGACACGCCGGGCAGGGGCGGCGAAAGCGTCAAGTCACCATCGGGGGCCGCGGCAAAGCCCAGGCTGTCACCCTGGTCGACAAACTGAAACAGGGTCTGCAAATTATGATAACCGTCATCCCGGCGGCCGGTGATATACAGAAAAAGATTGAGCTTGGCCGGAGCCGGCAGCACCATCATCATTTCAGCTCCCATTGGTTGATGGCCAGACGCAGTGTGGTGTCGTCGTGGGTCAGATCGAGCCGGCTGGGCAGCCAGAGTCCGTCAATCCGGGTGTAGCCCAGATAACGCAGCCGCCAGCCATGGGCAACAATGGTCTGAGGGCGACCGTCGGTGTCATATTCCACCTGGTCCGCCTCACCCGGCAGGCCTTTTATCCAGTACGACAGCTGCTCTACCGGCAGATCCCAGCCGGTCAGCCGAAACACCAGTTCCCGGGCATTGTCGGCCTGATGTTGCCGGCCCTCGCTGTCGGTCAGCACCACCAGCCCCTGGTGGCGAGTCAGATCGAAGGCCCGCTTGCCGACCAGGTTGGTCATGTTCATCCTGTAGTCATCGCTGTTCTGGCGCCAGAACAGGCTGAGACTGCCTCTTTCCTCGGCGGTGATAATACCGAGCCGGGCCGACAGCTGCCATTGCTGCAATTGAGTGAGGGTGATTTTCTGGGCTTGCCAGGAGCCGGCGGGAGCTTCCTGCGCCTGGTAGGCACAGCCCGACAACCCCAGCAGAGCAAAGGTGAACAGTAAAATACGCACGGATAACCCCGGAATGAAATGTGGCGTCAGTATAAGGGCAAGGTGCGCGCCTTTTAAAGCCCCGGTCTTTCTCGTACAATAGCCGGCTATCTGAAAGATGTTGTGAGCCGCACAAAACCCTCATGAGCCTGCTGGTACTGGGAATCAATCATAAGACAGCTTCCGTCGCGCTGCGCGAACGGGTGGCATTCGGGCCTGAACTTGCCCCCAGGGCACTTCGGGAACTGATGCACACCCAGGGCGTTGAAGAGGCGGTGATCCTGTCTACCTGTAACCGCACCGAGCTGTACTGCTGCCTGGAACCAGGCGGCGACAGCGAATCGGTACGGCACTGGCTGCAACGTTTTCATCGGCTGGATGAAGATGAACTGACCGCCTGCCTGTATCAACACAGCGGCGAAGAGGCGGTGCGTCATCTGATGCGGGTCGGCTGTGGCCTGGACTCCCTGGTACTGGGCGAGCCGCAGATCCTGGGCCAGATCAAACAGGCCTATGGCCAGTCGCATCAGGTCGGCACCCTCAAGGGCGTGCTCGAACGCTTGTTCCAGAAATCGTTTTCCGTGGCCAAGCGGGTGCGTACCGAAACCGACATCGGTGCCAGCGCCGTGTCGGTGGCCTTCGCCGCCGTCAGCCTGGCCAAACGTATTTTCTCGGATCTCGGTCGTACCCGGGTATTGCTGGTCGGTGCCGGTGAAACCGTCGAACTGGTGGCGCGTCACCTCAAGGAACAGTCGGTTACCCGGATGATAGTGGCCAACCGCACCCTGGAACGGGCCCAGAGTCTGGCGCAGGAATTCGACGCCGAGGTGATCACCCTGGAGCAGATTCCCGACTACCTGCCCAAGGCCGATATCGTGATCAGCTCCACCGCCAGCCCTCTGCCCATTATCGGCAAGGGCATGGTGGAGCGGGCGCTCAAGGCGCGCCGTCAGCAGCCCATTCTGCTGGTGGACATCGCAGTGCCGCGGGATATCGAGCCCGAGGTCGATGAACTCAACGACGCCTATCTGTATACGGTGGACGATTTACAGGGCATCATCGAACAGAATCTGGAGAGCCGTAAACAGGCCGCCAGCCAGGCCGAACTCATTATTCTGGATGAGCGGGATCAATTCATGGCCTGGTTCCGTTCGCTCGAGTCGGTGAACCTGATCCGAGATTACCGCAGCCAGGCCGACCAGGTACAACAGCAGGAGCTGGCCCATGCCCTGCGGGCACTGGCTCAGGGCGAAGATGCCGCTCAAACCATGCAGCGGCTGGCTCGCCGGCTGACCAACAAACTGATCCATACTCCTACTCAGGCGCTGAACCAGGCGGGCAAAGACGGCGATCAGGAAATCCTGGCCGTGCTGGCCCAGAGCCTGAGGCTTGGCCAGCGCTGATTGAGCCACAGCGGCGAGACATCATGAACATATCCATACTGAAGAAACTGGAAGGCCTGCAGGAGCGTTACGAAGAAGTGCAGGCGCTGCTGGGCGAAGCCTCTGTCATCAACAATCAGGACAAATATAGAGCCCTGACCCGTGAATATGCCCAGCTCGAAGACGTGGTGGGCTGTTTTCGCCGCTATTGCCAGGCCGAGGTCGATCTGGGGGCGGCCAAAGAGATGCTGGCGGAAGACGACGCCGAGATGAAGCTGATGGCGCAGGAAGAAATCGACGCCGCCAAAGACACCATCGAGGCCCTGAGCGTCGAGCTGCAGATACTGCTGCTGCCGAAAGATCCCAACGACGACAACAACTGCTTTCTGGAAATCCGCGCCGGCGCCGGCGGGGACGAAGCCGCCATCTTCGCCGGCGATCTGTTTCGCATGTACAGCCGCTATGCCGAGCAGCAACGCTGGCGGGTAGAGATAATCAGCGCCAACGAAGGTGAGCACGGCGGTTTCAAGGAACTGATTGCCCGCATCGAGGGTACCGGTGTCTACGGTCGGCTCAAGTTCGAGTCGGGCGGGCACCGGGTGCAACGGGTGCCCGAGACCGAGTCTCAGGGCCGTATTCATACCTCAGCCTGTACCGTGGCGGTGATGCCCGAGGTGCCGGAAGCCGAAGCCATCGACATCAATCCTGCCGACCTCAAGATCGATACCTTTCGGGCGTCCGGTGCCGGTGGCCAGCACGTCAACAAGACCGACTCTGCCATTCGTATAACCCATCTGCCGTCCGGCATGGTGGTGGAGTGTCAGGACGAGCGTTCGCAGCATAAAAACCGGGCCAAGGCGATGGCGGTACTGAACTCGCGGCTGGCGCAGATGGCGCAGGATAAACGCCATGCCGAAGAACAGAACACCCGTCGCAACCTGCTGGGCAGCGGTGATCGTTCGGATCGTATTCGTACCTACAACTACCCCCAGGGGCGGGTATCGGATCATCGTATCAACCTGACCCTGTACCGGCTGAGTGAAGTGCTGGAAGGTCAGCTCGATATGCTGACCCAGCCGATATTGCAGGAACACCAGGCCGACCTGCTGGCCGCCCTGGCGGAACACTGATGACCCTGGCGCAATGGCGGCAACGATTGCGAGAGCAACTGGTGGGGGGCGAGTCTCCGGCACTGGATGCGGACGTACTGCTGTGTCACGTGCTGGCCAGACCGCGTAGCTTTCTGCTGGCCTGGCCGGAATACGAGCCGACGGCGGCCGAGAGTGCACGGCTGTACGCGCTGGTAGCACGGCGGCAGGCCGGTGAGCCGGTGGCCTATCTCACCGGCGAGCGCGAGTTCTGGTCGCTGGCGCTGGAAGTGTCTCCCGCCACTCTGATCCCCCGACCCGATACCGAAATCATCATCGAAGCGGCATTGGCCCGTTTGCCCGCACGGCCGGCTACCCTGGTGGATCTGGGTACCGGTACCGGCGCCATTGCCCTGGCGCTGAAAAGCGAGCGACCCGCCGATACCGTGCTGGCGGTGGAATACAACCCTGATGCGGCGGCGCTGGCCCGACGCAATGCCGCCCGGCTGGGGCTGGCCATCGAAGTGCGCCAGGGCAGCTGGTTCGCGCCGCTGGCCGGGCTGTATTTTGACATGATACTTTCCAACCCGCCCTATATCGACGCCGCCGACCCCCATTTACAAGCGGGGGGTGTGCGCTTCGAACCCGCCTCGGCACTGGTGGCGGAGCAGCAGGGCATGGCGGATCTGCATTATTTGATGGGCCAGTCACGGTTTCATTTGGGGCTTGGCGGCTGGTTGCTGCTGGAGCACGGCTGGCAGCAGGGTGCCCAGGTGCGCAACGACGTTACGGCGCTGGGCTACCAAAAAGTAGAAACCCTGCGCGACTATGGCGGTCAGGAGCGGATAACAGTGGCACAGTGGCCCGGGAGGCTGAATGCTGAAAACGAACATCAGTGATGGCTGGTCAAGCGACGATCCTCGCAGTCTGATGATGCTGGCGCTGGACGTGGTGGAAAGCCTCTATGGGCTCAAGGCACGGGATCAGGCCGAAGTCAGCCTCTTTGCCCTGGAGCGGGAGTTGGCCGAGCAACTGAAAGATCAGAGCGGGCCGATGGCGCAGCAACTGCTGTCGGCGCTTTACGGCCCCCTGGGCGTGGCGGGTGACTGGGAACGCTTTTTCTCTACCGATAATTGCCTGATGAACCGGGTGCTGAGTCGCCGTCGGGGCATTCCGGTCACCCTGGGTATTTTGCTGCTGCACCTGTGCGAAGGTTTCGGGATCAGGGCCGAAGGCATCGGTTTTCCGGGACACTTTCTGGTGCGTGTCTTGTTCGACGACGAGGGCCTGGTTATCGATCCCTTCACCGGCCGCCCCTTGTCTCGTCATGAAATGGAGCAATTGCTGCGGGGTGCCCGGGGCAACCTGGCCCGTATCAAGCCCGGTCACCTCAAGGCCGCCGAAAATCTGGACATACTGACCCGACTATTGAACGTGACCAAGGCGTCGTTTATTCATCACAAGCAGTTTTCCCAGGCCCTGGCCTGCAGCCAGCTGTTGCTGAAGCTCAAGCCCGACTGTCCCTTCGAGCGGCGGGATCGGGGGTTTCTGTACGAGCAGCTCGACTGCGACCGGCTTGCCGCCGACGACTTTGAATTCTTTATCGAGCATTGTCCCGAAGATCCGGTGGCCGATGTGCTTAAAGCCCAGATTTTAGCCCTGGATCTGGGCCCCCAAACCCTCCATTAGGAGTAGCGATGAAAACCGTTCATATCAATCATATCCCGGTTGCCAACGATCAGCCCTTCGTGTTGTTCGGTGGCATCAACGTACTGGAATCCCGCGATCTGGCCATGCGGGCCTGCGAACATTACGTCAAGGTGACCGACAAGCTCGGTATTCCCTATGTGTTCAAGGCCAGCTGGGACAAGGCCAACCGCTCCTCCATTCATTCCTTTCGTGGCCCCGGCCTGGAAGAGGGCATGAAACTGCTGCAGGAAGTGAAAGACACCTTCAAGGTGCCGGTGATTACCGATCTGCACGAACCGCATCAGGCAGCTCCTGTGGCCGAGGTGGCGGATGTGATCCAGCTTCCCGCCTTTCTGGCGCGGCAGACCGATCTGGTGGAAGCCATGGCCAGAACCGGCCGGGTGATTAACATCAAGAAGCCCCAGTTTCTGAGCCCGGGGCAGATGAAGAACATCGTCGACAAGTTTATCGAGTGCGGCAACGATCAACTGATGCTGTGCGAGCGGGGCGCCAACTTCGGTTACGACAATCTGGTCGTCGACATGCTGGGTTTCGGGGTGATGAAACAGGCCACCGGTGGTGCCCCTATCATCTTCGATGTGACTCATGCCCTGCAGTGCCGTGATCCCCTGGGTGAGGCTTCCGGTGGTCGCCGCGAGCAGATAGTTGATCTGGCCCGCGCGGGCCTGGCGACCGGCCTGGCCGGCCTGTTTCTGGAAGCACACCCGGATCCGGCCAAGGCCAAATGCGACGGCCCCAGCGCCCTGCCGCTGGCCAAGCTGGAACCCTTCCTGGCCCAGCTGAAGGCATTGGACGAACTGGTGAAAAACTTCGAACCGCTGGATACCTCGAACTAAAAAGCCCGATAAATAGAAGTAGGTTGGAATGAGCACCGCGAATTCCAACATTGCTCCGGTGTCTTTGTGTTGGAATTCGCTTCGCTCATTCGCAACCTACTCGTGTTGATGACTTCCTGCCTTTAAGTCATCTGAGTGGGCGCATCGGTATCCTCGGGCGGGGTGTGCTGGCTGCCCATGTGCTGCAGTATCTTGCCCATCTCCATCGGCAGCGGAAACACGATGATTTTGCTGTTGTCGTTGCTGATTTCGGTCAGGGTCTGCAGATAACGCAACTGTATCGCCTCCGGCTGCTGGCCCAGCATGCGGGCGGCTTCCAGCAGCTGTTTGGAGGCTTCCAGTTCACCGGTGGCGTGGATCACCTTGGCCCGACGCGACCGTTCGGCTTCGGCCTGGCGGGCGATGGCGCGGATCATCGACTCATCCAGATCAACGTGCTTGATCTCCACCGCCGTGACCTTGATGCCCCAGTTATCGGTGCTCTGATCCAGAATACGCTGCAAGTCCGCATTGAGGGTATCCCGGGCCGACAGGATCTCGTCCAGCTCGTGCTGACCCAGCACGGATCTCATGGTGGTCTGGGCCAGCTGGCTGGTGGCTTCGAGAAAATTTTCGACGTTGATGATGGCTTTTTGCGGATCCAGCACCCGGAAGTAGAGCACCGCATTCACCCGCACCGTGACGTTGTCTTTGGAAATCAGATCCTGCGAAGGCACGTCCATGGTGACGATACGCAGATCGACCCGCACCATCTGCTGTACGAAAGGGATCAGTATGATGAAGCCGGGTCCCTTTATCTTGTAGAAGCGCCCCAGCAGAAAGACCACCCCCCGTTCGTATTCCCGCAATATCCGGAACATGCTGGCAAACAGCATCACCACCAGGATCACTATCAGCAGCTGGAAGTACAGAAAATCGATGATCATGCTTGTGTCTCCTTCGCCGGAGCGACGTTGAGGGTAAGATCTTCTACCGCCAGCACCACTACGGGTTGACGGGCGTCAATAGGGTGCTGACTGCAGGCCTGCCAGCGCTCGCCCTGAACCATGACGGTGCCGGTGGGAGCGATGGCGGTCAGGGCAATGCCTTGCTCGCCGACCATGGCGATCGAGCCGGAAACGGGAGCCGAACGGCGTTGTTTGACGATCAGACGGATCACCACGATAAACAGGCTCAGAGAGAACAGGGCAAAGGCGGCAATAAAGGGCCAGGCGACGCGAAAGGCCTGATCCGGGGTATCGAACAGCAGCACGGATCCGATGACGAAGGCCACCAGGCCGCCACCGCCGAGAATGCCGAAACTGGGCGAGAGCCCCTCGGCCACCATCAGCGCCAGCCCCAGCCCCAGCAGCGCCAGACCGGCGGTGCTGAACGGCAGCATCTGCAATGCCAGCAGGGCCAGCATCAGGCAGATGGCGCCGGTGACGCCGGCCACGCCAAAGCCGGGGCTGTAAAACTCGAGCAGCAGACCATACATGCCCACCAGCATCAGCAGGTAGGCGATGTTGGGGTTACTGATGGTAATGATAAAGCGCTGGCGCCAGTCGGGCTCACGCAGTTCGCCCTGCAGCCCGGTGCTGGCGAAGGTATAGGGGCTGCCATGCACCAGCAGCTCACGACCATCAAGGGACTGCAACAGCGCCGGAATATCGTCGGCTATCAGCTCGATGACGTTCTGCTCCAGCGCCTCGGTGGCGGTGAGGGTGGCGGCATCTCGCACCGCCAGCTCGGCCCAGTCGGCGTTGCGCTCCCGTAGCTGGGCCAGGGAGCGGATGTAGGCGATGGCGTCATTCATCGTCTTGCGCTCCATGGCCGAGCCCTCGGGGCGCGATATTTCCTGCTTATCCGCCTCTTTTTCCTTGCTCTGGTCTTTTTCGGTCGGAGTACCCGGCAGGGTGGGGCCGCCTATCTGCACCGGAGTGGCAGCCCCCAGATGGGTGCCCGGCGCCATGGCGGCCACATGGCTGGCATAGAGAATATAGGTGCCCGCCGAGGCGGCGCGGGCGCCACCGGGTGACACATAGACCACCACGGGGATGCGTGACTCGAGTATGGCGGTGTTGATGTCCCGGGTGGCGCTGTAGAGGCCGCCGGGGGTATCCATGGTCAGCAGTACGAAGGCGGGCTTGTCTACCTGGGCCTGATTCAGTTCGGTGACAATGAAGTCCGAAGTGCCGGGGCCGATGCCGCCCTTGACGTCAAGCTGCCAGTAAGACTCCTGGGCCAGCACCGGTAACCCCGCTCCCAGCCCTAGCCACAATAACAGCACTAACAATAATAACGGCCCGCGCCAGCTCATCTGATCTGCTCCAGCTCCATTCTTATTAGAGCTTAGTGCATGACATCGGTTTGGTTGTTATTTGACCACTCCTGGGCTCGTTCACATTATGCCGACAGCGGACTTTGCTTTACCATTCGCCGCCATGTAACGAGTATCGGCCGACACAGGGGCTGCGGAGTGAAAGAGTGAAGATGAAGATAAGGGCGGCGACCAAGACCGATTTGGGGAACGTTTTTCGACTGGAGCAGGGCGCCTTTGGCGAGCACGGCTATCCGGATTTTTTTATTCGTCAGGCGATGGATTTATGGCCGGGCACCCTGCTGGTGGCGGAAAGCGAAGGAGGGCTGGTGGGCTACGCCCTGGGTGGCATGGGCGAAGCGAGAGAGCAGGGTTGGATTCTGTCGCTGGCGGTGGATGAACGGCAGCGTGGACTGGGCATCGGCAAGGCGCTGTTGCAGCGGTTGTGTCGTGACCTGACGGATGCGGGCTGCACCGAGCTGAGGTTGACGGTGCACCCGGACAACCCGGCACGCGGGCTTTATCAGTCGCTGGGATTTGTCGAAGAAAGCCGGGAGCCGGACTATTTTGGTCCCGGTGAGCCCCGGCAGCGATTGCTGCGCCGGGGCTGACTCCGGCGCAGCAGCATGTGCCGCACTAAGTGGCCAATGAAGGCCGCTTAGTGCGGCAATCAGGTGTTTCTGTTCAGCATGGCATCGTTGAACAGTGCCTTGTTGGCCACCAGTTCCCGGGGGTCGAAGTCATCCACCTTGATGGTGCGCAAGCGGCCGACTTCTGCCCGTTCCAGCAGTACGGCTTCTTCCGGGTCTATGATACCGGCATTCAGTGCCTCGGCTGCCAGCCGATCCAGCTGGGTGAAAGAGCGGCGGCCCAGGGTCTGGGTTATTTTGTCGAACACCGGCTCGGCGGCGAGGACGTCGACGAAGGCCTGCTCCAGCATGCCCAGCGGGTTGCCTTCTTCGGCCGCCAGATAAAGCCCGGCGCCGATACACTCCCGGGCCGGTCCCGGTGTTTGCAGGGCGCGTGCCACCCGGTGATCGAGTTTGTCCGACGGTCGTTTGAACGGCGTGCCCCAGGGCATCAGCAGTACCTTGAGCACCTTGCCCAGCATCGGCGCCGGAAAATTGTCCAGCAGTTCGACCAGCGCGATCTGCGCCCGGTACAGGCCATCCTGACAGGCCCAGTGCACCAGCGGCACTATCTCGGCCGGGCGACCTTCGTCATTGAAGCGCTTCAGGGTGGCAGACACCAGATACAGCTGGCTCAGCACGTCACCGAGGCGGGCCGAGAGTCGTTCCCTGCGTTTGAGCTCGCCGCCGAGGCTGGCCATGGCCACATCCGACAACAGGCTCAGGTTGGCGCTCAACCGGTTCATCTGGCGGTAATAAGGTGCGGTCTCGTCGCGAACGGGCGTCTGGCTGAAGCGCGCACCGGTAAAGCCGAACCAGAGGCTGCGCACCAGGTTGCCGATGGCGAAGCCGATATGGCCGAATACGGCCCGGTCGAATTGCGCCAGTGCCTTGCCGGCATCCGGCTCCTGCACCGACAGCATTTCTGCCAGTACATACGGATGGCAGCGAATGGCCCCCTGACCGTAGATGATCATGCTGCGGGTCAGGATGTTGGCGCCTTCCACCGTGATGGCGATGGGCGCCCCCTGATAGCCGCGGGCCAGATAGTTGTTGGGTCCCATGCAGATGCCCTTGCCGCCGTGAATGTCCATGGCGTCGATGATGCTGCGCTGACTGCGGTCGGTAAGATGATATTTGACGATGGCCGAGACCACAGAGGGCTTCTCGCCCAGATCGATACCGGTCATGGTCAGCATGCTGGCCGCATCGGACAGATAGGCATTACCGCCCAGGCGGGCCAGTGGCGCCTCGATGCCTTCCATTCTGCCGATGGGCAGCCGAAACTGGCGGCGAATACGGCTGTAGGCGCCGGAGGCCAGCGCCGACACGCGGGTGCCGGCGGTGCCGGTAGAGGGCAGTGTGATGCCACGGCCCACCGACAGGCATTCCATCAGCATGCGCCAGCCCTGGCCGGCCATCTGCCGGCCACCGATGATGAAGTCGATGGGCACGAATAGGTCCCTGCCCTGGGTGGGCCCGTTCTGGAAGGGCACGTTCAGCGGAAAATGACGGCGACCTATCTTTACGCCGGGGGTGGCGACGGGGATCAGGGCGCAGGTGATGCCGAGATCGGTCTCGTCACCCAGCCAGCCTTCCGGATCCTGCAGCTTGAACGCCAGCCCGAGTACGGTAGCAACGGGGGCCAGGGTGATATAGCGCTTGTCCCAGGTCAGGCGCATGCCCAGCACCTGTTCGCCCTGCCAGTCGCCCATGCAGACGATGCCGACATCGGGAATGGCCCCGGCGTCCGAGCCCGCTTCCGGGCCGGTCAGAGCGAAGCAGGGGATCTCTTCGCCGCGGGCCAGCCGGGGCAGGTAGTGCTCCTTCTGCTCCCGGGTGCCGTATGCCTGCAGCAGCTCGCCCGGGCCGAGGGAGTTGGGCACCCCCACGGTAGAGGCCAGCACGGAACTGGTGCTGCACAGCTTTTGCAGCACCCGGGACTGGGCGTAGGCGGAAAAGGCCAGGCCGCCATACTGCTTTTCGATGATCATGGCGAAGAAGCCGTGTTTTTTCAGGTAATCCCACACCTCGGGCGACAGGTCGGCGCGTTCGTGGGTCACCTCCCAGTCGTTGGTCATGCGGCATACTTCTTCTACCGGACCGTCCATGAAAGCCTGCTCTGCTTCGCTGAGCTGCGGTCGGGGGTAGTGGTGCAGGGTTTGCCAGTCCGGTTTACCGCGAAACAACTCGGCCTCCCACCAGGTGGTGCCGGCCTCGATGGCGTCGCGCTCGGTTGAAGACATTTCCGGCATCAGCTTCCTGTAGGCGGAGAACAGGGGGCGGCTGAGCGAAGCGGCGCGCAAGGGAGGGAGATTCAGCAGGGTGGCCAGCACGGCAAACACCAGCCAGCAGGCCGGGCTCACTTCACCCAGCAAGGTCCCCACCACCAGTACCAGTAGGGTGACCCGCGTTATCGCGAGCAGAGAGAAGCCATGGTAAGCCAGGACGGCCCAGGAAATCAGCAGTAGCAGCAGGGTAATCATGAACAACTCCTTGTTCCGGGCTCAGTTTGTTCCGGCTCCAGTGCGGTAACGAGGTCCGACCTCCTGGGTGATTTTAGTTTTAATTCATACAAATGTTTAAATCAAGCTGCACCGAGGTTAAAAAATAGCAGTATTCGGTCCGGTCCCGCCAACCACATAGAGCCGACAGGGCAGGACGGGCGGCGCCCGGCTTCCCGCTGCGGGTGACTTGTGCCAAAATGCCCTTTTACCGTGAGTGAGAGGCAATTTCATGTATCAGGATCTGATCCGTAGCGAACTGACCGACGCCGCCGAAGTGCTGAATCGTTTCCTGGCCGACGACGCCAACATTCAGGCCATCGAAAGCGGAGCGAAATTGCTGGCCGACAGCTTCAAGGCCGGGGGCAAGGTGCTGTCCTGCGGTAACGGTGGCTCTCATTGCGATGCCATGCATTTTGCCGAAGAGCTGACCGGCCGCTACCGGGAAAATCGCCCTGGCTATCCGGCCATCGCCATTTCCGATCCCAGCCATCTATCCTGCGTGGCCAACGATTTCGGCTTCGAATACGTGTTTTCCCGCTATCTGGAAGCGGTAGGGAAGGAAGGGGATGTGTTGTTCGGCCTCTCCACCAGCGGTAATTCCGGCAATATTATCAGGGCCATCGAAGCGGCCAGGGCCAAGGGCATCAAGGTCATCGCCCTGACCGGCAAGGACGGCGGCAAGATGGCCGGGCTGGCGGATGTGGAAATCCGGGTACCCCACTTCGGTTATGCAGACCGTATTCAGGAAGTGCATATCAAGATCATTCATATCCTGATCCAGCTGGTAGAAAAAGAAATGGAGCAAGCGTAGACACTATGTGTGAATTGCTAGGGATGAGTGCCAACGTGCCCACCGATATCTGTTTCAGCTTTACCGGCCTGATGCAGCGGGGCGGCCGTACCGGCCCCCACAAGGATGGCTGGGGTATCGTATTTTACGAAGGCAAGGGCTTGCGTACCTTCAAGGATCCGCAGCCGTCCAGTCAGTCCCGCATCGCCAAACTGGTACAGGAATATCCGATCAAGAGCCGCTCCGTGGTCAGTCATATCCGCCAGGCCAACCGGGGGGGCATAGCGCTGGAAAACACCCATCCCTTTACCCGGGAGCTGTGGGGCCGGTACTGGACCTTTGCCCACAACGGTCAGCTGAGTGGCTACGACCATCTTGAAAGCGGACGGCACAAGCCAGTGGGCGAAACCGACAGCGAACTCGCCTTTTGCTGGATTCTGGATGCCATGGAGCGCCAATACCCGACCCGACCCGATGATATGGCGGCCATGTTCCGTTATGTGGCCGGCCTGTGCGATCAGCTGCGCGCGCTGGGCGTGTTCAACATGCTGCTCACCGACGGCGAGTATCTGATGACCTATTGCAGCAACAACCTGCACTGGATCACCCGCCGCGCGCCTTTCGGCCCGGCCCGATTGATCGACGAAGAAGTGGAAATCGACTTTCAGAAGGAAACCACCCCCAACGATATCGTGACCGTCATCGCTACCCAGCCGCTGACCAACAACGAGCAGTGGCACAAGATGCAACCCGGCGAATACAATCTGTTCTGGCTGGGCGAGCGGGTGGCCGCTACCGATTTGTGAACCCCCCAACCCTCCCCTTACCTTGCACCTCGCTGTTGTTCTGTTGCTCACGAGTTCAGAGGAGGGGGCTGTTTACTCCTCCCCCTTGGCAGCGGGGTTGCAGGCATAACGGCGGGTTGTCGCCAGGGGGAGGCTGGGTGGGGGGCCTGGAGCGGGCCCTTTGTCCGAACCGGATACTCCGTCGCATTCACGCAACAAAAAGCGCGCTTATGTCACCATAAGCGCGCTTTTTCAGTAGCAGAAGCGTATTAGTCTCCGGCGTGCCCTTCCGGAGGAAGCGGGACGCCGTCCAGGAAGACGTTGCCCTGCTGCATCACCAGGCGGCCTTCACAGAACCAGCGTACTGCCAGCGGATAGATGGCGTGTTCCTGCACCTGCACCCGTGCGGCAATGGTGGCTTCGTCGTCACCGGCAAAGATGGGTACCCGTGCCTGCAACACCACGGGGCCGCCATCCAGCTCTTCGGTAACGAAGTGCACGCTGCAGCCGTGCTCGGCGTCACCGGCCTCTATGGCTCTGCGATGGGTATGCAGCCCCTGATAACGGGGCAGCAGCGACGGATGTATGTTGAGCATGCGGCCAGCGTAATGACGCACAAAGCCGGGAGTCAGGATGCGCATGAAACCGGCCAGCACCACCAGATCGGGTTCATGGCCGTCGATAAGCGCCATCAGCGCCGCATCGAAGCTGTCCCGGTCGGCGTAGTCCTTGTTGGACAGCACGGCCGTGGCGACGCCCGCCAGACGGGCACGCTCCAGACCATAGGCCTCGGCCTTGTTGCTGACGACCGCAACGACGTCGCCGCCCAACTGGCCGGCGGCAGCCTGGTCCAGCAGCGCCTGCAGGTTGCTGCCGCTGCCGGAGATCAGGACGACAATGCGGGTCATTTTATTTCGACCTGCTCTTCGCCGTCGGCGGCGTTATCGATATGACCGATAACCCAGGCGTTTTCGCCGGCATTCTGCATGAAGGTGACCGCCGCCTCTGCCTGATCGGCCGGCAGGGCGATAACCATGCCCACGCCGCAGTTGAAGGTGCGGTACATTTCATGGGTTTCCACGTCACCGGCCTGTTGCAGCCAGGAGAAGACTTCCGGCCACTGCCAGCTGGCGCCGTCGATAACGGCCTTGGCGCCCTTGGGCAGCACGCGGGGAATATTTTCCCAGAAGCCGCCGCCGGTAATGTGGCTCAGCGCATGGATGTCGTGCTGCTTGATAAGCTCCAGTACCGGCTTCACGTAGATGCGGGTCGGGGCCATCAGGGCATCGGCCAGGGTGGCGTCACCCAGCGGCTGTTGCAGATCGGCCTGGCTCACTTCCAGGATCTTGCGAACCAGTGAGTAGCCGTTGGAGTGGGGACCGCTTGACCCTAAGGCGATCAGCGCATCACCGGCGGCGACTTTGGTGCCGTCGATGATTCCGCTTTTTTCTACTACGCCCACACAGAAGCCTGCCAGATCGTAGTCGCCGGCTTCGTACATGCCGGGCATTTCGGCGGTTTCACCGCCGATCAGGGCACAGCCGCTCAGCTCGCAGCCGGCACCGATGCCGGTGACCACATCGGCGGCGGTGTCCACATCCAGCTTGCCGGTGGCATAGTAGTCGAGGAAGAACAGCGGCTCGGCGCCCTGAACAATCAGGTCATTCACGCACATGGCGACCAAGTCGATACCCACGCCCTGATGACGCTTGAGATCGATGGCCAGACGCAGCTTGGTGCCTACGCCGTCGGTGCCGGCCACCAGTACCGGCTCCTTGTAGCCGGTCGGCAGCTGGCACAGGGCACCGAAGCCCCCGAGTCCACCCATGACTTCCGGGCGTTGAGTACGACGGCTGACGCCTTTGATGCGTTCAACCAGGGCGTTACCGGCATCAATATCTACACCGGCATCTTTGTAGCTCAGGGGTTTCTTCTGCGTCACGAGTGGTTACCTTGTCATTTTATTTAGGAGCGGGACTAGCACCAGTTGGCTCGCTTTCCGGCGGTTAGTCACTATTTCGGCCGCTATTCTAATTTAATGCGCGAGGCAGTGCCACCGGCGTTGGCCCGTCGATGCATCTTCCTGAAGCGAATCATTTCCAGCCGACGCCGAAAGCGAGGGCGATGAATCAGGCGGAGGCCGGCGGGCCACGACCCTGGCCGTCAAGGGGCCTAAACCGGGTCGAAAACAGGGCCAGACAGGAAGACAATGACGTCCTTTGCTAAAATATCCTCTGAATGTCTGCCGTCGGGCGCTATTTTATGCTAAAGTCCCGCGGTTTTTTTGTGCATGTGCATACCGTTCAGTGCGTCGGGAGAGGTAAGTTGATGAAAGTCGTTGAGGTTAAGCACCCTTTGGTGAAACACAAGCTGGGTCTGATGCGGGAATCCGATATCAGTACCAAACGCTTTCGTGAACTGGCAAAAGAAGTCGGCAGCCTGCTGACCTATGAGGCCACTGCCGATTTTGAAACCGAGAAAACCGTTATCAATGGTTGGCACGGCCCGACCGAGGTGGATCAGCTCAAGGGGAAAAAAGTCACGGTGGTGCCGATTCTGCGTGCCGGTCTGGGCATGATGGACGGCGTGCTGGAGCACATGCCGAGCGCCCGCGTCAGCGTGGTGGGCGTCTATCGTGATGAAGAAACCCTGCAGCCGGTGCATTACTTCAACAAACTGGTCAGCCACATCGAAGAACGGATGGCACTGATTGTCGATCCCATGCTGGCCACCGGCGGCTCCATGATCGCCACCATCGATCTGCTGAAGGAAAAAGGCTGTCAGCATTTCAAGGTCATCGTGCTGGTGGCTGCCCCCGAAGGCCTCAAGGCGCTGGAAGCCGCTCACCCGGATGTGGAGCTGTACTGTGCCTCCGTTGACGAACGGCTCGATGAGCACGGTTACATCATTCCCGGTCTCGGTGATGCCGGCGACAAGATTTTTGGTACCAAGTAAGTCAAAACCGGCATAGGCCGGTTTTTTTCCGTTCGTTCAAGGTAAATAACAATGAGTTCAGTTAATCAATCCGATGCGCTGGCCCACCACCAGAGTGCGGCCAATACCCCCTTGCGCCAGGCTTTGGCCGGCTCCCAGATGTTGTTTGTGGCTTTTGGTGCCCTGGTACTGATGCCGCTGATCACCGGGCTGGATCCCAATGTGGCCTTGTTTACCGCCGGCGTCGGCACCCTGATTTTTCAGCTGTGTACCAAGCGTCAGATCCCTATTTTTCTGGCGTCTTCTTTCGCCTTTATCGCCCCCATTCTGTACGGCGTACAAACCTGGGGCATTCCTGCCACCATGGGCGGCCTGATGGCCGCCGGCGTCATGTATGTGCTGCTCAGCCAGCTGGTACGCTGGCGCGGCACCGGCCTGTTGACCCGGCTGCTGCCGCCGGTGGTGGTCGGGCCGGTGATCATGGTGATTGGCCTGGGCCTGGCGCCGATGGCGGTGAACATGGCTATCGGCAAGACAGGTGACGGTTCGGCCGAGATGATGCCGAACGATATTGCGCTGTGGTTATCGTTGTCGTCCCTGGTCACCACCTTGCTGGTGTCTACGGTGGCGAAAGGGGTGTTTCGTCTGGTTCCCATTACCGCCGGCATTGCCGTGGGCTACAGTTTGGCCCTGTGGTTTGGCGTGGTCGACTTTACTCCGGTACGCGAGGCGGCCTGGTTCTCTCTGCCGCACTTTGTTGCCCCCGAATGGCATTGGCAGGCGGTGCTGTTCATGTTGCCGGTGGCCATAGCGCCGGCCATCGAGCATATCGGCGACGTGCTGGCCATCAGCTCGGTCACCGGCAAGGACTACCTCAAGAAGCCGGGGCTGCACCGTACCCTGCTCGGCGACGGCCTGGCGACCGTTGGCGCCTCTATGCTCGGTGGTCCGCCCAACACCACCTATTCCGAGGTGACCGGCGCCGTGATGCTGACCAAGAACTTCAACCCGGTGATCATGACCTGGGCGGCGGGCTTTGCCATCGTGCTGGCCTTCGTCGGCAAGTTCGGTGCCCTGATGCTGAGCATTCCGACCCCGGTGATGGGCGGTATCATGATTTTGCTGTTCGGCTCCATCGCCACCGTAGGCCTGAACAGTCTGATCAAGCATCAGGTAGACCTGTCCCAGGCGCGCAACCTGTGCATAGTGGCGGTGATCCTGATTTTCGGCATCGGCGGCATGGCCTTCGGTATCGGCGGTTTCAGCCTGCAGGGCATCAGCCTGTGTGGTATCGTCGGCATACTGTTGAATCTGGTACTGCCCAGAACACGGATCCATTGAGTCTGGTTTGCGCTAACGACTATGGTTATCATGCGCCTTATGCTTTTTAAAGGTGGCAACCTGATGTTGAAAAATCTGTTACTGACGACACTGCTGCTGTGCTCTGCCGCCGTGTCCGCTCGGTCGGTGTTTGAGGTTAACCTGGATCCGGCGCCTTATGATCGGAGTGAGGCGCGGGCGCAGGCGGTGGAGTTGGTGCTGAATCGCCTGACCGGCGGTCGTGCCAATGGCTCCTGGGTGCTGGATGAAGCACGGGGCGAGGTGTCACGCTATTTGCAGTCTGAACCGCCAGGGCCCGGTTATAACGCCGTGTTCAACGAAGCGGAGCTGCTGGCCTTGCTGGAAAGCGCCGAGCTGCCGTTTTCACTGGCATCGAGGCCCGCTTTGCTGGTCTGGTTATCGCAAGAGGGCCGTAGCCGCAACGAGGCAAATCGCGTCTGGCGGCGGGCCTCTTCGGCCTATCAGATCCCCTTGCTGTGGCCGCTGTGGGATCTGGAAGAACACATGACGCTGAGTACCCGTGAGTTGTTTGATGCCAAGCCCTTGCGCGAGGCCAGTCGGCGCTATGGCGCCGACTACTGGCTGGTTGTCGAGCAGAAAACCGAACAGCAGAACGCAGCGGGCGGCCGCTGGCAGTTGTTCGGCACCGGGCAAGAGCAGCCCCTGTTACAAGGTAAACTGGCGCAAGGTAAACTGGCGTCGGGCGCGGATGCGGTGACCGAGTTGATGGCGCGTCTTAATCGTTACTGGGTCGAGCAAAATGGGCATCGGCGGGCGCCTAAGCCCGCGAACCCGGCACCGGAACAGCCATTGCTGGCCAAGGTGGATGCCGGCGGCGAGCTGACCATAGTGGTTTCCGGCCTGCGCCGGTTTGCAGACACTGTGCTGCTGGAGCGCAAGTTGCGCCAGCTTGACGGCGTGGACGCGGTCCATGTTATCGACAGCGCCGGATATCAGGGACGTTATCGCCTGAGTGTGCCAGGCTCTCGTGCCGCCGTATTGCAGGCCTTGACCACCATGACGGGGCTGGTCGTGACCGGTGAGCGGGAATTCAGCTGGTCGGGAGCCAAACGTGATTAACGGTGATGAAGAAGAGAACCAGCCCGCCCAGTTGGCACTGGCGGTACAGCTGCCGGACGATGAAACCTTTGCCAGTTTTTATCCGGGTGATAATGCCCAGCTGATCACAGCGCTCAAAAACGCGGCCATCGGCCAGGGTGACGAACTGCTGTATTTCTGGGGTCAGCAAGGCAGCGGGCGCTCTCATCTGCTGCATGCCGCCTGTGCCGAGCTGGATGGTGAGGGGGAGACCGCCGCCTATATCTCTCTCGACGGCTATCAGAATATGTCTCCCCGACTACTGGACGGCATGGAACTGTTGGCACTGGTGTGTCTGGATAATCTGGATGCCATTGCCGGAGTGGAAGAGTGGGAGCGGGCGGTGTTCAACTTCTTCAATCGCCGCCGCGAGCGGGCGCCGGGCTCCTTGGTGATCAGTGCCGTCAATGCGCCGCGCAACCTGGGACTGGGCTTGCCGGATCTGGCGTCGCGCCTCGATTGGGGTGTGGCCTATCAGCTGAAGCCTCTGGATGACGAGGGCAAGCTCAGCGCCCTGCAACTGAGATCCGAACTGCGGGGTTTCAAGCTGCCCACCGATGTCGGCCGCTTCCTGCTCAACCGCCTGTCCCGGGACATGAGCACCTTGCTCGCAGCCCTCGACCTGCTCGACAACGCCTCCTTTCAGGCCAAGCGCAAGCTCAGCATCCCCTTCGCCAAGGAAATACTGGGGCTGTAGCGGGGGGCGGGATAAACCGGGAGGTTTTCTCTTCCGTAGGGTCGAATTTATTCGACCGCTTTGGTCAGGGCTACACCCTTGGTCAAATAAATTCGACCCTACGAAGAAAGAGATACTCATCAGGAAGCATCTCTTATCTCATCCTCGCCAATGTATTGCTCAGCCGAAGGTGGCCCAGATGGGGGCGTGATCCGAGGGTTTTTCCATGCCGCGCAGTTCGTAGTCGATGCCGGTATCGATCAATTGGCCGACCAGCGGCCGGGTGGCGAGGATCAGGTCGATGCGCAGGCCCCGGTTGTCATTGAAGCCCTTGCTGCGATAGTCGAACCAGGAATAACGCTCGCTTTCTTCGGGGTTCTGCAGCCGCCAGGTGTCTGCCAGTCCCCAGTTCATCAGCGTGTCCATCCACTCCCGCTCTTCCGGCAGGAAGGAGCATTTTCCCTCGCGCAGCCAGCGCTTGCGGTTGGGCTCGCCGATGCCGATATCCAGATCCGTATGGGAAATATTCACATCCCCCATCACGATGACCGCCTCATCCGGCCGATGATGTTCGGTCAGATAGCGCTGAAGATCCGCATAAAAGCGGGTCTTGGCGGGAAACTTGGTTTCGTGGTTGCGGTTTTCGCCCTGAGGAAAATAACCGTTGAGCACGGTCAGCTCGGTGCCGTCGGGACGGGTGAAGCGGCCCATGATCATGCGGCGCTGGGCATCTTCTTCGTCACCGGGAAAGCCTTTCTGGATCGAAAGCGGTGCCTGCCTGCTCAGCATGGCCACGCCGTAATGGGCCTTTTGGCCATGAAAATGCACGTGATAGCCCATGGCTTCCACCTCGGCCAGCGGAAAGGCGTCGTCGTGAACCTTGATTTCCTGCAGACCTATGATGTCCGGCTGGTGTTTGTCGATAAGCGCCTGCAATTGATGCAAACGCGCCCTGAGTCCATTGATATTGAAGGAAACAACTTTCATTACGGCGCCTGATTTAAAAAGGTGGCGCCATGCTAGCAGAAACCGGGGTCAGTCGGCAGCCGGCCCCTCCGGATAAATCATTCGTTTGCTCATGCCGCCGTCGATAATGTATTCCTGACCGGTGATAAAGCCGGCCTCGTCGGATAACAGAAAGCGCGCCAGCGCCGCCACATCCTCGGCGTCGCCCACTCGTCCGGCCGGATGCTGGCGGTGATCGTGCAGGCTGGGGGCCGGCTCCTGCGGATTTGGCTGCAGCCGACCGACTTCAATCCAGCCCGGGCTGATGACATTAACCCGTACCGCCGGGCCCAGGCTGACCGCCATGGCGTGGGTCAGGGCAATCAGGCCCCCCTTGGCGGCGGCATAGGCCTCGCTGTCGGGCTCGGACTGATGAGCCCGGGTCGAGGCGATATTGATGATGGCCGAACCCGGTGTGAGCAGGGGAGCCATATGCTTGCTGATCAGCATGGGGCCGGTGAGGTTGACGGCCAGTACCCGCTGCCAGTGGGACAGCGGCAGTTGAGATAACGGCTCGTTGTGAGGCTGGCTGAGGGCGGCGTTGTTGATGATGCCGTCGAGCTGTCCGAACTGACGCTCAATCAGTCGGCTCAGCGCCTGTACCGAGGTTTCCTCGCTGACATCCAGGTGCACCAGCTGCAAGCCGGATAACCCGGATTTGTCCAGCCGGGTGAGGGCATCCTTGTCGATGTCGACGCCCAGAATCTGGTAGCCGTGTTGCAGAAAGTAGCGGCTCATGCCCAGCCCCAGGCCCTGGGCTACCCCGGTAATCAGAATTTTCCCCTGGCTCATGCCGTCTCCTTGAGCAAGCGTCTGCCGCTTGTATTACCTTGGCTAAGGGTCTGTTGACCTTTCGAGATGATTTTTGCAGCAGTTTGTGGGGGCTTGATACAAGGCATCGCTTATGCCATGTAGTCACGCTACATAAATAAGCGATAACGCAGTAGCAAGCCCCCACAAGCGCTGCCCTGCGGGTTCGGCTAAACGCGTTTTTCTCTTTGTTGAGAAGGCTTTGCTTAGAATGACTAGGCTACAGCCGTCTCGCCGCGATAAAAACGTGTTTAACTCGAACAAAATTTAACCTCGAAAGGTCAACAGACCCTAAGCGTAGTGTGTTTTTTAACGGACTGTCAGGGTCTGACTGGGGACTGGTCACACTTTGTTACCTCTTTGGCACCGGTCGACATATCCTGGCGGGCGGAAAGGGGTAAACTGGAGACAGCGAGAGAGAAGGAATGAATAAAACCATGTTTAATCAGCATTATCCCGGATTACTGTTGGTCTGCCTGCTGGGCCTGTCGAGCATGATGTCAACGACGGTGCTGGCCCGTAGCGCGCCCGTGGTGTCTACGGTACGGGTCACGGAGCAGCCGATCACGGCCGGAATTGAACTGATTGGCACTCTGAAGGCCAGCCGGCAGGTGGCCATAGCGCCCCAGGTTGGAGCCCGGGTTACCAGGGTACATTTTGTGCCCGGTCAGGCGATCACCCGGGATCAGCTGCTGCTCAGCCTGGATGACAGAGCCGCACAGGCGACGGTACAGGAAGCCGAAGCGGTGTTGATGGACGCCAGCCGGGTGCTTAATAATTTCAGGACCCTGTTTCAGCGCAAGGCGGTTACCCAGACCGAACTCGACGGCCAGCAGGCCGCCGTGGCCATGGCAGAGGCCAGGCTGCAGGCCGCCCGGGTGCAGGCGGATTATCTGACCTTGAAGGCCCCTTTTTCCGGCGTGATCGGGCTCAGCGATGTGGCGCCGGGCGCCCTGCTCGGGGCCAACGAGCCGGTGGCGAACCTGTTTGACGTGAGCAGCCTCAAGCTGGATTTGGCGGTGCCGGAAAAATATTTCCGCCAACTCAAGGTGGGTGAACAGTTGAGTGCCCGTACCCAGGCGTATGGTGAGCAGGCATTCATCGGCGAACTGGCGGTGATCGCCCCCAGCGTGGATGAAGATACCCTCAATGCCCGGGTGCGGCTGCTGTTTGATAACAGCGATGGCCTGCTGCTGCCGGGGATGCTGATGCGGGTGCAGTTGACGGTGGCCAACGGCACCCAGACGGTGATCCCGGCCCAGAGTCTCTTGTATGCGGGCCAGCAGCGTTATGTGTTTGTGGTGGATGACGAAGGCAATGTCAGCCGGCGCCATGTGAGCATAGGCCGTAACCTGGGAGAATGGGTAACCATTGCCGAAGGACTGATGGCCGGCGAGCGGGTGGTCAGCGAAGGAACCGTCAAGGTACGGGACGGCATGCGGGTGGAGGTGCACAGTGAAGCTCTCTGACGTGTCCATTGCCCGCCCGGTACTGGCTACGGTACTGAGCCTGATGCTCTGTGTGTTCGGGCTGATCTCCTTTCTCGAGTTGCCATTGCGGGAAATGCCCGACACCACCTCGCCGGTGGTGACGGTACGCACCAATTATACCGGTGCCAGCGCCGCCGTGCTGGAGATGCAGGTGACCAAGCAGCTGGAAGACGAGCTGTCGGGCATCAGTGGGGTCAAGTTCATCAGCTCCAGCACCCGCGACGGTCGTTCCAGCATTACCATCGAATTCGATCCGGCGCGGGATCTGGACAATGCCGCCAGCGATGTGCGCGAGGCGGTGGCCCGGGCTTCCCGCAGCCTGCCCGATGACGCCGATGCCCCCGTCGTTACCAAGGACACGGGGCGCAACGATGTCATTTTGTGGGTAACGCTGCGCTCTACCGGCATGTCGCCGCTGGCGTTGGGTGATTACGCCCAGAACGTGCTGGCCGATCGCTTCAGCCTGCTCGATGGTGTCAGCTCGGTCTGGGTGGGGGGACGCAAGGAACGGGTGATGAATGTGCGGCTGGATCCGATGGCCATGGCCTCGCGCGGGGTGACGGTAGCCGACATCCGGGCCGCCCTGCGGGCACAGAACGTGGAGCTGCCGGCCGGCACCCTGGAAAACAGCCAGCAGAACTTCGCGGCTCGCATTCAGCGTGGTTACGATCAGGCGGTAAATTTCCAGACCCTGAGCATTCGTCGTATCGACTCGGGCGCCCGGGTCTACCTGAGCGACGTGGCCGAGATATGGGAAGGGGAGAAACCGGAAGACACCCTGTTTCGCTCCAACGGCCAGAATGTGGTCGGGCTGGGTATCGTCAAGCAGACCCAGGCCAACACCCTGGAGGTGGTGGACGAGGTCAAGCGGGCGATCATGGTTCAGCAGCCTTTTCTGCCCGAAGGCGCCGAGCTGACCTGGACCTACGACAGCTCGGTGTTTATCGACAGCGCCATCGGTGAGGTCTACCAGACCCTGATGATCACCATGGGGCTGGTGGTACTGGTGATTTACCTCTTTCTTGGGCAGGTAGGTGCCACCCTGATCCCGGCGGTGACGGTGCCGGTGTCGCTGATCAGCGCCTTTATTCTGGCCTATGTCCTGGGCTATTCGGTCAACCTGATCACCCTGATGGCGCTGATCATGGCCATCGGCCTGGTGGTGGACGACGCCATCGTCGTGCTGGAGAACATTCATCATCACCTGGAGCGGGGCCGCTCACCGCTGGCCGCCGCCTATCACGGCACGCGGGAGGTGGGGTTTGCGGTGATCGCCACCACCCTGACCCTGGTGTCGGTATTTCTGCCCATCGTGTTCATGGGCGGCATCATAGGCCGCATCTTTACCGAATTTGCGGTGTTGCTGGCCGGAGCCGTGGCATTTTCGTCGCTGGTGGCGCTGACCCTGACCCCGGTGATGGCCAGCAAAATCCTGAAGTCCAGGCAGCAGCCCGGCTGGCTGGCCAGCCATTTCGATGCGGGCTTTGCCCGGCTGGAGCAAGGCTATCGGCGCCTGCTCGACAGCGAGCTGGGTCACCGCTGGTGGGCGCCGGTGGCGATGGTGCTGGCGCTGGGACTCATTACCCTGCTGTTTCGGGAAGTGCCTCAGAGTCTGACGCCGAAAGAAGACCGCGGCGTTGTCTTCGTGCTGGTGCGCGGGGCCGAAGGGGCCAGCTTCGAACGGATGAGCCGGGCCATGGGTGAGGTGGAAGCGCGACTGGCGCCCCTGCAGCAAGATGGCAGCATTACCAGTCTGACGGTACGTACTCCGGGCTTTGGTGGCGGGGTGAACAGCGGCATGGTTATCGCCAGCCTGGAAGCCTGGAATAAACGGGAGCTGTCGGCCGAGGACATTGTCGGGCGCATTCGCGGTTTGACCCGGGACGTGGCCGATGTGCTGGTGATCCCGATACTGCCCTCGTCCATTCGTGGCGGCTCCAGCTCGCCGGTGGAATTTGTGCTGGGCGGGGCCGATTACGACGAACTCCATGGCTGGGCCGAGCAGTTGCGGCGGCTGGCGCGAGACAACCCGGGCCTGAGTGATCTGGATCTGGATTATGCCCAGACCAAGCCCGAGCTGCTGGTGGAGGTGGATCAGCAAAGGGCGGCCAAGCTGGGGATTTCGGTGACCGAAGTGGCCGACAGCCTCAATGTCATGCTGGGCGGTCAGGCCATCACCACCTATGCGCGTCAGGGGGAGGAGTATGATGTCTATCTCAAGGGGCAGCAGGATGCCTTCAGACAGCTCGGTGATCTGGGCGGCGTCTACCTGCGCACCGGTGGCGGCGAGCTGGTGTCGCTGAATAACCTGGTCACCCTGACCGAGCAGGGGGCCTCGCCCTCGCTGAACCATTACAACCGCAAGAAGGCGATCACCCTCAGTGCCAACCTGGTGGGCAACTACAGCCTGGGCGAGGCGCTGGACTACCTGGACGCTCTGGTGCGGGACCAACTGCCCGACTACGCCATCGTCGACTATAAGGGCGAGTCGCTGGAATACAAGAGCAACCAGGGTGACGTGGTTTTCGTGTTCGGGCTGGCGCTGGTGGTGGTGTTTTTGATCCTGGCGGCCCAGTTCGAGAGTTTTGTACATCCCTTTATCGTCTTGCTGACGGTGCCACTTGGCCTGCTCGGCGGCTTGCTGGGACTTTATCTGACGGGCATGACCCTCAATGCCTACAGTCAGATAGCGATGGTGATGCTGATAGGCCTGGTCACCAAGAACGGAATTCTGATCGTGGAGTTTGCCAATCAGCTGCGTGATCGGGGCCAGGCTTTTGATGAGGCGCTGATTGAGGCCTCGATGCGTCGCCTGCGGCCGATACTGATGACCGCCTTTACCACGGTGGCGGGCGCCATTCCCCTTATCCTGGCCAGCGGCGCCGGGGCCGAAAGCCGGCAGGCGGTGGGCATAGTGGTGTTTGCCGGGGTGGCGCTGGCAACTCTGCTGACGCTGTTTATCGTGCCGGCCATGTACCGGTTGCTGGCGCGGCACACCCAGTCTCCGGAGCATCAGCAACGATTGCTGGAGCAGGCGCTGGAGGAAAAGCCTGAAAGATAGAAAAGCCGTGTTTTCTGCAGGCATAAAAAAAGCCGGTGCTGAGCACCGGCTTTAAAAGGATGGTGGAGGGAGCTGGATTCGAACCAGCGAAGGCTGAGCCGTCAGATTTACAGTCTGATCCCTTTGGCCACTCGGGAACCCCTCCACGAGTTAACTTTTTTCTGTTTAATGAAATACGTTAAACAGTTTTAAATTTACACTTCATATCAAGGCGCCGGATGTTGAAAAACAACAGAGCGCATTGACTAACAATAGATGGTGGAGGGAGCTGGATTCGAACCAGCGAAGGCTGAGCCGTCAGATTTACAGTCTGATCCCTTTGGCCACTCGGGAACCCCTCCACACTTTGTGGGGCGCATACTACCAAAAAGTGGGGGCTTGTGAACCCCTGAAAGGTAATTTTTTGCTAAAAAAACCGGACTTGCTGCCGATAACCATCCAAATGCCTAATATTTACACTTTTTATGCTGCCAGAACTGAATGCCAACCTGCTCGTTAACGACAGCCAACTCGGAGGCCACCTTAATCAGGCGGTCATTGACGGCCGTCGTAGCGATTTTGGTTTACTGCTGGCGCTTATGTCCGAAGATGCGCGGGACTTGCCGCGAATCGATGAGCCAAAAAGTGAACAAGGGCAGACGGACTGGCGATCATTCTTCGAGTTGCCGGCACAAAATCCACTCTATGCCGCTCCTCAGGACGATATCAGGGCGCCGCAGCTGTCGGCCCTGGCCGGTGATCTGCAGCAAGACAGCTTGCGTTTATTACTGGCGATGCGGGCAGAGCCATTGCGGGTGAGCGACGAGCTGCTGCCGACAGAAGTCAGCAGCAATCTGAACCCGCGCACCCTGGCTCGGCTGTCGGGTGAGCTGAACCCCCGGTTGCCGGTACAGCCCGAGCGCATGCTGGAGGTG
Source organism: Oceanisphaera litoralis (assembly GCF_016907015.1). Lineage (GTDB taxonomy): Bacteria > Pseudomonadota > Gammaproteobacteria > Enterobacterales > Aeromonadaceae > Oceanimonas > Oceanimonas litoralis. Next base: position 31,281 of record NZ_JAFBBE010000029.1, read on the forward strand.
TTGAACGCGGCCACATCCCCAACCGCTAATATTGGCGTATCGCCTAATAAGCCCTGTTTTGACTAAGGAAAAGATAACTGATTAGGTCTTGGCCACTCCGAGGTGGCATGCACCGGTAACATGCACCGGTAACATGGTTAGCGTTATGGTTCGGTGGTGTCGGCAGAGGGGCGGATTCAGGCCCGCCCCTCACGTTCCAGTCGCTGCCGAACCCAGGTCCGGTATGTCCAGGACAGACAAGGCCGGATCAGGGGCAAGCCAATCAACCAGGCCAGCGGCTTGAGCCGGGGCACCCGTTTCATCAGCAGAATATAGGCGTCCAGCTCGGTGACCACTTCTCCGTGCTCGGTTTGTACATGTAGCTCGCGTAACGCCTTGTAGGGGTTGATGCCCAGGCTTGACAACACCTCTTCCCGCCCGGTGATATCAAACCAGTAAATATCGTGGCCACCACTACCGGCCCAATGCTCGTAGCGGGCTCTGTCCTTGATACAGCCCTCGCAGCTACCATCGTAAAACACCACCAGCTTGTGGTGGTTTTTTTTTCTATACATTACCCTGCCTCCCAGACATCAGGGCCCCGTCCATGGGGCCTGATTCAAGCATAGACCTCCTTAGCCCAGGTAACGCGTTTGCAAATGTTGCCGGAAGGCGCCGGTATCCAGTGGCTGGCCACAGGCCTGTTGAATAAGCTGGTCGGTCTCCAGCAGGCTGGCGTGCTGCCAGATGTTTTTTTGTAGCCATTCGAATACGGTTGATAGCCGGTTGCCGAGCAGCTGATCCAGCGATCCCTGCTGTTGCTGCATGGCTTCGGCCTGCTGGGCCGCATAGATGGCGCCCAGGGTGTAGCTGGGAAAATAGCCGAAGCTGCCGTCGGTCCAGTGAATGTCCTGCAGGCAGCCATCCCTGTAATTACCCTTGGTACCGAGGCCCAGATAGCGCTGCATCAACCGATCCCAGCGCTCGGGCAGGTCTCTGGCTTCCATCTTGCCTTCAATCAGATCCCGCTCTATTTCGTAACGCAGCATGATATGGGCCGGATAGGTGACTTCGTCGGCATCAACCCGGATCAGGCCGGGAGTAACCCGGGTATAAAGTCTGGCCATGTTGTCCGGGGAAAAGGCCGGCTGGGCACCGAAGTGACGTTCCAGCAGGGGGGCCAGCCGGTCGATAAAGGCAGGGTGGCGGGCCAGCTGCATTTCGAAGAACAGGCTCTGGGATTCATGTATCCCCATGGATCTGGCCTGACCCACCGGCAGCCGGCGCCAGTGGGCGGGCAGACCCTGTTCATAGCGGGCATGGCCGGTTTCGTGAATGATGCCCATCAGCGCCTGGGTCACATCCTGCTCGTTATAGCGGGTGGTGAGCCGGACATCTTCGCTGACGCCGCCGCAGAAGGGATGAACACTGACATCGAGCCGGCCACGATCAAAGTCGAAGCCGAGCAGCGCCATTACCTCCAGCCCCAGTGCCCGCTGTTGCTCTACGGCAAAGGGGCCCCTGGGTTGCAGCAGGGGTTCGCCGCGCTGCTTGTCCTGCACCTGGGTGATCAGACCCGGCAGCCAGCTTTTGAGGTCGCCAAACAGGATATCGAGCCGGTCGCTGCGCATGCCCGGCTCGTATTGTTCCAACAGGCTATCGTATCGGGACAAGCCCAAGGCCTCGGCGCGGGCCGAGGCGGCCTGACGGGACAGGTTGAGTACTTCTTCAAACAACGGCAGATATCCGGCCCAATCGTTCGCCGGGCGCAGGTGGCGCCAGGCATGCTCGCAGCGCGAACCGGCCAGTGACATGGCGCGTACCAGATCTTCCGGCAGCAAGGTGGCATCACGCCACTGGCGGCGCATTTCGGCCAGGCTGACAGCCTGTTGCGGCGGCAGCGACTCCTGTTCGGCGGCGGCAAACCAGTCGGCCAGCCGTGGATCCTGCAGTTGCTGATGACACAGTACCGCCAGGGTGCTCATTGCCTCGGCCCGGGCTTCGTTGCCGCCGGGCGGCATCATGGTGGCCTGATCCCAGCCACAAATGGCACCAAGGTGTTGCAGATGATAGCGTTGTTCGAAATGCTGGCTCAGAGAAGTATAAGACATGAGGGCTTCCTTGAATGAATGGCGTCACAGGGCCGATGGCAAGCTGAAAAAAGGGAATGGCAAACAGAGGATCTGACGGCGCCAGGTTTTGAATAGCCGCAGTATAAGCAAGTTGAACAGCAAGAGGAAACGACAGGCCCCGGGGAGGAGGAGGTAAGGGCCTGTCGTTATTAAAAGAGGTATGTCAAACGAGAATCCGATGCCGCGCTATTACTCGTTGGGGCCGGCTTTGCTGACTTTGTATATAAAGAAGCCGGCATAAAAGGCGATGAGCAAGGTCGTTGCGATGATCACCAGCATGGACATCAATCCGACGTCGCTGCCGAACATCAAATCAAGCCAGAAGGTCATGGTTCGTCTCCTTGAGTACGCGCTATAGAGGTATCTTAGCGAGACGCTCTGTCACCATGCTGATCCCGATCAATAAAACGCTCAGTCCTCAACCTTTTTAAGGGCATAACCGTCCTGTTCCAGCAAGCGGAGCAGACCATGCTCGCCGTACAGATGCAGGGCGCCCACCACCAGCAGGGCTTTTTTCGGGGCCTGATGTTCAAGGTGATCCAGCCACAGGCGATTGCGCGCCAGCAGGAGTTCCCGCTCGATGAATTGACCGAGCGCCGGGGATTGCTCGTTACGAAGCAGCGCGAGTAACGCCTGCTCGTCTCCGCTTTGCCAGGTGTCCAGCAACTGCTCGAGGTGTTGTTCTATCTGCCCCAGTTCATTCAGGGTATGGCGTACAAAGTCCGCCTCCAGTTGTCGCTCGGGCAGAGAGGCCAGCAGGCTGAATACCAGGGTGGGTGACTCCAGCCCCGAAATCGGCAGCTGCCGCTGTTGGGCGAGATTCATCACCTGCATGTCGATGCCTTGTGTACTGGAAAAACCAAGGGCTTGCGCCCGGGCCTGGGTCAGTTGCAGGGCGGCAAACCAGGGCGGGAGCGATTTCAGGGGAGAGAGGGTCGGCGCATCGAGATGCTGTTCAAGCTGATTTGCCAGCGAGGTCCCCAGACGGCGGCGCCAGTTGTCATCGGCTGCCATGGTCAAAAAAGGTGCCAGGTCTGCCGGGGTGATGGCGGCCGGGTTCACTTCCAGAAACAACCGCTCGCTTTGCTGAAGGCTTCGCAGCAGTGGTGCCGGCAGCACTGCCAGACGTTCATCGGCCATATGAACCGAGCCGAAGAGCCATAGCTGCTGTTCGTCTCTGGTAGCCGACCACAGTGCGGGTGCCGCGAGGCTGTGACCACACCAGAGCCATACCAGTAGCAAAGATAGTATTTTCATTTTCCCTCGCTGTTTTGTGCTCCGGCTTTGCTTATGATGCTGGAGTATCCATTCACTCTAGAATAAGGAATTTATCATGCCTCATTTACGTTTTCGTGGTCTGTCTCGAGAAGCGGTCAAACAGATCAGTAAACCGCTGGTCGATACGCTATCGCCCCTGATTGGCAGTCCGCTGGATCATTTTACCCTGGAGTTTATTCCCGCCGAATTTATGGCCAAGGGGCAAGTAGTAAGTGGTTATCCTATTGTGGAAGTACTCTGGCTGGAGCGAGCACTGGAAGTGCAGGACAAGGTAGCGGCCGAAATTACGTCGACACTGCGGGCGTGGGTCGGCGCCGAACGGGACATTTGTGTCATCTTCACCAAGCTTGAAGGCCGCCAGTATTACGAAAACGGCAGCCATTTTGGGTAAAGGCCTAGCCCCCGGCCTTGAGTAACAGCCTGTCCAGCGCTCGGGCACTGAGCAAGCGGCGCAGCCAGCCCATCATTACCGTGGGTGATGAGTGTCGAACAGGTTGGAGTTGAACTGCTTACGCAGCGCGGCGGTGGGGTGGACAAGTGTTTTAATTCTGGGATGTACACATCGGTAATGATGTTGAAGATGTTGAAAAGGAGGGGGTGACGCAGTGCACGGGAGGCTGTGGTAAAGTACTGGCGTCCCCAGCAGGAATCGAACCTGCAACTAAGTCTTAGGAGGACCTTGTTATATCCATTTAACTATGGGGACGGATAATAAGTCGATATTACATTTTATCCTGCTCCCAACACAAGACACCTTGGGTTTGAATGAGTGTAAATTAACCAGAAAAGTCGTGTTCACGATATTTAAGCAATATCAATCAGGTGATTATAAGATATTGGGTCTTGGCGGTTCGATATCCTACTGGCGGCGCCAGGCCATACCTGACCGGTCATAGCTGAGTAGTGAGGCTTAGCTCCGGCCGGCATTGAGTGTACTTACACTATCAGTGAGCGATATAAGAAAAGAAGAGCGGACCATTATAGCTGCGGATCTGCCAGGTTGTTTCTTATACAGATAACACCAAAACGTGCATGTTATAAGGGTAATACAGCGGTTTAGTTGTGATCTTGATGGATTTGTAAGCGGTTGGCTGCCAAAGTCCTGTTTTTATCAAAAAAGCCCTTGCGTAAAATCGGGTGCTCCCTATAATGCGCATCCACTGACACGGGGCAAGCAGCTCACGGTCACAAGCAGAAAAAGAACATCATTTCAGCTTGACGAATTCAAGGTGGTATGTATAATTCATACCCCTGACCTAGAAAAGGTCAACGCTCTTTAACAACTTATCAAGCAAACTGTGTGGGCACTCGCAGGGAGTTGGGAAACAAAAAAATATTGTTTTTCAATGTCTTGTTGGAGTGCAACTAGAAATAGCAGCAAACCAGATATATTCATTGAGCATCAAGTCTTTAATTGAAGAG
>NZ_JAFBBE010000030.1 GCF_016907015.1 Oceanisphaera litoralis
GTGCCGGAGCACAGCTGCGAACTGGCTTTTGACCCCGAAGAATGGCGGATCATATACGCGTCGGCGTTGCGGAAAGCCCCGCCCAAAGAGGCGCCGAGCCTGAGAACCATCATCCATCTGGTCGCCTCTTATGGCGGTTTTTTAGGACGAAAGGGAGATGGCGAACCCGGGTTGCAAACGCTGTGGCTGGGCCTGGAGCGTTGTCATGATATGGTCCGTGCCATACAGGAGACCAAGGAGTTATTGGGCTGACTTATGGGTAAAGGGATGGCCTAGGGACTGAGGGATCCCCACATTTTTTGGCACTCAACACGCATAATTTTTGCTCATTCCATCATAGGCTTCGGCAAGATCTTGTTCACTGAACTGGTAGCGATCATCTTTGACAATCTCCCTGCCGAGGAAAAAATATGACAACACGGCTCGATCACGCTCGGTATTGGCCTGGAAGTGTCGATGATATTCCTTCAGATAGGCTGCTTTGCCAATAATCAGCAACGTTAACTGGGTCAGCATGGCTATCAGCAGGAGAATTTGCAGTCGCGCCACATCACGCATGCCACTGAGTCTCAACCCCAGGTCGGTTCGATAACTCTTGGTATCTCGGAAGCCTTCTTCAACCACTTCAGTGCCTTGTATCAAGCCCCAACAAACTGCTGCAAAAATCATCTCAAAAGGTCAACAGACCCTAACCACGCCGTATCTTGAACTGCAGGAAATGGGTGGAGCAGGAAATACAGGGGTCGTAATTGCGGATCAGCCGCTCGCAGAACAGCTTGAGCTCCAAATCGCTGTGGCTCAGGCCGAAGCGGGTCACCGAGGTCTTCAGATCCTGCTCGATGCGGGCCTGATTCTGGCTGGTGGGCGGTATTATGGTGCAGGACAGCACCCTGCCCTGCTCGTCCAGCCGGTAATGATGATAGATCATGCCCCGGGGGGCCTCGGTGCAAAAGCAGCACTCCCCTGCCCTGGGCGTCACCGGCAGGCTGGCTTCGCCGGTCGGGCAGTCCATGGCCAGCAGCCGGCTGGCCTCGAACAAGGCCCAGTATATCTCCAATGCCCGGGCCTGGATGCTGGTAAACATGTTGCGACTGGGAAAGTCGAGGCCACAGTCTCCGGCCAGGGCCTTGACCTCGGCGGGCAGCCGCCCAAAATTGTTGTTCATCCGGGCCAGGGGGCCGACCAGATAGTTCTTGCCATCCAGCAGCGAATACAGGGCGGTAGAATGGGGCTCCTGGTGTTCGGCAAAATGGTCGGCGTAGTCGTCGTAATCCAGACTCAGGCCATTGCTGCTGGTGAGTCGACCGCCGTTGATGGCATAGGCATCCGGCTCGGTCAGGCTGACCCAGGTAAAATCATGAGAATAGTCGGGCAGCGTCAGCCCCGCCGTCCAACGCACCAGCTGTTCGGCGGCGGGCAGCGCCTGCCCCACCAGCCGCCTGACCTGATCCCAGCGTTCCACATCGGGCAGGCGCCCAAACCCGCCCACCTGCAACCCCACCGGATGCACGGAGCGTCCGCCCAGCAGGGTCATCAGCGCATTGCCGGCCTCCTGCAACTGCATGCCCCGCTTCAGTACCTCGGGATAGAGTTTCGCCATGGCCAGGGCATGATCGAAACCGAGAAAGTCCGGCGCCGCCAAAAAGTGAATATGCAATGCATGGCTCTGCACCCACTCCCCCAGGTTCATCAGCCGTCTGAGTTGCACCAGTTGCGTGGGCAGTGTGATGCCGAACAGCTGCTCCATCGCCTGGATGGAAGTCAGCTGGTAGGCCATGGGACAGATACCACAGATACGGGCATTGAGATCCGGCACCTCCTGATAGCCACGCCCTTCCAGAAACTTCTCGAACAGCCGGGGGGGCTCGAAGATGGCCAGATGCAGCTTGTCGATGCGATCGCCCCGGGCACTCAGCTCCAGCGAGCCTTCTCCCTCCAGCCGGGTGACGAAAGGCACCTTGAGGGAAATCTTGCGTTTCGCTTTCTTCATTCAAGCTCCCGCACATCGATTTGCTGCCAGCGTTGACTTTGTTCGCGAAAGGGCGCGCTGTGGCTGTGAATGGCGGCGAAGCGTTTGGCGATATCGTCGGGCACCAGCCCCAGACCGGCAAAGCGGTTGGCCAGGCTGTCGCAGTTCGGCTGCTCGGAGGGGCCGGAGCAGCCATAGCAGGCCCGGCCGAAGGCGGGACAGAGGGCGCCGCAGCCGGTACGCACCACGGGCCCCAGACAGGGGGCGCCCCGGGTTACCATCACGCACACCTGCTGGCGGCGCTTGCACTCCATGCACAGTTTTTCGGCCTCGGGCCTGGGCTGCACGCCGAGGCGCAGCTGGCGCAGAAAATGGCGCATCTGCTCCACCGTGATGGGGCAGCCCCACAGCTCGAAGTCTACCTTGATGTGCTCGGCCACCCCGGTGGAGGTCGCCAGGGTGGCGATAAAGTCCGGCCGGGCATAGATGGCTGCCTGCCAGGCCGGGCCATCCGCCAGGTTGCGCAGGGCCTGGATGCCGCCGCTGGTGGCGCAGGCGCCGATGGTGACCACCCGCTTGCTGTTCTGGCGCAGGGCCCGGGCCCGCTCCAGATCTTCCGGGGTAGAGATGCTGCCCTCGACAAAGGCCACATCCACCTGTCGGTCCGGCCCCTCGATACCCGCCTCGATAAAATGCAGGAACTCCACTTCTTCCAGCAGATCGAGCAATGCCGGGCCCTGATTGAGGAAGGCCAGCTGGCAGCCGGAGCAGGAGGTCAGCTTGTGTACCGCCAGGGTCAGCTTGGCCATCAGACCCCCTCCCTGCCCAGCCAGGACTTGATCATGGGATAGTGGAACACGGGGCCGTCCTTGCAGACAAAATACGGTCCCAGTTGGCAATGACCACACAAGCCCAGACCACACTGAAAATTGCGCTCCAGGCTCATATAGACGGCCTCATCCCCCACCCGCTGCAATGCCAGCTGCTTGAGCGCCGCCAGCATCATGATCTCGGGTCCGCACATCAATACCGCACAATGGGCCGGATCGAACTCGGCCAGCGTCAGCAACTCGGTCACCAGCCCCAGGCGCCAATGGTGCCGGTGCCTGTGCTCCTCGCTGGCGGCCAGCAGTACCTGACACTTGCCCAGGGTTTGCCAGCGCCGATACTGGCCCTGCCACAACAAATCCGCATGGTGCTTGACCCCCTGCAGGATCACGATGCGGCCATATTGATCCCGGTTGGCCACCGCATGATGAATGGCCGCCACCACAGGCGCGCAACCCAGCCCGGCGGTGATAAACACCAGATCCCGCCCCTGCAGCTTGGCCAGCGGCCAGCCCCGACCGAAGGGGCCACGCAGGCCCAGTTGCTGGCCGACCTGCAACTCCACCAGGGGCCGGGTGACCCGGCCCCTGGCGCGAATGGTGTGCTGCAACAGGCCCTGATCCCAGCCCATGATGGAGATGGCCACCTCACCGGCGCCGAACAGGTAGAGCATGTTGAACTGCCCGAAATCAAAGTCGAACGGCGAATGCGTTTCCAGCGCCAGGCCCAGGGTGTGCACCCCGGGCAACTCCATTGTCTTCGCCGCCAGGGTGGCGGTCATGGGCACAAAGTCAGCCATGATCATCCTCCGGCGGTTTGTCCGCCAGCAGGGCCCGGGCTTCTTCCACCAGATCGATGGCCACCGGGCACCAGGCAATGCAGCGGCCGCAGCCGACGCAACCGCTGCGACCGAACTGCTGCTGCCAGGTGGCCAGCTTGTGCACCAGCCACTGGCGGTAGCGGTGGCGGATCTCGGGCCGGACCACCTTGCCGGTAATGTAGCTGTGCTGCTCGCTGAAGCAGGAATCCCACCGCTGCACCTGCTCGGCCTGCCGGTTGCGGATGTCGCCCTCTGTATCCTGCTTCGAACAGAAACAGGTGGGGCAGACCGAGGTACAGTTGCCGCAGGCCAGACAACGCTCGGCCACCTGCTGCCAATGCGGATGATCGAGCCGGTCCACCAGCTGCGCCAGTTCGGCCTCGCTCGGCATGATTCTTTGCTGCCGGCTGGCGCCCGCCAGCAAAGCGTTGGCCTCGGTCACCTGCTTGCCGGTGGCCTTTTTCAGGGGCAATTGCGCTGCTATGGCCGCGCCCCGGTCGCTGCCGCTCTGCAGCAGGTAGCCGTCATCCAGTTCGTCGAGCAGCAGATCAAAACCAGAGCGGGCCTCGGGGCCGTCGCCGGTCGAGACACAAAAACAGGTATCGGCGCTGCGGGCACAGTTGACCGCCACGATCAGCAGTTGTTCGCGCTGGGCACGATAGAAGCGGTCGGCATAAGGCCCCGCCATAAAGTGTTGGTCCTGAATGTTCAGCGCCGCCAGATCGCAGCCCCGCAGGCCGATAAAAGCAAGCCGCTTGGGCTTTGGCGCCACGGCACGAAAACACAGCCCCTCTTCGGTATTGTCGGCTCGCCACAGCACTTGTTCGGGTTGAAACAGCCAGGGTTTGAGACCCTGGGGGCCGGTATTCCAGGCAAAGGCGCGCCGGCCGGCGGTATGCTGCAGGCGATAGCTGCCCGCGTCAGCCTGCTCCTGCCAGCCCCAGGGCAGCTCGTCCACATGGTTCAAGGGGGCAAACAGGATGGCATCGTCCTTGACCCGGGGGCCGATCACCTCAAAACCGGCCTGCACCAGCGTCTGATGCAGCAGGTGAAGATCCCCGGATGCCAGAAAGCTCCTGGTCATAAACGGGCCCGGGTCAGCAGCCAGTCATACCAGGCGTTAAGCCCCTCGCCGGTGCTGGCCGACAGCGGCAGTATCTCGACCCTGGGATTCAGCCGGCGCAGGGAGGCTTTAATCTTGTCCAGATCGACCTCCAGATACGGTTGCAGATCAATCTTGTTGATAATAACCAGCTCGCAGCCGGCAAACAGATGGGGGTATTTTTCCGGTTTGTCCTCGCCGTCGGTGACCGCCATCATCGCCACTCTGTGCCGCTCGCCCAGATCGAACAGCGCCGGACACACCAGATTGCCCACATTTTCGACCAGCACCAGGGAGCCGGGCTCCGGTGCCAGGCTGGCCAGGCCCGCCTGTATCATACAGGCATCCAGATGACAGCCGGTGCCGGTGTTGATCTGCACCGCCCGCCCGCCGCTGGCCTGAATGCGGCGGGCATCGTTCTGGGTTTGCTGATCTCCCTCCAGCACCGCCATGGTTGGCCAGTCGGTGCCTGCTCCTCTGAAGGTCGCTTCCAGCAACTGGGTCTTGCCGGCGCCCGGGGTGCCCATCAGGTTGATACAGATGATGCGGTTTTCCGTCAGCCAGTCACGATTTTGCCGAGCCAGTTCATCATTGCCGGCCAGCAGTGCCTGCTGTAATTGCAGGCTGTCACCGTCCTGCTGCAGGTGACTGTGCCTCTCGATGCCCGGCTCCGACAGCCGGGCCTTTTCGCTGGAACATCCACAGTGTCCACACATCAGCCGAATCCTATTTCCGTCAACAGCAACTGCCGTCCCGAAGTGAGAGTATAGTCGTAGCTGCCGCAGGGGCAGGCGTCACCCGGGCCGTTCGGGGTAAAGCGTCGGCTACAGGCGCGGCATTCTGCCTGGGCGGGCACCATATCGATAAACAGCTCGGTATCACTCAGGCCCGCCTCGCCCTTGACCATATCGAAACAGAACTGCAGCCGCTCGCCGTCGACGCAACTCAGGGTGCCCACCTCGATACGGATGCGGCTAATGTCCCTGTCTTGATAGGGTTCAAGCTGGTTCAGCAGGGCCCGCACCACCGACAGCTCATGCATGCTCAGCAGATCCTCGGTAATTGCAGGCCATGGGGTACCTCCAGCAGCCGTTCGCCGCCGTAAGGGGTCAGCAGGCTCAAGCGGCCCGGTGACGATGGGGCCACCACCTCGCCGACAATGCACGCATCCCGGCCCAGGGGATGGCCACGCAGCAAGGCCAGGGCCTGTTCGGCCTGCTCGGGGCAGACAACCATGGCGGCCAACCCCTCGTTGGCGAGAAACAGCGGCTCCAGCCCCAGCAGTTCGCACAGGGCCCAGGTCTGGGGGCGGATGGGCAGCGCGTTTTCAAGCAGCCGGATGGCGACCGCCGACGCCCCGGCAATTTCGCTCAATACGCCGCCCAGGCCGCCGCGGGTGGCATCACGCAGGCAGCGCACCCCGCTACACCGGGCCAGCACCGGGTGGATAAGCCCATGCAGGGCGGCACAGTCGCTGGCCAGCTCCCCCACCAGTCCCAGATCTTCCCGGGCCAGCATGACGGCGGCGCCGTGATCGCCGATATGACCGTTTATCAGTATCTTGTCGCCGGGCCGGGCCGAGCCGATGGCCAGGTTCAGGCCCGCCGGTATCACCCCCACGCCGGTGGTATTGATAAACAGTTTGTCGGCCATGCCCCGCTCCACCACCTTGGTATCGCCGGTGACAATGGTCACCCCGGCCTGGCGGGCGGCCTCGGCCATGGAGCCGACCAGACGCTCGAGCAGCGCCAGCGGCAGCCCTTCTTCTATGATAAAGGCGGCGCTCAGATACAGGGGGATGGCGCCGCCCACGGCGAGATCGTTGAGGGTGCCGCACACCGCCAGCTTGCCGATATCGCCACCGGGAAATTCCAGCGGGCTGACCACAAAGCTGTCGGTAGTCAGCGCCAGTCGATCCCCCCGGGCCAGCAACGCCGCCAGCGGCAGCCGGGCCTGATCTTCCTTTTGCAGCAGGGGTTCATCGCCGAAGGCGGTGAGAAAGAGTTCGTCAATCAGGCTGTGCATGGCGCCGCCCCCGGCACCATGGGCCAGGGTGATGGTGGTTTGCTCATGGGTCACGGCGGGTTTCCTTATGCTCGTCTTGTTCGGGATGGTACTGCTCGGGACGATATTGATAATAGGCGGCGCAGGCGCCTTCGCTGGACACCATCAGGGCGCCGACCGGATGCTCGGGCGTGCAGTGGCGGCGAAACAGCGGGCATTGATGGGGTTTGATCCGTCCGGTCAGCACGGCATTGCACCAGGCGGGCTCGGCGGCGGCCTTGATCTGCGGCAGGGATGCCAGACTGGTCGATGCATCCAGATGCCGATAGTGTTCCCGCACCCGTACCCCCGAGCCCGGCACTGTGCCCAGCCCCCGCCAGCGGCTGTCGACGTTCGACTCGAACACTTCCTCTATTACCTTCAGGGCGGCCGGATTGCCCTCTGCCGCCACCACCCGGCCATAGGCGTTTTCGATGGCGCAGCGTCCCTCTGCCAGCTGCAGCACCAGTTGATACAGGGCCTGCAGAAAGTCCACCGGCTCGAAGCCGGCGATCACCAGCGGCTTGTGATAGTGGCTGGCAATAGGCTGATAGACCCGGCTGCCGATCACCATGCTCACATGCCCCGGTCCGACGAAGCCATCGAGCCGGACCTCACCGGCCTCCAGCAAACCGATCAGGGTCGGCATCAGCCGGATATGGTGGCAGAGGAAGCGCAGGTTGGTGAGCCCCGCCTTGTCGGCGGCCTGCAGGGAACAGGCGATGCTGGGCATGGTGGTATCGAAGCCGATGGCGAAGAACACCACCTGTTTGTGCGGATTATCTTGTGCCAGCGCCAGGGCGTCGAAAGGAGAATAGAGCACCCGCACCTCGGCCCCTTCGGCCCTGGCCTGCAGCAGGCTGCCCCGGCTGCCCGGCACCCGCAGCGGATCGCCGAAGCTCGCCAGGATCACATTCTCTCGACGGGCCAGGTCGACCGCCTGATCGACCGCCTCCACCGGCAGCACGCACACCGGGCAGCCGGGACCGTGGATAAACTCGATGGCGTCGGGCAGCAACTGATGCAGCCCGAAACGGAAGATGGCGTGGGTATGGCCGCCGCACACCTCCATGATCTGCAGGGGTCGGCCCAGGCGCGCCGCCACCGGCCCGGCCGTGCGGGCAATGGCCGCCAGCAGGGCCTTGACCCGGCCGGCATCGCGAAAATCCTGGCTCAGGCTCATGGCTCGCCCTCCTCCATTTGCGCCAACGAGTCTATTTGGGCCAATAAGGCCAGGGTGCGGCTGGCTTCAGCTTGGTCTATCACCGCCATGGCAAAGCCCACATGCAGCAGCACCCATTCGCCGATCAGGGCCGAAGGGTCACGCCCCTCGAGAGCCAGCAGGGCGATATTGATCTGCCGGCGCACCCCGGCGGTCTCCGCCAGCGCCAGCCCGGCGTCGGCATCCACCATGGCCACCACCCGGGCCGGTATTCCCAAACACATAAGCCTCTCCCTGGCAGCTAGCTGCCGTTTTGCGCCACGTAAATGGCCGCCTACTGGTGCCATTGTTTGTAGGGTCGAATTTATTCGACCAACGGCGTTACACGCCAGACCGGCGGTCCAATAAATTGGACCCTACGAGACGGGCAATTGCGCCAGGGCTATGGCGGCCTGGCCCAGGGCGATGCCGCCGTCGTTGCAGGGCACCTGGCTCTGGGTCAGCACCCTCAGCCCCATGGCGTCCAGCTCCTCGATCAAGGGTTCCAGTATCAGGCGGTTCTGCATCACGCCGCCGCTCAGGGCCACAGTAGTAAAAGCCACCCCCTGCTGTTGGCGCAAGCGCCGCACCATGTTGCATAGCCCTCTCACTAAACTTAGGTGAAAATTGGCCGCCAGCACCGCTTTGTCCTGCCCCGCGAGCAGACCCTCGAGCAGCGCCGGCCACAATGGGGCCGGATCCAGCTGCCAGAGTTCGCCCTCGCGGCTCAATGTGAAGTCATAACAGGTGTTGGCCGGTGCGCCCTCGGCCAGGGCTTCCAGCTTCATGGCCGCCTCGCCTTCAAAGCTCAGTTCAAGTGGCGCCACGCCCAGCAGCGCCGCCACCGCATCGAACAGGCGCCCCGCCGACGAGGTCTGGGGAAAGCGCGCCGCCATCTTCAGCAAGGCTTCGGCGCGGGCGTCGGTCAAACAGCTAAGAGCCGGCTGGGCGGCGGCCAGCTCTGCAATTAAAGGGGACCTAAAGGAAAGACCCTGCGTCAGTTGGGCCAGCAGGTTGCGCCAGGGCTGGCGACTGGCCTGATCGCCCCCCAGCAGGGGAAAGGGCCGTAACCGCCCCAGCCGCCGATAACCGGCGTAGTCGGCCAGCAGACATTCCCCGCCCCACAGGCTGCCGTCATCACCCAGGCCCAGGCCGTCGAGCACGATGCCGAGCACCGGTTCAGCGGGCGGATGGCCGTTTTCCACCAGGCAGGACACCAGATGAGCGTGATGATGCTGTACCCGCATCAGTGGCAAGCCGCGCTCTTGCGCCAGCCTCGCACCCAGACGAGAAGAAACATATTCGGGATGCAGATCGACGGCGATGGCCCGGGGGGCCATGCCCAGCAGCCCGGGCAGACCATCGAGCTGCTGTCGCAAGGCATCCAGACAGGCCGGTGATGACAGGTCACCTATATGGGCGGACAAAACAGCCTGGCCGTGACCGGTGACGCACAGGCTGTTCTTCAGATCCGCCCCCAGCGCCAGCACGCTACCATTCAGCCCCGCCGGCAGTTTAACGGGATCCGGCACATAACCCCGGGCCCGGCGGACCAGTCGGGGACGCCCGGCCACCACGGCCTTCACCGAATCGTCGCAGCGGTGCAGTATGGGTCTGTTATGCAGCAGAAAGCCGTCGGCCAGGGTGGCCAGGGCCGATAACGCCTGCCGGTTGTCGGTACAGAGGGGCTCGCCACCGGCATTGCCCGAGGTCATCACCAGGGGGCCGCCGACCTCGCTCAGCAACAGCCAGTGCAACGGCGAACTGGCCAGCATCACGCCGATACAGGCCATGCCCGGCGCCAGTGCCTCGGGCAAGATCCCGGGCATGGCCTGCCTGAGTCGTGCCTTCGGCAACAGCAGTATGGGCGCCGCCGGGCCGGCCAGTTGTGTCCGCTCGGCCTCATTCAACGTGAAAAAGGCCTCTATCCCGGCCAGATCCCGCAGCATAATGGCGAAGGGCTTGGCGGGCCTGTGCTTGCGCCGGCGCAGCCGGGCGATGGCCGTTGCCGAGCCCGCATCGCAGGCCAGCTGAAAACCCCCGATGCCCTTGAGCGCCAGTACCCGGCCCTGTTTCAGCCAGTTGGCGCACTGGGCCAGCAAGGATGCCGGTGGCCCTTCCTGCTTTCGGCCTTCGGCATACTGCAGCCAGATGTGCGGGCCGCACTCGGCGCAGGCGATGGGCTCGGCATGAAAGCGACGGTTGGCCGGGTTGATGTATTCCTCGAGGCAGGCGGCACAGAGCGGAAAGTCTGCCATGGCTGTGTTGGCCCTGTCCCAGGGCAGGGCCCGAACAAGGGAGTAACGGGGGCCGCAGTCGGTACAATTGATAAAGGGATAGCCATAACGCCGGTTATTCGGGTCGACCAGCTCGGCCAGACAGGGGGGGCAGATGGCCAGATCCGGCGGGAAGCGGGCGCCCTGCTCGCCACTCTGGCTCTCTATTACCGCAAAATTCCGGGGAGCGACATCAAAGGCAACTGGCTCGGCCGCTATGCGGTCGATGCGGGCATGGGCGGGACATTCGGCCCGCAGCCGACGGCAAAAGTTCGCCACGGCGGCGGTATCGGCAGCCAGCCGGATCTCGACCCCGGAGCCGATATTGCCGACACTGCCCGACAATCCCAGCTCGGTGGCCAGCCGGTAGACAACCGGACGAAACCCCACCCCCTGTACGCAGCCGGTTACTCGCAACCGGCTGCCCGCCAGCGCATCATGATGCTCGCTCCCGGTCGGGATGGCCGTGCTTCTATCGGGATCCGTATATTGACTCATGGCTGACTCATGGCTGACTCATGGCTGACTCCTGGATTGCCTTCCTGCTGGCAGCAGCTCGTCGGTCACATAATCATGCAGCCGCTGGCACAGTGCCGGCAGGGCCCGTTCTACCTCGTCACTCAGGGACCCATGGCAGGGGGAGAACCGGCGCCCGCCGATGGCAAACATATCGATAATGGGCACCGGCGACACCAGCAGCGGCACCAGCGCCAGCAGCCCCTTGATGCCACCGCCATGCTCCAGGCCGGTGTCGCCCGCCAGTGAATCCGCCTGCACATTGAACCGCTGGTATATCTCGCCCTCGTGGCCCGGGCTCAGCAAGGCATCCACCAGTATCACCCGCCGGCAATGCCGGAACAGCGGCAGCAGGCTGACGCCACCGGTGCCGCCATCGACCAGCTCGACCCCGGCGGGCCAGGCCAGCGCCCGTGACAACGCCAGCGCCTGTATGCCGGCGCCATCATCCCCATGCAGGGGGTTGCCCAGATAGACAATTCGCACGCCGGTGTCTGCCTGCATCCCCGCCTCCTTCTCCCATCACCCGCATGTTTGCCAAGATACCGCCGGCCTGCATACCGCCAGCCGTCCCCAGCCCTGGTACTTCATGCCCTGGTACTTCATGCCCTGGTATCGCATGCCCCGGTACCTCGGTCTTTCAAATATGGTTCAAAGATCGCGTCAGCACGCCATGCTCGTGTAACGAACAGGCTCAAAGTCAGCCCGGGGGCAGCAGCTGGGGCGCCGTCCTGGCCAAAGCCAGATACACTCGCAGGCTGGCATAGGCATCGTTGGCGGCATAGCTCTGTTGGGCGGGGGATAACGACGCCGCCGCCCAGTTTGACAGGGTCACCTTTCTGGATTTGGGTAAATACTCACCCAGCACGATGGCCACCGCGGCCTGCAGCCCTACCTGCTGGCGGTATCCCAGTCGCTTGACCGCCACAGACAGCTCTATGGTGGTACGCAATCCAACCCCAAGCAGGCGCTGTATCGGCCCGCGATCCGACTTGAGCCCAAATCCAACCTTGATAATCTGATCCGACTGAAGTATCTCGGACATCAACGCATGACCTGCCAGGTGTTTAGCCGTAAACAAAAAGGCATGTTCGGGGCTGGCCAGCTGCACAACATGCGGACCGGTACTGGCCTCCCCCGCCATAAAGGTCGGCTTGCTCTCGGTATCAAAACCGACGTGGGTGCAGTTGCCCAGCTGCGCACGGGCAAAACTCACCTGCTCGGCACTCTCGACCAGGTGGATGTTATCCAGAGGCAAGCCGCTAAACTCGGGGAGCTCTCGCATGTCGTTTTTGGTGGGTCTTTCCAGGTACTGACGAGCGTCCATATCAGCCTCATGCTATTAATTAAATATTAATTAAACTATTAATTAAACATCCCGAAGCCGAGGTTAGCATCACCAACTCTGGAGACATAATTGATGAGCGACAATAAACAGCACGCAGTCAGCACCGGCAAGTGTCCGGTCATGCACGGTTCTCGTACCAGACTGGGTGGCCAGGGCACGGCCAACCTTCACTGGTGGCCGAACCAGCTGAACCTCAAGATATTGCACCAGAACACCGCCGAGCTAAGCCCCCTGGGCGCAGAATTCAACTACGCCGACGCCTTCAGGAGCCTGGATCTGCCGGCGGTCAAGCAGGATTTGCATGCCCTGATGACCGACTCCCAGGACTGGTGGCCGGCCGACTATGGTCACTATGGCCCCTTCTTCATCCGCATGGCCTGGCACAGCGCCGGCACCTATCGCATCGGCGATGGTCGCGGTGGCGCCGGCAGCGGCGCGCAGCGCTTTGCCCCGCTCAACAGCTGGCCCGACAACGGCAACCTGGACAAGGCCCGTCGCCTGCTGTGGCCCATCAAGCAAAAATACGGCAACAAGCTGTCCTGGGCCGATCTGCTGGTGCTGGCCGGTAATGTGGCACTGGAGTCCATGGGCTTCAAGACCTTTGGTTTCGGGGGCGGTCGTGAAGATATCTGGGAGCCGGAAGAAGACATCTACTGGGGCGCCGAGGAAGAATGGCTGGCCACCAGCGACCAGGCCAACAGCCGTTACGCCGGTGACCGCAAGCTGGAAAGCCCGCTGGCGGCGGTGCAGATGGGCCTGATTTACGTCAATCCGGAAGGCCCGGACGGCAACCCGGATCCGCTCGCCTCGGCCTTCGACATTCGCGAAACCTTTGCCCGCATGGCGATGAACGACGTTGAAACGGTTGCCCTCACCGCCGGTGGGCACACCTTCGGCAAGACCCACGGCGCCGGCGACCCCGCTCACCTGGGCCCGGAGCCGGAGGCGGCCCCCCTCGAGCAAATGGGCCTGGGCTGGCACAACAGCATGGGCACAGGGGTGGGGGAAGACGCCATCACCAGCGGCCTGGAAGGCGCCTGGACCCCCACCCCGACTCAATGGGACATGAGCTACTTCGACACCCTGTTCGGCTACGAGTGGCAGTTGACCAAGAGCCCCGCCGGCGCCCATCAGTGGATCCCGAAAGACGCGGCCGCCAAAAACACGGTGCCGGATGCACACAACAAGAACAAACGCCATGCGCCCATGATGTCCACCGCCGACATGGCGATGCGGCAAGATCCGGCCTACCGCAAGATTTCAGAGCATTTTCATACCCATCCGGAGGAATTTGCCGACGCCTTCGCCCGCGCCTGGTACAAGCTGACCCACAGAGACATGGGCCCCCTCTCGCGCTACCTGGGCCCCGAGGTGCCGCAAGAAGCGCTGCTCTGGCAGGATCCGGTGCCGGCCCTCGACCACGAGCTGGTGAACGAGCAGGACATCGCCAGCCTCAAGGGCACGCTGCTGGCATCGGGGCTGTCGGTCTCCGAGCTGGTGACCACCGCCTGGGCGTCGGCGTCCAGCTTTCGCGGCTCCGACAAACGCGGTGGCGCCAACGGGGCCCGCATTCGCCTGACCCCGCAGAAACACTGGGAAGCAAACCAGCCGGCGCAACTGGCGAAGGTGCTCAACACCCTGGAAGGCATTCAGACCGCCTTCAATCAAGCACAAACCGGCAACAAGCGGGTGTCGCTGGCGGATCTCATCGTGCTGGGCGGGGCCGCCGCCATCGAACAGGCCGCCAAAGATGCCGGACACCCCATTGAGGTGCCGTTCGCCCCGGGCCGCACCGATGCCACCCAGGAGCAGACCGACGTGGAGGCCTTTGCGCCGCTCAAGCCGGAAGCCGACGGTTTTCGCAACTATCGCCGCACCAAATTCACGGTGTCGGACGAAGAAATGCTGATCGACAAGGCGCAACTGCTGCAACTGAGCGCGCCGGAAATGACGGTACTGGTAGGGGGCTTGCGGGTGCTGGATGCCAACTATCGCCAGGCACAGCACGGCGTCTTTACCCGGCGCCCGGAAACGCTGAGCAACGACTTTTTCGTCAACCTGCTCGACATGGGCACTGTGTGGGCACCCGCCGCCGGTGAAGAAGACGTGTTTGAAGGACGGGACAGCAAAACCGGCAACGTGAAGTGGACCGCTACCCGCGTCGACCTGATCTTCGGCTCCAACTCCCAGTTGCGGGCGGTGGCGGAAGTGTATGCCCAGGCTGATGCCAAAGAGAAATTCGTGCGTGACTTCGTCACCGCCTGGAACAAGGTGATGAACGCGGACCGGTTCGATTTGGCCTGAATGGTCATCCCCATGTTAAACCCGTCGCCCCCGCGATAGCCCCGTCACCCCCGCAATACCCCCGCAATACCCCCACGTCACCCCCGCAATACCCCCCGTCACCCCCGCGAAGGCGGGGGTCCATGTTGTATACGTTTCAACTCCCCTTCACGATTCAGATGAAACACATCCAGATCCCGGGCCAGAAACAGCCGACCATGGTAATGGGCGCGCGCCTCCTGCTCGATGTCCTGAATGGTCAGGCCGGCGCCGCCGTCTTTATAGCGAGGGCTGAAATGAGTCAGGATCAGATTGGGCACCGACGCCTGGGCGGCAAATTGCGCAATGGCCATGGCCGAACTGTGTTGCGGCCCGGGCCCTACCTTGTTGGCGATAGCCTGGGTAAAGGTCGCCTCGTGTACCAGCACCTGAGCCGAGCCAAGCCGCCCGGCAAGCAAGGCCGGCGTATCGTTGTCACCACCGACAATCACCTTGCATCCAGCTCGGCTGGCCAACAGATAATCGTGTCCGTCAAGCACCCGCCCGTCTGCCAGTATTACCTGCTCCCCCCGCTGCAACCGTCCCCACTCGGGCCCGGAAGCAATGCCGTCTGCTTTCAGCTTGTCCACGTCTAGCTTGCGGGGCTGCCCGGTCTCGACAAACTCATAGCCAAAGGACGGTACGCGATGCGACAAGGGCAGTACCGAAATATCAACCCCCTCGACCGCCACCACTCCGGTCAGTGTCGCGACGTCGATAAAATGCAGCGAATAGCCAAGCGTCAGGTGAGTGGCCTCTTGGGTCGCCGCTATCCAGCCTTGCAAGGCGGCGGGCCCGAT
The DNA here is from genome assembly GCF_016907015.1 of Oceanisphaera litoralis. GTDB lineage: Bacteria > Pseudomonadota > Gammaproteobacteria > Enterobacterales > Aeromonadaceae > Oceanimonas > Oceanimonas litoralis. The sequence goes on from NZ_JAFBBE010000030.1 coordinate 15,226, forward strand.
GATGGTGAGCGGCGCACTGCGCCCCGTCAAGGCCGCGCTGGCCAGCAGACCCGGCAGCCCGTAACAGTGATCTCCATGTACATGGGTGATGCAGATAGTCTGCAGAGAATGTAACGACAGAGAAGTATGCAGTAGCCGGTGCTGGGTACCTTCGCCACAGTCGATCAGAATCCAGGGCCTGACGCCGGCTTTTTTCAGCGCTATCCCCGAGACATTGCGGCTCTTGGTCGGCGACCCCGAAGAAGTGCCTAAAAAAATGATGTCCATGCTTTGCCCTTCGCTCGTTGCCTGGCGTCTCTTCCGCTGGCCCAGGCATCCTTTCATGCGCCGTCAGCCTGTCTATGATCCCATGTGTGCAGGTGAGCGGAAAAAGACTGCCAGCCAAACGGTGACATCGTCTGGCCGGGTATGGCTGACCTTATGCCTGTCATGGGCGGAAATATGAATGAAATCGCCTTCGTTCAGGGTAACGATTCGGCCATCTTCAAACGTCAGGGTTCCCGACCCTTCCAGCACCATGACCCATTCGTCCTGGTCCTGATCGTACCAGCCCGTCTCGGGCGAAGTGTGTCCGCGGGAGACAATGCGCTCTATGCGAACATTCGGCGTGTTGAGCAAGTCAAGAAACTGCTCGTTTGACAGATCCGACGGTATATTTTCAAACATGTTTTTCATGGCGCTCTCTGTGTTGCCTTGCAATATGAAACCCTGATGAATGAACCGGTTATGGGTTCCTGACAACCCCCCAATGCCGCTGCATTTCAAAATACAGAAAGGACGCCGTCCAGGTAATGAGTACCAGACCGGTCAGCGACTCTATTCCCGTTAAATATCTCATGTCTCCATTTGGTTGTATATCGCCAAAGCCCAGGGTTGTAAATACGGTAAATGAGAAATACCCGCAATCCATCAGGCTGTTGTTGAAATTCCCCGTCAAACGCCCCCAACCCTCTGCTTTATTCATGAAGTAATAAGCAATGGCAAAGATCCATATTTCGAAAGCGTGAGCTATTAAGGCACCACAAACACCGAAAACAATTCGATAGCGGTGATTTATTTTCATCTTGGGAATATACAAGGTGATGCGATAAAGAAACTCGTAATGAACCATCACAGCAACAGCCACTACCATTATATTAATCAAAAAAACAGAAATCATATTTCCTCACCATTCCTTGGTATTGTTGTTGACACCCGGTTTCAACAAGCATAATAAAGTATAACGCCTCACGTCACTCGACATCATTTACATGGAGATAGGCGGAGACCCGGTTAATGCTGTCAAACCTACATGTGAAGGTTTCCCAACCAGCAGGCGGGCACCGAGTGTGAGCCATACACTGAGATAAAGGCTCAAAAAAGCCCCATTTAATAAAATGGGGCTCATGAATATACTCTGGTCATGATAACTCTTCTTCTTTTTATTGAAGTCACTCTCACAGCTACAGATCCGACATTAACTGTTCATATTCTTTTATGGCATTATCGATGACTTCACAGAGCTCGAGCGCATCCCTGCGTGAGAGCGTCAAACAAATCTCTTTATGAGCGGAACAGCTTTCATCTTCACAAATCAAATTGACGCCCTGTCGACCGTCCTTGAAGTGAACATGGTCAAACTCACTGGTAACATGTTGTTTGCTTTCGAGAATATTAACGTCTATCGTGCCCTCGGGGTTGACCACTATGTTGACATGCTGATGCTCACCGTCTTGTGAGGTATAGCTACACTGCTTGGCTAACATCTTTTTTCTCCTTCATAGTTAAAGGCCGGAATTCATTGTAGGACAAAAGCAGTCGTGTTCAAAAAACAACCACATTGGTATGATAAAAAAATCTTACCAGTTTTTTATCATGCAAAAGCATTACGTCCACATAGGTTCAATACCTGGACTGCACTGGATCTGGCCGGCGTGCGGGCGGGCATTGGGGTGGGCGTGATCCGCTCCCTCCGGCGCCGACAGCCGGGCCTGGTCAATGAGCCCCCGATCGGCTACGGCCCTTTCGTGATGAACAACGAAGCCGGGACAAGACAAGCAATAACCGATTTCAAGACGGGAACATTTGCCGACGCCTCTCATGCATTTTCTTCGGCTTCGCGTATACGCTCCTTACGTTCCTGCGCTTCTTCCATCGCCGCTTTTATTTCTTCCAGTACGGAATCTACATCGGCGCTGTCGCTGTCATCTTCAAACTCTCCACTGAGTGTCGAGTTGGGGGTTAAATTACCTTCTTCGAACAGTGCCCACATTTCTTTGGCGTATTGCGTGTGTAACAAGGCGGGGGCAAAATCGCCATAATAGCGCCGCATATTATTGACGTCGCGGGCGAACATGGCTTCTGCGCTATTATTGGCGGCGGCATTGACCGCTTGTGGCAGGTCGATAATCACAGGGCCGCTATCATCCACCAGTACGTTAAATTCGGATAAATCACCGTGTATGATGCCTGCGCAAAGCATGAGCTTGATGTAATGCATCATGATGGCGTGATCTTCAATCGCCTGCTCTGCCGACATGGTCACTTCACCGAGTTGTGGAGCGACATGACCCGCTTCGTCGGCGACCAATTCCATTAGTAATACGCCATCAACACAACCAAATGTTTCGGGTACGCGCACCCCGGCATTGGCCAATCGGGATAAGGCATCAACTTCGGCATTCTGCCAGATTTTTTCCTCCAGCTGGCGACCATAGCTTGAACGCTTTTCCATGGCACGCGCCTGACGACCACCGCGAACTTTGCGCCCTTCCTGATATTGCGCCGCTTTTTTGAAGCTGCGTTTAATGGCATCTTTATAGATTTTGGCGCACCGAATGTGCTCACCGCAACGAACAACAAAAACATCGGCTTCTTTGCCGCTCATCAGGCGGCTGATCACTTCATCGATTAAACCGTCATCGACGAGAGGCTGTAGGCGTTTGGGTATTTTCACAGGCGGTCTGCTAAGTAAATGTGGCTATCAATCATTATTTTATCGAGTATCTTGTATGTTTGTTTGGGTATGTTGAACAGGCATGATATCACCTTTAAGGATTAAATCAGGTGACTTGCAAGCCTGACGCCTGCCTCAAGCCCGAGCCGATCCGGGTACACAGCTCGGTGGTGCTCCGGCGACGGGCGGTGTTCCGGCGGCGAGGGCGGCCTTGCCGTCTTTTCGTGCCCGCTCAAAACGGGCAAGGGCACTGGCCATGAAAGGGTTCACCGCTGGCAGGATGCTCGAAATATAAATCACTGGCATGCAACAGCAAACGATCGGCCATCTGTTCACTATGAGCGTTGTTATACAGATCACACCCAAGAATGGGATGTCCCATGGCCTGGCTGTGAATCCGCAACTGGTGTGTACGACCCGTAACAGGAGTAAACTGCACCAGGCTCCGGCGCGGTTGCGCCAGACGCTGCAATACCCTGTATTCACTGATGGCCGCCTTGCCCGTGGTGTGGCAAATTTTTACCCGGGGAAAATGGTGTTTATCTTTCGCGATGGCCCCGGTAACCTGCCCCTGATCGTCGGCAATCCAGCCTTCCAACAGGGCGATATACCGCTTTTGAATGGTGCGCGCCTGAAACTGCCTATTGAGATGTTGCGCCGAGGCTGCGTTCAGCCCCACCACCATAATGCCCGAGGTGCCAAAATCCAGGCGATGCGGTAACCTGGCCTCTGGAAATGCCGGGCTCTTGCCCTCCTGACCCTGTACCAAACGGTAGTGTACCGAATCCCGGTTGAGGGGATTTTTACCCGACAGACTGAGCAGGCCACTGGGTTTGTTGATCAACAGGATGTCGTCATCCTGATATAAAATCACCACCACATCGTCACACGCCGGTGCCACAAACTCATCAAGGATGGCGTGACTCGGCAGGCCGATACCAGACATTCCACATTCCCTGCTAAGCAATATCCTGTAACTCCTGTGGATTTTGGGGCTAGTTTGTCTTTATCGTCACCCTCGCGAAGGCGGGGGTCCAGTGTCTTTGCTGGCGACCAGTAGTCTGAGCGTTCTGCGCCACATGCTTTGGATTCCCGCCTTCGCGGGAATGACAAGAGAGGGCGTGCGGAATAACGACAAAACCACACCTGTTATACCGCATTACTTATTTATATAAATACTCGTTGATATAAATACTCGGTGCCGCCGATGAATCATCTCTTTCGACGGCACTGACGTTACTGACGATTAACCGTGCTTAACGTGAATATTTATCGGCGCGCTTGCCGCGTAATATTTTTTTCTTCGGCCCGGTACTTTTTGGGGTCGTGGTATTTTTCAGCCGCACGGGTTTTGCCGTGGTTTTGTTGTTCGATTCATCGCTCGACCTGGCGCGACGTGGTTTACCCTTGTGTTGGCCGTCTTTTGAACCTTCCAGTTCAATAATGGTTTCACTGGCCCGGTTGGAACGTCCGGACAAGACCTTGCGCGAGATGGTTTTTAACAGTGAACCACGACTGGTCACTTCAAAGCCCGGCTTGATGATGCGTTTAATCTCGGTACCAATCAGCTTTTGAATCCGCTCCAGCGTCTGCTCTTCTTCACGGCTTACAAATGAAATAGCACTCCCTTTGCTCCCGGCCCGACCCGTACGACCGATACGATGCACATAGTCTTCCGGCAAATAAGGCAAGTTAAAGTTCACCACGTAATCCAGGCCCTGAATATCCAGACCACGGGCAGCCACTTCAGTGGCGATCAATATTTGTAATTTACCGGACTTAAAATCGGCGACCGCGCGACGTCTCGAGCCCTGGCTTTTATCGCCATGACACACAGCAGCTTCAATTTTATTCTTTTTAAGGCCGGCCAATAATCGTTCAGCCTGTTCCTTGGTGCTGGTAAACACCAACACCTGAAACCAGTTTTTCTCTTCCAGCAGTGTTTCAAACAGTTCGATCTTGCGGCTTTCTTCTACCGGATACACCGCATGTCTGACGGTATCCGCCGTACTATTGATTTTAGTCACCCGAATTTGCTGGTGGTTTTTCAGGATTTTATGTGACAGTTCATTGACGGCGGGTGAGGTCGTGGCTGAAAACAGCAGGGTCTGACGTGTCGGTGCCGTCATTTGCATCATCTTCAGCACATCGGTGATAAAGCCCATATCCAGCATACGGTCGGCTTCATCCAGCACCACAAATTCGACGTCGCTTAATGTGACATTGCCCAGGGTCATGTGCTCCAGCAAACGGCCGGGGGTGGTGATCACAATATCAACGCCCGCTTTCAATTTGTTGGCCTGACCGCCCATTTTAACGCCACCGTAGAGGGCCGTGACACTGAGAGGCAAAAACGTCGCATAAGCACCGATAGCATCGGACAACTGCTCTGCCAGTTCGCGGGTTGGCGTCAGGATTAACGCCCGTGGGCGTCGCTCGACGGTCGCTTTGGGTTTATCCAGCATGCGTTGTAATACCGGAACGGCAAAGGCCGCGGTTTTACCCGTCCCTGTTTGCGCGGTCACTTGTAAATCCTTACCGCGACGCGCCGGCACTATGGCCTGCATTTGTACCGGTGTCATAGCACTGTAGCCACATTCAACAAGAGCGCGTTGCAGATCTGGGGCCAAATCTAAAGATGAAAATTGCATGAGAGATCCTCTGTAGAGTCGCTACAGTCAAAAAACGAGGGCAGATTGTACAGTACTTTAGCAGTGGAGGAGAGGATTGATTGCGGTTTTGAGTGGGTTTATGTCGTTTGCTCGGGTGTGAAAACGGGGGGATGGGCAACGCCTTGTTGCCCATGTGCCTTAAACTTCGTCGTCGGCGGCTTTGGTGCTTGAACGCGGGTCATGGTGACAGGCTCTGGCGAGGATCTCTACATAGAACGCGGGGAGTTCCTGCGCCACGGCAGCATCGATATGTTTATTGATTTCAGAGGTATGGATCTCTTCTGCTACATCCTCTGTGGCACCAAAGCGACAATCGAAAGTCCAGTAGTCCATGCCTTGAGGCAGCGTCTTTCTACGCTCTCTGTTCAGGTATTTCTTAATATCATGCTTGATTGAGTCCACCAGGCGAGCAGGTTGCAGCTTGGGGTGAGTTAACGCGATTGTCTTTTTCATGGGGTTCCTACAGAAGTGCACTCAAGAGTTAAAGCCGAATGAGCTTTTAAAAGCGTATTCTACATGGATGGGTAGCAGATAACTGCCAGTTTCTGCGATTTTATGTTCCGCAAACGGCTGATACCTCCGGGGACGGGTTCAATGATTCAGGCCATCAATCCGTATTTTTAGCGCTGCGCTCACGCCTTGCCCGCGGGGAATCAATACCCGGTCATTTCCAGATAGCCCTGGCCGCGCGGTGCGCCACTGGTGGCGTCGGTCACGCTGACTGCCCCTTCCCAGTAGGACACAGACGTGTTCATCCAGCGATTCGCGTGTCGAGCCGCTATCTCCAGATCAAGCTGCTGTTCCGGCAGCGTCAGGCGCCAGCGTACCGGCACCCGATGCCCGGCGGCATCGGCAAACGCCTGCGGCACCAGCGTTAGCCTTGCGGCATTGAGCGGCGTGACCTCGCCCTCCGGGGTGATCCAGCTGCCGGAAAGATAGTCGCCGTGGTTTGCCCCCCCACCGCGCAGGCGAAAGGCCATCAGCCGGGCGCCACTGTCGAGGTGCAGCGAAAACCAGTCCCAGCCGGTTTGGCCGGCACTCAGCAGCTGACTGCTCCACTCCCGATCCAGCCAGGCCCGCCCGCGTACCGCCACGCGCTCCTGGTCCAGCATCACCTCGCCGCGGACCCGATAAAAGGGCTGGCTGTAATACATGGAGCCCTGGCCATCGGCCGATTTTTGGCTGAAACCCTGGATGCCATGGCGCACCAGGGGCCCTTCGGCCTCGAGCTCCAATTGATAACCAAAGGGGCCGTTTTCGTCCTCGGCCCGGGCCGTCAGGCGCAGCCGATCCAGGGCATCGCCCCCGGAATCTGTGCTCAGACTTTCCAGCCGCCAGTCATCCAGCCAGGCGTGAAAGGGCCGGGCCGTGACGCCGGCCTGCTGTGCGATGCCCGGGAGCGGCACGCCGCTTCCCCGTGCGAAACGTTCGGCCACCCGGTGGCTCTCGCCACGGGACAGCGCCATGTGTGCCATCCACAGTTGATCCGCCGCCCAGGGTTCGGCGCCGGCATCCGGTGCGTCGGGCGCCCCGGGCTGCTGCGCCTGGCGGAACAGGGTCCACTGCATGCCCAGCGGTTCGCCATGCTTGTCTTCCAGGTTGGCGGTGAGATACCACCACTCGATACGAAAGTCCGGGTGCGGGCCATGATCCTCGGGGAAATCGAGCCTGATAGCGGGGCTGGCGTGGGTATAGCCCTGGCCCGATGCGCCCAGACCGGCAAAACCGGCTCTGCCGCCGCCACTAACATCAGTACCATTAACCGCCCCATTGTCAGGCTCTGAAGCCGGATCGCAGGCGCCGAGCAGCAACAGCATACACAACAGGGGTACACCACGACGCGGTAGGTTGAAGAGCCCTCCTTTGAGCATCACGCGCTTTCCTCCTCGGCCAGCAGGGCCCGGGGGGGCGTGCGCCACAGCCTGAACATCGGCAGGCCCGCCGCCAGCAGGGCAACCAGGACGGCGGTGATCAGCGTCAGGCCGATCTCGCCGGGAAAAACATGCAGCGGCAGCCGCCAGCCAAAGGCGGCCACATTGATGCCCCACACCAGGCAGGCGGTAATGGCAATACCCAGAGGAATCGCCAGCAGGCCCGTCACCAGCGCCACGCCGGCCAGTTGAGCCAGCTGAATGCCAAGCAGCCGACGCAGCGGCACCCCCAGCGCCCAGAGCGCTGCCATCCGTCGGCGCCGTTCCCGGGCCTGCGCCAGCAGGGTCGTCAACAGCGCCAGCGCCGCCACACCGAGGGTCAGGGTATTCAAGGCCCGGGTAATGGCAAAGGTGCGCTCGAAAATGGCGGTCGCCCTGGTCTTGACCTCACCCTGATCTCGCAAACTGTGCGGCGTCAGAGTAAAGCGTTCGAGCAACTGCCGGCGTAGCAGATCGGCATCCTCTCCAGGCGGCAGCACTATGCCGATGGAGGCCGGCGGTACCCGGAACAGCCGCCGCACCTGCGCCGTGGCCAGCACCAGCTCCCCCCTCGGGTTGCCGTAATCCGGGTAGATGCCCACCACTGTGACCCCTTCGATGCCCCCGGGGGTGGCCAGGCTGAGCCGGTCGCCCAATGCAATGCCCTCCCCCCGGGCCAGCTGCTCGTTGATAAAAGCCTGGCCATGCCGGAGCGCCTGCCAGGCCGCATCTCTGTCGCCCAGAGTGGCGAGCAGGGGCCAGTCCGCCATTAGCGTGCGACTCGGCGTGATGCCGAATACCGGTAGCGGCAGGCCCGGGCGGCGGGAATCGCCCTTGCCCGAGGTGATCCCGAGCAGCTGCGATTCGGCGCCGGCGGTGATCAGCCGCTCCTCGACCTCATCGCGCCGGGCGAGCCAGGCATCAATGTCGGCGAATTGCGCCGCCGGCGGCGTGAGGTAAAGATCCGCCATCAACCGCCGGTCGAGCCAGTCGAGAAAGGTCAACCGAAAACCGCCAACCATGCTGCTGACGCCCAGGTTGGCCGCCAGTGCAATCAGCAGTGCCATCATGGCCAGCGACAGCCGTGGCAGCTGCAGTTGCACATCGGCCAGAGCCCACTGGGTGAGTGGCCAGGGGCGCGCCAGGCGTGTCAGCCCGCCGAGCGAGAGAGACAGTACCAGGGCCAACAGCGGCGGCAGCCACAGGGCGGCGGCCAGTATTATGGCCGCCACCAGACCGAAGCCGGCGCTCAAACCTTCGCCGCCAGGCCGGGTAAGCAGCCATAGCCCGAGCGCCAACGCCGACAGCGCCGCCACGCCACCCAGCCGTGTCTGCATCCGCAGCTGGCGCTGAAAACCGGCTCGCCACGCCTGGGCCTGACCGAGCCCCAGCAGACTGAGACGACGTGCCCGCCACAAGATGCCACTGCCGGCAATGAACAGCCCCCCCAGGGTCACCCCGATACCGCCCAGCCAGTAATGCCAGGGCAGGCTGAGCGTACCGCCGATGTTGGCACCGTAAAGGCTGTGCAGAGTGGCGGCCACGTCGGGCAGCCATGTTTTGGCCAGCCACAGTCCGCCGAGCAGACCGGCCAGCGCGCCGAACAGCCCCAACAGAATAAGCTCCAGCACCAGCAAGGCCACCAGGGTACGGCCAGACACGCCAAGGGCACGCAGGGTGCGCAACAACGTCAGGCGTTGTTCCAGCGCCAGCCCCAGCGCCGCCTGCACGATAAAGAGACCGACAATCAGGGCCAGCATCGCCATGGCCGTCAGGTTGAGATGAAAACTTTGGGTCAGCTCACCAGGATCCGCTCGGGTATCGGCACGCACCAGGGTGAATCCATCCGGTGCCGCCGTCAGCGCATCCGCGGCACTGACCAGCGCGGTCATCCCGTCACCGGCCCCCAGCAACCGGGCGGCGATGGCGATATCCATCACCAGCGTATTGGGTGGCAGCTCGGGCACTTCCACCCGTGGCGGTAACGGCGTGCCACCCTGTAGTGTCGGCTGGTCGCCCAGCTGGGTGCGGGTATCTGGTGCCAGGCGGGTCTGCCAGGGGGGCGACAGAAAGTCCTGCAACGAACCCGGTGCCCGGGTGCGGGCCAGGGGGCTATCGCCGGGCAAGGTGAGTGGATCTATGCCGATGAGGGTGAGCTTGCTGCCACTGTCGGTCACCAGCTCGCCTTCGAGCAGTGGCGAGACCGGTACGCCTGCCCGGCGCAGCCGGATAAAGTCGTCCCGGCTCAGTGGCTGGCCGTCCTCACGTTCGAGACGATCGAAGCCGCTGCCCAGCAGCGCCTCGGCCCGCGCATAATTGTCTCGCGCCGAGGCATTGATGGCCTGTACACCGCTCCATAGCGCCCCCGCTACCCAAAGCCCCAACAGCAGCATGGCCAGCTGGCCGGGGTGACGCCGATAGTGGGATAACAGGGTCACCAGCGCCACCAGCATCAGGCGCATGGCAAATCGCTCGCGGCGGAGCCGGCCAGCAGTCGACCACGGTGCAGGATCACTCGGCGATCCAGCGGGGCGGCAACTTTGGGGCTGTGCGTGACCATCAGCAGACTGCTGCCGCTTTCGGCCACCAGCTCCAGCATCAGCGCGAGCACCGCCTCGGCGGTGGTTTCGTCAAGATTGCCGGTGGGCTCGTCGGCCAGCAACAAGGCCGGGCGAGACGCCAGCGCACGACCAATGGCCAACCGCTGTTGCTGACCGCCAGACAGCTGCTCGGGATAGTGGCGCTCGCGCCCGGCAAGATCCAGTCGCGCCAGCAGTCTGGCCGACCAGTCCGGATCTTCCCGCCCCGCCAGCCGGGCCTGCAGCCGCAAGTTGTCGGCCACGTTGAGGCTGGCGACCAGATGAAACTGCTGGAACACCAGGCCGAGTGTGTCGCGCCTGACTCGTGCCCGGCCGGGTTCATCCAGGCCGGCCAGCGACTGGCCACCGATGTAGACCTCACCCCGGTCGGGCAGATCGAGCCCCGCCGCCAGGTGCAGCAGCGTCGACTTGCCGCTGCCCGACTCCCCCATCAACGCCAAACTTTCACCGACACCCAGGTGCAGATCCACGCCTGACAACACACTCAGCGGTCCCTGGGGGGTGGTGTAGGTCTTGTAGACCTGGCGAAACTCGAGCATGGCGGTTTCGTGGTTAGCCACCAAAGATGGAGACATCGAGCTCAGCCCCCTCTCCTAACCAATAAGCATATATCGTATGATCTTTTAAATTATCGCCGGTTAATGCATGAATCAGAATGGTGAGCCCTTGCCTGTTTGCTTCAAGCCAGGGAACAAATTCGTCGAAATGCTCGGCACCAAAGGTGATTTGGCAGCTCCACTTCGGGTGAGGCCCCACCGGCCTTTGATGAATACGCCCCACTTTGAGGCCGAATTTTTCACCAGCCTGCTCACACAAGGATGTCGCAAAAGATAACGTCGCTTGCTCGAAATAGACATGTGCGTGGTAGCTTTCATGCGAATTGACGGGCCGTTTTGTTTCTTTCATTGCGTTTTCCTTTTCCTGACGCCAATCTCCCACAATGCCTAAGCCAAAGGCAACAACGGCATCAAACCATGCCTAATGCTAACCGATGCACACCGGCAAACGCCATGTCATTTCGGAATGGATGGTTTTTCTGAACGCCAGATTAAAAAAGCCCCGGACAGGATAGTCCGGGGCTTTTTAGGGGATGGGGCAGCCTTGCCTGAGATTCCGGTGAGCCAAGCAACCACCCGTCACGTGCTCGGTCGTCCAGCTAAAATACGTCCGCCCTTCGGGGGAGACCGCGCCTGTGACCATAAAACGCGGTGATCGACCACGTTTGCCTTTCACCACTGGAGTCTGCCCCACCGGCGCAAAGGTCTGTAGTGATGCGAGCACAGGTGAAAGCTGGATTCATCGATAAACATCAGGGTCTCATTCTGTTCCTGCGCCTGATTTTTTTAAAGCTGGCCAGATCACCTGCTGCCAATGGATAATCGCTGCTTCATCACGTCTGATATCCTGACGTTTGGGCTTCTGCCAGGACCATCCCCAGCGCCGCAGCAACTTACTCATATGTGTTTGGGTGTACTGGATCTTGGTCAGAGTGGCGATCGCATCGGCGACCCGTTGTGTGGTCCAGCGCTGGTCTTCATAGCCAAAGCCCTGAGGCCCCAATTCTTCCAATGCTTTCAAGATGATCGGCACAGTAGCGGGCGGCAGATCTGGGCGATGAGCGATTAAACCAGCGACTGGCCAAGGTCGTGGACACCCTGGCCACACAGCCAGGCAAGAGCATCACCGCCGCCTGCCGTGGCTGGAGCGAAACCAAGGCAACCTATCGTCTGCTGGAGCAGGACATCAGCTGGGATACCTTGCTTAAACCCCACTGGGACAGCACCCTGGCGCGCGCGGCAGAGCACAACACCGTGCTGTGTCTGCAAGATACCACCGAACTGGATTTCAATGGTCGCAAGGCCGAGGGATTGGGCAAGCTGAACTACGATGCCCGTCGCGGCATGTACCTTCATCCCACCTTGATGGTCACGCCGGAGCGCCTGCCGTTGGGTATCACGGATGCCTGGATGTGGGCCCGTGATGGCCAGCAACCGAAGGAAAGTGACCGCTGGCTGGAAGGCTATCAGCGGCTCAGTGAACTGAAACAACAGCTGCCTGATACCCGGTTGGTCTATGTTGGCGACCGGGAAGCCGATTTGTTCACGCTCTACCAAGAACAGGCCGCCGCCCCCCACGTCGACTATCTGATCCGGGGCAAGCATAACCGCAAACTGGCCGACGACCGCAAGCTCAAGGAGGCGGTTGCAGCGGAGCCGGTATTAGGTAAGCGGCTAATTAACCCCATCTTCCCGCGCTAACGTCGTTGCGGCACGCTATTCCTCTCAACAAGAGGAATGGCAATGACCCCACAGCAAAAACGTCAGTACTGGCAAGCCCAGTTGCAAGCCCAGGCAGACAGTGGCCTCAGCAAGGCCGCATTCTGCCAGCGTCATGATATCCGTCCGTCAACCTTTTACTATTGGGCCGGTAAACTCAAGGCGCCTGATACTGCTCGGCATCACACTATCCATCCGGTGCGGCTGTCTGAGCCGGAGCCGCATTACCAGGCACATCACCTGACCTTGACCCTGCCCAACGGCTGCCAGTTGGCGTTTCCGGCCGCACTGGAACCCGATACCCTGCAACGTTTCGTGGCCGCCTTGCGATGACTCCACGCGGCGACATCTATCTGGTGGCCGGCGCGACCGATATGCGCAAGTCGATCGACGGCCTGGCATTGATTGTCAGCGATGTGCTTGAACTCAACCCGCTGAGCGAGGCCTGGTTTATCTTCTGTAA
>NZ_JAFBBE010000031.1 GCF_016907015.1 Oceanisphaera litoralis
TGATGGCGAAGTTTTCTTACTACCTGTCTCAGCACCGCTTATACAAGCGGATCTTCGGTATTATTTGAACAATAAAAATGAGGGGATTCGTAAGCTACAGATCACCAAAGAGATAATGTTACACCACCAAGGCCGGAGCACATGCTTAATCCGATTGGTGTTAGTGCAGCTTCAGGCGGGGCCGCAGAAAGCGGTTGATGCGCCCTACCAGCATCATCAGGCCGGTGCGGGTGTAGCCGTGCAGCGCCACCTGGTGCATGCGGTACAAAGACACATACACGGTGCGGGCGATGCGGCCTTCCACCATCATGGAGCCGCGCATCAGGTTGCCCATCAGGGAGCCAACGGTAGAGTAGCGGCTCAGGCTCACCAGGGAGCCGTGGTCTTTATAAACATACGTCTTGAGCGGCGTGTTGTTGAGCCGGGCCAGTATGTTGCCGTAGACCAGGCTCGCCATCTGGTGGGCAGACTGGGCCCGCGGCGGAACCGGTTTGCCGTTTTCCTGCAGGCAGTGAGCACAGTCGCCGATAGCGAAGATACTGTCGTCCCGGCTGGTCTGCAGGGTCGGCTTGACCGTCAGCTGATTGATGCGGTTGGTTTCCAGGCCGGCGATCTCTTTCAGGAAGTTCGGCGCCTTGATGCCCGCGGCCCATACCATCAGGGTGGCCGGGATCAACTCGTCATCCCTGGTTTTCAGGCCATCGGCGGTGGCTTCCACCACCATGGTATTGGTGCGTACATCCACCCCAAGCTCACGCAGTTCCTTGTGCGCCATGCCGGAAATACGCTCGGGCAGTGCCGGCAGGATACGCGGGCCCGCTTCCACCAGGGTCAGGCGCAGACAGTCATGGCTGAGTTTCTTGAAGCCATAGGCGCCGAGGTGTTCAACCGCATTGTACAGCTCGGCAGACAGCTCCACCCCGGTGGCACCGGCGCCGACGATGGCGATGCTCACCTTGTCGTCGACGGCTTCGCTTTCACCGTATTGCAGGAAGCGGTTCATCAGTTCGTCATGAAAACGCTCGGCCTGCTGCGGGCTGTCCAGAAAGATGCAGTGATCGCGCACGCCCTGGGTGCCGAAGTCGTTGGACACAGAGCCGATGGCCAGCACCAGAACGTCGTACTGCAAGGTGCGTTCGCCCAGCATGGGATTGCCGTTATCGTCCCGCATGGGGGCCAGGGTAATGGTCTTGGCGTCCCGGTCGATGCTGGAGAGGCTGCCCATCTGAAAAACGAAACCGTGGTTATGGGCGTGGGAGCGATAGCTCAGGCCGTCGATACCGGGATCCATGGCACCGGTGGCCACTTCATGCAGCAGCGGTTTCCACAGGTGGGTCCGGTTACGGTCTACCAGTGTCACTTCCGCCTTGCCCTTGCGGCCGAGCTTGCGACCCAGTTTGGTGGCCAGCTCCAACCCGCCGGCGCCCCCGCCGACGACGATAATCTTTGTCATGTTCTATCCCTGGATAATGTAAAAAAACCTGCGGCTATGGCGAGTATGTGTCGCCGCCATAGTCGCATCTTCTCGCCAAGCCTCTCTTCCGCTACGGGAGCCGCTATGGGAGGCCTCGGTATGCAGACAAATATCCGCATCTTCTTTCGTCATGCCCGCACATTCTTTCTCGTCATTCCCGCGTTTCTTCTCGTCATTCCCGCGTTTCTTCTCGTCATTCCCGCGTTTCTTCTCGTCATTCCCGCGAAGGCGGGAATCCAGTGCCCTATGCCATGGATCTCCGCCTTCGCGGAGATGACAACCCCAGAACGACCAGAGGTGACTCATGTTGCAGGTACCCTCATCACCCCTCTGCCAAACGGCGCAGTCGTTCGCTCGCCTCGCGCCAGCGGCGGCTGCCGTACAGGTGGCTGGCCACGGCCGTGTCTCGCTTGCCGAGGGCAGATAGATCGCGCTTGCGCAGGGAAGACAGATCCCGCGTTATATCGTGCGGCAGGGCATCGATGATCTCGACCGCCCCTGCCCTGTGATTGCAGGCCAGCAGCAGGTCGCAGCCCGCCTGCAGGGCGCTGTGGGCACGCTCGGCGTAACCACCCGCCACGGCGGCGCCTTCCATGGTCAGATCGTCGCTGAAAATCAGCCCCTTGAAACCGAGCCGTTGCCGCAGTATCTGTTTCAGCCAGAAGGAGGAAAACCCGGCCGGATGCGGGTCCACCGCCGAATAAATGACGTGGGCCGGCATCATGCCCTGTACCAGACCGGCGGCGATGAGGGCGCGAAAGGGCACCATGTCCGCCTGCTCTATTTCTGCATAGTCGCGGGGGTCGACCGGGCTTTCCTTGTGGGAGTCGGCGCGCACGCTGCCATGACCGGGAAAATGCTTGGCCACCGCCGCCATGCCGGCGGTATTCATGCCCCTGATGTAGGCACTGGCGTGCTCGATAACCGGTTCGGGATCGGTGCCGAAGCTGCGATCGCCAATCACCTCGCTGCCCCGCTCCAGATCCAGCACGGGCGCAAAGCTCAGGTCGATATCATGGGCCAGCAGCTCCGCCGCCATCATCCAGCCGGCGTCTTCCAGCAGGGTGACTTTGTCCGGGCGATTCAGCGCCGCCAGAGTGCCCGGGGCCGGCAACGGGAAGAAGCCGTCGCGAAAACGCTGCACCCGGCCGCCTTCATGATCCACCGTCAACAGCAGGCCGGGTTTGACCGCGCGAATGGCCTTGACCAGGGCGCTCAGCTGCGCCCGATCGTGATAGTTGCGACCGAAGAAAATAACCCCGCCCACCGTCGGGTGTGCCAGCAGTTCCCGCTCTTCGGCATCCAGCTCACCACCCTGCACATCAAGAATAAAAGGGCCCATCACTACTCCGTTACCGCCGGTTGGCGGTCAGTTCAATTCAAGTCAATTCGATTCAATAGATATTAATATCTGCGTCAGTCGCGCCAGCGCCCTCTGTTGCAATTCAAGATAGTGCCGGCCCGGCTCACGCCGGTATTGCAGCGCCGCCCACAGGGCCGTCAGCCATTGAACCCAGAGCCGGCGCGCCTGAAAACGACGCTCGTCGAGGTGGCCGCCGGCATCACGATAGGCCGCCAGCAACGCCTGCTCCTGCCCGGGGTTCAATTCGAAGCTGTCGGCAATCACCGCCAGTTCGAAGGCCGCATCGCCCCGGGCCGCATATTCCCAGTCCAGTAACCAGGGCCGTTCGCCCAACAGGTTGGCGGCGTTGAGATCGTGATGACAGAACACGGGGGTAAAGGCCGGATTCAGCGCCGGCGAGGCAAAACGGGGCACCAATGCCGCCAGCTCGGGCGCCAGCGGCGTCAGTTGCTGCAGATAATTCGCCGCCTGAGCCGACAAATCCAGTAGCGGCAAGTCGATGGATATCTGGTGCAATCGGGCGACCCGGCGCATCAGCAGGGGCAGATCCGGCTCGCGCCCACGCCAGTCCGGTTCATCCAGCCAGTCCAGTATCAGCAGACCCTGCTCGGGTCGGGCATAACGAATCGCCGGGGCCAGCCCCGCCTTGGCGGCGGCGCTGTGGGCGCGCAGCTCCAGGGCTCTGTCTATGCCCAGCAGGGCCGGATGTTCACAGCCCAGCCTGAGCCAGTAAGGGCCCCGAGCCGTGTCGAGCCGCCAGCAACGATTGGTGTAACCGCCTGCCAGTGGCGTCAGCTGCCCCTGCCATTCACGGGGCAGCGACGCCAGCAGCCGCTCAGCGTTCACTCACGCTGTCGGACCAGAGTACCTCGCCACTGCTCAGTTCCATCAGTTGTCCCTGCAGCCTGGTGCCCCCGCCGTTGCGGGTCAGGGTGGTGGACAGCAGATAATCGGCGCCACTCTGTTTGCCCAGTCGTACCAATGCGGCCATGTCGGCCCGGCCATCCTGATAGGCCAGCTGCTGGCGCAGGCTGCTTACCCTGGCACTGTCGGCAAAGGTCAGGCTGCCACTCAGGCTGGCACGCAGGCGCTCGGTCAGGCCCCGGGTATCCACCGGGCTGCCGACCTGATTGCCGATGTCGTCCAGCAGCACGGTTCCCTGCACTTCATTGACGGCGCCGCTGTTTCTCAGACGGTCCGCCAGCCCGTCGACCAGCCGTTCCAGATTGGCGCTGCGCACCTCCGGCAGCGGCGCCACCGGGGCTGCGGGCAGTTCAATCACCGGTTGCCGCGGCACCGGCGCCGGTTGCTGCGGGGCCCGTGGTACCGGTTGCCCGGGTGCCGGACCGACCGGTCTGACCGGTGCCGGCCGGGATGAATAGGGATTGGGCAGGGTACAGGCACCGAGTGCCATGCCGGCGGCCAGCAATAACGTTAAGCGAAACAGGTTCATGTTATTCCTTATCGAGCCAGCATGGGGCCCAGCGGACGGCCGCCCAGCAGATGCATGTGGATATGGTACACTTCCTGACCGCCGTGACGATTACAGTTCATGATCAAACGATAACCGTCTTCACTCAGTCCGGCCTCGGCCGCCAGCTTGCGGGCCACGGTAAACAGGCGCCCCAGGGCCTGCTCGTGTTCGGCTTCCACTTCGTTCACGGTGGGGATCAGCACATTGGGGACGATAAGAATGTGGGTCGGCGCCTTGGGCGAAATATCGCGGAAGGCCGTGACCAGCTCGTCCTGATACAGGATGTCGGCGGGTATTTCCTTGCGGATGATTTTGCTGAAAATGGTTTCTTCTGCCATTGCTGCTCTCCTTGAAATAAGTCGCCGGGCCGCGCCAGTCGGCCACAGTCCAGGATTCGCTATTATAGCCTTGTTGCTCGTCAAGGGAATGACGACATGATGAATAAACTATTGATTAAAAACACAACCGCGGTCAACCGCCCCATCATCCGCCGGCGAGGCGTCGCCCCCTGCCAACCTTCGGCAAACAGCCGCCGTTCTCCGGTCAAAAGCGCCGGGTTGAGTGCTGGACTGAATGCTGGACTAAATGCTGGACTGAATGCTGATTGCACAGATAATCGGCAAACGAACCTGGCGCCCCCGGTTCGGTATTGACAGCATCGAGGACATTACCTAATATCCGCCCCGTCGCTTGCCGAGGCAAGTAGGACGATGTCGGCGTGTAGCGCAGCTTGGTAGCGCACTAGCATGGGGTGTTAGGGGTCGGAGGTTCGAATCCTCTCACGCCGACCAGATTACCCTTGAAAAACCCACCTTTCGGTGGGTTTTTTATTGCCTGCTGTTTTTTGCTTCTTAATATCCTAAACAGTCCTGCATAACAGCTGTGGCTCTGTCGTCATTCCCGCTTGTCTTCTCTTGTCATTCCCGCGAAGGCGGGAATCCAGAGTTTGTGGCGCAGAACGCTCAGACTGCTGCTCGCCTGCAAAGGCACTGGACCCCCGCCTTCGCGAGGGTGACGATAAAAACAGACTAGCGCCAGCCTCTGTCACTGTCTCATCAAATCGGATTCAAGCAGTTCCATTATCGGATACACTGTCCGGGTGTTTACCGCATAGGAGAACTGTCATGAAAATATTACAACGAAAGTCGCTGGCTCTGGTGCTGGCCGGCATACTCACCACCCAGCTGGCCGCCTGCGGCACCGTCTTTTATCCGGAGCGAAAGGGCCAGATCAGCGGCCGTATCGATCCTGTGGTGGCCATCGCCAACGGTGTGGGTCTGCTGTTCTTCGTGGTGCCCGGCGTCATCGCCTTTGCGGTCGACTTTGCCACCGGCGCCATCTATCTGCCCGGTGGCCGCCGGGCCGAGCTGCAACCGAATGCGACCCCCGACAGCCTGAACGACAGTCTCTATGCCAGCACCGGCCAGCGCATCGACTGGCAGCAGGACAGGGTACTGGTTGAAGCCCTCGGCTCCGCCGACGAAGCCCAACAGCGGTTGATCGCGTCCCGCTGATCAATAAGCGCCACCGATGGCCGGGCGCAGATGATTATACAGCGGAATCGTCTTGTTCAGCTCGGCCACCGAGGCCCCCGGCGCCAGCGTGGCCAGCCGCTCCCGGGCCCGCAGTATCCGGCTGCGGCGCAGCAGCTGTACATTGGGATAAAGCCGCCGGGCTTCACCCAGCAGCTGTTGGGCCTCGTCTTCCTGCCCCGCCGTGGCCAGCGCCAGATAGGCATTGTAATACACCCCCGCCCGGGGCGTGTGGGTCAGAAAACGCCGGGCCCAGCTCACGTAATCCAGCAACTGTTCTCTGTCTTGTGCCAGCAAAGCCCGGCTCAGCTGCCAGTGATGGCGATAAAAGGCCACCCTGTCATACCAGATCAGCGGATTTATCACCGCCTGCAATTGCGCCTCGGTGCGATCTTCATTCTGCTCGTAACGGGTCAGCTGCTGGCCCGCATAGAGGCCGGTCGCCATGAACAGCATCAGGCCCAGGCCCCAGGCACGTACCGGCCAGCGGCTCCAGGCCCATGGCGCCGCCAGCAGACGACGCTGGCCGTATTCCGCATCCATGACATAAAGCAGCACCAGTATCATGAACCAGTGCGGCAAGGAGTGATAAAACGGAAATTCGGTCTGGCTGTGAATGAAAATGGGGGTCAGTATGCCGATCCAGGCCAGGCTCTGGGCAAAGGGCAGCCGGTACAGCAGTTGCAGCACCAGGCCGGTCATCAGCACCAGTCCCAGCAGCGGCACCACGCCGCCTTCGATGGCCCAGAGCAGAAACTCGTTGTGGGGGTGGCCCATTTCGGTAAACAGCGGTGGTACGCCCGGGGTCAGCTCGCGCCAGTCGGCATAGGTGCGATAGAAAGCCGACTCGAAACTACCGTAGCCAAAACCGAACCAGGGTTTGTCCAGCCACATGCGCAGGCCGTGGGCATAGATATCAAAACGGCCGTCGGCCTGGGTATAGATGCTCAGACTGCGCTTGCTCATGTCGAAGGCGTCCAGCCCGACCAGTCCCAGCACGATACCGAGCGGGATCAGCAGCAAACTGACCAGCAGGCGTTTGGAGCGGGTCTTGAGCAGGGTTTGCCAGATCGGCGGCTGCAACAGCAGCAACCCCAGCAGCAAGCCCAGCTGACCGGCGCGGGATTGCAGCAGCACCACCAGCATGCCGCCCGCCCCCAGCACCGCAGCAAACCACACCGACTTCAGCACAAAGCCGCGCCAGGGGGATTTGGCTTCGTTCAGCCAGAGGTACACCGCCAGTACCATGCCGGTGGCCAGAAAGCTGGCCATCACATTACGATGCTGAAAAATACCGTAGGGTGAGCGCACTTCCGTGTTGTAGCCAAACCGGTTGCCCGGCTCCAGAACGAAGAACTGGGCCAGCCCCAACAGTATCTCTACGCTGACCGCCCCCAGCAGGCAATACAGCAGGTAACGGCGGCCCCGGCCGTTAAAGCGGCATTGCTGCAGCGCCAGATAAAACAAGAGGCCGCCGCACAGGCCCAGCATGCGCGGCAAGGCATGGCCGGCCACGGAATTGTTGTGCCCATAGAAAAACGGTAGCCACAGCAGGCCGCTCGCCGCCACCAGTCCCAGCCAGAAGCGGCTGGTCAGCAGACGCCGCCGGTGCCAGTTCCAGAGCCCCAGCGTGCTCATCAGACCGATGAAAAACCAGCCAATGACATTGAATGGCAACTGCAGGCCAATGCCGAACAGGTGGGGTAAATAAAGGTGCATGCCCAGCAAGGCGTAACACGCCATACAGATCAGCATGGTTTTGGCCAGCCGTTCCTGTTGCTGCAGAGGCGAAGACATCATAGTGGGGCGTACTCTCGCAGGCCGAGCTTAATCACAAGGCCCTACTTTACCCAAGGCCGGCCCAAAAAGCATGAGCGGCACGCTGCCGGCCCGGCAAATTCTGCCACAATGAGCCAATCACATTCCCGCGCGTCCTCTCGTCATTCCCGCACGTCCTCTCGTCATTCCCGCGCAGGCGGGAATCCAGAACCTGTGACGCTGATGGTTCAGACTGTGGGTCGCCCATAAAGACACTGGACCCCCGCCCCCGCCTACGCGAGGATGACGTTCCTTCGCGGGGGTGACTGCGGTAGAGAAATCCTGCAGCAGCTCCAAGAGCTTGCCCCCCCGCCTTCGCGGCGGAACTGACACAGGTCAGAATTCGAACCGATAGAAGATATCAATCGCCTGACTCAGACCACTGGTCGCCTGCAAATAGAGCCGGGGCAACAGCTCGTAACGCAGCCGCAGCTCGCCGATGGCCGAGAAGACCCCGACGCCATAGCCGATTTGCAGCCCCGGCAACACATAGGCGCTGATGTTCACCTCGGTCTCGTCTCCGCTGCCGCCGGTATCCAGCGACACGTCCTGCAGCCCCAGTGCCTCGCCCACATTGGTGACCAGGCCGCCGATTTTGCCGACCCCGGCGCCCAGCAGCATCGACTGCACCAGGGCGTTACCGTCGCTTTCACCGCCGCCTTCCAGCCCCCGTCCACGCAGCAGGTAAGACAGCTGCTCTACCTGCGGCATGGCGGGATCCGAGAACACTTCCACCTTGGGTTGCGCCGCGCTGCCCGACACCCGTACCCCAACGATAATGCTGCTGTCGGACAGGCTGGACGGATTACGAATCGCCTCCACCCTCAGGTTGGGCTGATCCAGGGGGCCGCTGAACAGTATGCTGCCATCCCGGATCTGCAGGTTCTGACCGTAGGCGCGAAACCTGCCGTCGATCAGCCGTATTTCGCCGTTGGCGCGCATGCTGCGTTTGGGCCGCTGCACGATGCGCAACTGGCCTTCGAGCCGGGTATCCAGACCAAAGGCCTCCAGGCGCACATCTTCGGTCAGCCGCACTGTGATACGAATATCCAGCGGCAGTTTGGGCGCCTGTTCGGGAATGATGCCCGAAGCCTGCACTATGACCACATCTGCCGAACGGGACACGGCGCTTTCGGGCAGTTCCTTGACCTCGATACGGGCCCAGGGGATCAGGATTTCGCCCCGCACCGTTGCCTGCTCGCCCAGCCCGATTTGCAGATCCGGGCTGACCCGCACCCGCCCCATGCCCGGATAGCCGGCTTCCAGCTCGATACCCTTGAGGCGAATTTCGCCGCTGACCGGTAACTGGCGCCAGTCCAGCTCACCGCTGATGTTCAGCGGCCCGTCACCCACCCTGAGCCGACCGTTAATGGTGGCGTTGGTACCTCTGATCTCCAGCCGGGTGCTGAAGTCGCGCACCTGGACCATGTCGGAATAGGTGTCCACCTCGCCGCCGCTCAGGCTGATATCACCAAACAGCAAGGGGGCCTGCAGGGTGCCCTCCAGTCGCGCCCTGCCGGCCAGGGTACCCTGCAGCCGGGCCACTTCCGGCAACAGCGGCGCCAGCCAGTCGAGTTTGAGCTGCTCTATGCTCAGGTTGCCACTGAGCGCTCGGCGCCCCTTGAGATCCGCCACATTGGCATCCAGCGCCAACCGGCCCAGCTGGGTCGAGCGAAAGGCCAGCGACGACTGCAGCCGGTTGTCCATCATCTCGCTGGTCAGTGACAAAGTCTGATAGTCGAGCCGGGTATCACCGCTGACAAAGGTGCCCGGCGTGGTGCTGATGTTGGCGTTAAGCGTGGGGGCGCCGTCCTTCCAGCGCAGATCCACCCGGCCACCCAGTATCGCCTCCCAGGCAAAATCCCGGGGAAAGAAGGGCTCGAGTCGGGCCAGATCCAGATCGCGGATATTCACCCCGCCCTGCCCCTCTTTGGCGCCGGCGGTGAGGGCGTCGAAACACAAGGACGCCTCGCCCGAGCGCCAGCAATGGGGATCGGCCCGAAAACGTTGCTCTCGCCACGTCATGGCCACTTCCTGCTGCAAGGCCCAGCGTTCGAACGGGGTATCCAGCACGGCCCGACTCAGCCGACCGCGCCAAGCATCCTGGTCCAGGCTGCCGTCGAGGCGCAGCTCGGCCGCCAGCGGATCGCCCGCCACATTCAGCTCGAGCCGGTGCGCCGCCTCGTTACCCTTGCCGGTCAGCAGCAGCTGTTTGAATTGCATCTCGCCTGCCTGAATGCGGTCTACCGTCAGCCGCACATCACCGCTGATGGCATCGCCCAGGGTGGCCCTGGCCTGCAGCCTGATATTGCGCGCCAGGGTGTCGTTGAAGCCGGCCCGGCCACCGGTGAGGCTGGCCTCGATTTGCGGTGCGGCCAGCTCGCCCCGTACCCGGATGTCACCGGCCAGATCGCCGGACAGGCCGGGGGCATACACCGCAAGCTCCGGTGCCTTCAGCACGCCGTCCAGCTGCCAGCGGTCGGTGATGCGGCCGTTGACCGTCAGCTGGTTGTTGCCATTGATCAGCCGCAGCTGATTGATGCTGCCCTGCAAGGCCTGATCCAGCACCACCTCGCCCTTGAGCAACAGCGGATAGTCCCGCAGCTGACCATGAATGTCGGGTCGGGCATTCAGTTCCCACTGCTTGCCATTCAGTACAAAACGGGTGTCCAGCTCGCCGTTGAGTCGACCGTCGAGCCCGGTCACGAAGGCACCGGGATCCACTTCGCTCAGCGCCAGCAGCCCTTGCCAGTCGATGCCCCCGGCCCAGCCCAGGGCGCCGGTCAACTTCGCCTCGCCTTGGGGCAGCGTCAGGGTCAGCGGGCTCAGGCGGGCACCTTGCAGATCCCCCTTCGCCGCCAGCCTGATGCCTATCGGCGGCAGCTCCGGTCCCTGGCCTTCGGCCTGCAGGGACACTTGATAGTCTGCAAGCCTGCCCTTCAGCCGTAACTTACCCTGCTTCAGTTGCCATTGGGGATCGGTCAGCGGCCAGCCCAGCCGTTGCCAGTCAAGCGAGATATCGAACGGCAGTGCAGGGTCCAGCGGTTGCGCCGTCAGGCTGGCATTGGCTTCCACCACCCCGCCCAGAGTCAGTTCCCCCTTGAGCCGTTGCACGCTGTCGGACAGTGCCAGCGCCAGAGTCTGGCCGGCCAGTTGGCCGTCCAGCAGCGGCTGGTGCAGGGTGGCGTTCACTGCCAGCTCGAGCGGATAATCCTCGCTCAGGGTGATGTGACCGCCGAGGGTCACCGTGGCCAGCTCGTGGTCGAGTTCGGCGGT
Source organism: Oceanisphaera litoralis (assembly GCF_016907015.1). GTDB lineage: Bacteria > Pseudomonadota > Gammaproteobacteria > Enterobacterales > Aeromonadaceae > Oceanimonas > Oceanimonas litoralis. The sequence continues at coordinate 10,938 of NZ_JAFBBE010000031.1, forward strand.
CAGGATGTTCACTTCGCTGTCCTGTCCCTCCAGATCCAGCGCCAGCGCCTTCAGGGCCCGGATTTGCCCGCCCTGGATCAGCCGGCTGTCGGTCAGGCTGAAGCCTTGCAGCCTGACCGGAAAAGGCAGTATGACTTCCGGCAGGATCAGCGGTGAGCTGACGGCAGCGGCGTTTTTGTCGCCTGTGGGTGCTGCCTCATCACCGGGGTTCAGCGTCAGGGTCAGCCCCTGCATCTTGGGGCCCGTGATCACCATGGCGTCTGCATCCCAGTGCACCGCCAGTTGCAGGCTCTGCCAGGCAATGGTTTGCCCGGGCAGGGATATTTTTACCCGGTCGGCCCGAATATCATCCAGATCGAGTCGCAGCGGCGGCGTTATCTGCCCCGGCGGCTCGGCCGGCGCCTCTTCTTTGGCCGGCGGCAGTGTTCTGATGGTGACCTCTATGTCTTCGGCCACCAGCTGCCGCAGCCAGAAGCGGCGCTCGAGCAGCTTGCCCAGTTGCCAGTCGATGGTCACCTGCCGGGCCGAAAAGGCCAGCGAGTCCTGCTCGTAGCTCAATTCGTCAAACTGCCAGCCCCGGCCCAACTGTCCGGAAACCAGGGTGCCATCGAGCCCCGGTACCTGCTGTTTGGCCAGTCCCCATAACCACTGGTTACCCAGCTGGGTAAACAGCAGGCTGAACAACAGCATCAAGAGTAAACACAGGGCCACTACCAGGCCGCTGAAGAGTCGCATTAGATTCATAGTTCGGGCCCCAGGGTAAAATGTATCCGCATGGGAACCTGATCCTCCGATACGCCAAATGCCAGATCCAGGCGCACCGCGCCCACCGGCGTCAGCCAGCGCACCCCGACCCCGGTGCCTACCTTCCAGTCTTCGGTGTAGTCGTTGGTGGCGGTACCGGTGTCGACGAAGGTGGCGACACGCCATTTTTCCGCCACCTTGTAGTCGTATTCCAGGCTCAGGGCGGTGGCGTACTGGGCCCCCAGCCGATCGCCGTTTTCATCTGTCGGGCTGATATCCTGATAGCCGAAGCCGCGCACCGTCATGTCACCACCGGTAAAGAAACGCAGCGACGGCGGCAGATCCTGCACATCCTCCACCCAGACGGCACCCTGCTCGGCCCGGGCGATCAGCCGTTGCTTGTCGGCGATGGTGCGCAGCCACTTGCTGCGCCCCCACAGACGAATAAAGCGGGTGTCCGAGCCCCACCAGGGTTCGGACAACTCCAGGGTGGCCAGCTGGGCGTCGCCCCAGACCGGGTCCAGGCCTCCCCGCACCCGGGTGCGGCTGTAAGACACGCCGGGGATCAACAGAAAGCTTTCATCTTCCTGCTGACCCTGGGTATAGGATTCGTATTCGGAGCGGATAAACACATCCCGGGTCCAGTCATTGGCATCCTTGTCCCAGCGATGGATTGAGGCCACCAGACGATCACTCTCGGTGTCGTCCTGATCCAGCAGCTGATACCCGCCCTGAATGGTGTAATAGTTGTTGAGCGGATTGCCGCGGGGGATCTTGTAGACGACGCTGATGTCCTGCTTGGGTGCCGATATCTTGAGGTTGGTCTCCAGGCTGTGCCCCAGGCTGTTGATCCAGGGTTTGTCCCAGCTGGTCGAGACCCTGGGCCCTTCATCGGTCGAGAAGCCCGCGCCCACTTCAACCTCGTTGTCGGCCTTGGCCCGCAGCAGCACCGTCAGCGGAATGCGGTTGTTTTCATCGGCCTCGCTCACCACCGGCAAGACTTCGACCTGACGAAAGTAACCGGAGGCGGAAAGATCGCGACTCAGCTCGGCCAGACGAATGGCCTGATAAGGATCGCCGGGCTTCACCTTCACCAGCGGCGTCAGCAACCGATCCACCGGCCGGTCGGCGTCCACTCTCAGCTCGCCAAATCGGTAACGGGGGCCGGAGTCGAAGGTCAGTATCACATCGGCGGCCTTGTCCTCGGGATACACCAGCACCTGACTGCGTTCATAGCCGGCATCGAAATAACCGCGCGCCAGGGCCAGGCTGAGCAGGCTGGCCTTGGTCTTTTCATACCGGTCGTGGCGAAAGACATCGCCTTCATTCAGTGTCAGCTTGTTGATCAACTGTTCAAACTGCGGGTCCGACGCCGAGTCGCCCTGCAGCAGCAAGTCCAGGGTGCGAATACGCACGGGGTCACCGGCGGTCACCCGCACCTCGACCCGTTCCGGCTTGTCTTTGTCGGCGGTGATGTCGATGACCGGGTTATAGTAACCCAGTGACTGCAGGCTGTTGATCACCGCGGTTTCTATGTCTTGGCGAAAACGGGGCAATTGCTCGGCATCGATGGTGGGCAGCTGATCCAGATACAGCCGGGTATTACTTTTCAGCTTGCCCTTCAGCCCCTGCAACTCGAGACTGATGGCCTCGGCCCTGACGTTCGGGCTGAGCAACAACAGAACCAAGACTCCCCACATTCTTTTGCTCATGGCGCAACCCGTCTATTTGGTGTTGGTGTATTATATCGATTCGACGTGGCAAACTGGGCCTCTGTCGAAACCTTTCGGGTGCCCTATGTCCCCATCTCATCATGCTTGTGCGCTGCTCGGCGTTGCCGGTTTCAGTGGCAGCGGTAAAACCACCCTGCTGAAACAACTGGTCGGCCTGCTCACCCGGCACCCGTTGCGCATCGGCATCATCAAACATACTCATCACGATGTGGAGCAGGACCAACCGGGCAAGGACAGCTTCGAACTGCGCCACGCCGGTGCCCGTCAATGCCTGCTGGCCGGGCCTCATCGTACCATTCTCACCTGGGAAAATACCAAGCCGGAAGAACCTGATTTGAATGAATCTCTGTCACGGCTCAGCCTGAATCGGCTCGATCTGGTGCTGGTAGAAGGCTTCCGCGAGGCCCCCATCGCCAAGATTGAGGTGCACAGGCCCGAGTGTGGCAAACCTTTGCTGTGCCTGCACGATCCCCATATTCTGGCGGTGGCCACCGATGCGCCGGATCTGGTCGCTCCGGTGCCACTGCTGGATTTGAATAACCCCGCCGCTATCGCCAGGACTATCGTGCACTGGTGGCAAGCGGGCCGCCTGCCAGTGCCTGCAGACTGAATCGTTCGCCGGCCGGATAGCCGCACATGCGGCGATAGCCCCCATAAAGCAACGGGTGCTGCCGATGGTATTGCTGATGCCGGGCCGGGGCCGACTCAAACGTACCCTCCGGCAGCAGCCGCACCCGAATAGCTCGGTCGTGCTGCAGTGTCAGCCTGGCCCGGCTTTGCTGGGCCCACTTTTGCTGCAGCGAACCCCGTACATAAATAGCCGGGCTGAATTCGGGCCCCCTGTCGCAAAACTGGCCCTCGCCGTCGAAGGCATCCACCGCCGCCCAGTACAGGGTCAGCAGATCGCCGTAGCTCAAGATCCGGGGATCGTACTCCACCCGCACCACCTGTCGGCGCAGGTGACGGCTGCCGCTTTTCATCCAGCCCGCTTCGGTGGCCAGCACCCCGTCCTGCTCCGCAAAGAGCCTTTCCATCACCCAGAAACTGCCCCCGGCAAATACCGCCTGGGCCGTCTGGACCGCCTGTGCCGGCAGCGCCAACAGCAGCAACATCATCATCAGGGTTTGTCTGACCACCCGCTTACTCCTTTACAAGCCACAGAGGCTTACCCATAGTCTATCGATGGGTATGCTAACCGATTGAAACCATATGGAAACATTTTTCACTTATCGCTGGTTACTGGGCTCCTTGAGCTATGGGTTGCTGCCGCTGCTCGGCATCGTCGGCGTCGTCGGCACCCGCTGGCACTGGTGGCCCTACACCCTGGGGTTGATGCTGGTGGTGGCGGCTTTCGGGCTGGCCATCTTGCTGCTGCCCCTGGCACTGTGGCACCGGCAGTGGCTGGCCGCCCTGCCGCCGGTGCTGCTGTTGATGCTGCTGTTCCCCTTTCTTCTCCGTGGTCTGACCCTGCCCGCCATTCACGACATCAGCACAGATACCAGGCACCCACCGCCGCTGACCGCCGCCGCCCGTCTGCGCGGTGCGGGCGATCACGGCACCGACTACGCAGGTGAAGCGCTGGCCCGGCAGCAGGCGGCGACCTGGCCAACCCTGGCGCCCCTGGTACTGCCCTACCCGCCCGAGCAGCTTCACCGCCGGGTGCTGACCTTGATAGCACAACGGGGCTGGACCCTGACCTCCGACACGACCGCCGACATGACCGCCAATAATCAGCGGCAGCTGGAAGCCGTGGTCAGCAGCCGGCTGTTCGGCTTTCGCGACGACGTGGCCATCCGCCTCACCCCCGTCGACACCGGGTCCGGCGTCTATACCAAGGTCGACATGCGCTCCGCCTCCCGGGTCGGTAAAAGCGATCTGGGCGCCAACGCCGAACGCATCCGCGCCTTTCTGGCCGATCTGGAGCAACAGTAAGAGTTAACCTCGGGATCACCCATGAAACTATTCGGGCAACTGGCCTGGTTTTTCAAGGCCCACTGGCGCACCTACAGCCTGGCGCTGCTCATGCTGGCCACGGTGACGGTGATGAACATGACCATTCCCTACCTGATCGGCAAAACGGTCGATCAACTGATCGCCTCGCCCGACGGCGAAGCGGAGGGCCGCCTGCTGCTGCTGATCCTGGGACTGGGTCTGGCCGTGTACGGGCTGCGGCTGGGCTGGCGCCGCCTGCTGTTCGGCACCTCCTACCGGCTGGGTAACCTGCTGCGCCGGCGCTTCTTCGAGCGGCTCACCCGCCAGGGCCAGGCCTTTTACAGCAGCCACAATACCGGTGACCTGATGGCCCGTGCCACCAACGACATCGACGCCATCGAAATCGCCGCCGGTGAAGGGGTGCTGTCCGGCTTCGACGGCCTGCTGACCCTGCTGCTGGTGTTGATCATCATGTTCGGATTCATCGACTGGCGGCTGGCGCTGGTGGCCCTGCTGCCCTTTCCGCTGATGGGGCTGGCCTTCTACCGTATTTCCAACCGCATCCACCATCATTTCAGGGCGGCGCTGGAGCAGTTTTCCGTGCTCAACGACAAGGCCCAGGAAGCCATCGCCGGCATACATCTGGTCAAGTCCATGGGGCGGGAGTCGATAGAAAGCCGCCGGTTTGGCGCCATTGCCGAGGCGGCCACAAAGCGCAATTATCAGGTGGCCCGGGCCGAGGCCCTCTATGAGCCGGTGGTGTTTTTGTCCATGTCTGCCGCCCTGTTGCTGACCCTGGGCTTTGGCGCCGGGCTTATCTGGCACGATCAGCTCAGCATAGGGCAGCTCACCAGTTTCACCCTGTATCTGGCCCAGCTGATCTGGCCCATGTTCGCCTTCGGCTGGCTGCTCAATATCGTCGAGCGCGGCAGCGCCGCCCTGACTCGGGTCGAGGCCCTGCTGGCCATTCCCGACAGCGTGCCCGACCTCGGCACCCGCGAGCCGCAAGATGCCGATCTGCGGGTCGAGGCGCTGAGTTTCAGCTATCCCGACAGCCAACAGCCGGCGCTGCAATCGCTCTCGCTGACGCTGGCACCGGGCCAGGTGCTGGGCATCGCCGGCCCGACCGGTGCCGGCAAGAGCACCCTGCTGCAGTTGCTGATGCGCTACTGGGAGGCCGACCGCGGCCAGATCACCCTGGGCGCCGTGCCCCTGGCCGACTGCCGGCTGGACGCCCTGCGCCGCCAGTTTGCCTATGTCCCCCAGGATGCCTTTCTGTTCAGCGCCGGCATTGCCGATAATATTGCCTTCGGCCGGCCCGATGCCAGCCGGGAAGACATCATGGCGGCGGCCCGTCAGGCCTGTGTGCATGAGGATATACTGCGTCTGCCCGGCGGGTATGACGCCCGGGTGGGGGAACGCGGCATGAGCCTGTCCGGCGGCCAGCGTCAGCGACTGGCCATCGCCCGGGCCCTGATAAGTAGAGCCCCGATACTGATACTGGACGATGCGCTGTCGGCGGTGGACGTGCATACCGAACAACGGATACTGCAGCAGTTGCGCCGCCGCCAGGGCCAGAGCTGCATCATCGTCAGCCATCGGTTGTCGGCGCTGGAACATGCGGACCAGACCCTGGTGCTGCAACATGGCCGGCTGCAACAATCGGGCCGCCACGACGAACTGATTAAACAGGACGGCTGGTACAGCCGGATGTGGACCTATCAGCAACTGGAGGCCCGCCTGGATGACGACTGAAAATACGCAGACCGATCCGGCCCCGACCGATCGTTCCCGACGACAGGGCAAGGGCACCTTCGGCCTCTTGCTGACCTATGTCTACCGGGACAAGCCGCTGTTAATCAGGGTACTGCTGCTGTTGCTGCTGGCCACCGCCGCCGATGTGGCGGGCCCGCTGCTGGCCAAGGTGTTTATCGATGACTACCTGCTGGCCGGGCATCTGCCGGTGTGGCCCCTGGTCGGGCTGGCCCTGGGCTATATGGTCACCCAAGTGGCCGCCGCCTGGTTTCGCTACCGGCAGACCCTGCGCTTTACCGAGATGGCGCTGGCCGCGGTGCTGGATATTCGCAAGCGGGTGTTCGCCCATGTACAGCAACTGCCGATGGCCTTTTTCGACCGGGCCATGACCGGCCAGCTGGTCAGCCGGATCACCAACGACACCGAAGCCATCAAGGATCTCTATGTGCAGTTTCTGTCGGTGGTGCTGACCAATGTGGTGCTGCTGGTGGGCATTATCACGGCCATGGCATTACTGAACCTGCAACTGATGCTGGTGGCGCTGCTGCTGATCCCGACCGTGGTCGGGGTGATTTACCTTTATCAGAAGCTGAGCGGCGCGGCGGTGGCCGACAGCCGACAACTGCGCTCCGACATCAACGGCACCCTCGGCGAGTCCATTTCCGGCATGGCGGTCGTGCAGGCCTGTGGCCTGCAACAGGACTCCGCCGAACGCTTCGAGCGCCTCAACCTGCGCTATTACCGGGCCCGCATGCGCACCATCAACATCGGGGCCGCCCTGCTGCGACCCGCCATCGATTTGCTGAGCGTATTGGTGTTGCTCGGCATTCTCAAGGTGTTCGGCTGGCAACTGGTCAACGGGGTGGCGGAAGTCGGCGTCCTCTATGCCTTTCTCAACTTCATGGGTCGCTTTACCGAGCCGCTGGCCGAAATTACCCAGCGTTTCAACCTCTATCAACAGGCCATGGTGGCGGGGGACAGGGTGCATCGGCTGCTGCAGCAGCCCCGGCAACACTACGGCGAGACCGGCGACACCATTCATCGGGGTGCCCTGGCCTTTCATCGGGTCGACTTCGGCTATCAAGCCGGCCACCCCGTATTCAGACAACTGAGCCTCGAGATTCCCGCCGGCGCCTTTATCGGCGTGGTGGGTCACACCGGCAGCGGCAAGAGTACCCTGCTGAATCTGTTGCTCAATTTCTATCCGGTGGATGCGGGTCACATCAGCATCGACGACCAGCCCCTGGCCGGCTACCGCCAGGATGCGCTGCGTCGGGGCATAGGGCTTATTCCGCAGGAGCCCTTTATTCTGGCGGGCAGCATTTATGACAATATCGACATGGGCCGCAAGCTGCCCCGGAAACAGATAGAAAACGCCGCCCGCCAGGCTCATCTGCTGGAGACCATTAACGGCCTGGAGCAGGGCTTCGACACCCGCCTCGGCGAGCGTGGCAGCCGGCTGTCTGGCGGCCAGCGCCAGCAACTGGTGATCGCCCGGGCCCTGGCCGCCGCCCCGCGCATCCTGCTGCTGGACGAGGCCACCGCCAACGTCGACAGCGAAACCGAGCAGGTGGTGCAACGGGCGCTGCAGGCCCTGCACGGCAAGGTCACCCTGATCGTGGTGGCGCACCGTTTATCCACCATCAAAAAGGCCGATCGTATTCTGGTGATGGCCCACGGCGAGCTGGTGGAATCCGGCAGTCACCACCAGCTGATGGCCTTGCCCGAGGGCCGTTACCGGGCCATGTACCGGCTGCAGCAACAGGCCCGTCAGGTGGAGCTTGCCGAGCAGCACGGCCTGTAGCATCATCGACCCCATACGAAGCCACTTCGGTTCGACACATACAAATAATATTGCGTCCCTATCTGCAGCCGGACAGCCAGAGCGGCTGCCGGCCACCACCGGCCGAGGCCGCCGACCTCAGGGTGAAGGCGCCGGCACAGGCCCGGCATGATAATAGGGGTCGTCCAGCCAGCGTTGCATCGGCGGCAGCGGCTCACCCAGCGCCCGCCGCCACAACCAGTTGAGCGCAAGCCCCGCAGGCGGACGCTCACTGACCTGACGGGGTATGTCCAGCGCCTGCCATTGCTGCGCCGGCCCCCGCTCGGCCACCACAAAATTGAAACTGTAGCCGCGTTCCTGGCCCATGCGCAAATCGGTAATCAGCAACTGCCCCTGGCGCTCGCTCATCCTGAAAAAGCCCTTGCTGAACCAGGCCAGGCGCGCCACCTGGGGATGATGCCGCCACGCCCGATACAGATCCCGCCCCTGCGGATGACGAATAAACTGCGGCGGCTCCCTATCCAGCAACGAAATGAAGCCTTCAAGATACCCATCCGGGGTCATTACCAGCACCCGCCACAACAGGGTATTGAAGGCGGTGGGCGTGATCAGCCGCCGCTCGACCTCGATGCCCTGCTCCGCCAGCACCCGATCCGCCATTTGTGACACCTGCCACTGGGCAAGCAGACTCCAGCATAAATACAGGCTGCTCAGCCCCAACCCCAGGCGGTTGGCCGAAAGCCCCCGTCCGCCACGCCGGAACAGGGCCGCCGTCAGCCCCAGCAGCAACGGCAGTGTGTAGAGCGGGTCGATAATGAAGACACTGCCGATACCGAATGGATAATCCGTAAAAGGCCGGGCCAGCTGGGTGCCATACACCGTCATGTTGTCGAGCAACACATGGGTGATGAGAACAAGCCAGAGTGTCAGGGTCCAGCGGCGCCAGTCCCCTCGCTGACCGGACAGACGGCAGAGCAGCCAGGCAAACAGCGGAGACAGCAGGCTGAGGTAGAACAGGGAATGGCTGTCGCCTCTGTGATAGGTCATGTTGCTGACCGGATCGCCATAGTCGATCAACACATCCAGATCCGGCAGGGTACCGAACAAGGCGCCGATCAGCGCCGCCTTGCCCACCCCTGCCCGCTTGCCCATGACCGCCACACCCACGGCGGCGCCCAGGCTCAGTTGAGAAAGTGAGTCCATCTAAGGTATTCCCCCTGCTGAAAAGGTTGAGCGGCAACATCCCGGTCAGGCGGACAGTCTGATGGCATATGCGTCTTGCCTGTTACCGGCGACCGCACTGACTCGGGCTCCTTTGGTACCCGACGCACTGCCTTTGGTACCCGACACACTTATAGTGCCAGTCATTCCCCGGCCGGCCAATGCCGAACTGGCCCAACGGCTGAACCAGCGCTGTGTGCATCCGGTAATAACGCAACCGCAGATCCGGGTCTTTGCCGCCATTCAGGGGCTCAGCCGCTCTACCCGCACCGGCACCACGCCCGCACGGATCATGCTGATCTCGCGCGCCGCCTGGGCGGACAAGTCGATAATACGCCCCTTGGCGTAGGGCCCCCGGTCGTTGATACGCACTATCACCGACTTTTTGTTGTTGAGATTGGTGACCCGCACCCGGGTGCCGAACGGCAGGGTACGATGGGCCGCGGTCAGCGCATGCTGGTTGAAGCGTTCGCCACTGGCGGTGTTACGACCATGATGGCGGGCCCCGTAATAGGACGCCATGCCTTCGACACCAGACACCACTGTCGGAGTCGTGGGCGCAAAGGACGGCATGACATCAGTGCTGCAAGACTGTAACAGCAGTACTACCGGCAGCCACCGCAGCCAGCGTAAGGGAAGTATCATCGGGTTTGCCTCTTGCATCGTCTATTGCTGCTCCAGCCAGGCCACCAGTGCTATGGCCTCGGCCATGGTGCGCACCACCAGCTTGCTGGTGCAGCAGATACCCAGGCTGGCGGCATAGACTCTCAGCCCGGCATTGAGCTCAAACAGCGATACTAACCGCAGCTGAGGCTGCCAGTACAGATCACCGCTTGTTTGCTGCGACAGGGTTTGCTGTGACAGCAGATGCAAATAACCCTGGCTGTCGAGCAGCCGATCACCCACCCGGGGCCTGTGCTCGGCTACACCACCCGGGTCCGCCACCCAGGCATAGCCCTGCCCCTCGGCAAATTCGATGATGGCCGGCCAATGGATCATGTTTACTCACTCCTGTCTTCAATATGAGGTGTACGCGCCACCTTCGCGGTGGTGTTGACCTTGTAGACTCCCGCAGTCGCGGGAGTAAAACACAGGGTCATTCCCGCGCAGGCGGGAATCCAGAGCATGTAGCACCACGCTGCCCGCCATTGTATCGTAGGCAGAGACACTTTGGACCACGGCGTCATGCCGCTCGTGCAAGGTGCCGCCTCCTGGACTCCCGCCTTCGCGGGAGTGACGTTCATGGTTCGCGGGAGTATCGATCCCATTACCGCCCCGGGCTGAAAAACTGACTCTCGGCGCCGACTTCCACCTCGTCGTTGCCGGCCACGAAGCGCAGCGGTTGCATGCTGCCGGACAACAGGTCAGGGTCGACGGACAGGCTGATGGGCAAGCTGACGATTTCCCCGGCCGGCACCCTTACCTCGTCCGGCCCCGCCCAGCGTGATGCCGCCATGCCTTCCACCCACACCCGATAGTGCCGGGGCTGCTGGGTCCGGTTCGACAGCTTGAGGATGTAGGTATTTTCCACCCAGCCTTCCGGCGTTTCCCGAAACAGCTGGTTGCGATCCCGGTGCACGTCCAGCGCCATCGGCACCCGGCTGACAGCGGCATAGACCAATGCTGCCAGCATCAGCACCAGCATGACGCCATAGCCGACCAGCTTGGGCCGCCAGAGTCGGGTCTGACCGCCGGCCAGCTGACGCTCGCTGGCATGGCGGATCAGGCCGCCGGCGTAACCCATCCGGTTCATGGTCTGGTCACAGGCATCGGCACAGGCACCGCAGTTGATGCACTCGTACTGCAGGCCATCCCGAATATCGATGCCGGTGGGGCACACCTGCACGCACAGATTGCAGTCGATGCAGTCTCCCAGCCCCAGCGCCCTGGCGTCGGCCTTGCGCGCACGGGGTCCACGATGCTCTCCCCGGCCGGCATCGTACGCGATGCTGTAGGTATCCTGGTCGAACATTGCCGACTGAAAACGGGAATAGGGGCACATGTGGGTACACATTATGGCCCGCATCCAGCCGGCGTTGAGATAGGTGCACAGGGTAAAGAGCCCCACCCAGAAGGTGGGCAGCAGACCGGCAGACCACTGCAGCAAGCCGGTAACCAGCTCGGCGGCCGGCACAAAATAGGCGATGAAGGTAACGCCGCTGAGCAGGGAGATCAGCAGCCAGATCAGATGCTTGCCGCCCTTGCGCACCACCTTGTTCAGGCTCCAGGGGGCCTTGTCCCGCTGACGGCGCTTGTTGGCGCTGCCTTCCAGCTTCTCTTCCACCCAGATAAACCAGAAGGTCCACACCGTTTGCGGGCAGAGATAGCCGCACCATACCCGCCCCAGAAAGGCGGTGATAAAGAACAGGCCGAAGGCGGCCACCATCAGCAACAGCGCCAGCAGGGTCAGATCCTGGGGCCAGATGGTGATACCGAACAGATGAAAGCGCTGCTGTTCCAGATCCAGCAGCAGGGCCTGCTGGCCGTTCCAGCGCAGCCAGGGGCCGGCCAGAAACAGCAGCATCAGCCCCCAGCCGATCGACTGCCGCCACCGCTGCCAGCGTCCGCGCTGGGCTCGTACATAGACATGACCCTGACTGATGGGCCGGGGATCGGTACAGACCTTGACGTCAATCCGGGAAGAAAGGTTTTCCATAGGGCTCACATTGCTTGTTATGAGAAAGGCGGGCCGATGCCGGCCGGCACCGCCCGTTACGACCGGCGCAGTAAAACACGGCCGCTCGTCCCACAACATGCACAGTTGCCACCGAATAAAGCATAACAGTAATGACTGGCGAGATAGTTGCTATAACAGTACCGGTGAACTCAGGCTGGCGGCCCCGCGGCAATCAGCTCCCCGACCAGTTCGGCCAGTCGCCGAATGGCCGTCTCGCTGCGCGGATCCCAGGGCAGCGAGGCGTTCAGCCGAAAACAGTGCCGGTACTGCTCGTCGGCGGCAAACATGCGCCCGGGCGCTATGGTGATGCCCTCTTCCAGCGCCCGCCAGTACAAGCGGGTAGCACAGCAGTACGCCGGCAGCTCCAGCCACAGAAAATAGCTGCCTTCGGCGTAATAGACCCGCACCACATCGGGAAAGGCTCGCTGAATGGCCCGATGGAAGATGTGCTTGCGTTGCTCCAGGGTGCGCCTCAGGGTATGCAGGTGCTTGTCGTAACGATGCGAAGACAGGTAGTCGGCCAGCGCCAGCTGCATGGGGGCGCTGGTCGAGAGGGTGCTCATCAGTTGCAGCCGTTGAATGGCGTCAACCTGCTGCCCCGCCGCCACCCAGCCAATGCGGAATCCGGTGGCCAGGGTCTTGGAGAAAGAGCCGCAGTGCAGCACCCGCCCCTCTTTGTCCCAGGCCTTGACCGGCAAGGGTGGCTCCAGGCCGGCGTACAGCTCGCCGTAGACATCGTCCTCGACCAGACCGACTCCGTGCTCGGCCAGCAGCGCCAGCAATCGCTGCTTGCCGGCCGCCGGCATGGTGCCGCCCAGCGGGTTTTGACAGTGACTCATCAGCCAGCAGGCCTTGATCGGATATTGCCGCAAGGCCTGCGCCAGAGCATCCAGATCCATGCCCTGCTGCGGGTCCGTGGCCACCGCCACCGCCTTGAGCTGAAACCGCTCTATGGCCTGCAGGGCGCCGTAAAAGGCCGGTGACTCCACCACCACCCAGTCTCCGGGCCGGGTCAGGGCCTGCAGGCCGAGGTTGAGCGCCTCCAGCGCACCCGAGGTGATCACGATCTCGTCGGGCGAGATCTCCATGCCCCGGGCGGCGTAGCGTTGGGCAATGCTGCGCCGCAGATCGGCACAGCCCGGCGGCAGGGTCACGCCGGCCCCTTGCGACGGCATCTGCCGGGCCACTTTTATCAGAGACCGGGACAACTGATGCTGAGGAAACAGCGAGGCATCGGGAAAGGCGGAGCCCAGGGCCACACAATCGGGATCATTGCCGGCCTGCAGCAGGCTGAAGATAAAGGCGTTGATATCCACCGTTTCCGCCGGCAGCAGTGGCTGCGGCGGAGATAAATAACGGGTCGCCTCCCGGGCGGGGGCGACAAAATAGCCGGACTGGGGCCGGGAACGGATCCAGCCTTGGCTTTCGAGCAACTGGTAGGCACTGAGCACCGTCATCAGGCTCAGCCCCGAACGTCGCACCGTCTCGCGCAGCGAGGGCAACTTGTCGCCCTCCTGCCAGATGCCGGTGCGGATCTGCTCACGCAGCTGCTGTGCCAGCTGCTCGTAGCGGGTCATGAGCGGGGGCGCTTCTTACTCCTTCGGCAGCAGGCAGTTTTCGCCTTCCAGCTCGCTGAGGGCCTGGCCCAGCTCCAGCGCCTTGCGAATGTCGGTGATTTCCTGCTGATGGGCGCGGCGCAGTCTCTTGCGCAGCTTACCCATCACGAAACGGCGGATCTCTTCCTCGTCTTCCAGCTGCAAACCCGCCACCGGGCAGGGTTTGCGGGTCTGTTCGTCCAGTGCCACCATGGTGAAGTAAGAGGTATTGGTGTGCTTGACGATGCCCAGTTTGAAATCCTCCGAGACCACCTTGATACCCACTTCCATCGAGCTTTTGCCCACGTAGTTGACTGATGCGTACAGGGTCAGCAAATCGCCCACTTCGACCGGGTTGACGAAGTCCACCGAGTCTACCGAGGCGGTCACGCAATATCCCTTGGCATGGGTGGCCGCGCAGGTATAGGCAATTTTATCCATCAGCGACAGAATAGTGCCACCGTGTACCTTGCCACCGAAATTGGCATAGGCAGGCACCATCAGCTCCTTGAGGATGACCTGCGACGACTTGACCGTTCTATAAACCGCTTCGCTCATGACTTCACCTGAATATTATTTTTACTGAATAATCTGAATTTGTATCATACCGGCTCCGAGCCGGATGAAGGGGGCTAAGGATGTATGAGCCGGCCCCCGCCGTAAACCGTTCTATGGCAGAAAAGGCCGACTTTTTTGAAGTTTGCGGGGCAGGTCATCCGGTCGGGGCTCGTATCGGCATCGGGTGTAAGGTATTATTTACACTTCCAAAAGGCTCAAGACATTACCATGCGCTTAAAAGTGACCTGTGAAGACCGCCTGGGCCTGACCCGGGAGCTGCTCGATATCCTGGTGGAGCACCAGATTGACCTGCGCGGTATCGAAATCGATATCAGCGGCATCATCTACCTCAATTTCCCTACCCTCGACTTTGCCGCCCTGCAGCATCTGATGCCGGCCATCCGTCGTATTCCCGGGGTATTCGATGTCAAAACCATCGCCTGCATGCCCTCGGAGCAGGAACACAATGCCATCATGGCGTTGCTCAAGGCGCTGCCCGATGCGGTGGTGGCGGTAGGCACCGGCGGCCGGATCACCCTGGCCAACGACGCCGCCTGCGCCCTGCTCGACCAAAGCCCCCGGCAACTGGTGCAGCAACCCCTGGGTCCGCTGCTGAAGGGGGTGCATGTCGGCCGCTGGCTGGAGCAGGCCTCGCCCCAGCCGCTGAGTAAAAAAGTCACCCTGGACGGCGAGCCCTACCTGGCCGACTTTCTGCCCATCTGGGTCACCGAAGAGACCGGTGACCAGAGCCTGGCCGGCGCCGTGGTGGTATTCAAGTCCGCCTATCGCATCGGCCAGCACTTCAAGGTGATGCGCAGCCGTGACAGCGGCCAATTCGACGGCTTTGTCGCCCAGAGCCCGGCCATGGAAAAACTGCTGCACGAAGCCCGCCGGCTCGCCACCCTGGACGCCCCCCTGCTGATCCAGGGTGAAACCGGCACCGGCAAGGAGCTGCTGGCCCGGGCCTGTCATCAGGCCAGCCTGCACGGTGAAGGCCCCTTCATACTGCTCAACTGCGCCGCCATTCCCGACGAGGCCGCCGAAAACGAACTGTTCGGCTACGCCGCCGGCGCCTTCGGCAACAACACCCGGGGCAAGCGCGGGGTGCTGGATCAGGCCAACGGCGGCACCCTGCTGCTGGACGAGATTGGCGAGATGTCGGCGCTGATGCAGATGAAACTGCTGCGCGTGCTGCAGGACGGCGTCTTCCGTCGCCTCGGCGACGAGCAGGAAGTCAAGGTGGATATCCGGGTCATTTGCACCACACAGCAGGATCTGGCCAGCCTGGTGCAGGGCGGTCAGTTCCGTCAGGACTTGTTCTACCGGCTCAATGTGCTCAACCTGCGCATTCCCCCCCTGCGTGAACGGCAGAAAGACATAGTGCCGCTGGCCCAGCACTTCTGCATCCGCTTCGCCGCCGAACTGGAACGGCCCCGCCCCCGGCTGTCGCGAAGCCTGAGCGAATATCTGCAGCATTACCCCTGGCCGGGCAACGTGCGCCAACTGCGCCACAGCCTGTACCGGGCCATCAGCCTGCTGGAGGGGGACGAACTGAGCCTGGCCGAGCTGGCGCTGCCGGAGCAGAGCAGCCTCCAGGGGCTGGATACCCTGTGTGAAGGCTCGCTGGACGACGCAGTCAAAGGTTTCGAGCGTATGCTGCTGGAGCGGCTTTATCCCGAGTATCCCTCTACCCGCCAGCTGGCCAGGCGGCTCGACATCTCCCACACCGCCATCGCCAACAAGCTCAGGGACTACGGCATCGGCAAACACAAGAAATAACAAGAAGTATCAAGAAGTAACAAAAAGTAGCCCCGGCTCAGCGTCGGCCGCCGTTTAGCCGCCGGCTCTGCAGCCAGCGAGACAGACCCAGGGCGCCGTTCTGCATCATGGCGTCGTGGCTCCACACAAACAGCGGCCGGGCCAGGGGCGCGGTCAGGTTCATCCAGCGGCGGGTCGTGCGAACCCGCCACCGGTAACGCACCCGGGTAATACCCGCCGCCTCGCTCAGTTGCCAGCAGCCCCAGCCTTCCACATCGCCACTGGCCTGCCCCACTATCAGCCAGGGGGCATACAAGCGGGTCACCCGAATGTCGAAACACAGCGAGTAACCCAGGGGACTGCGCCAGTGATAACGATATACCCGGCCGGTGCCCTGCTCGTTGCATGAACCCAGCGCTTCTACCCGACGCAACCCCTGCCACCAATGCGGCCAGTGCAACGGCTGACTGATGGCTCCGTATACCTCTTCCATCGGCGCCGCCAGCTGCCAGCGGCTCATGAAGTCATAATTCGCCATAGCGTTATACCAACCGGATTGGCTATGTATGAGTTAACTGTGTCTGTGCCAATAAGATACTGTTTTCATTCGGGTTAGTGTGAGTTTCAAAGAATCGCCGCCAAGCCAGATA
>NZ_JAFBBE010000032.1 GCF_016907015.1 Oceanisphaera litoralis
GTTACTGCAATTGGGCTTGAGTATTTACCCTGTACTGGAGTAATGTCATCTTGTTGTTTATTAATAGAAAATCAAGCTTAAGTACTAACGAATGAGTACCTGGTTTTCGCGTAACCGTTCACCCGCATAGCATTGACAGCAAAAAAAGTGAGACGATCATCTCTTGATCTACTTTTGGCTCTTGTCTGATCCTGTCAGCAGGGCATGCTTTACTTCATGACCAAACAGAAGCCCACACCAGCTGTTCCAGCGCTCACCCTCGAGCAAGCCAATGAGCTTATTTTCAAGCTCCTGGATCGTATTGCCGAGCTGGAAGACCGTCTCAACCAGAACAGCGGTAACTCGTCCAAACCGCCATCCAGTGATGGTCCCGGTACGCCGCCTGTTCGCAAGCGGCCGAACTCGGGGAGGAAGCGGGGTGCCCAACCTGGTCATAAGGGACAACGGCGTGAGCGTCATCCTCACGATGCCCGGCTGACGGTGACGCCTCATTATCCTGCGGCTGATTGCCCTTGCTGCGGTGGCCAGATGCTTACCCATGACAGGCCCCATCGGACTCATCAGGTGTTCGACTTGCCTGAGGTAAGCTACTTTGTCACCGAACACCAACTGTTTCGCCGTACTTGTACACGGTGTATCACCACGACCAAGGCCGAGTTACCCGAGACGGTCAGCGATACGCAGATGGGCCCTAATCTGCTCACCTACATTGCCTTGCAGAGCGGTCAATTTCACCAGAGCATCAGTCAGATACAGCAGCAACTGAAGCAACACTTCGGTCTGACCTTCAGTCGCGGGGCCATCAGCGAAGCACAAGGGCGAGTCAGTGCCATGCTCACGCCGACCTATCAGGCCATCAAGCAGCAGGTCCAGCAGGCGACACATATCCATGCTGATGAGACCCGGCACCAGCGAGGCGGCGAACGACGCTGGATGTGGCTGGCATTAAGCAAGATAGCGGTCTGCTTCATGACGGCCTATGGCCGTGGCCAAGATGCCGCCCAACGCCTGCTGGGCCTGGCACCGGAAGGCGTGGTGGTCACGGACCAATATAGCGGTTATCGCTTTATTGACCCGAGCCAGCGTCAGCTGTGCTGGGCGCATGTTGCCCGTAATGTGGCCGCTATCGCCGACAGCGGCGAACAGGTTAATCAGCCGATTGGCGCGCGTTTGGTATTGCTGGCGGACATGGTGTTTCGCACCCGGCACCGGTGGGAGAGCGGCGGCCTCTCCAAAGCGCAATACCTACGCCGACTGCGGCGCTGCCGGCAAAGCTGGTTACAACAACTGGCACAGGGGGCGTTGGTCTGCTCCAAACGTTACCGTGGTCGTTGCCGGTTACTCATCAAGGATGACGAGATGCTATGGCGCTTCATGGAAGATGATGCCATCGCGTTGACCAATAATGAGGCAGAGCGTGCCTTACGTGGCTACGTGCTGTGGCGCAAGGGCAGCTATGGCGTCTGGTCCCAGCGGGGCGAACTGTTCCGCCAGCGTATTCTGTCGTTGGTGGAAACCGCCAAGCGCCTGGGCCGCTGCCCGCAACAGTGGTTACAGTCGGTGATCCGCGCTTGTATCGAGAAGACGGATTACCCCATTCCAGCAGAATTGTCCCCGTCAAGGTAGTCTCGGTGAACAGATACGTTTTCGCCACTGTCGCCAGTAGGCCATCAGGACTCTGCGCCGGATCCAATGATCCAGTTCAACACAGTGCTGATACCCACTGGCGATGCCAAAGTAATTTATCCAGCCATGTAAATACTGGCTGACCTTAAACAGTTGGTATTTCATCGACACACCCCAGTTGCGGTTCGTGAGTTTCCGAACTTGCTGCTTAAACTTCAGCAGCGTTTACGGGTGCCAATGAATGCGGCTCGCCTTGAACGTAAAACCCAAGAACTTGCTTTCATTGGTTTTAACCACTTCAACGGCTTTTGTCGGTATTTACTACTAACTTCAAGCGACGTTGCAAATACTGGCTGATACTGCACAGTATACGTTCGCCTGCTCGCTGACTCTTCACTACAATCGTGAAGTCATCCGCATAGCGAGCGAATTTATGACCGCGTTTTTCCAGCTCTTTATCCAAAGAGTCGAGCATGATATTCGCCAGTAACGGCGACAGCGGTCCACCTTGCGGCACACCCACTCAACTCTCACCTTTAAACTGGTTATCGATAAACCCTGAGTGGCATGGCCGTACGCGATTTACTTGCCGCTGCCCACCTATACTGGTGTCATTTAACCTGTGCGATCACGGCACCTTTGCCATCAGGGAGCGCGCCATGCCGGGTCTGGTTGTTGATGTTGTTACTTTTACTAAATCTCACCCTGCCGCCCTGAGTATGGTTGCGCTTGGGGCCATTCTGTCGCTCAGCATTGCGGCCGATGTGCTGGCGGCGCGCACCAGCCTGCCACGGGTGTCGTTACTGGTGCTGCTGGGCGTGCTGATCGCCGTGGTAGATCAGTTTTGGCTCGGAGGCACCGGTGGCATCATGCTCAATGGTCTGACGGAGCCACTGATCGAGCTGGCGCTGGTTATGGTGGCCTTTTTACTGGGCAGCGAGCTCACCATTGCACGGCTGCGTCGCACCGGCTGGCTGATCACCGTGATTTCTCTGGCGGTGCTTGTGTGCAGCGTGCTGCTGGTGGGGGCGGGGCTCTGGTTGCTGGGGTTTCCGCTGGCTCTGGCCATTGCTCTGGCGGCCATTTCAGTGGCCACGGATCCGGCGGCGGTGCGCGAAACCGTGCACGGCCGGCACGACACCCGGCTGGCTGCCCGGGTGCTGCTGGGTATTGTGGCCATCGACGATGGCTGGGGCATTCTGGTGTTTGGCCTTGCCATGGCGGTGCTGGGCTGGTTGTCGTCGGGGCATGGCGAGCTGGTGCTGCTGCATGCCCTGTGGGAGCTGGGCGGCGCCGTGCTGATGGGGCTGCTTATCGGCTTTCCGGCCGCCTGGCTTACGGGCCGGCTGGCACCGGGTGAGCCCACTCAGGTGGAGGCCATTGCCCTGATATTGCTGCTGGCCGGCTGCTCTGCCGGGCTGGGTGTGTCGCCCTTGCTGGCGGCCATGACCGCCGGCACCGTCATTGCCAATGTCTCCGCCCATCATACCCGCTCGTTTCGGGCCATCGAACAGATCGAGTGGCCCTTTCTGGTGTTTTTCTTCGTACTTTCCGGCGCCATGATCGATCTTTACCGGCTGAACGACGCGCTCTGGCTGACCCTTGCCTATGTGGGGCTGCGTCTGCTGGGGCGCTGGCTGGGCGGCTGGCTGGGGATTTGGCTGGCCTCGCCGGCCCGGCGGGCAAAACTGCCGGCCAGCATGGGGCTGGCACTGACACCCCAGGCCGGTATGGCCATTGGCATGGCGCTACTGGCGGCAGAGCAGCTGCCGCAGCATGGCGCTGTGCTGTTGTCGGCGGTGGTCAGCTCGACCATTTTGTTCGAGTTGGTGGGGCCTGTGCTGATAAGGAGGGTGTTGAAATGACGGCCAACACCACGGGCTGGCGGTGGCTCCCTGGAATGGAGTGGAATGAATTGTATTGATCTATCATCCCGACCGAGAGCAGTCGAGCTGCCTGAAAAATCAGCGCTTGTGCGGTTATTGTGTATGAAATAGGGGCAAATTTCGCGTGTCGGCATAAATCCACTCGAAAAGTCAGGGAATTGCCATTAACATATCCCCAAATTCAGATTGAAGAAGAAGCAATCCATGTCACTACCTCCATGCCCCAAATGCAACTCCGAGTATGTTTATCAGGATCAGGAGCACCTGATCTGCCCCGAGTGTGCTCATGAATGGAACCCCGCCGAAGTGGCGGCTGAAGATACGCCGCTTACCGCCAAGGATGCCAACGGCACCCTGCTGCAGGAAGGGGACAAGGTCACCGTGGCCAAGGATCTCAAGGTAAAGGGCAGCTCCATGGTCATCAAGATTGGCACCAAGGCGCTGATCCGCCGCATTGTGGAAGGCAAGGATCACGAGCTGGACTGCAAGGTGGACGGCGTCGGCGAAATGATGGTGACGGCGGCGTTTGTGAAAAAAGCCTGAATGTCAGTCAGACAAGCCTGGGCATCGTTTCACCGCGAAAGGTCAACAGACCCTAATATAAGCATGGGTCGGCCGGGCTGGCCTTTATTATTGATATCGGGGGTGGGGCGTGTCGAGGGAATTTAGCGAGTTTATTATTGGTGAAGGCGCCGAGTTCAACCCGGATCTTAATGTGCCTTTTGTGCCTACCGACGAAGTGATAGTGGAAAGCATGCTCGATCTGGCCCGTGTGACGGCGCAAGACGTGCTTTATGATCTGGGCTCCGGCGATGGCCGTATTGTGGTGGCCGCCGCCATGGGGCGAGAAGCCCGCGCTGTGGGGGTAGACATGGATCCACCGCGGCAGGAAGAAGCCCGCGAATTTGCCGCCACCATGGGTATGGATCACCTGGTTGAATTTATTGAAGGTGACTTTTTTACGGTGGATATCAGTCGTGCCACGGTTGTCACCCTGTATTTGCTGCAAAGCGTCAATCTGCTGTTACGGCCACGGCTGCTAACGGAACTAAAGCCGGGCACCCGGGTTATTTCTCATTCGTTTGATATGGGCGACTGGCTGCCGGATGATCGCTGTTATGCCGCAGGTGCACATATTTACAAGTGGATTGTGCCGGCAAACGTGGCCGGCGTCTGGCAATGGCAAGCCGGTGAGCGGCAACACTTTAGTGTGGCGCTGACACAACACTTTCAGCAATTGAGCGCCAAGGCCTGGCTTAACGAGGTGCCGGTAGCCGTGGAAGCCGCCACCTTGCGTGGTAACCGCCTGACGCTGACCCTTCAGGTAGAAGGCGCCGAAAAAGCACAGACGTTCAACTGGAGGTTGAAAAACAGCCAGCTGCAGCCCAGCGCAAATGAGGCGGGGTTTACCCGCGCTATCAGACTGTGATGTGCGAGCCTGGTTATTCTGGGGTTGCTGCCGGCCACCTCGTCCACGCGATCAGCCGCTGCTTTCATCAATCTTGATCAATCAATGATGAAGATCGTAAACCGTTGGCTCGTAGGGCTCCAATTCGTATTTCGATTCCAGAAAGGTCACCAGATCGATCAGCTCGGATACCGTCATGAGATTGTTGTAGACCGGCATGACCGATTTTCCGTCAACCTGAATCGTCGACATGTCGGTGACTTTTGCCAGTCGATGTGAAGGGTTGATGACCGAGGTGACCAGCTCGCCGTAGGTTTTCAGGCTCTTCACCTGGCCCCCCAGGGCAACAGACAGTTCCCAATCTCCCTCCGGCCGTTCATACCCTTCCATGGTATGGCAGCTCAGACACTGCATATCCTTAAATACCTGCTCCCCCTGTGCGATATCTCCGGGCGGCAGACTGAAGCCTTTCGCGCTTGGGTCACAGCCACTCAGCCCCAGGGCCAGCAGCGGAACAATGAATAATAGTGGCGGGCGTCTCATCAAATTTACTCCCTATAAGCATGGTCCGCACCGGATGACATTCCGGGCATCATCTTCAGTCTAGAGCAAGATGCGCCGCTTATGCAGGCCGACAGCGGCGCCATCGGCCCCTTGTGCTCAGCCGTGCGCCGGCAATACATCCGCAAACACAAAGCCGTCGCGGTGAACGATGTCGCCGATGCGGATATCGATGTTGTGCCGGAACATGGGGCCGTCGAAGGCGAAGCTGTGAAACTCGCCGTTTTCGCCACAGGGGTCTGTGCCCTCGGGCAGTTCGGCCAGCAGGACCGGGCTCAGTTCCTGGCCGGCCAGGTGTTCGGGAACCTTGTTCGGATCCAGGCTGGTGATAACGGTGCGCAGGCCGCTGGCCAGCATCTGGCCGGGCAGGGTGTCGGTGGCCGAGCCCCAGAGGGGAAACACCGCTTCAATGCCGGTTCCCTGCAGTTTTTCTTCCCGGTACTGGCGCACGTCTTCCAACAACAGATCACCAAAGCCGAAACAGGCGATGCCCCGGGCCTTGGCGCTATCCACAAAGGCGCCCATGCGCGCCGCGTATTGCTCGTTGCTGCAGGGGAAGGGGATATTGATGATCTCCAGCGGCAGCCCTATGCTCTCTGCCTGTCGGCGCAGCAGCTCGGCCCGCACGCCGTGCATGGCGACCCGCTGGAATTCCTCGTTGACGGTGGTAAAAAGACCCACCACCTCGAACTCGGGGTCTTGCTGCAGTGTGTACAGGGCCCAGGCACTGTCTTTGCCGCTGCTCCAGGACATCAGGGTTTTTCTGGTCATGGGTTTCCTTGATGGGGCCGGCACTCTCTATCGACCGGCATGGGATGACAGGCCCCGATGTTATCACGATGGCCGTATTCGGGTGACGACGGTTGGCCCAGCCTTTTTATTTAGCCCAGCCTTTTTATATGTTTTTTATATAGTCGTTCTGCTCGGGCAGGGTAAAGGCGTTGGGCCGTACTGCCTTGATCTGATCCCTCGCCTGCTGTGGCTCGACCCCAAGGGCCCTGAGCAGCCGGTAGGCCATCAGGCCGGCCCGGCCCGAGCCGGTCATGCAGTGGATCACCACGTCCTTGCCGTGGGCCAGCTGGGTCTGCATGGCCACCAGATTGGCCTGCCATTTGTCTTCACAGACCCGATCCGGCACCCCGTCTTCGTAGATGGGCAGGTGCAGCCAGCGCATCCCCAGGGCGGTCACCAGTTCGGGCAGCTGGCTGACGTTTTTTTCTGCCAGCTCGGCGTCCGTGGTCAGGCTGATCACGGTGCCGGCCCCGTCGAGGTACAACTGGGTCAGGCTGTCGGCCAGGGAGCAGGTTTGGGTGCCGGGGCAAGGGGTCAGGGCCAGGCGGCCCGGCTTGGGGGTGTCGATATACCATACCGGATGGGTGTTGGCTGAATTCATGATGACTCCTTATTCAATTGGACTTAGAAGATGACGAGATTTTTCGCCGGGGCTCTTTCAACTGTAGCCAGTGCCTTGCTGGAGTGGAAAAGCTGAAGTGGAAAACCAGGAGTGGAAAACCAGGGCGTGAACACGAGATAATGTGGAAGCCATGTAAAATACACGCCATGCATCAGGTTGCCGGTTTGCCCGTTAACGCAGTAACAAGGATACCCATGACGATGAATAAGGATGGGGGCGTGAACAGCCCCTGCATCGGGCTGTGCAGGCTCGATGAACATCAAGTGTGCCGGGGCTGTTATCGCAGCATCTCGGAAATCATCGGCTGGGTTGACAAGTCGGATGAGCAGAAAAGACGTATTCTGGCCCATTGCGCCCGGCGGATAGAGGGGCTTGCGTTGAGCTGATCCACCATGAAAAAGCCAGCCTTGGCGGCTGGCTTATATCGGCAGGGGTTATCAGTGGTTATCAGTAGTTGAAACCCATACCCAGTACGTAGGCCCAGGCACCGTCGTCAAAGTTGTCCTCTGCGCTGTCGCCGCTGTCGAACAGGAACTGGTATTCGGCACGGGCCAGAATAAAGGTAGAGGGGAGCACATAATATTTAAGGCCCAGCTCCAAACCGGCTACACCGGTATCCTTCACGCCATCACCATAAATACCACCCAGCGAGGCGCCGACAAAGGGGCGAGCCTGGTGCTGACCAAAGTGGTAGTCGACATAGCCCCGGGTGCTGCCGTTCCAGGCATCATCACCGTTTTCCACACTGGCATAGTTGATGCTTTGACGGACACCCGCCACTGTCTGGTCGGACAAAAACCAACCCAGGTCACCCGAGACACCAAAGGTACCGTTGTCAAAATCCTTGCTACTGCTACCCGCGCCGGACAGGGTTAATTCTCGATCGCCTACTTTGGGACCGAAATCTTGACTGTGCATGCCCTGCGCCAGGGAATAGGCGGGGAGCATGATGGCGCTGGCGCATAGTGTTATTGAAAACTTCTTGATCGTATTCATGAGAAACTCCTTGAATGGATCCATCATAAAAACACTAACCAAGCACTCAAATCGTCCCGTCGCGTGTCCGGAGCCTGGCCGGAATGACGACGTTAAAGTAGACACACTTGAGACCAATCTTTGTTTTTTCTCGGTCTGCAGATGTTTACAGGCCGATCATCCTATCCTAGTACACAGCTTTAATGTAACCAAGTTTCAACCTTTTGTTATCAGTTGCAACAAAAACCAACATGGCGTGCCGTACCCGGGATCGTCAGCTTTTCTTACCCCATACCATGGGCTGATGGCGGCACTACACAGATGTAGACAGGGGGGAAGAATATGTTGATGAACAGGCTGAATGGATGCCGGTTTCCTGACCGAGGCGAGCGTTGATACATATTTCATATCAATGGCTATCATAACAATGGCTATCATATCAGTGGATAGAAAATGTGAACGACAAGATGTCATCTGTCTGGATTTATCGTCCATGCTTACTGTCAGGACTGGCATGTCTCCGTATCGAGCATGAGCAGTGGCGTACAACCTGCTGCACCTTGCGGGAGTCAGGCCCTTGTTAACAGACGACAGGAGCGAAACGATGAACAAGTTAATGTCTGGTACCTTGCTGACCGCTGTGATGCTTGGGTCATTATCCGCCATGGCAGCCGAACTTGCCGAAGACACCTATGACCGGTATGTGAGTGCGGAGGGTGATATTTCTCTACCCGAAGATGCCCGCGCCAGTTGGACCCACCTGGGCTCCTGGATAGTGGCGGATGACAAGGCGCCGGGCCATGGCTTCCACGATGTATACACTCAGCCCGAGGCGGTGCAGGGTTACCGGGAAGCGGGAACATTCCCCGATGGCACCGTGCTCATCAAGGAAATTCGCGGTATCGAGTCGGGTAGCAAAACCACAGGTCATGCCCAATGGGCCGGAGACAAGGGAGTCTGGTTCGTGATGGTGAAAGACGATAAGGGCCGTTTCGATGGTCCCCACTGGGGCAAGGGCTGGGGCTGGGCTTTGTATGAGGCCAAAGATCCCTCGAAGAATGTGTCCAAGAGTTTTGCCGAGACCTGCCAGAGCTGTCACATACCGGCAGAGGCCACCGGTTGGGTCTTTACCGAAGGATACCCGACCTTGAGAAAATAACGGCGATGTTGGCGCGCTCGGGCACCGCCTCTCTTGCGATGGCTATACTGAATACTATTCATCTGGATTCAGTAAGAAAGCCGATGCCTTTGTTCACTCCCATCGTCATCTCTGTTCATGCTCGCTCCATGGTGCTGGCTTTGCTGGCGCTTTGTGGCCCGGTGGCGGCGCAGGACATGCGCGCATACCAGCATGGCATCGATATATTGCCGCTACCAACGGGAGGCTATGTGTCTATCTGGGCTTCTGAACCTGCAGAAAGACTGCGGCTGGGTCCGGTTGGCGGCGAGGACTGGCAGCACAATGTGTACGCTGGTTTCTTGTCTTTTTCGACAGACAGCGCCAGCAAACCACTCTCTGGTCGTAAATCTATGCAGATGGCCCCCTACAAGGTGCATTTTTCTCCCCAGTTACTGCTGGCTGCACCGAATGCCACGGCGCAGGAGCCTGCTAGCTCGGCCATTACGGCTGATGGGCACATAATGGTGACCATGGAAGATGCCTACCAGGCAGAGCATACGCTGATGCAATCTTACGCAATATTCGACACCAGGCTGCAGCCGGTGGCTCCCTATCAACAGATGGTCTTTGATGGCGGTCACTCCGGCCATGTTGCCGCCGTAGGCAACCGTTTTGTGGTGTTTTATTCCGAAGGGTGGATTACGGGCGGCGGCGTCGACAATCTGGGCACGGGAGACGATGTATGGCTCAGTACCTTTTCGTCGACCGGCAAGCCCTTGACCCGAAAAGCCGTGGTGGTGGGGGACGATACCCGTGATTGGTGGCCTGTACTGGCCGGTTCCCCTGACGTGGCACTGCTGATATGGCAACGGTTTATTGCGGGAACTAGCCGGGCCCGGCTGATGTATGCGCTCTACCATCCTCTCACCAATATGATGGTGACCTCGCCCAAGGCCTTGCGTGATGATTTACAATATTATACCTACGATGTGCAATATCTTGCTGCGGCGCGGCAGTTTCTGATCACGGGGACTACCCGGCAACAAACGGGGTTTGCCTATCTGATGGATGAAAGGGGGAAGGTAACGGCGAGCAATACATCATTGCCGCCCTTCGTGCGTGAGGCACAACCGGCTATCAGCAGCGAAAGGCATGGCGGCAATAATGGCAGTATCAGGGAACGGGTGGTCTATCCTGTTTCCCCCTCGGGTTTGATGGTGTTGTCGATCGCGCCCAATGACGTCAGGCTGGCACAAATGATCGAGCATGATTATCTCTGGGGATATGCAGGGACCGACGGTGTGTTTGTCGACAATCATTACCTGTACTTTCAAACCTTGTCACCAAATGGATTGCAGCAGCTTCAAGTTACAATCACAGATGAATAACGCTCTGGAGAAGGAGAGTTCCCATGAATGAGAGAGAGCTGTATCAGAAAAAGGCCCAGGCCAAGCTGGATGAATGGAAGGCCGAGCTGGACAAGCTCAAGGCCCAGGCAACGGCAGCCAGTGCCGATAGTCAGCTGGAACTGAACCGGCACATCGATTCCCTGAATGCGAAAATAGAGCAAAGCGAGCGAAAATTGGATGAGTTGTCCAACAGCAGCGAAGAAGGCTGGCAGTCGGTCAAGCAGGGCTTCGAAAGCGCCTGGAGCACGCTCAAGCAGTCTTTCAGGGACGCCGCCGACAAGTTCAAGTAAACACTATCGTTCAGGTAAACACTATTGTTCAGGTAAACACTATCGTTCCGATAAACACCCACGCCTGGGTCCGGGCAGGATCCAGGCTGCATCCATTCAACGACGCATCCCCGTCACCCTACCCAGCCAGTATCGTGGCCCTATGTCCTTTATCGGGTTCGTTGTGCTTGTCTGAAAGATTCTTAAGTTATTGACCTTGCAGCAGATGCTATAGTTTCAGGCAGTTGGCGAAGTCGACTTCGGGCCGTGATGGCCGAACGGCTGGTGCAACGCTTTTGGCCCATACAAGGATGTGATGATGGCAGACTCCAGTATTTCCCTGTTGTGGAAACAGTTTTACGACAGCCTGACCGATACCGGCGATGCCCTGGGGGTGAGCGGACTCAATTGGCAGGAGCTGGCGGTCGCCGTTGTGGGGCAACTGCTGGTGTCGCTCATGATTCTGGTGTTGTTCGGCACAGTTTATTGGCTGTTCTCCAGCCTGCTCAAGCTGGCGCTGGGGAGAGCCAACTATGGCACCCGGCCCTTGACCTCTGCCAGAACCGTGTTGCGTTATCTGTTGGGGCTGGCGGTCATAGTGGCGATTCTGGCCCAGTATGGCGCCCCCGACGGTGTGCTCAAGGGCGCCGCCCGGGCCGGGCTGATGGCGCTGGCCTTTTATGTGCTCTGGTTGCTCTTGTCTCGCGGTCTCACCTCCAGCCTGTCGCGGCACCATATCGACTCTTCGCTGGAACAGCTGTGCAAGAACACCCTGTCGGTTTCTCTTATCGCCCTGGGCGCCATTACCGTCATGGCCCAGTTCGGTTTCGACGTGCTCTCCATCATTGCCGGTCTGGGTATTGTGGGTATCGCCGTGGGTTTTGCGGCCCAGTCGACCCTGGCCAACTTTATTGCCGGTATCACCCTGCTGATCGAGCGGCCTTTTCGTATCGGCGACTGGGTGCAGATCCACGGTCAGGAAGGCCGGGTGGTGCGCATCGCCTTTCGTACCACCTGGCTACGCACCCGGGACAATGTTTTCAGCATGATCCCCAACGAAAGCGTGGCCACCTCGGACATCATCAACTTCAGCGCCGAAGGGCCGACCCGCATTCGCATTGCCCTGGGCATTGCCTATAAAGAGTCGGTCGAGCGGGCGCGGGAGGTGATCATGCCGCTGTTGCGCGCCCATCCCATGGTGATCACCAACGAGCAGATGAAGCCCAGGGTGCAACTGCGCGAGCTGGCGGACTCGTCGCTGAATCTGAGCGCTCAGGTGTGGGTGCGGGCGGAGGATGTGGAGGTAAAGGGCCGAATTTCCTGCGAGTTGCTGGAAAGCATCAAGCAGGGGCTGGATGATGCCGGTATCGAAATGCCCTTTCCCCATCTGCAGTTGTTTATCGATGAAGCCAAGGGCCTGGAGCCCTGGCTTAACCGACAAGACAAAACGGTGGCCTCGAAAGACGAACCGGGCACGGATTAATCCGGCAGGCCCGGCAATGGCTCGGCCTGCGCAGGTTGTGGACGAGGGACGAGTCCCAACATGTCGGCAGTCGGTACGAAGGTTGGGATTCGCTACGCTCATCGCCAACCTACGCTCAGCTCTGCGGCCAGTTGATCGGCCACCTGGTCCCATGCGGCGGCGAGGGCGCGCACCAGGGCCGGGTAGCCGTCGTCGGTCAGCGGTTGTTCCACCCGAAAACCGGCCTGTTTCAACAGGCGCCCGCGGCCATCCAGCAGTTGCCATTGGCCCTCGGCCAGGGCCATGCCGTCGTGATGGCCCTGAAAACGACTCACCTGAATTCTAATGTCTCGTACCGGCACGCCGCCTAGCAGCGGCTGGCCCTTGCCCACCACCTGCGCTCGGGGCAGGCTGAGCGCCAGCCGCTGCCGCAGCTGCTGTTGCAGCTGTTTGCCCAGATCTTCGGCCCACCGGTGCTGGCGCGCCTGATATACCTCTATGTCGTTGAGCTGCAGCACTATGCCGTCACTGTCCAGATGGCCGGCGACGCCGATCGGGGCCACGGTAATGGCCAGCGCAGTCGGATATTGTTGCGTGGGCGCCGTGGCCGGCAGCAGATAGCTGGACGGAGCGGGATCGCTGCCGGTGCACCCGCTCAGTCCAAGCAGGAAGGGGCCGAGCAGCAGGCTGAATGCCAGGCCTCGGGTGCGGGGAGTCATTCTCATTTCCTGGCCCTCGGTTGGGGGTCTTCGGTGACTTGCTTGTCAAAGATCAGGGCGTTGGGCTGATCGCTCAGGGTACGCACCACCGGCTGCAGATCCCGCATCAGTTTTTCCAGTCGCGACAGGGTCTGGGTCAGCTCGTTGTAGCCCTGAGAGTCGGGGGCAAAGCCCTGCAGGGTATCGCGCAGCTGGCGCAGGGTGGTGTTCATGTTGTCCGGCAACTGGCCGGTGGCCGGATCCGCCAGCAGCGCATCGACCGAGGTGGCGATGCCGTTGACCTTGTCCATGGTTTTTCGGGTGCTGGCCAGGGTCTGGTTGAGGGTATCCAACACAGGTTCAATCTGCAGCTTGTTCAGCTTGTCCAGCAGGTTGGACACCTTCTGTTCAATCTGGGCGAAGCCGCCGGAGGTGGTGGGGAATACCTGTTTATCTACGAAGGTCATGTGCTGGAAGGGCTCCGCTTCCTTATAGAAGTTGAGATCCACAAACAGGGCGCCGGTAAGCAGGTTGCCGGCCTTGAGCGAGGCGCGCAGGCCATGGTTGAACATGCGATCCAGTCGCTGTTGCCACTGCTCTGTGTCCATGTCCTGTTCGGTGTCGTCGAAGCGCTGGGGCTCGATACGGATCAATACCGGAATGGCGAAGCTGCTGAGCGAGTCGGGCTGGGGCGCGGTAAAGTTCCAGGGCACGCCGACCACGGTACCGATGCGTACCCCCCGATATTCCACCGGGGCGCCGGGGCTCAGGCCGCGTACCGTGTCGTCCAGCAGCATTACATATTCCAGATACTGGCCGTAGCGGCCTTCCTTGGCGCTGTCTTCATCGTTGAACAGCACGTAGTTGGCGCCTTCTTTGGCCTGGCGGCCCATGGAGGCATTGTCGGGCACGCCGAAGGTGATGCCGCCGCCGATCAGTGATTCCAGCGAGGCGACATTCACCTTGAATCCTTCCGAGTCCAGCCGCACATCCACGCCGGAGGCGGTCCAGAAACGGGTGGTGCTGGTCACCAGTACCTCGTAGGGCGACTGGATATAGAGCCGATGGCGCATTTGCCGTTTTTCCGGATCGAAATGGCTGTCTTCCACCCGGCCGACCGTATAGCCCTGATAGGTCACGGGATCGCCGGTGGAAATGGCATTACCCACCTGGCTTATCAGATTGATGCGCAAGCCTTCGGCATCGGGAGGCGCCACCGGCGGTTGTTCCAGCACCTCGAACACCTCTTTGCTTTTCTCGCTGCTACCGGGCAACAGTTGAATGTAGGCCCCGGACAGCACAGTGCCCAGGCCGCTGACGCCCTCGCGACCGATGCGGGGCTTGACCACCCAGAAGCGGGTGTCCTCGTTGAGCATGTCTTCTGCCTGGGGGCTCATGCGGGCGGTGATCTCCGCATGTTCGAGATCGTCCGACAGCCTGACGGTTTCTACCCGGCCCACTTCCACATTTCGGGTCTTGATCAGGGTCTTGCCCGCCTCTATGCCTTCGGCGTTGTCCATGATCAGGGTGATGGAGGGGCCCAGTTTGCTCAGGTTGTCGTAAATCATCCAGGCGCCAATCAGCAGGGCCACCAGAGGAACAATCCAGATGGGAGAGAGGGAACGCTGGGGCCGCCGCTCGGCGCGCTGCTGGGGGTCAGACATGAGAAGATTCCTTGGGTGGACGCTGCGGTCCGGTAGAAGATAAGTCTGCGTGTTCCGATGGGGCGGCGCCCTGCCAGATGCTGCGGGGGTCGAACATCATGGCCGCCAGCATGGTCAGCACCACCACGCTGGTAAAGGCCAGGGCACCGGCACCGGGCTCGATGGACATGATGGAGCCATTGCGGATCAGGGCCACCAGAATGGCGACCACAAACACATCCACCATGGACCAGCGGCCGATAAACTCGGTAATGCGATAAAGGCGGATACGGCTCAGGCGGCCCAGGGGCCGCTGTTGCCGGCGCACCACATAACAGAGCCACAGCAGCGCCAGCATCTTGCTGACCGGCACCAGCACGCTGGCGACAAAGATGATCATGGCAATGGGAAAGTCGCCTTCCCGGATGAACAACAGCACGCCGCCGAGGATGGTCGACGGCGTGGTATCACCGAGCGAAGTGGTGATCATGATGGGGTAGAGATTGGCCGGCAGGTACATCACCACAGAGGCGACCAGCAGGGCCAGGGTAACCTGGTTACCGGCGCGATAAGGGTGCAGCGGCTCGTGGCAGCGCTGGCAGCGGCCCTTGCCGCTTTCCGGCAGGCGATTGACCAGGCCGCAGGTGTGGCAGCCGCTCAGGCCCTGCTCGGAGGCGGCAAGGCCAATGCTGGCGCCGGCGGGCGCCCGGGGCTCTTTATCGAGCGAAAACCACAGCCAGTCGCGGTCCACCGACTGGGTGGTCAGCAGCAGCAGCAGCGCATAGGCACAGAAGGACCAGAACGACAGCCCCAGCTCGATGTGGGCCATGCCGATGATCTTGATAAGACTGACCAGGGTGCCGATCACGAACACATCCGCCATCATCCAGGGGGTAACATGGCGCAGGGTGCGGGCCAGCTGTCGGCTGTGGGGCAGGGGGTGTCGCAATAACAATCCCAGGCACAGCCAGGTCAGGCTCAGCAGATAGATGGCGGGCAGCACTATTACCGTCAGCAACACGCTCAGGGCCACCAGTGGTTGATGCATGCCGATGAGGGTCGACGCGGTTTCGGTCAGCTCGATGCGGTTGCCGATGCCGCTGATATCGAAGCTGATAAAGGGAAAGGCCACCGACAGGGTCAGGGTGATCAGGGTGGCGATGGCCAGGGCCAGGCTGCGTTCGGCCGGATTGGCATGACGGCGCACCAGGGTGTGGCCACAGCGTGGGCAGTCGGCTTTTTCACCGGGGTGGAGTGATGGCAGCGCCAGCAGCAGATCGCATTCGTGGCAGACACGCAAGCGCCGCCGCGACACGCTCTTGCGAGGGTGAGCTACAGGGATTGATGAGGACGCGGCGCCATGTTCAGCCAATGCGGGGTAAAGCCTCCGGATACAACAGCGAGTGCTTGATACTACGACAGTTTTAGGTCCTACTCCAGCACGGCATTGCGCCCGGCATGACCGCAACGAAAAAGGCCCCGCAGTGCGGGGCCTTGCCGTTATTCATGACCGATCATCAGATGACGGCGGCGATGCCGTCACACAGGGCGTCGATGTTCGACTTGGTGATGCCGGCCACGCTGATGCGGCCGGAGCCGACGATGTAGATGCCGAATTCGTCCTTCAGGCGGGCGACTTGCTCCTTGTTCAGGCCGGAGAACGAGAACATGCCGTTCTGACGGGCGATAAAGCTGAAGTCCTTGTTTACGCCGCGGCTGGACAGCTTCTCCACGAACAGGGTGCGCATTTCCTGAATGCGGTCACGCATTTCGGCCAGCTCCGCCAGCCAGTCCTGATACAGCTCGGGATCGTTGGCCACAATGGCGACCACGTTGGCCCCATGAGACGGCGGGTTGGAGTAGTTGGCGCGGATAATGCCTTTCACCTGGCTGAAGGAGGTGTTGGCGGTCTCGGCGTCTTTGGCGACCAGGGTGAAGGCACCCACGCGCTCGTTGTACATGCCGAAGTTCTTGGAGAAAGAACTGGCAATCAGCAGCTCGACATTATGCTCGGCAAACACCCGCAGGCCGTAGGCGTCTTCTTCGATGCCCTTGGCAAAACCCTGGTAGGCGAAGTCGAACAGCGGCAGCCAGCCTTTTTCGGCAGACAATTTGGCCAGTTGTTGCCACTGGGCTTCGGTAGGGTCGATACCGGTCGGGTTGTGGCAGCAGCCGTGCAGCAGCACCACATCACCGGCCTTGGCCTGGGCCAGATCGGCCAGCATGCCGTCAAAGTCCAGATCCTTGGCATCGGCGTTGTAGTAGCCGTACTCTTTCACTTCCAGACCGGCGGCGGTAAACACGGCTCTGTGGTTGGCCCAGGTGGGGTTGGAGACCCAGATGGTGTTGGTGTCGAGCTGACGGGCGATAAACTCACCGGCAATGCGCAGGGCACCGGTGCCACCCGGCGCCTGGGCGGTGCGGGCACGCTGGCTGGCGATAATGGCGGAGTCGGCGCCGAACAGCAGTTGTTGCACCACGCGGCCGTAGGCCTCGATGCCTTCTATGCTGAGATAGTTTTTGGTGGTTTGCTCTTGCACCAGGCGGGCTTCGGCTTTTTTCACGCAGCGCAGTACCGGAGTCTGGCCGGCTTCGTCTTTATAGATGCCCACGCCCAGGTTGATTTTGTCGGTACGGGGATCTTTGCGGAACGCATCGGTCAGGCCCAGTATGGGGTCGGCCGGTGCAGCAGTGACCTTCTCAAACATAGTCTTGTTAAATCCTTGTAGTAAAGAGTGTCTTCGGGTCGCAAAGCGCGACAGCCCCTAGTTATATCATCTGCGGCCTCATTAAAAAACGGCTTTCAGTGCTGAATCGGTACCGATTTTGCCAGCGCAGGATGAACCAGCAGCCAGTAACAGCCGAGGGCCAGCCAGGCACAGAGCGTCATCACCAAAGCCATGGGCAACGCCGAGGTAACATGACTGGCATTGACCGCGAAGGTGGCGATGGCGCCGAGACCAAAACGCGTGGTACCGGCAAGGGCGGCGGCGGTGCCGGCGACTTCGGGAAAATGGTTGAGCAGGCCGGCCATGGAATTGGCGCCGATCAGGCTTATCTGGGCAATCAACAGCATCACCGGCAGCACTATGCCCCAGAGGCCACCGATCCCGGTAACGGCATTGACAATCAGTGCCAGGGCGGCGAGTGCCGCCAGAGACAGCCCCAGTTTGAGCAGCCGATCGCTGCCCAGGGTTTTGACCAGCCGGCTGTTGGCGAAAGTCAGCACCATCATCAGCAGAATGTTCATGCCGAACAGCAGGCCGTAGTGCTGGGCCGGCACCTGAAACAGCTCGATGTACACCAGCGGCGAGCCGGAAATAAAGGCAAACATGGCGGCGGTGGTAAGCGCCCCACACAGAATGTAACCCAGGGCCGCCCGGTGGCGCAGTATCTTGCCGTAGTTGTGCAGCACCGGCAGCAAGCGGAAGGGCTGGCGTAATTCCGGCTTGAGGGTTTCGGGGATCCTGATGGCCAGCATGATGGTCACCAGCAGACCGATGGCGGCGAGCAGGATGAAAATACTGTGCCAGTGCGCGATCAGCAGCAGGTAGCCGCCGATCAGTGGTGCCAGTAGCGGGGCCAGCGTCATCACCAGAATCACCATCGACATGACTTTGGCAAACATGTCTCGCTCGAACATGTCTTTCAGCAGGGCATTCAGCACCACAGAGCCTGCCGCGCCGCCGACAGCCTGCAGCAGACGAAAGGCCATCAGTGCTTCAATGCTGTCGGCCGTGGCGCAGCCCAGGCTTGCCAGAGTAAACAGGATCAGGCCGCCCAGCATGACCGGCTTTCGCCCCACCGCATCGGCCAGCGGGCCGTAAAACAGCTGGCCCAGCGCAAAGCCTGCCAGAAACACGCTGATGGTAAGCTGAGCCTGAGCCACCGGCACGCCAAGGTCGTGCGCTATGGTCGGCAGGCTGGGCAGATACATGTCGATGGCCAGGGGAGTGAGGCCGGCAAGGCAGGCAAGTAACAACAGCAAGGAAAGGGGCAGGCCCATGGATTCATCCAGAGAGGGTAGGGAACCCCGATTTAAACATGATAATCATTATCATGCAAAAAAACGACGTCGCAAGATGGTGCATGGATCACATGTAAGTCTCTGATCCGTAGGGTCGACTTATTCTAGGTAAGAGTATTCGACCAATGGCGTTGCACCGAGATTGGGCCGGTCCAATGAATTGGATCCTACTGGCTTGCGCCGCATAAACGGATGCCCACGGGTGTCACTGACTGCCGGCTGATCAGGACACCGGCCGGTACGGATAGATATGCAGCCGGGGGATCAAGGGATCGTCGGTAATGCGGGCGGCCCGGCGCTTGCGGCTGGTGGCGGGCGGGTAGTGGCCGAGCGCGGTGATCGCCGGCAGCTCGTCCTGACACAGCAGCAGCGG
The DNA here is from genome assembly GCF_016907015.1 of Oceanisphaera litoralis. Classification (GTDB taxonomy): domain Bacteria; phylum Pseudomonadota; class Gammaproteobacteria; order Enterobacterales; family Aeromonadaceae; genus Oceanimonas; species Oceanimonas litoralis. The sequence goes on from NZ_JAFBBE010000032.1 coordinate 18,872, forward strand.
CAGGTGCGCCTTGACCTGTTGCTGGCGCGGGGTGAGCTCTTCACTCCAGCGTACATTAACCATGGGATGGGTCTTGACCGGGCGGCGCAGGCGCAGCTCGACGCCCGGCGGTAGCCGCTTCACGTCGTAGATTTCCCTGTCCACACACTGCAGCCAGGTCTGGGCGTCGGTCAGCGGCGGGGGCGACAGCCGGGCGTCGCTGAGCTGCTTGACCAGTTTGTCCTTGTCGATTTTCTGGATGATCTGCTTGTTGGCCCAGGTAAAGCCGAGGCGAGACACCGAATGTGGCAGCAGCACCAGATGGCGGTAAACCTGCAGGGTAATGAGGCCGGGCAGGGTGTCGTGCACCAGGGCAAACTTCTGGTCGCGGCCTTCGGCCTCCTGTACCTGGGCCCGAAACTCGCCCTTGAGCCGGTTGATGTCTTCCGTCAGCGCTTGCAGCTCCGGTTTGAGCGCCGCCGGCAGCACCAGATAGCCCGGCAGCCGAAAGCTGGCCTTGGCCGAGCAACCGGGCCGGATATACCACTGGCGATAACCGTCCAGTGCGGCCGTTATCGCCGCCGCGCCATCAAGCCGGGATACTTCTATGTGGGTGACCGGCTCGTGCTCGTCGCCGCTGGCCACATCGGGCAGGGGAAAGCAGCAGGCATTGACCGGCACCGTGGCGGCGGTTTGTGTGATCAGATCTGACAAGGCCGCCATGGCGGACTCGAGTTCACTAAAGGTATGACGCAACCGGGCGGCAGGAGTAAACATAATATTATGCCAACATACAATGGATGACTCTGAATGTAGCAGCCGGCAAGACCCGGCGCAATAACCCGGCTTTGCAGGGCAAATATCGGTCAGGAGGTTTGAAAGGAATAGTTCGTCTTTATTTTACATAATACATTTCGTTACGAAATTTATGATTTCTGTAGCCGCCACTTCAGTTGGCGGGCCTTGCGGAGCAAGGCAACCAAATCAAACCAGGGCGCCATGCCTGAACATGACGGTGTACCTGCATGATCGCGCCGCATAAATGGGCGCCTTGGAGCTTAGGTATCGTCGTTTTTCGTAGGGTCGAATTTATTCGACCAAGAGGGCTAAAGTGGTCCTGCATAGACGTTTTGCCTGCGGCTGCAGGCCCCACATTCGGCTCGTGGCTACCTTCAATTTATCATTGTCTTCAATTCATCAATGTCTTGAATACGTCATTGTCTTCAATTCGTCATCCAATCTTTACCCGATGTTCATTTTCGGCTTTTACAGTGGCGCCTTTGTTAATGATGCAGTAGATGCAGAGGGTGAGATGAAACGACGCGACTTTCTTCAGGGCATGGCGGTACTGGGTGGTGGTCTGTTGTTAAGCAAAACGCCGGCCATGGCGGCCACCGGCCAACCGCAGCAGCAAAGCGGCATTCAGATTGGCGACGTGCTCGCCAACAGCGCCATTGTGTGGGGCCGCAGTGATCGCCCGGCACGCATGTGGGTGGAGTGGGACACCGATCAGGGTTTTGCCCAAGCCAAACGGGTGCGCGGGCCCTGGGCCCTGTCGCCCAGTGACTTTACCAGCCGGATAGAGCTGACCGGTCTGCCCGCCGGTCGTCGCATTCACGTGCGGGTGGGTTACAGCGAGGCCGGCAATGGCGAGTTTTCCGAGTGGGAAGTGGGCAGCTTTATGACGGCGCCCGTTGCCCTTGGCCCGGTACGCTTTCTCTGGTCCGGCGACACCGCCGGGCAGGGCTTTGGCATCAACCCGGAAGTGGGCGGCATGACCATTTACCGTACCATGGCCGAGCAGGAGCCCGACTTCTTCGTGCACAGCGGCGACACCATCTATGCCGATGTGCCCATTCCCGAGCGTATCGAGGTGGAAGACGGCAAGGTGTGGAAGAATCTGGTTACGCCCGAGGTGAGCAAGGTGGCCGAAACCCTCAACGAATTTCGGGGCCGCTACCGCTATAACCTGATGGACGAGAACGTGCGGCTGTTCAACAGCAAGGTGGCCCAGATATGGCAGTGGGACGATCACGAAGTGGTAAACAACTATTCCGCCTCCAAGGATCTTACTGCCGATGCCCGTTATCAGGTGAAAAGCCCCACCCTGTTGCAGGCCCGCGCCACCCGCGCCTTTTTCGACTATGCGCCCATTCGCCGCAGCGGCTCCGAAGGCAGCGAGCAAGTCTATCGCAGCCTGCCGTTCGGCCCGCTGCTGGACCGCTTTGTGCTCGACATGCGTTCCTACCGCGGCCCCAACAGCGCCAACCTGCAAACCGAGGCCGGGGAAGACACCGCCATTCTGGGCAGCACTCAGGTAGACTGGCTGCTGGCGCAGCTTAAAGCCTCCACCGCCACCTGGAAGGCGGTGTTCTGCGACATGCCGCTGGGGCTGCAGATAGCCGACGGCGACACCAAATGGGAGGCGGTGGCCAACGGTGACCAGGGCTCGGCAAAGGGCAGGGAGCTGGAAATCGCCCGGCTGCTCAAGGGCATTAAAGACGCCGGCATTCAAAATGTGGTGTGGTTTACCGCCGACGTGCACTACACCGCCGCCCACTATTACGATCCCGCCAAGGCCGGCTTTAACGACTTTGCGCCCTTCTGGGAATTTGTATCCGGCCCGCTGAATGCCGGCAGCTTCGGCCCCGGCAAGGTGGACGACACCTTTGGCCTGCAGGTGGTTTACGAGAAGTCACCCGCTACCCAGAACCTGTCGCCCCTGGCCGGGCTGCAGTTCTTCGGCCAGGTGGACATAGACGCCGAAAATCGGGCCATGACCGTGATCCTCAAGGATCTCAACAACGACACCCTGTTTACCAAGGTGCTGCAACCCGCCTGATCACTCTTCACTCTGCACTCTACAAATAAGAGGCACCCGGCCCGCAATGCGGGCCGTTTATTTAAGGGGCTCAATTGAATTTTGAATTATTCTTCGGTTGCGTCAGAATAGGACGCTTATTGAAAGAGCTGCAACCAGGCCGATCGCCTGCAAGGTCAGGCGGTAGCGTGGGCGCTGTTTAAAGCGACGAATTAATGTGGTTGATTTTTGTCCGGTATGGCAAGGAAATCGAGCGGACTGTGTGTGCCGGCAAAATGCTGGCCGAGCACATGGGTATAAATCTGGGTGGTACGCACATCACTGTGGCCAAGCAGCTCCTGGACCGTTCTGATATCGCGGCCAGCTTCGAGTAGATGGGTAGCAAAGGAATGGCGAAAGGTATGGCAACTAATGCGTTTGTTATTGATGCCTGCTTGTCTAACCGCTTTCTTCAGTGCTCTGCGTGGCACCGAGTCATGCAGGTGGTGTCGGCAAACCTCACCGGTAACGGGGTGTTTGCACAAACTGACGGATGGGAAAACAAACATCCAGGCCGGTTGTCGAAAGGCATTAGGGTATTTTTTGCCAAGGGCGAAAGGCAGTGACGGGCCGACGCCTTTCAGGTTATCTGCCTGCTGAATCGACAAGGCGCTTTCTATCTGCTGGTGCAGCATGCCGTGAAGCCGGTGGCTTAACATGGTTTTTCTGTCTTTATTGCCCTTGCCGTTGCGCACGGTGACAGAGCTGTCGCTAAAGCCGATATCCTGCACACGAAGCCGCAGACACTCGGTGATCCTGAGGCCACTGCCATAAAGCAAAGAGAAAATCAGCTGGTTGCGTTCATCCAATTGTTTGAGAATTAAAGCCACTTCGGGCTGGGTGAGCACGACGGGAAGATTGCGATATTGAGTGGCATGGTGAAAATCCAGTTCACCAAGCTCGATGTTCAATACCTTGTGATACATAAACGCCAAGGCATTGAGAGCGGTTTTTTGCGTGTTGACGGCAACATGACAATCGGCGGCCAGCCAGGTAAGAAAGCTTCGAACCTCCGGCCCACCCATGTCGCTTGGGTGACGCAACTGATGAAAGCGAATAAACCGTTTGATCCAGTGCAGGTAGGTTTTTTCGGTGCGTAGGCTATAGCCGCCCAGGCGAAGCTCCCGGCGAATGCGATTCAAAAACGGACTGGCAGCCATGGTTTTTCTCACTCGCTGTTAACTGTACATAAATACAGTATATTGCAAGCTGTGAGGTTTGCATGCGCGTTATCAACAGAGCGTGCGCGTGTACAGCAGCAAGATGGAGGAAAAGTCAGTAAAATTAATGATTTAGAATACGATGATGCAGATAACGAGCAAAGCTGTGTAGATATTGAGCATGCTCGTTTTGAGCGCGCAGTTGTTATCCTAAAAGAGAAAAATGATCCTATAATCATAAGCTTATAGATTTTATTTAACGCATGCACTTGAACATATATGCGCATGCTCACTATTAAAATGTTAAGCGGTAGCAAGGAACTAGCATCGTGCTATTTGAAAAACCGAATCTAAAAAGGCCTATATCGCTTGATCTAGTCGGGTTGATTTGTATCGT
>NZ_JAFBBE010000033.1 GCF_016907015.1 Oceanisphaera litoralis
GCGTCACAAGGAGGTGCTTGAGCGAGTCGGTGGAGCGGGCCCTTTGTCCGGGATGGGTATAACAGCCAAAAAGACCGCGAGTTTAATGTAATTGGTATTAGATGTTTTCACATTGTTATCGATGCCCCGAGCCGACACATGAAAATCATCGATAAAAAAACCCTCGCATGATGGAGGGTTTTCTCGATTACTGCGGGTGCTGTCGCGAAGGCTGCCGGCTCAGTACTCGGCCTCAGTACTCGGCGTTATGGTAGACGTTCTGTACGTCGTCCACGTCGTTCAGCATGTCGAGGAAGCGCTCGAGCTGAGCCACATCGTCGCCGGTCACCTCAACGGTGTTCTGGGGCACAAACTGAATGCTGTCGACGTCAAAGTCGATGTCGCCAAAGGCTTCGGTCAACGCCTGCTTGGTCTTGAAGTATTCGGTGTGCGGTGCGAACACGGTAATTTTTCCGTCTTCCTGCTCTACATCGGTCACGTCCACGTCGGCCATCATCAGCGCTTCGAGTACCGCGTCTTCATCGTCGCCGGCAAAGACCAGAATGGCGCAGTGATCGAACATGTGACTGACGGTGCCGGAGGTACCGATCTTGGCCTTGACCTTGTTGAAGCACTGGCGCACGTCGCCAATGGTTCTGTTGGGGTTGTCGGTCAGACAATCCACTATCACCAGGCAGTTGCCGGGGCCGAAGCCTTCGTAACGGGCAGGAGAAAAGTCTTCGCCGGCGCCACTGGTGGCTTTTTGCAGGGCTTTTTCGACGACATGGGCAGGTACCTGGTCTTTCTTGGCGCGCTCAATCAGGCCGCGCAGAGTCAGGTTGCCGTCCGGATCGGCGCCGCCGGACTTGGCGACAACGTAGATTTCACGGCCGTACTTGCTGTAGACCTTGCTCTTGGCATTCGCCGTTTTGGCGATGGATTCTTTGCGGTTTTGATAGGCTCTGCCCATGGGATGGTCTCGTTGTTCATCGGAAGAGGGCGAATTTTACACACAGAAAAGCGGCAGATCTATTTTCATGTCTCCTGCCGCCCCGTTTTTCTGCCCATCACCGTCAATAACCGGCAAATTCCTCGGTACGCAACTGATCTTCGGCCACCCCGGCATCAACCAGCATGGTTCTCATCGCCGCCACCAGACCGGGCGGCCCGTCCAGATAATAAACCGGCCGGGTGATATCGGTCAGGTGACGCGCCAGCATGGCCCTGTCTACATGGCCACACTCCCCTTGCCAATGCTGTGCCGACCGTTCGGCCTGACTCATGGCCGCCACCAGGGTGCAATTAGGGTCGGTGGCGCAGGCCTGGGTCAGCTCATCGAGAAAGGCGGCATCTTCCGGCCGCCGGTTGGCATAGAACAGGATTATCTTGCGGCCCTTATGTTCGGCAATGGCCTGCAGCAACATGCTTCTGACCGGCGTGATGCCGATGCCGCCGGTAATGAATACCAGCTCCCGAGTCGGGTCGCCGGGCAGGGTGAAGTCACCATAGGGACCTTTAAGAGTCAGGTCGGCCCCCGGTTCCAGCGTCTTCAGTACCCGCTTGAAGGCGCTGTCTCTGATGCGGGTGGCCACCATCAGCTCGGGCTCGCCGGGGGTTGACGCCAGAGACAAAATACGAGCCTGGCCCTCATCGTCGGTTTCGGGAGGGTCAACCAGCCCCAGGCGGACACACTGACCGGCCTTGAAGCTGAAACCGTCGGGCTTGTCGAAATACAATGCCAGGGTGCCTTCGGCAACCTGCTGCTTGCGCTTGAGTTTAAGCTGATAACCGGCCATGGCCGACCTCCTTCTACCCGGCTCAGACTTCAATATCCAGCTCGATGCCGGCGTGCTCCCCCGGGCGACGGTAACGCCGGTTAATCACATCGAGCCGACGGCTCATGGCAGGATTGGCGCCAATCAGACAGCATTCACCCCGATACAGCCCCAACCAGACCTCGTATGCAGCCTGACGACGACTTAGCTCCCGATCCTGATGGCGCGGCCGAATGGCCACATAAGGCTGTACCGCCGTAATCACCGGTATTATCGGGCGGCGCGCCTGGTCGGCCTGCGCCGACTCGGTGCCGGGCTGAACCAGATTGGGCAACATGGCGGGCAAAACTACCGGTATTGTCATCACAGCCTCCCTGCATGAATTACCTGATTATGGCCGAGTTCTGCCTCGGGTGTTGGTCAGCCGTGATGATCCAGTAAAAAACCACGGATTCTCTCGGCGGTGGCGTCCGGGTGAGAAATAAAGGCCGCATGCGATGCCCTGGGCTCGACGTGGCTCTGGCTGTGCGGCAACAAGGCATCGACCAGGGCGACGGCTTTTTTCGGCACCAGGCCATCGAGCCGACCATACAGGCGCAACATGGGTAATTGCAGTTGGCTCAAGCCAGTGCGTAAATCTACGCCCCCCAGCAGCGCCAGGCTGGCGGCCAGGGCTGCCGGGTCCGGCGCCGGCTTCCGGGCCAGGCTGTCGCGCAGCTGACGAATGTCTTCCCGGGCATGCTCGCTGCCCATGGCCTGCAGGGCCAGAAAGCGATTCACCACCTGCTGGTGATCCTCCGCCAGTTGCTGTTCGAATGTCGCCAGCACCCCGGGCTTGATACCGGGCCAGTCGTCCTCGGCCACAAACCGGGGTGAGCTGGCCAGGGTGATCAGGCGCTGCACCCGCATTGGCGCCTGCAGCGCGGCCTGGGTGGCGATAAGTCCGCCCAGCGACCAGCCCAGCCAGGCCGCTTCTTCTGGCACTGCACCCAGCACGGCGGCGGACCAGTCATCCAGGCCGGCCTGCGGCGGCAACGCCGGGCTGTGTCCGAAACCCGGCAGGTCGACCAGATGCAGCCGAAAGTCCGCTTCCAGCCGTGATGCCAGCCCCTGCCAGACGGCGCCATTCATGCCCCAGCCATGTAACAACACCAGATCCGGCCCCCGGCCGCGTCGTTCTACATATACACTCATCAGCAAACCCCGTTATCTTGATACCGCCATGATAAGACGCCTGACCGCCCGCTTACAATCCGGCACCCTCTGGTGGGGTCAGTGCCTGCTGTGTCGGCACGACTGTGAGCGGCAGCCGCTGATCTGCCGCCAGTGTCGGGACGAACTGCCGCAACTGGAGCGCCCCTGTCCGCAATGCGCCTTTCCGCTGGCGGTGGAAGATGCCCACTGCGGCCAATGCCAGCGCCAGCCACCGCCCTGGCAACGGATGCAGGTGCTGGCCGACTTCGAGCCGCCTTACCCCCGGCTGATCCACGACTTCAAATATCATCGCCGGGCGCTGAACGGTCGCCTGCTCGGTCAGCTGCTGGCCCGGCGACTCGAGCCCCCCTATCCGGAGGTCATACTGCCGGTGCCCCTGCACTGGTGGCGCCAACTGCGCCGGGGCTATAACCAGGCGACCGAAATCGCCCATGGCCTGCAGCAGGTACTGGATATACCGGTGGATACCCGAACCTTGCGCCGGCTTCGTGCCACCGCATCCCAGACCCATCTCAACCGCCGCCAGCGAAAACGAAACCTGCACGGCGCCTTTGGTGCTCGCCCGATGGCATATCGGCACGTGGCATTGCTGGATGATGTGATCACCACCGGCACCACCATGACCGAGCTGACCCGGCTGTTACACCGCCAGGGAGTAAGCCGGGTGGAGGTGTGGGCCGCCTGCCGGACTCTTGAGCACTGACGGCTATTCAAGCGACGGCAACAAGAGTATGATAAAAGTTGAGTTCTTTAGTCAGGTTTACGAGGATAGCGATGATTACGATTTCCGAAACCGCCCAGGAACATTTCCGCAAACTGTTGTCGCAACAGCCGGAAGGCACCAATATTCGGGTGTTTGTGGTTAATCCGGGCACCCCCAACGCCGAATGCGGCGTTTCTTATTGCCCGCCCGATGCCGTCGATCATGACGATATGCATTTGCCGTTCGAAGGTTTTGAGGCGGTCGTGGATCAGCAGAGCGTCTCTTTCCTGGACGCCGCCGAAATCGATTTTGTCAGCGACCAGATGGGCTCTCAGCTCACCCTGAAAGCACCCAACGCCAAGATGGCCAAGGTGCCGGAAGATGCGCCGCTGGCGGACCGGGTCGAGTATGTACTGCAGTCCCAGATCAACCCGGGGCTGGCCAGCCACGGCGGCAAGGTGGTACTGACCGAAATCACGCCGGATGGCCTGGCCATTCTGCAGTTCGGCGGTGGCTGTAACGGCTGCTCCATGATTGATGTCACGCTGAAAGATGGCATCGAAAAGCAGCTGCTTGAACTGTTTGCCGGCGAAATTACCGGCGTGCGCGATGCTACCGATCACGAGCGCGGCGAGCACTCATACTACTGAGTGAATTTGCCTGAAACAAAAAGAGGAGCCTTGTGGCTCCTCTTTTTGTTGGTGCTGCGACGGTATGCCAAGCCTGCAATGCGAAGCAAATGTAGACATGTGAATGAGCGAAGCGAATTCCAACATTCAAGCCGACTGCCAAAATGTTGGGACTCGTGCCTCATCCCAACCTACGACGACTTGTGACCAAGAGACAGGCTGACAGCTTCTCGCTCACGGCTCGCGTGGGTTATTCCGCCTTGCGATCCCGGCTCAGCAGGGCAATGGCCGCTTCCCTGGCATTCTTGCCCTGATACAGCACCTGATAGACCTGCTCGCAGATGGGCATTTCCACGCCATAGCGCGCCGCCAGCTGATACACTTCGGCGGCATTGCGATAGCCTTCCACCACCTGACCGATGTCGGTCATGGCGGCCTGCACGTCCTGTCCCCGGCCCAGGGCCAGACCAAAACGGCGGTTGCGCGACTGATTGTCGGTACAGGTCAGCACCAGATCACCCAGCCCCGCCATGCCCATGAAGGTTTCCTGCCTGGCGCCCAGGGCCACCCCCAGGCGCTGCAGCTCCACCAGGCCACGAGTAATCAAGGCGGTCCGGGCGTTGGCACCAAAACCCAGGCCGTCGGCCAGGCCGGCACCGATGGCGATGACGTTTTTTACCGCCCCGCCCAGCTGCAAGCCAATCATGTCGTCGTTGAGATAAACCCGGAACGAGCGGTCACAGTGCACCAGATCCGCCAGATCGCCGGCAAAGTCGCCATCGGTAGACGCCAGCGAAATGGCGGTGGGCAGCCCCATGGCTAGCTCTTTGGCGAAGGTGGGGCCCGACAACACCGCCAACGGGATCTTGTCACCCAGAATATCACGGGCCACATCCTGCAACAGGCTGCCCGTGGTCGGATCCAGCCCCTTGGTCGCCCAGGCGATGCGGCTGTCTTTACGCAAAAACGGCTTTATCTGTTTCAGCACATCGGCAAACACATGGCTTGGCACCACAATCAACAGATCGCGACAGGCCTGCACCACCTGCTCCAGGCGGGCTTCGGGAATCAGGCTGTCGGGAAAAGTGGCGTCGGGCAAGAAGACCCTGTTGCAGCGCTCGGCGGCCAGGGTGGCCACCTGCTCGGGCCTGTGGCTCCACAGCAGGGTCTGGTGGCCATTACGCGCTATGGCAATGGCCAGTGCCGTACCATAGGAGCCGGCACCCAGAACCGAGATGGCGGCATCCTTATGCATCAGGCATCCGCCTGCTGTTGCTGCTGGGCACGCTGTACGTGGGCGGCAAACAGGGCATCGAAGTTCACCGGTGCCAGGTTCAGCTGCGGGAAGGAACCGCGGCCCACCAGGCTACCCACGGTTTCACGGGCATAGGGGAACAGGATGTTGGGGCAGAAGGCACCCAGGCAGTGCGCCAGTTGCGGCTCGGCCATGTTGCCGATGGTGAAGATACCGGCCTGCTGAATTTCGCACAGGTAAACGGTTTCGCCTTCGCCCATGTGGCAGGTCACGGTCAGGGTCAGCACCACTTCGAATACGTTGTCACCCAGGCGGGCACTCTTGGTATCCAGGTCCAGCTTGACTTCCGGCTTCCATTCTTTCTGGAATACCAGCGGCGTGGACGGCGCCTCGAAAGACACGTCCTTCAGATAAACACGCTGGATCTGAAATTCAACCTGTTGCTCGGTTTCGGTGTTGGTGCCGTTTGCTTCTTCAGCCATGAAGATATCCTTATTTGTATGCGTTATTTATATGCGTTGAAAGATTAACGTTTGGTGACCGGCAGGTTCTGGGTACGCCAGTCTGTCATGCCGCCACGCAGGGCGTGCACCTGTTTGAAACCGGCCTTGGTCAACAGGCGGCCGACACCGCCGGTGGTCATGCCGGTTTCACACACCAGTATTACCGGCTTGTCCTGGTATTTCTCGATCAGGTTCAGGTTGTTGGCCTTGAGCTGAGCGGCAGGCACGTTGATGGCACCGGCAATATGGCCCTTGCGGAATTCCTCTGCGGTACGCACATCCACCACCACGGCGTTCTGCTTGTTGATAAGCAGCACCGCCTGCTGGGAGGCGACTATCTGCACCTTGGTCAGTTTCGACATCAGGGTCATGTAAATGATCACGGCGACCAGACCCAACCAGACCATGGTCAGCATGGGGTGGCTGGCGGCAAAATCGAGGTACTCTTGCATAATGTTACTTCTTTCGAGTCAAAATACGGAAAAGCCCGAGTATACATGTGGCATCGGCAAATAACAGCAGCCCGAGTCCAATCAACCCCCTCCGCTTTCTTCTCCACTTTCCTTTCAACTTTCCCCTCCGTCGGAACTGCCGTCAGCCTTCGGCTGGAGACCAAATCGGCAACTGTAGTAACATGGTCAGAGTTTCACCTGCCTCGACTTTCAACTTTCAACTTTCAAACAACAACATAGGCGTACAGTATGAACTCGACCAAAAAGCCCCTGGTTCTCATCATTATGGATGGCTGGGGCTATAGCGAAAACACGGAACACAACGCCATTCACGCCGCACGCACCCCGGTGCTCGACGGCCTGATGAAAAACTGCCCCTCCATGCTGATTTCCACCTCCGGGCACGATGTGGGTCTGCCCGACGGCCAGATGGGCAATTCCGAGGTGGGCCACGTCAATATCGGTGCCGGCCGTATCGTCTATCAGGAGCTGACCCGCATCGACAAAGCCATTGTGGACGGGGATTTCTTCACCAATCCGGTGCTGTCTGCCGCCGTGGATGGCGCCGCGACCAAGGGCAAGGCCGTGCATATCATGGGTCTGCTGTCCCCGGGTGGCGTGCACAGCCACGAAGACCAGATCGCCGCCATGGTCAAGCTGGCTGCCGAGCGCGGTGCCGAACACATTTACCTGCACGGTTTTCTCGATGGCCGAGACGTGGCCCCCCGCTCCGCCCAGGCATCCATCGAACGGTTCGAAACCCTGTTTGCCGAACTGGGCAAGGGCCGGCTGGCTTCCCTCGTCGGTCGCTATTTCGCCATGGACAGGGACAACCGCTGGGATCGGGTCCAAAGTGCCTATGATCTGCTGACCTTGGGCCAGGCCGAACACCACTTTGCCACCGGTATCGAGGCGCTGCAGGCCGCCTATGCCCGGGACGAGAACGACGAGTTCGTCAAGGCCACCACCATCGGTGAGCCGGTGGCCATGCAGGACGGCGATGCGGTTATCTTCATGAACTTTCGTGCCGACCGGGCCCGGGAGCTGACCCGCGCCTTCGTGACAGACGACTTCAGCGGCTTTGAGCGCAGCCTGCGTCCGGCCCTGAGCGACTTCGTGATGCTCACCGAATACGCCGCCGACATCCATACCGCCTGCGCCTATCCGCCGGAGTCGCTGCCCAACACCCTGGGCGAGTGGCTGGCCAAGCACGACAAGACCCAGTTGCGTATTTCCGAAACCGAAAAATACGCACACGTCACCTTTTTCTTCAACGGCGGTCGGGAAGAGAGCTTCGCCGGTGAACAGCGCGAGCTGATCCCCAGCCCCCAGGTGGCCACCTACGATCTGCAGCCGGAAATGAACGCCGAACTGCTTACCGACAAGCTGGTTGCCGCTATCGAGAGCCAGGCATTCGACGTCATCATCTGCAACTACCCCAACGGCGACATGGTCGGCCATACCGGGGTGTTCGAGGCGGCAGTCAAGGCCTGTGAGGCGGTCGACCGCTCCATCGGCCGGGTAGTGGCAGCGCTGAAAGAAGTGGGCGGCGAAGCGCTGATCACCGCCGATCACGGCAATGCCGAACAGATGGTCAATCCGGTCACCGGCCAGATACAGACAGCCCACACCAACCTGCCGGTGCCGCTGATTTACGTGGGCCGCGATGCAGTTCCGGCAGAGAAGGGAAGGCTGTCGGATCTGGCTCCGACCATGCTGAGCCTGATGGCGATGGAAACACCGCCGCAAATGACTGGCAAGCCGCTGATGGTTCTGAAATAATCAGGCCCATATGGGCAAAAAACGACTGATCGTTGCATTATTATTGATAAGCACCGGCCTGATGGCCGGTGCTTTCGCTTGGGCGGATGACAGCAAGGGTCTCAAGAACGTTCAGGGTCAGATCGCCAACCAGAAACAAGACCTGCAGCAGCAGAAAAAGCAGTTGAGCCGGTTACAGCAACGGCTCGCCAAGGATGAAAAAGCCATTTCAGCCTTGGCCCGGGAGCTGAACCAGACTCAGCACAAGCTGAAAGAAAACGAAACCGCCCTCGCCCGACTGGATAAAGAGCACCAGACCCTGGGCAAACAGGCCGAGCAACAGCAACACTTGCTGGCGGAACAGCTCAGGGCCGCCTATCGGAATGGCCGCCACGACTATCTGAAGTTACTGCTCAACGGTCAGGACAGCACCGAAATCGACCGGCTGCTGCACTACTATGCCCATCTCAACCAGGCGCGGGCCCAGGCCCTGCAGCAGCTGACCCGCACCCGAGAGCAGTTGGCCGACAACCGCCGCCGGGCCGAGCAGAGCCGCAACCAGCTCAACCAGCTGCTGGCCCGACAAGAGGCAGAGCGGCAAAAGCTGAGCGCGCAGCAGGCCAAACGCAGCCAGACCGCCAAACAGCTCAATGCCGCCCTGGATCAAAGCAATCAGCGCCTGGCCAACCTGCAACAGGCTGCCAGTCATCTGGAGCGGCAAATCAAGGCCGCCCAGCAAAGAGCGGCCCGGGAGCAGGCGGCGCGTGAGCAAGCGGCCCGGGAACAGGCCGAACGCAATCGGCTGGCTCGCCAGCAAGGTGGCTCCGGCAGAACGCCGGTGGTCGCCAAACCCAGTGGCAGCTTCGCCGGGCTTGCCAAGGGCACCCTGCCCTGGCCGCTCAAGGGCTCGCTTATCCATCGCTTCGGTGCCGCCCGCACCAGTCAGCTGAACTGGAAAGGCCTCTTGATCAGCGCTCCGGTCGGCAGGGAAGTGAGCGCCATCGCCAACGGTCAGGTGGTGTACGCCGACTGGCTCAGCGGCTTTGGCATGGTGATGGTGATCGATCACGGCAAGGGCTACATGAGCCTCTATGGCCATAATCAGTCGCTGTTACGTAATCCCGGTGACCAGGTCAAGGCCGGCCAGCCCATCGCCCTGAGTGGTGAAAGCGGCGGCCAGGACAAATCCGGTCTCTACTTCGAAATTCGCTACCGGGGCCAGGCCATCGACCCCCAGCCCTGGCTGCGCCGGGGTTAAGGCATCACTTTGCAGCTTCCCGAAGCGACAGCACGATTCAGGCCGTTGCCGCTTCCAGCTCGCTGATCAGCCAGATGGCGTTGTCGCGGCTGCTGCCGCAGACATCGGCGGCGGGCTGGAAACGGGCGCACACCGCCGGTCGCTCCGGTTTGCCAAACAGCGCACAACGCAAATCCTCCAGCAGGTGCAGACAGGGCTCACCGGCGGCCTTGCCCTTGGGCATGCCCGGCAGCGGACCACTGATACTGGGGGCGATACAGCAGGCACCGCAATTGCTTCGACATTCCATCACACTACCTTTTCCATCACACTACCTGTTCCATCACACAAGCTCTCGACTGGCCGGCCAGTATACCCTGTGATGCCACCAGGATCAGACCGGCTTTGTCAGCTGCGCCGCCAATGTCGATACATGGTCGTCTTGTACCCCCTGCCTGAGCAGCGCCTCGGCCAGGTTGAGCAGATAATCCCGGTTGCTGCCACTGGGACCGTGAGCGCCGGCAATTTGCGCTGCCATCTCCTGCAGCGGGGCCTCACCCAGAAAGGCGGCATTATCTTCGGTCGCCAGGTAAATCAGCCCTTCCGCCGCTTGCTGTGCATCGAAATATACCGGCACCCGCTCGCGCAGGTAGCCGTTTTTTTCCCGCATATCCAGCTGGGTAAGCACCTCGGGTCGAATACGATAAGCCATGCCATCACAGCGGGCGCCGGGATGGCGAGTCAGAGTCACCACCCGCCCGGGCGCATCCGGAGTACCACGATGATCGTGGGATCCCTGCCAGAACCGGCGGCACCACCCCCGGATCCAGGCCGGCCTGCGCTCCAGAAAGGGAAAGTCGGCCTTCCAGATCAGAGAGCCGTAGCCGAACAGCCAGAAAGAGTCGTGCCGATCGAAGTGAGTCATGCGGAGATTGTGTTGGGTGGTGTCGAATGTCATGGCAGGCTCCTTTTCATATCGCACCGTCATGATGCTACGCCTTGCCGCCCTTGTCGAATGCCAATCGGACAGGGCCGGCTTCATGGTAAACTGGCGTTTTTTTCATGATACAGGATCTTCACCATGCGTCTGACCGTTCACTGTCTGGATCAGTTGCCGGCGATTCATCGTCACCACGTCGACATCATATTGCAGGGCAGATCCCTGCCCGAGCAGGCGGTATTTTATCTCGCTACCTTTAACGACAAGGCCGTGGCCCTGGCCTGGCGTCGGCAGGAGCGGCTCGACTTTATCGCGGTGCGCGATATTACCCGCCGCCGGGGCATAGGCCGGGAACTGCTGCGCCAGATCCGGCTGGAAGCGAAAGCCGCCGGCCTGAGCCGACTCACCTGCAACCCGGCCCAGGCGCCGGAAGAACAAAGAGCCGGACTCGCCGCCTTTCTAACCAGTGAGGGCTTCGGCACCCAGGCAGGAATGCTAAGCTGTTACCTAGCAAAATAGCGATCTCATTGAATAAAGGTCGAATAAAGGTCGACAGCAACAGGAGACGGTAATGAAGACAAGAACCGAACGGGACTCCATGGGCGAAATACAGGTACCTGACCACGCCCTCTATGGCGCCCAGACCCAGCGTGCCATCAACAACTTTCCGATCTCCGGCCAGCCCCTGCCCCCGGCCTTTATTCATGCCATTGCCCGCATCAAGGCCGCCTGCGCCCATGCCAACGGCCAGCTGGGCCGGCTTGGGCAGGACAAGGCCGACGCCATTATTCAGGCCGCCGGCGAGATTGTCGACGGCCGTCACCCGGACGCCTTTCCCATCGATGTGTACCAGACCGGCTCCGGCACCAGCACCAACATGAACGTCAACGAAGTGCTGGCTCACCTGGCCAGCCTGCACCTGGGCCAGCCGGTGCACCCCAACGACGACGTCAACATGGGGCAGAGCTCCAACGATGTCATTCCTTCCGCCATTCATGTCAGCGCCGCCCTCGGCCTGAGCCGCGAGCTGCTGCCGGCCCTGCACCAGCTGGAGCAGGCCATCCTCACCAAGGCAGAACAGCTGCAAAGTCAGGTCAAGACCGGCCGAACCCACCTGATGGATGCCATGCCGTTGCGCTTCGATCAGGAGCTGGGCGGCTGGGCTACCCAGGTACGTTATGGCCGAGATCGACTGGAGGGACTACAAAGCCGGCTGCAGCAACTGGCGCTGGGCGGTACCGCCATCGGCACCGGCATCAATGCCGATCCGCGCCAGGCCCCGTTGGCCTGCGACTATCTCAACCACCATACCGGCCTCGATTTCTGTCCGGCCGAAGACTATTTCTACAGCCTGAGCAGCCAGGACACGGCGGTGGAGCTGTCGGGCCAGCTCAAGACCCTGGCGGTGGCGCTGATGAAAATCGCCAACGATCTGCGCTGGATGAACTCGGGCCCGCTCACCGGCCTGGCCGAAATTCAGCTGCCGGCGCTGCAGCCGGGCTCGTCCATCATGCCCGGCAAGGTCAATCCGGTGGTGCCCGAGGCGGTGGCCATGGTGGCGGCCCAGGTGATTGGCCTGGACGGCGCCATTACCGTCGCCGGTCAGTCCGGCAACTTCCAGCTCAATGTCATGCTGCCGCTGGTGGCCAACAACCTGCTGACCATGACCCAACTGCTGGCCAACGGCGCCCCGCTGCTGGCCAAGGCCATCGGCGGCTTTACCGTAAATCAGGACCATATCGATCAGAGCCTGGCCAGGAATCCGATTCTGGTGACGGCGCTCAACCCGGTCATCGGCTACGAACGGGCGGCCAGCATCGCCAAACAGGCCTATGCCGAGTGCAGACCGATACTGGAGGTCGCACTGGAAGAAACCGAGCTGTCGGAAGCCGAATTACGCCGCCTGCTCGATCCGGAAACACTGACGCGAGGCAGCCAGCAGAACTAGTGTCACCCCGTTAACGAAAAAAACCCGGCACCAGGACCGGGTTCTCCTCCCTGAAATCCAGACGAAATCAGTTGGCTTCGCTCTTGCCGTCGTAACGGCGCTGCCATTCGGCGAGAATGGCCTCACGCTGGCCAGCCGCCCACACGAAGTCGTTTTCGATCATCACCTCGGCCGGGTTTTCCGGGAAATACTGCACTGGCTGCGCCACTCCCGGCATTCCCACCACCGCGAAGCTCTGGTTGTACAGCTCGTTGGCCTGTCGGCTGATGGCAAAATCCAGCAGCTTCTGCGCCGCGTCCTGCTGATCGGTTCCCTTGACGATGGCGGCCGCTTCCATCTCCCAGCCAACGCCCTCGGTCGGGAATATCAGCTCGAGCGGGGCTCCCTGTTGCTTGAGCTTGGCGCCACGATAGGCCATGGAAATACCGATGACCGTTTCACCGGATGCCGCCTGCACACAAGGCTTGGAGCCGGAATGGGTGTAGTTGGCAATATTCTGGTGCAGACCATCCATCAAGGCCCAGCCCTGCTCGTCGCCAAACTGCTGCAGCCAGGCGGATACATCCAGGAAGCCGGTACCGCTGGACGCCGGGTTAGGCATCACGATATGCCCCCGATACTCGGGCCTGGTCAAATCCTGCCAGCTGCCAGGCTTGGTCAAGCCATGCTTTTCGGCTTCGATGGTGTTGTAGCAAATCACGCCCAGCCAGGCATCCATACCGACCCAGTGCGGCACGTCACGCCGATCACGAAACTGCGTCGACAACTTCTCCAGCCCCACAGGGGCATAGGGCGCCAGCATCTGCTGCTTATCCATCATCATCATACTGGTGGCAGCCAAGCCCCAGACGGCATCCGCCTGGGGATTTTCCTTTTCTGCCAGCAGGCGGGCGGTAATGATACCGGTAGAATCGCGCACCCAGCGAATGGCGATGTCCGGGTTTTCCTGCTCGAAGGCGGCTTGATAGTGCTTGAGCTGCTCCAGCTCCAGCGCGGAATAAACGGTCAGTTCGGTTTTGGCCTGGACGCCGGCGGCGGCCAGGACCAGCAGCAAGGCAAGGGGGGTCTTGTTCAGCATGGTGCTCACTCCTTTGGTATATACCAGAAAACACGTTCAGCGTAAAAGCCGCAGATGACAGCGGGGTGACAGCAGGGTGACAGTAATAAGATGAAGAAAGAGGGTAACCGGTGACATGGCGCAGGCCACCACATAAGACACATTGCTGGCCGGCGGATAGGCCACGCTCAGATCGCCCTGCCGATAGGCGCCGGCCAGCGTCGACATCAGGGACGCTCGCCGCGTGCCAGCCGGGCCTCGATATCGGCAATCACCGCCGGTAATTCGGCGATGGTGTCGACCACATAGTGGGCGCCGGTCGTCGCCAGCCGGGCATGAGCCCGGTCTCGCAAGCGCCGTTGTTCGGCGGGCGCCAGCGCCTGCCAGTCTTCCAGCGACAAGCCGACTTCGTTGCCGGACACCGCCAGGGCCACCGTCCACATGCCGGCGTTCAGGCCCTCTTCTATGCCGACACCGGTGTCGTCTACCTTGACGCAGGCCTGTACCGTCGTGGCTTCCAGCGCGGTGGCCGCCTGCAGACTCATCTCCGGCCAGGGGCGACCCCGGCGCACATCGCTGGCGGTGATCACCACCTCGGGGGAATAACCCTGTTCGGCGGCCCGCTGCACCAATTCCACTATCATGTCGCGGCTGTAGCCGGTGTTGGCGCCCAGGCGAATACCGCGCTCGGTCAGGGTGCTGGCCACATCGGCCATACCCGGGATCAGCACGGCGCTGTCGCGGATGCACTCAATCTGGATCTGTACGAAATCCAGATACAAGCGGGCAACGTCTGCCTCGGTCGGCTCTGCCCCCTTGCCCCGGGTCCAGGCATCGCGGATACGCGTCATGGCCAGCATCTGGCGGATATGTTCACTCTTCTCGCTGCCCATCGGTGCCCGGCACTCGGCCAGGGTGACCTCTATGCCCTCTCCGGAAAACAGCCGCTGAAAGGCACGAATCGGTGCCATGGAGCCAAAATCCACCGTGGTGCCGGCCCAGTCCATGATCACGGCCTGTACCCCACCGGTGTAACAACGTTCAAAACGATAGCTCATTGTTTTCTCTTCCTTACCAGAATATAACGTCTTCGATGGCAGCCAGCAGACCGGCCACATCCTGTTGATACACTTCCCCTATGGTGCCGATGCGGAAACAGTCCACCGTCGATACCTTGCCCGGGTAAATCACATAGCCCCGCGCTTTCAACCCCAGATAAAACCGCTTGAAGTCATAATCCGGGCTGTCCGGCGCGGCAAACACGGTAATGATTGGCGACTGCCAGTCACTCGCCACCAGCGGGCGGAAACCGAGCCGTTCCATGCCGGCCACCAGGGTGTCCTGATTAGTCTGATAACGCCGGTGCCGGGCCTGAACCCCGCCTTCCTGCTCCAGTTCGGCCAGCGCCTGATCGAAGGCCCGCACCACATGGGTCGGCGAGGTAAAGCGCCATTTTCCGCCCTGCCGCTCCATGCACTGCCACTGGTCGAACAGATCCAGGCTGACCGAACGGGCCCGGCCTTCGCATTCGTACATGGCCGCTTCACGGGCAATGACGAAACTGAAACCGGGCACGCCCTGAATGCATTTATTGGCGCTGGAGATAAGAAAGTCGACGGCCAGATCACCCACATCCATGGGTACACCGCCGAAAGAACTCATGGCGTCCACCACCAGAACCCGGCCCGCCGCCTTGGTCACTGCGCATAGTTCCGGCAACGGATTGAGAATGCCGGTGGTGGTTTCACAGTGCACAAAAGCCACATGGCTGATGGCCGGATCCGCCGCCAACTCCCGGGTCAGCAGCTCGGCCGACAGCGGTTCTGTCTCGGCCACCTCGGCCGTCACCACCGGAATGCGCAGGCAGCGGGCAATGTCGGCCATACGACGGCCATAGGCCCCGTTGACCAGCACCAGCAACTTGCCATCGGCCGGCAGCGCCGATCCCAGTACGGCCTCCACCCCGGCGGTACCGCTGCCCTGCATCAACACACTGGTATAGCCCGGTTCGCCGGTGGCCATTGCCACCAGCCGACGGCGGATGGGCTGTACCACGCCCTGGTTGTAGTCGTCATCCCAGGTGCACCAGTCTTTCATCATCGCCTCGCGCACTGTGGCGGAAGTGGACAGCGGGCCCGGGGTCAGCAGTAAGTAAGGATTGTTCATCATCTCTCCTGGTATATACCAAATTTGAGAATACGATAGAGATTCCGCGTTCGGCGAACAAGATGGCAAGGGTCACTGACACAAAAAGTTCATCTTGTCCGGGCTTTGGCAATGGCTCGACAAGCGTAATAATAGCGCTGTATTTCAGCTTGTTAGTATCGACAGCGTGACGACATTATGCCGCTGCCACGATCCATGCCACCCAGAGCCGCCCTTGCAGTCGGTACCACGACGGCGTTTTAATGACGGTATTCACCGATAAATTGATGGTGTAGTCCATAACGGAAATCATGATGAGCAAACCCCATTACCAACAGATCAGCGACAGCATCGAAGCCCAGATCCGCAGCGGCGCCCTGATCGCCAACAGCAAGCTGCCGTCCGAGCGCCAGCTCAGCGAAGCCTTTGCCACCACCCGGGTTACCCTGCGCGAGGCGCTGTCACGGCTCGAGGGCAAGGGGCTGATTTATCGCGCCAATCGCCGGGGCTGGTACATCACTCAGGGTCGCATCAACTACGACCCTACCCAGCGCCTGCCCTTCAACGAGGTCATCTCCGGCCAGGGACGGCAACCGTACACCCGGGTGCTGGCGCAACAACTGGCGCCGACCAAACCGGACATTCACCAGGCGCTGGGACTGGCACCGCTGAGCCCGATACACAGGGTGCGCCGACTGCGCTCGGTAGACGGACACCCGGTACTGCTGGAAGAAAACCACATGAATCCGGCCTACTTTCCGGGGCTGGAAAAGCAGGATCTGGGCCAGTCGCTGACCCGATTGTTTGAACAGCAGTACCAGGTGCGTATCGCCACCATGGAACTCAACATGTATCCGGTGGCGCTGGATCCGGAACGCGCTCAGGCGCTGGGTATGGCTTCCGGCGGGGCCGCGCTCTTTATCAGCCGCCTGTCGCGGGATCAGGGCGGCCGGGTGATCGAGCTGGACTGGGAATACTGGCGCCACGATGCACTGAATATTCAGCTGGCGGTGTAGGCCGACCTCCTTTTTCATCCTTTGTCACAGCAAGGTTGTCACACCAACGTCATACTGTTTTTGTACATTGCCCCAAACTGGTCTAAACCAGATTGGGGAGACAAATCTGATGACATATCTAGCAATCGACAATGTGGTGAAAAGTTTCGGTGACTTTCAGGCACTCAAGGGTGTCAGCCTGACGGTAGAAGAAGGCGAGTTCGTCTGCTTTCTCGGCCCCAGCGGCTGCGGCAAGACCACGCTGCTGCGTGCCGTCGCCGGCCTGGACTTGCCCACCGGCGGACGCATTCATCAGGCCGGGCGTGACATCACCCTGGCACCGCCCGAGCAGCGCGATTTCGGCATCGTATTCCAGTCCTACGCGCTGTTTCCCAATCTGACGGTGTTTCAGAACATCGCCTTCGGACTGGAAAACATGAAATATCCCAGGGCGGAGATTCATACCCGGGTCAACCAGCTGCTGCACACCATAGGCCTGCCCGACAGCGGTTCCAAGTATCCGGGCCAGCTGTCCGGCGGCCAACAACAGCGGGTGGCGCTGGCCAGGGCCATCGCCCTGTCTCCCGGTCTGCTGCTGCTGGACGAGCCCCTGTCGGCGCTGGATGCCCGGGTGCGTATTCAGTTGCGTGCCGAGATCAAACGACTGCAGCGCGAGCTGAACATCACCACCATTATGGTGACCCACGATCAGGAAGAGGCGCTGGCCATGGCCGACCGTATCGTGGTGATGAACCACGGCGTCATCGAGCAGATCGGCACCCCGGAACAAATTTACTATCAACCGGCCAGCCCCTTCGTGGCCCGTTTTATCGGCGCCATGAACTTCTACCCGGCGGTGGCCGACCAGCAGGGCCGGCTGAGCTTTGGCCGACAGACGCTGCCACGCCGGGTGGCTCCGGGCAGCCGTCACCTGCTGGCCTGGCGCCCGGAGCTGATGCGTCTGGCCTGTCCGCAAGACCCCAACAGCCTGCGTGGACGCATTCTGGGGCTGTCTTTTCTCGGCGCCTTCATTCGGGCCGAAGTGGCGCTGGACAGTCATCCCGAACCGATACTGGCCGATCTGTCGGCTCGAGACTGCGATTTGCAGCAACTTCATCCGGGCCAGGAAGTGGCGCTGGAACTGCCGCTGGAGCACACCCATCTGTTTTACGGGGCCGGCGCATGATCCGCCTGACCCTGAGCCGCCCGTTCAGTCGGGATGATGGGCTCCAGCGCCTGCTGCTGGCGCTGGCCTGTCTGCTGTTTCTGCTCGCGCTGGTGCTGCCGCTGGGACAGATACTGCAGACCGCTCTGTTCGACGAGCAGGGCAACTTTGCCGGGCTCGACAATCTCCGTCGCTACCTGCTGACCCCCAGTCTGCTCTACTCACTCACCAACACCCTGACCATGGGAGTGCTGGTCACCTTTATCGTTACCGGGCTGGCCTTTATCTACGCCTATGCCATTACCCGTACCCGCATGCCCGGCCGCGGCCTGTTCAAGGTGCTGGCAATGATGCCGATACTGGCTCCCTCGCTGTTGCCGGCCATCAGTCTGGTCTACCTGTTCGGCAACCAGGGCATGCTGCGTCACTGGCTGCTGGGTGAAAGCATCTACGGCCCCATCGGTATCGTGCTGGGACTGTCATTCTGGGCCTTTCCCCATGCCGTGATGCTGCTCAGCACCGCCATGGGCGCCACCGACGGTCGCCTGTTCGAAGCCTGCCGGGTGCTGCGCGGCGGGCCGGTACGCGCCTTCTTTCAGGTCACGCTGCCCGGCATCAAATATGCGCTGCTGAGTACCCTGATGGTGGTGTTTACCATGGTAATCACCGACTTCGGCGTACCCAAGGTAATCGGCGGCCAGTATCCGGTACTGGCCACCGACATCTACAAGCAGGTGGTTGGTCAGCAAAACTTCGCCATGGGCGCCCTGATCAGTACCCTGCTGCTACTGCCAGCCCTGCTGGCGTTTCTTGCCGACGGCTGGCTGCAACGGCGCAACAAATCGCTGATCGACAGCCGCTCCCAGCCTTATCATCCTGCTCCCAACCGCTGGCGTGACGGCCTGCTGCTCGGTTATTGCAGCCTGATCGCCCTGGCGCTGCTGGCCGTGATCGGCATGGCCGCCTATGCCTCCGTGGTCCAGTTCTGGCCCTATAACCTGAGCCTGACCCTGAATCATTACGGCTTTGACCTGATTGACGGCTGGCAGGCGTACGGTAACTCCCTGAAGCTGGCCGGGATGACCGCCCTGTTCGGCACCCTGTGCATCTTTCTCACCGCCTATCTGGTGGAAAAGGGCCAGGGCCAGAGCGGCTGGCGCAAGCTGCTGCACGGCCTGGCCATGATACCGCTGGCAGTGCCCGGGCTGGTGCTGGGGCTGGCCTATATCTTCTTCTTCAACCGTCCCGACAATCCGCTGAACCTGCTCTATGGCGGCATGACACTACTGGTGGTGTCGACCGTGATGCATTTTTATACGGTCGGGCATCTGACCGCCATCACCGCCCTCAAGCAGCTGCCCGCCGAGATTGAAGCCATCGCCGCCTCGCTCAAGGTCAGCCGCTTCAAGGCCATGCTACGGGTGAGCCTGCCGATGTGCCTGCCGGCGGTGCTGGACGTGGCCATCTATCTGTTCGTCAACGCCATGACTACGGTCTCGGCGGTGGTGTTCCTGTACGGCCCCGACACCATGCTGGCCTCCATTGCCGTGCTCAACCTGGACGACAGCGGCAACATCGCGCCCGCCGCGGCCATGGCCATGCTGATATTCATCACCGCCCTGATCGCCCGGCTGCTGCACATGGCGGCCAGCCATGGCCTGTTGCGCCTTACCCAGTCCTGGAGACAAACCACATGATCGAGACTCAAGGCCCCTTCTGGCTGCAACAGGCGCTGGAACGGGAGCAACCCGCGCCCGCCACCGCGCTGGCCGCAGACATAGAAGCCGATATCTGCATCGTCGGTGGCGGTTATACCGGCCTTTGGAGTGCCATTCGACTCAAACAGGCAGAACCGGCGCTGAACATAGTGGTACTGGAGCGGGAGCTGTGCGGCAGCGGCGCCTCGGGCCGCAACGGCGGCTGCCTGCTGACCTGGTCCACCAAATATCCTTCTCTGCGCCGTCGCTTCGGCAGCCGGGAGGCGGCCCGACTGGTTCGCGCCTCGGAGCAGGCGGTACTGGATATCCGGGATTTTTGCGAACAACACAACATCGACGCCGAGCTTCGTATCGACGGCGCCTGCTACACCGCCACCAACGACGCCCAGTGCGGTGTCATGGCGCCGCTGGTAGCCAGACTGGAGCGGGAGAGCCTGAACAGCTGGAGCGCGCTGAGCGAAGCGGAACTACAGACACGCACCGGCTCCGAGGCGCATCTGGAAGGTCACTTTTCACCCTTCGCCGGTTCGGTACAGCCGGCGTTGCTGGTGCGAGGCCTGCGTCGGGTGGCATTGACGCTCGGCATACAGATTTTCGAGCACAGCCCCATGACGGCACTGCACCGCGGCAAGCCGAGCCGCATCGATACCGCCGATGGCAGCGTAACTGCCGGCAAGGTAATACTGGCGCTCAATGCCTGGACCCCGAGTCTGTTCAGGGAGTTCGATCGCCACCTGGTACTGGTGTCATCCGACATGGCCATTACCCGGCCCGTCCCCGCCGAGCTCCGTCGGCTGGGGCTCGACCATGGTGCCGCCGTGGTCGATGGCCGCACTTTCGTACATTATTACCGCACCACGCCCGATGGCCGCCTGATGCTGGGCAAGGGCGGCAACCTGTTCGCCTTCGGCAACCGGGTCATCGAGGCCTTCGATCAACCGAGCCGCTACCGCCCCATGCTAAAGGCCGCGCTGCAGCGATTCTTCCCCGATCTCAAGACCGAGATCGCCGCCACCTGGACGGGGCCGTCCGATCGATCTGCCAGCGGCCTGCCGTTTTTCGGCCGGCTCGAGGGTGACGGCGATATCTACTATGGCATGGGCTATTCCGGCAACGGAGTGGTACAGAGCCTGCTCGGTGCCCGCATCCTTACCAGCCTGGTGCTGGGCCGCGACGATGACTGGGCGCGTTGCGGGCTGGCCCGCGGGCCCCAAGAGCGTTTTCCACCGGAGCCGGTTCGCTGGCTGGGCGCCATGACGGTGCGCAACGCCATACGACGCAAGGAAAACGCCGAAGACCGGGGAGAGACGCCCTTTATCTGGGATCGGTGGCTGGCCCGCTTCGCCGACGCCGCCGGCAAGGCGGACAAGGGATAAACCAAAAAGGGATGCCGAGGCATCCCTTTTTAAATGCTGGCTAAACGGCCAGCCGTGAGGTGTGAGGAAACATGAGGTGTGAGGAATGAGGTACCAGGCACCGGAGCAATCGCTGCGGTCTTGCTTGTTATACCAATTACATTGGCTATGTATGAGTTAACTGTGTCTATCCGTGTATCAGCCTTAGAGTAGGCTCTTTCGTGCTTACATTAACTCCAATAAAAACAGGTTATTG
>NZ_JAFBBE010000034.1 GCF_016907015.1 Oceanisphaera litoralis
CCCCCAAGGATGGGTTTATGGCGTGTCGAGGGAGGCGGCTGTGTTGCCTCTGGTCTGGGGCCTCAATATGACCATATCATTACTGGGATTGGTATTACTCCTCAGGCATCACACGTCACTTTTACCGCCGCAGCACTTACAGTATTATTTCCTGCAATTTCGGGTCCTTACGGGACAGGATATGGGTGGAGCGGATACGACGCACGGTGCGCGACTTGCCGCGGATCACCAGGGTTTCGGTGTGGGCGTAGTGGCCGTCGCTGCTGATGCCTTCCAGCAGATCACCCTTGGTGATGCCGGTTGCCGCAAACAGGACGTTATCGGTGCGCGCCATGTCTTCCAGCTTCAGCACCTTGCCCACTTCTATGCCCATCTGCTTGCAGCGTTCGATCTCGACCTGACCGGCGGCCAGGTTGTCCTCACTCGGGCCCTTGACCTCGTAACGGGGTACCAGGCGAGCCTGCATGTCGCCGTCCAGCGCACGCACCGCCGCCGCGGAAATCACCCCTTCGGGGGCGCCGCCGATGCCATAGAGCATGTCGACTTCGCTCTCGGGAATACAGGCGAGAATGGACGCCGCCACGTCGCCGTCGGGCACGGCGAATACCCGTACTCCCAGGGCCTGCATGGTCTTGATCGCCTTGTCGTGGCGCGGCTTGGCCAGAGTGATTACGGTAAAGCGGGATAAAGGCTTGTTCAGCGCCTTGGCGACCGCCTTGATGTTTTGCTCTATCGATTTGGTTAAATCGATAGCGCCCTTGGCGCCGGCACCGACGATCAGCTTTTCCATATACATGTCGGGAGCACGCAAGAAAGCGCCTTTTTCACCGACGGCAATGACCGCCAGCGCATTGGACTGGCCCATGGCCGTCATCCGGGTGCCTTCGATGGGATCGACGGCGATGTCGACATCATCACCGCCAAGACCCACTTTTTCGCCGATATAAAGCATGGGCGCTTCGTCGATTTCACCCTCGCCGATCACCACTTCGCCACTGATTTCGATTTCATTCAGTACATGACGCATGGCCGCCACGGCAGCACCGTCGGCGATATTCTTGTCGCCTCGTCCCAGCCACTTGTAGCCAGCCAGGGCGGCGGCTTCGGTCACTCGGGAAAATTCAATGGCCAATTCACGTCTCATGAAAATTTCCTAATCAATTATTTATTGTTCTTCGCCCAGCACCCGCTGGCGGAACACACGATAGACATCGGGGATCTGATCCACGCCCGACACGCACATATCCAGATCGTGCAGGCGGCCGTCCTTGATGCCATACACCCAACCGTGTACCGACAGGGGCTGGCCCCGCTTCCAGGCATTCTGCACTATGGTGGTGTGACACAGGTTGGAGACCTGCTCGACCACGTTCAGCTCGCACATGCGATCTTCCTTGATCTGCTGATCCTCGATGGCGTTCAGGGTGTCTTCGTGCTTGTGGCAGAGATCCTTGATATTGCGCAACCAGTTGTCGATCAGTCCCAGCTCCTGGTTCTTCATGGCCGCCAGCACGCCGCCACAGCCGTAGTGGCCACAGATGATGATGTGCTTCACCTTGAGTACTTCAACGGCGTATTGTACCACCGACAGGCAGTTGAAGTCCGTATGCACCACCAGGTTGGCCACGTTACGGTGCACGAACACATCGCCGGGCAGCAGGCCGGTCAGCTGGTTGGCGGGTACCCGGCTGTCGGAGCAGCCGATCCACAGGTATTCGGGCGCCTGCTGCAGCGACAGCTTCTCGAAAAAGGTCGGATCTTCCGCCTTGATGCGCTCGGACCAGCCCCGGTTGTTGTCAAACAGATGCTTCAGTTCTTTCATGGGATACTACCTGCCATGTTGTCAGTTGGTTTTTATAAAATAGGCGGAAAAAAGGCCCGCAAGGGGCCTTTAAACACCGGAAAATCCACGAACATCCCGCCGGCTTATGCGTCCATGGCCGTTTTCAGCTTTTTCAATGCGCTTTTTTCCAGCTGGCGAATACGCTCGGCAGAGACCCCGTATTCGTCGGCCAGGGTCTGCAGTGTGGTCTTGTCGTCTTCATCCAGCCAGCGGGCCTGAATAATATGCTGGCTGCGCTCGTCCAGCGTGGCCAGCGCCGCGCGCAAACGGCGATTGGCCGTTTGCTCCCAGTTGGCTTCCTCCACCTGCTGGGCCACGTCCGAGGCATGATCCTGCAGGTAATGCACCGGTGAAAAGCTGGTGTCCTTGTCGTCGTCATCGGACGCCAGATCGAAGGCCTGATCCTGAGCGCTCATGCGCGACTCCATCTCCAGCACCTCGGCGGGGAGCACTCCCAGGTTTTCGGCCACCATTTCCACTTCCTGCTGGTTGAACCAGCCCAGACGCTTCTTGGACTTGCGCAGGTTGAAGAACAGCTTGCGCTGCGCCTTGGTGGTGGCCACCTTGACCACGCGCCAGTTACGCAGCACGTATTCGTGAATTTCTGCCTTGATCCAGTGTACCGCGAAGGATACCAGACGCACGCCCACAGTAGGGTCGAAGCGTTTGACCGCCTTCATCAGGCCGATGTTGCCTTCCTGGATCAGGTCGGCCTGGGGCAGGCCGTAGCCGGAATAACTCTTGGCAATGTGCACGACAAAGCGCAGGTGCGACATGATCATCTGGCGGGCCGAGGCCAGATCGCCATCGTTCTGCAGCCGCTCGGCCAGTGATTTTTCTTCTTCCGCGCTCAGCACGGGAATGGTATTGACTGCCTGGATATAGGCCTCCAGGCTGCCCTGGGGAACCAGGGCAAAGTGGCGCTGAAAATCTGTCGTCATTAAACTCGCATTCATTACATGACTCCGTATCAAAACAGCTGCGGCTTGCACCCCTGCCATGACGTTGGTGGTCTGGTTGTGCACACATTGCAAGATGAGTGCGCAGCAACGGAAAATGTATTTATCTGGGAATAAATGTCAAGCGGATCGCCTGTTTCTGCTCCCATAAGACCATAAGAAGGGCATCGAGTTCAACCGGGCTCTATGGCGCGGATGTGACGCCGTACCGAAAATCCGGACGCCAGCAGGCTGAGCAGGGTGCCGGCCAGGATAAGCAGCAGGCTTTCCTGTGCGCCCAGCCCCAGCAGATCGAAGTCACTCTGATACAAGGCCGCCAGCGCGTTCACCTTGTGGCTGAGCCAGAACACCATCACCAGGGTCAACCACCAGGCCAGCAGGCCGCCGATAATGCCGTACCAGAGCCCCACATACAAAAAGGGCCGTTGAATGAAGCTGTCGGTCGCCCCCACCAGCTTCATCACCTCGATCTCGTAACGGCAGTTGAGGATGTTGAGCCGCAGGGTATTGCTGACCACCAGCAGCACGCCGGCCAGCAACAGGGCGGCCATGCCCACCACCGCCTGGCGCAACAGATCGACAATGCCCGACAGCCGGGCCAGCCAGGCCATGTCCAGCCGGGCCGTCGCCACTATGGGCTCGGCGCTCATGTCCGCCAACAGTAATTCGGCGGCATCCGGCGCCCGGCCACCCTCGGACAGATTCAGAATAAACACCGCCGGCAGCGGATTGTCTTCCAGCAGCTCCAGCGCCTCGGCAAAACCGGCGGCACCCTTGAAGTCGGCCAGGCCCTGAGCGGCGCTGATATAGGTGATGTTGTCAATTTCGGCCAGGGTCGCCAGCCGCTGCTGCAGCTCGGTAACCTGGGCGTCGGTCGCATTCTGTTGCAGATAGAGGCTGATCTGCGCCTTGCTCTGCCAGAACTCGCTGACCGACTCGGCATTTTTCAACAACACATAAAAACTCGCCGGCAATGCCAGGCTGACCCCCAGCACGGCAATGGTCATCAGCGAACTCAGCGGGGTACGCCACAATTCACCCAGGCTGGCGAACAACTGCCGCAGGTGATCGACGCCATACATGGCCAGACGCTGCGGCCAGGACAACTTGTGCCTGCTCATACAGCTTCCTCCGTCTGCAGCCGGCCACTATCCAGGGTCAGGGTACGATAACGCTGGGAGTTGATAAGACCGGTATCGTGGGTGGCAATCAGCACGCTGACGCCAACCCGGTTGAACGCTTCGAACAGGCGCAGTATTTCCATTGACAGCTCGGGATCCAGGTTGCCGGTCGGCTCGTCCGCCAGCAGCAGGGACGGCTTGTTGACGACGGCCCGGGCAATGCCCACCCGCTGCTGCTCACCGCCGGACAGCATGGGCGGAAAGTAACGATCCTTGCCGTGCAGGCCGACCTTGTCGAGCGCCGCCGACACCCGGCGACGAATATCCTGATGGCTATAACCTTCTATTACCAGCGGCAGCGCCACATTGTCGAACACGGTACGGGCATTAATCAGGTGATGATCCTGAAAAATCATGCCGATACGGCGCCGTACATAGGGGATATGGTCGCGACCGATACGACTGACATCCTGGCCGTTGAACAGCACCTGACCGTCGGTGGGCCTTTCCATTACGCTGATCAGCTTGAGCAGGGTGCTCTTGCCGGCCCCCGAATGGCCGGTAAGATACGCCATCTCCCCCTTCTCCAGGTGGAAACTGACCTTCTGCAGGGCCTGAAAACCGCCGCTGTATACCTTGCTCACCTGCTCGAAGCGGATCATTTATTCTTCCCGAGTGAAAAGCGCGTCGATAAATTCTTTCGCGTTGAAGGGCCGCAGATCGTCAATCTTCTCGCCCACCCCTATATAGCGAATGGGGATGCCGAATTTGTCGGCCACCGCGAAGATGACCCCGCCCTTGGCAGTGCCGTCCAGCTTGCTCAGGGTGATACCGGTAATGGGCACCGCCTCGTTGAACACCTTGGCCTGGCTCAGGGCATTCTGGCCGGTACCGGCATCCAGAGTCAGCATGATCTCGTGCGGCGCGGCGCCGTCGATTTTCTGCATCACCCGCACGATTTTCTTCAGCTCGTCCATCAGATGCGCCTTGTTCTGCAGACGCCCGGCGGTATCGGCAATCAGCACATCGACCTTGCGCGCCTTGGCGGCCTCGACCGCATCGAAGATGACCGAAGCGGCATCGGCGCCGGTATGCTGGGCAATCACCGGAATATGGTTACGTTCACCCCATACCTGCAGCTGCTCCACCGCCGCGGCGCGGAAGGTATCGCCCGCCGCCAGCATCACCGACTTGCCCTCGGCCTGGAACTGACGCGCCAGCTTGCCGATGGTGGTGGTCTTGCCGACACCGTTGACGCCGACCATCAGGATCACGTAAGGCTTGTGCTCGCTGTCGACAACCAACGGCTTGTCGACCTTGTCCAGGATGGCACCCATCTCTTCTTTCAGCAGCTCATAAAGCGCCTCGCCGTCTTTCAGCTGACGGCGACTGGCCTGACGGGTCAGGTTATCGATGATCGACAGTGTGGTTTCCACGCCCAGATCGGCGGTCAGCAGCTGGGTTTCCAGCTCTTCGAACAGCTCGTCGTCAATCTTCTTGCCGCTGAACAGACCGAAGAAGCCGGAGCCCAGATTTTGTCTGGTTTTCAGCAGTCCCTGTTTCAGGCGGGCGAAAAAGCCCTGTTTGGGCGCCTTTTCGGCCTTTTTAGCGGCCTCCTCGGCTTCTTCTGCCAGCTGGGCCTGCTCCGCCGCCTCTTCTTCGGCGGCGAGACGGGCTTCTTCCACCGCCTGCCGTGCCTCTTCTTCCGCACGAGCCTGCGCTTCGGCTTCTGCCGCCAGACGAGCCTCTTCTTCCGCACGAGCCTGCGCTTCGGCTTCCGCCGCCAGCCGGGCCTCTTCTTCCGCACGAGCCAGCGCCTCGGCTTCCGCCGCCAGACGAGCCTCTTCTTCCGCCCGAGCCAGCGCCTCGGCTTCCGCCGCCTGCCGTGCCTCTTCTTCCGCACGAGCCCGCGCTTCGGCTTCCGCCGCCAGACGAGCCTCTTCTTCCGCCCGAGCCAGCGCTTCGGCTTCCGCCGCCTGCCGTGCCTCTTCTTCCGCACGAGCCTGCGCTTCGGCTTCCGCCGCCAGACGGGCCTCTTCTTCCGCACGAGCCTGCGCTTCGGCTTCTGCCGCCAGACGGGCCTCTTCTTCCGCACGAGCCTGCGCTTCGGCTTCCGCCGCCAGTCGGGCCTCTTCTTCCGCACGAGCCTGCGCTTCGGCTTCCGCCGCCAGTCGGGCCTGCTCCGCTGCTTGTATTTCTGCCGCCTGAGCCTGCTGTTCCTGCAGCGCCTCTTCCACTTCTGCGCTACC
The DNA here is from genome assembly GCF_016907015.1 of Oceanisphaera litoralis. Taxonomy (GTDB): domain Bacteria; phylum Pseudomonadota; class Gammaproteobacteria; order Enterobacterales; family Aeromonadaceae; genus Oceanimonas; species Oceanimonas litoralis. The sequence continues at coordinate 6,173 of NZ_JAFBBE010000034.1, forward strand.
GGATTCAACTTCCGATTCAATCGCCGGCTGCTCGGCCTGTTTTTGTTCTTCTGCTAGGTCCTGCTGATCTTTGTTTTTGCCAAAGTTCAGCCAGGAAAAAAAACCTTTTTTCGCCATCCTGCTATTACTCGCTTGTGTCGGGGGAGATTAGGGCTGGCCGTGACTCGGCCCCTTCATTAGAATACTCACCCCTTATGGGTGCAAAACCGCCTTATACTAGCACTTTATTGAAAGACGGCGAAACGAGATGGCAAAAGCAAAACCGGCAAAAAATACCTCGGCGGGCGGCGGACAAATTCGCCTGATCGGTGGCCAATGGCGCGGCCGAAAATTGCCGGTGCTGAACAGCGAAGGGCTCAGACCCACCACCGACAGAATAAAAGAAACCCTGTTCAACTGGCTGATGTTCGACATTCGTCAGTGTCGCTGTCTCGATCTCTTTGCCGGTAGCGGCAGCCTGGGGCTGGAAGCCCTGTCGCGCGGTGCCACCGAAGTGGTGCTGGTAGAGAAAGATGCCCGGGTGGCACAGCAGCTGCAGCGCAATCTGACCAGCCTGCCCGAGGCGCCGGGCCGGGTCATCAATACCGATGCTCTCGCTTTTCTGCAAACGGCGGCGACGCCATTCGATCTGGTGTTTCTGGATCCGCCGTTTCACCGGGAACTGCTGCCCAGCGCCTGCCAACTGCTGGAACAAGGCGGCTGGCTGAGCGAAGACGCAAAAATCTATATCGAGCGGGAACAGAATTCGGAATCCTTGCTGCTACCGCCCAACTGGCGGCTGCTGAAAGACAAGCAGGCGGGCCAGGTCAGTTATCAGCTTTATACAAGGGAACAGGTGGAATGAAGGTATTAAATGTCGTGATGCGGTTGGTCATGCTGGTGTTCTGGGCCGGGATTATTTATGCGCTGGTGGGCCCCGATTTTCAGGAAGTCGGCTCCATGCCGCTGATCCTGGGTGCCGTGGTGCTGTTCATGCACCTGTTGCAGATGCTGATGCTCAAGCAGGTCGCCAACCTGCTGCACCCCACCCTGAAGGATTATCTGGCGGTGCTGGTATTCGGCTCCTTTGCCATGCATCACCACAGGGCGCGCCTGAAAGAAATCACCGAACAAAAGCGCTAAGCTCAAGCCCTGCCTCTTTATCGCGCTAGCTGATTTGTGACCAAGAAACATTACTGCTCGGTAGTGTCGGCCTCGTGGCCGCACTGCCAGCAGGTTTCAAAGCTGCCGGCATTGTGTTCACCACAGCGCCGGCAATACCAGGCGGGGCCGGCGCCTCGACGGTAAGGCTCCAGGATGAGTTGTGCCTGCTCCAGATCCCTCGCCCGCACCAGCACCGTCACTTCCACGGCATTGGCGGGCAGTTCACCCAAGGCGCCGGACAGGGCTTCTCCCTGCAACCGTACCCCTACTCCCGAGACTTCCAGCGATCCCTTCAGGGTATGTGCCTCCAGGCTGTTGGCTGCCTGATAAACCGGAATCCACTCGCTCATACAGTCTCTGCGTCAGAATGACAGATAGAAAAAGGGGATGACATCATGTCACCCCCTTTTGGGTTGTCGTATGGTTAATCCTTAAACCAAGTTGCTCCCTGCATTCCCTGACAAATTACCTTATCCTTAAGGTGTTCCTCTTCCCGATCCGTCGGGGTGTCCTGGTCATCCTGACCGCGATTCATCCTGAGTCGCTCGACTATCTCCGTCCTGGAGGTGTCCTTGACCGCATCCTGCGGGGTTCCTTTCGCCGTTCCTGGCAGCCTGTCTTCCTGACCGACTTCCTTGCTCCTTGCCCTTCTAACTATAGAGAAGTTTGCTCATGCCTCAAGGCAAAAAAACAGACAAAAAGTTCACAGCAGAATACGAAAAAAATTAAGCTATTGTTTTAAATGATCAAAAAATACATAAGCATCATTAATCCTGCACATTAAAAGGTTTTATCCATCCCTCAATTGAGAGATCTCTTACAAGATAAACAGCCAAATGCTCAGGTTTACGCCACACCATAAAACGGTGGCCGAACATGGTCCCCCCGCTTAGGATAAAACCGTCTGATATTAAGGAGTAGTTTTGATGAAAAGGTTACAGCTGCCATCGGCCTTGGTGGACTCGAACTGGCTGAAAGCCCACCTGCAACATCCGGATCTGGTGGTGCTGGACGCCAGCTGGCACATGCCCGCCGCCAAGCGATCGGGAGAACAGGAGTGGCGCCAGCAGCGTATTCCCGGCGCCCGCTTCTTCGACTTCGACAGTAAAATCAAGGATAACGACAGTGCGCTGCCCCATATGCTGCCATCGGAAACCCAGTTTTCGCGGCAGATATCGGAGCTCGGCCTGAGCAACCATCATCACATCGTGATTTACGACAGCAGCGGCATTTTTGCCGCACCACGGGCCTGGTGGATGTTCAGGGCCATGGGGCACGAGCGGGTCGCCGTGCTGGATGGCGGTCTGCCGGACTGGATACAACAGGGACATCCCCTGGAGCAGGGTGAGCCGAGCGACGTCGCACCCGGTCACTTTGTCGCCCACCGGCAAGCCGACTGGATAGCCGACCTGTCTCGGGTACAGACGGCCCTGTCACAGCCTGATACCCGGGTGCTGGATGCCCGCAGCCTGGAGCGATTCAGCGGCCAGGCCGCCGATCCTCGCCCCGGTGTTCGTCCCGGACATATGCCCGGTGCCCATTGCCTGCCCTTTGCCGACTTGCTGCAACAAGGCCATTTTCTGCCCCGGGAGCAACTGGCGAAGACACTGACGCCCCTGCTGGGCCCCGAGCAACACCTGATCTGCAGCTGCGGCTCGGGCGTTACCGCCGCCATTCTTGCCCTGGCAGCCAGTCTGACCGGCCACAAACACATAGCGGTATACGATGGCTCCTGGACCGAATGGGGCGGCAGCACCGACTTGCCGGTGGTTACCGACCATTAAAAAGTGCCCGCCATAAGGCGGGCACTCTCGTTTTTATTACCGTTTTATTCGCGGTTTGCCTTATTCGGCGGTAGGCCGGGCTGCTACACCCATCTTCAATGCCAGCCAGATCACCAGTACCAGGCTAATCATCACCGACAGGTAGTTGGTTCCCAATTCCGGGAACTGGGTGCGCAGAAACGCCGAGTAACCGAATACCCCAATCAGGAACGCGAGCAGGGTACAGAGAGGGGTATCACCTTCCATGGGTACGCTCAGATACTCCTGATACAAGATGTACGCGGCCAGCACCAATGCAATGATGGGGAAAATGGAAAATGCCAGTTGGCTGACACTCAACGTGGCCAGGGTGGCATTACCACAGAGACCAACCAACAGCGCGAACAAGACAGGTTTGCGACGAATTTGTTTATTTCCTGACATTGTCATCCTTCCTTAATATGGGGCCTATAGCCTCTTTGCCTTGTTATATGCATCTGCGCCCTTGGCAATGATACGCAGCTGCAGGATCATGCGTTCGGCCAGAGCCGAGCGCTCTTTTTCGTTCATATCCAGTGCTTCGGCCCCGGCGCTGAACACTATGGTCACCATCGCCTGGGCCTGGGTTTCGGCGTAGCTTCGGCTAGTCTGCTGCTTCTCTTCCAGATAATCTGTGAGCTCGGCGGTAAAATGTTGAATTTCGCGAGCTACCGCCTGACGGAAGGCAGCCGAGGTACCGGAACGCTCCCGCAGCAACAACCGGAACACATCCGGACTCCGTTCGATAAACTCCATGAAGGTTTTTACCGAAATCTGAATCACACTACCACCATCGGCAATGCGCTGGCGAGCCTGACGCATCAATTGGCGCAGGGTCAGGCCACCCTCATCCACCAGCGTCAGCCCCAGTTCTTCCATGTCCTTGAAGTGACGATAAAAAGAGGTGGGTGCCAACCCCGCCTCCCGCGCCACCTCACGCAGGCTCAGACTGGAGAAGCTTCGTTCGGCGCTCAACTGGCGAAAAGCCGCATCAATCAGAGTGCGTCTGGTCTTTTCTTTTTGTTCTGCGCGAATGCCCACGGCACACCAGGGTCCAAGGTGTTAATCATCGGATCATACCCCTTTGCCACAACGCGGTCAGCCCCGACCTGTCAATTTCTGCCTGGCCAATTTATGATTGACGCTGACCGCCCTTAAAGACGAAAATAGTGTACAGCTGTTCGCTCAATGGATATAGACATGCGTAAACCCCCACTACTCTGGACCAACCTTCTGCTGTTTTCAGGCACCGGCCTGGCGACGATAATACTGGTCCCCTGGTACGGCCTGACCCAGGGCTTTGATGGCTGGCAATGGCTTGCCATGCTGACGTTGTTCAGTTACAGCTGTCTGTCGATTACCGCCGGCTACCACCGGCTATGGGCGCACAAGGCCTATGATGCCCACCCGCTGTTGCAATGGGTCTTTGCCCTGGGCGGCGCCCTGTCGCTGCAGAACTCCACCTACCACTGGTGTGCCGACCACCGGCGCCACCATCGCCATGTGGATGACCTGGACAAGGATCCCTATTCCGCCAGCCGCGGGCTCTGGTTCTCGCACATGGGCTGGATGCTGCGTCACTATCACACCCCCGACGACAGCAATATTCCCGACCTCAAACGCAACCCCATACTGCAATTCCAGCACAAGCACTACCTGGCGCTCACTCTGATGATGAATATCGGCCTGCCGCTGCTGCTGGGGGTCTGGCACGGTGATATCTGGGGCATGCTGCTGATGGCCGGCGTACTGCGCCTGTTTCTCGGCCACCATGTCACCTTCTTCATCAACTCCCTGGCCCACTACTGGGGCCGCCAGCCTTACACCAGCAAGAACTCGGCCCGCGACAACGATCTGCTGGCGGTGCTGACCTTCGGCGAGGGCTATCATAACTTTCACCATCTTTTCGAATTCGATTATCGCAACGGCATCCGCTGGTGGCACTACGACCCCACCAAGTGGCTGATCCGCACCATGAGCTGGCTGGGTCTGGCTTCACGCCTGCGGACCTGTCCGCAGGAGCGGATCGAGCAGGCCCGGCTGGAACGCCGGCTGGAAGTGGCCCGCCAGAAAATACTGCGCCGGCAGCAGAATGCCGATACCGAGCAGTGGCTGGCTCTGCTGCACAGCGAGTACGAGCGCTTGCTGCACCAGCTCAAGCATTACTATCAGGTACGCAAGAGCCTGCTGGAGCTGAAGAAAACATCGGCGCGCTGCAAATACGAAGAGCTGCGTCTCAAGCTGAATTGTGATGAGCTGAAAGCCACCTTCACCACTCAGCGGCGCAACTGGCTCAGACTCACCACCCGGTTTGCATAACGGTCCTGGCTAACCGGCAACACAGCTGGCACGACCAAATAAGGCGGGATATCCCGCCTTATTTTTTGCTGATAATACAAGCAAGACCACTGTTATCCCCTACCCTCAACACTTCTCTTTGACAAAAACTCTGCAAAACACCATAGTCTTCGCCATTTTTATTCGATAGACATTGTACGTTTAACTTTACAGTCAGCAGGAGCAGCAAGACGTGGAAAAAAGGGCGCAGTTCAGCAGCAAGCTGGGATTCGTGATGGCCGCCGCCGGTTCGGCCATCGGCGTAGGCAATATCTGGGGTTTCCCCACTCAGGCGGCAAGTAACGGCGGTGGTGCCTTTCTGCTGGTCTATCTGCTGTTTATCTTCCTGCTTGGCTACCCCATGCTGGTGGCGGAAATCACCATAGGGCGTCACGGCCAGGCCACTCCGTTCCGGGCGCTGCAAACCCTGACCGCCAACCCGCTGGGCAAGGCCATCGCCGGCCTGGTGGGGTTGGCGGCGGTGATCACCGTCAGCCTGATTTTCACCTTCTACGCCATCATCTCCGGCTGGTTTGTCGCCTATGCCCTGACGCCGCTGGCCAGCCTGGTGGGCACCCATGATGCCGCCGGCTGGCTGACCGGCTTTTCCACCACCCGCAACCTGGTGTTCACCCTGTTGTTTGCCCTGCTGAGCCTCTATGTGGTCAGTCGGGGACTGGAACAGGGCATCGAGAAATGGTCGAGCCGGCTGATGCCGCTGCTGCTGATCATGCTGGTGCTGCTGACCGGCTACATGCTGCTGCAACCGGGTTCCGGCGAAGGCCTCAAGGCCTATCTGGTGCCGGATTTTTCGCGGGTGCTGAACGGTGAGGTGCTGATCGGCGCCCTAGGCCAGAGCTTTTTCTCGCTGTCGCTGGGCGCGGCGGTGATGATGCTATATGGCTCTTATCTCAGCCGCCAGACCAACATTCCTGCCCTGGCCGCCCAGGTGACCCTGCTGGACACGGGCGTGGCCTTTCTGGCCGGTCTGCTGATCCTGCCCGCCATGTATGTGGCCCAGCACAATGGCGTGCCCATTTTTGCCGAAGACGGCAGCCTGCTCAGCTCGGATACCCTGGTATTCTCGGTCTTGCCGGCACTGTTTGAAACCATGGGTCAGGCCCAGTACCCGATGGCCTTCGCCTTCTTCCTGCTGATGATAGTAGCGGCACTGACGTCATCCATCTCCATGCTGGAAGCGCCGGTGTCGCTGGCGATGGAATCCACCGGCCTGTCGCGCATCAAGGCCACCTGCCTGATGACCGCCCTGTGCACCCTGGTAAGCGTGATCATAGTATTGAACTTCGGCGCCCTGTTCGGGCTGGTGATCACCCTCACCACCCAGTACGTCCAGCCGCTGGTGAGCCTGTGTATTACCCTGTATGCCGGTTGGATCTGGCAGCGCAGCAAGGTGCTGGCCGAACTGAAGTCGGGCTGCCCCGAGCTGGAGCAGGGACTGTTCTGGAAGATCTGGCCCTGGTACGTGCGCTTCGTGTGCCCGGCACTGGTGCTGGTGGTGATTATTCAGTCCATCGGCGGCTGATCCAGACAACACCTTGAGCTGTACGCAGCAACAGCAGGGTTACCTGCTATTGCTGCGTAATCTAGACCTGCTTGTCAGCCAACGATCAAAAAGGGCCGCTGTGCGGCCCTTTTTAATGGGTTAACGAGTCACTGAGGCTTAACGAATCACTTCGTCGTCCGGGGCGCTCAAGCCGGCGGCCAGCCGAGTGCCGACTCCTTCATCGGCCAGCGCCAGCAGGAAGGCGTATTCCCGCGCCAGCTCATGATACGCCTCGAAACGGCCGGACTTGCCACCGTGACCGGCATCCATGTCGCAATGCAGCAGCAACAGGTTATCGTCGGTTTTCATCTCGCGCAGCTTGGCCACCCACTTGGCCGGCTCCCAGTACTGCACCTGGGAATCGTGCAGACCTGTGGTGACCAGCATGTGCGGATAAGGCTGCTGCTGCACCTGATCGTAAGGGCTGTACGACTTCATGTAATGGTAATACTCGGGATCCGCCGGGTTGCCCCATTCGTCGTATTCGCCCGTCGTCAGCGGAATCGAATCATCCAGCATGGTGGTCACCACATCCACGAAGGGCACCGCCGCCACCACGCCCTTGTAAAGCTCCGGCGCCATGTTGATGACCGAGGCCACCAGCAGGCCACCGGCGCTACCACCGGAAGCAAAGACCCGCTCCCTGTCACCATAACCCTGCTGCACCAGCTCGCGGGTCACGTCGATAAAGTCGTGAAAGGTGTTCTCCTTGCTGAGCAGGCGGCCCTGATCATACCAGTCCCGCCCCAGCTCTTCGCCGCCACGTACATGGGCGATGGCATAGACGAAGCCGCGATCGAGCAGGCTCAGACGCGAGCTGTTGAAGTCCGGATCCATGCTGGCCCCATAAGAGCCATAGGCGTAGACCAGCAGCGGATTGCTGCCATCGCGCTTGAACTTGTCGGCCCGGTATACCAGCGACACCGGCACCCTGGCGCCATCCCGCGCCGTGATCCACAGCCGTTCGCTACGGTACTCATCGGCATTGAACTGCTCGCCCACATATTGCTGTTTGAGCTCGCGCCGCTCCTGGGTGTCCATGTTCACTTCATAGATGGTGGTCGGCCGGGTCATGGAAGAATAGCCGTAGCGCAACCAGGGGCTGTCGTCTTCGGCGTTTACCCCCAGCCAGGTCACGTAGGCGGGATCATCGAAACGAATGTCGTGCTCGCGGCCGTCCTTGCGGTGGATCTGACGCAGGTGCACCAGGCCCTCGCTGCGCTCCTCCAGCACCAGCCAGTCACGGAACAGGGTAAAGCCCTCCAGCATCACCTCCTTCCGGGCCGGGATCAGTGGCTGCCATTGCTCCGGGGTGCCGTTTTCCGCCAGATAGAGGCCGAAGTTGACACCATCCTTGTTGGAACGCACATAAAACCGGCCCTGATAGTGCTCGAGATCGTATTCGTGACCCCGCTGGCGGGGCAGAAACACCTGCGCAGCCTGGGTGGGATCGTTGGCCGAGATCAGGCTGATTTCGCTGGATACCGTGTTCCAGGCGCCGATGACGATGTAGTCTTCGGAGCGGCTCTTGTAGATGCTGGTATAAAAACTGCTGTCCTGCTCTTCATGCACCAGCACGTCTTCGCTCTGGGGCGTGCCCAGGGTGTGACGGTAAACCTGATAGGGCAGCAGGGTATTTTCGTCCTGCTTGACGTAAAACAGGGTCTTGCCGTCGTTGGCCCATTCCAGATTGCCGGAGGTATTTTCCAGCACTTCATCAAAGAGCTCGCCGCTTTGCAGGGATTTGAAGCGGATCTGATACTGACGACGGGAGACAAAATCTTCGGCAAAGGCCAGGGTCTGCTGATCGGGGCTGACCGCGACCTGACCCAGACCGTAATAGGCCTGCTTCTTGGCGCGCTCGTTGCCGTCCAGCAGCAGTTCTATCTGCTCGGGCTGACCTTCGGGATGGCGTTCGAGAATGCCATATTCCAGACCCTTCTGGTAACGGGTCTGGTAACGGTAACCATTTTTCAGATAGGGGACCGAGCTGTCGTCCTGACGGATGCGGGCGATCATCTCCCGATACAAGTCTTCCTGCAGCGAATTCAGCGGGGTAAGCACCCGCTCACTGTACTGGTTTTCCTGCTCCAGATGGGAGAGCACCTGCGGATCGTCGCGCTCGTCGTCTCGCATCCAGTGATAGTTGTCGATCCGGATGTCGTCGTGATTGTTCAGAACGTGGGGGATTTTCTTGGCGACAGGAGGCTTTACTTCCACATCGGTACCTTTAGCGTAGGGTTTGGCACAAGCCACCCATGCTAACATCAAGCAAAGCTTAACCCTATTGCGCATACCACCACTCCTTCAACTTCGACAATCCAAAAGTGGGGGGATATTAACCAATCAAGGCACGATTCGCCAAATTATTTACTGATAAATACGAAGAAGAGCAGTATAAAAAACTCGAATGGAGCCAGAAATAACCGACCTAGCCATGAAAGTAACTACTTACTTACTTGCTTGCTGTTACTTGCTTGCTGTTACTTGCGTCGCCAACTGCCATCGGCCAGCTGGATATAATGCCCGCTGGCAGTACGCTCTATATTCAACTGACCGGCGCGACTCTGCACCACGGTCAGGCTGGTGCCGGTCCGCCGGGCGATATCCTGATAATTTTCCAGCCGTTTGCGATTGATGTCGCTGGCGATGGCATTTACCTCACCGCTGCCACGCACCACACCCACCAGGCCATTAAGCTGTTCGCCGATCAGGCCCTGCTGCTTGGCCTGCTGCAAATCCAGCGCCCAGGCCGACCAGCTCAGGCAGGCCGCCAACATCAATGCTAACCACCGCATAGAGACTCCCTAGAACAAGTCCTGTTCCTGTTCAAACAACTTTTCCAGCTCTCGATCGACCCGAACCCGGATTTCGTGATCCACCTTCACGTTCAAATTGACCGTAATGGGCTTGTCCGGCACCATTACCTCCACCCGGGGCGTGCAGGCACTCAGTAAAACACTCAGTAACACACCCAGTAAAACACCCGGTAACAAGGGGCCCGTCATGGCCGTACCTTTATGCATTTACTCGCTCTCCCCCTGTAGCCTGGCCGGCAACCGCTCACTCAACTCCTGGGCGAAACGCAAACTGGCCAGCAACTGTAACAGGTTTTCCTGGTGGCGATAATTGAAGTTGACCGGGTGCATTTTCCCCATCACCGGCGCCTGCCCCCGCAACCGGCTATCGATAACAGCTTCGCCACTGGCCGCCATCGAAATATCCGCCTCCAGCCGTTGGTAACGCAAGTCACTGAGCAACCCCAGGGTCAGCCCGAGCGACAGATTATTCCTGCCACGGGCCAGCAACGACTCACCGGCCTGATAGGAAATCCAGCCATTATCACTATAGGCCTTGCCGGCCGAGATGCTGAAACCCTGATCGAACGAAAACGGCAGCCGCCCGTGCAGGCTGCCGTTGCCGGTCAGTCCGTTGACACCGGCATAACCCAGCACCTGCTCCAGCGAAATATCGCTCAGGTGCACCTCACCATGAGGCCTGGCGTCAAGCGCCATGGGAGACAGCGCCAGTCGGCCGCCAAACGCCCGGGCCGTCAGCCCGGAAAGCCAGGGCTTGCCATCTCGCCAACCCAGGGCGGCGTGAATATCGGTAATGGGCACCCCCACCTCGAACCGCGCCGCCGTCAGGGCCTGGGGGCCAAGGCTACTCAGCCCCCCCTGATCCCATCTCAACGCGAAACCGGCGGCCACCTGCTCGGCATGCATATCCCGATAGCGCAGCCGCCCCTCATCAAGCTCTGCCTTCAGTGTTATCGGTTGCCCCGCATCGAGCAGGTTCGTTGCCCACAGCGACAGCAGCAGCGTGCCCGCTTCGGGTGCCAGCCCCACCGGCAGCGCCAGCCAGCCGCTCAGCCATTGCCACACCCCGGTGACCGGCAGCGACTGGGGCGGCACCGTCAGCGCCAGCCCCTGGTCGTAAAGCCAGTCGCCTTTCAACTGCAGGCCGCGAGCCAGCTCAAGTGCCACAGTGCCATGGTGCCGATCCGCTCCCGCCCCGCTCAACAGCAGTGCCGCGCCGGGTAGAGCCTGTCGTTGCCAGCGCCCCTGCTGCCAGCTCAGGCGCGCACGCCAGGGGCCCTCCCGCATAAAGCCCCCTACCGGCGCCAGTTCCAGCCGCTTGAGTTCCAGCTGCTTCCAGCGCAACCGCGCCACCCTGAGTCGCGAGTCCGGCTGCAGCTGCCAGCCGTGTTCTCCCTGAACGGCCGTCAGCTGCAGTTGCCAGGTGCCCGTTAATGGCGCCGGCAGCTCGCCTTCGGCCAGCAGCCGCAATGGCTGTTCCGGCTGCCAGTCACCGCTGAGGGTCAGATGATGCTGAAAGCCGGGTGCCATCAAGGCACCCGGTAACTGCCCCTGCCAGCGCCAGCCATGCCGCTCCGGCAGCAGTTCCAGCCGTGCCTCGCCGGCATCCGTATGCCAGATAATCTCGAGATGTTGTTCGTTATGACGCAGCTCGGCGGCACCGGTCACCACGACCTCGGGCAGATGCAGGGTCAGGCTGTCGACCTGAAAGTCGATGGCCGGCAGTGTCAGCAGCAGCGACAAGGCATCGCCTTCGCCCTCGGCGGTGCCTCCGCCACTGCGAGAGCAACTCAGATCCAGACTCAAGCGCTCCAGTCGCCCTTCGATACGACCTTCATTCAGCGTCAGCACCAGGCCTTCGGCCTGCTCTTTGGGACAGGCCGGCACCTGCGCCCGGGTCAGGGTCGCCTGCACCTGCAGCCACGCCGGCAGGGGTAATGCCTGACCCACAGCGGGCGACAGCAGCCCCATGCAGAACAGCAACTGTCGTACTATTTTCGCCTTCGAGCCGTTCAAGGGTCACCTTCATCAAATCGGCTTGCGCCGCCGTATACAAGCATTAAGCTGAACAAAACAGGGAGGTAGATTCAATGGACAAGATCGTGTTCTGGGGCATCATCGCCATCGCCGCCATGGTGATCGGCCGGCGGCTCTATACCTACTTTTATCATAGCGGTCAGCCCCCACACAGCCTGGCGGTGATGGTGGCCGGCAAACGCACCCGGGAATTCATGGGCCGACCCTGCAAGGATCAGACAGAGATGCCACCGCCGAGCGTACAGTATTATGTGTCCTTCCGGCCGCTGGAAGGGAATGATGAACGTGAGTTTCGGGTAACCCAGCACCTCTATGAGCAGCTCGAGCAGGAAGAAACCGGCACCCTGGTATTTCGGGGCCGCCGGTTTATCGCCTTCGAGCCGGACGAGACTATCCTGGATAACGACTGAAGACGGCGCTGTTGCCCTGGTTATCGAAACTCAGCACCTCGTAAGGGGTACCGGGGATGTCCATGCCCGGGGCACTTTGCGGCATGCCGGGAATGGTCAGGCCGCGCACCGCCGGTTTTTGTTCCAGCAATCGCTTCACGTCCGCCGCCGGCACATGGCCCTCGATAACATAACCATCGACCAGCCCGGTGTGACAGGAAGCCAGCTCCGGTTTGACACCGGCCATGGCCTTCACCGGGGCCAGGTTATCGCGATTCACCACCTTCACCTCGAAGCCGGACGCTTCCATGTGCCTCACCCAGTCTTCGCAGCAGCCACAGGTCTCCGATTTATACACGGTGATCGACGCCGCCAGCACGGGCCCGGATAACAGGGCGCCCGCCAAACCATAAAACCATTTATTCATCGTCGTTACCTCAATACAGTGAGTGTCTCGGCACAAGCTACACGGCCAGGTTCGGCACCGCCTTGATCCAGTTCGGTATTCGGTGCAAAGTCCAAGCGATATACTGCTATCATGGCGGCATCCTGTTGTCTTCTCTGGAGTTATTATGTCTTATCTGGCTGTTAAACACGCCCACATGATGTTTGCCCTGATCAGCATCACCCTATTCATGCTGCGTGCCTGGCTGGCCGTGCCGTCACCTGCCCGCATCAACAACAAACTGCTGAAAATACTGCCCCATGTCAACGATACCCTGCTGCTGGCGCTGGGCGTGTGGCTGGCGGTACAGAGCCAGCAGATCCCCTTCGGCAACAGCCCCTGGCTCACCGCCAAGGTGATCGGCCTGGTGTTGTATATCGTGATTGGCACCCTCGCCATCAAGCGCGGCAAGACCCGCGGCCAGCGTCTGGGTGCCGCCCTGGCCTCCATCGCCATCTTTGCCTACATCTACGGCGCCGCCGTCAGCAAGTCTCCGCTGTCCTGGCTGGCATTGTAATCTCCATCTAACCCGCTCTGGTTTCAGAGATAACAGGGCCGCCTCACCCGACTCGCTATGAATACATATATGGACACCTCGCTTCCTGCAAGTGGGGTTTCCGTTATTTTCGGTAATCAGGATAAAACTGCATACGTATATCCGGCCTGTATTGATG
>NZ_JAFBBE010000035.1 GCF_016907015.1 Oceanisphaera litoralis
TAGCTCTAGCTCCTTATAAGACCATTCCATAATCTGGCCCACCATATTTCTGTATATAAATACAGTGTAGACACAGTTAACTCATACATAGCCAACCGGATTAATCATATGCTCAGGCCGTCATCCTGACGAAAGTCAGGATCTCTCTGCAGGAAGATACCGGGGCAGGCCCGGTATGACCGTGCTTAAAACACGGCATTGTTATCAGACATTGATCACTCCTTTAGTGTGATTGGTATTACTCAGGGAGAAAATAAGTTGTCGGGAAAGACGGGCTCGAGCTCAATCTGCTCCAGCCAGACGGTTTCCAGCCGGTTGCCCCGGCTATCGCTGCTGACGACCTTGAGCGGAAACCACAACTCCCGATCGAGCCACAGCTCGTAACGCCCCACTTCATTCGGCCCGGCCGGCCCATTGATGACCAGATGCCACACAGGCCGGTCACGGTAGTTGGCCGGCTGCTGCAGCGCCAGATCGCCCGCTTGCTGTAGCTGTAACACCCGGCGCAACAGCACCCCCACATCGGACTTGTCTACCCGGTGACCACGGGGGCTAACCACCAGTGAATGCCCGGGCCGCAGGCTGACCGAGGGCCAGCTCAGGCCGAAGGGCCAAAGCCGGACCCGGTTGCTGTCGGGCCGGTAAATCAGCACGGCTCCCGCATGGGGGGACAGCACATCCATGCGCACCCAACCGGGTTTGCGATAGGCATAACGCAGTTGCAGGTTGCCGCCCGGCCCCTCGCTGCGCAGCTTTAGCCGGTAGCCATCGAGCCGTTCGAACCTTTCCAGTGCCTCTTGCAGCGGTGCAGGACTCGTCAGCGTTAACGCCATCAGCAACCATAATCCGCTCATCCGCCCTTCTCCCCGCTCCGCATCCTGTTTTCAGCATAGCAAGGGCAGAAGGGCGGGAGATCAGCAGGCATAGAGGACAACAGGCCCGCTCTGCCGACTGAAGTGGCAGCTACAGCAAGACAGCAAGGTGATGGATCGAACCTGCTCGATCGCCAGTCCTTGCCTTCGGCCGGTGGTTGGCGTTCAATGAACAAATACAGAGGGTATGCCGCTCACCGGGAGCGGCATGCTCAGCAACGCTCTCGGGCTTAACGGTTCATTTTGGTGTCAGCACTTACAAGGATTTTGTATGCATGTAGATAAAGCTAAAAAACGAATCGCAAAACAGGTCAAGAAGGGCTTTAAAGGCTATCCGCAGATTACCCTGGAGTACTTTGGTAAAAGTGCCGATTGTGCAACGGAAGTCGCTATTCGGTTTACCCTGGAAGAAGGCGCACAGGTTCAGGAAGAACGGTTTGCCAGTGAAACGGATGTCAGGGAAAACGAGGTGATTCAATCCGCCTTGATTAAAATCATCGATCGGGCCGATGCCAGCTCGGTCATGGAAATTGAAGGTGTGTCGATTATTTGATCCTGTCGTTCGTGCCGTGGAGTCAGCCCCTATCATTCACTCCACCACTTGCAGCACGCCTGTCATGCCACGATCCTGATGGCTGCGAAAGAATATGAGCTTTTCCTCGCAGTAGAAGGGAACCTGACCCGTAGCCCGGGGAGTAAAACGGATAATGCTGGTGGTAGCCAGCCTTTCGTTCACGTCTATCCCCATGCGTGGAGACCAGATCACCAGGCTGTGGGGTATGATTCCCGCCTCTGTATCTACCTCCAGCACCACAGGAACGCCGACCTTGACGATGATATGATCGGGCTGAAAAAAATAGCTGCCAGCCACGATTTTCACCCGCTGCAGGCCATTGTCGTCGAGCCGGGCCCGAACAGGCGCCGCCTGTCCCATTACGGGTACCAGGGTCATCAACAGAGCCAGTATTTTTATCCATCGGCGATTCATGCATCCTCCTGCCGGGCCATGCCGCTGTTTTCAGCATAGCTCTCACAAAAGCAGAGCGGATGATGGGTAATGAGCACCGATTGAGCACGGAAGTATTACCTTGAATCCGAGGGCCCCGATCCTGCGTCGCAGGATTTAGCAGCTAAAGCAGCTACTACAGGGGCGATGATTTGGTTTTTTGGGGGTAAACAAAAACGGCCTGCGCAATGCAGGCCGTGAAATAACCGGTGCTATGCCCTGTTAGGCAAACACGAAGTACTTGCGCACGGTTTCCACGACTTCCCAGGTGCCCTGGAAGCCGGGCTCGACCACGAAGATGTCGCCGGCTTTCAGGTGAATGGGCTCACCGCCTTCGGGGGTGAGAATGCAGTAACCTTCACGGAAGTCGCAATATTCCCACTTGGTGTAGTTGACCGCCCACTTGCCGGGAGTACAGATCCAGGTACCCATCAGCTTGCTGCCGTCGTCCGACTGGTAAGCGTTCAGGTTAACGGTGTGCGGGTCGCCGGACAGCTTTTCCCACTGGGTGGCATCCAGTAACACTTCGGGCTGGGTATCGCGCAGAACCGTGATCTTGTTAGACATGATATCTCCTTGTCATGACTTTCTTTTTACGTGAACAGACTCATCGAACAAGCCTGTTTGCTATGCAGGGGACGCACCGCGGCGGCGGCATGCCCCCTGCCGGGAATACATCGAACGGGGGTTAACTGCCCAGTACCACCGTCTTGCCCTGGTACATGAACACCCGTTTTTCGATGTGATACTGAATGGCTTTGGCCAGGGTGATGCACTCGACATCGCGCCCCTTGGCCACCAGATCTTCCGGATAATGACTGTGATCCACCGTCTGAATGCCCTGGGTAATAATGGGGCCTTCATCCAGCTCGTTGTTGATGTAATGGGCCGTGGCTCCCACCAGCTTCACCCCCTTGGCATAGGCCTGGTGATAGGGCTGGGCGCCCTTGAAACCGGGCAGCAGCGAGTGGTGAATATTGATGGCCCAGCCCGCCAGCTGATTGCACAGCTGGGGGCTCAGCACCTGCATGTAGCGCGCCAGCACCACCAGATCCGCCTGTGATTCCTGCACTATATGCCAGATCTTGGCCTCTTGTTCGGCCTTGGTCTCGGCAGTCACCGGCAGATGGTAATAGGGAATATGGTGCCAGTCGGCCAGCCGCTGCAGATCCGGGTGATTGGAAATAATCGCCGGAATCTCGATGGCCAGCTGACCGGTGCGGTAGCGATACAGCAGGTCGTTGAGGCAGTGATCGAACTTGGACACCATGATCACCACATTGGGCTTGCGGCTGCGCTCGGTCAGCTCCCACTGCATGCCGAACTCGGCGGCCCGGGGGGCAAAGCCATCACGAAACGCCGTCTCGTCAAAGTCTCCGCTCTCGGGCTTGCGAAACTCGGCGCGAATGAAAAAGTGGCCGGCACGGGCGTCATCAAAGGTCTGCATATCCGCCACGTAGCAGCGCTGCTCACGCAGGTAACCGGTCACCGCATCCACTGTGCCCAGCTTGCTGGCGCAGCTGGCGGTCAGGATCAGAGTATCGTGTTGTGTCATGCGACAGCCTCCTGCTGAATATTCGCCGTACTAACTTATTATCGGTCTTCATGAACCCCCGCCTTCGCGAGGGTGACCAACCGGGTAATACTCGGCTCATGGACCCCCACCTTCGCGAGGGTGACCAACCGGGTGATACTCGGCTCATGGACCCCCGCCTTCGCGGGGGTGACACATGATGACGCCGCTCGGTTTGCCTACTTCTCGATCACCAGGCCGTATTCGCGGCTGGCGTCCTGCAGCCACATCCACAGGTAGTCCGAGAAGCTGCGGCGGATCACCATCTCGAAGCTGTCCGCACCGGTGCGGCGCAGCAGCACGGCGCTCTTGGCGAAGGTGGTGCCCACGCACTTGCCGGTCGGCAGGTTGGAGATGTGCACATCATAATGACAAGATTTGCGAATCACCAGCTCGGCCTTGGGACCGGACAGCGCCAGTACCGTCTGGCCGCCGCTGACATCCACCAGAGAATAGTGACCGGTAAGCTGCTCGCGCAGCCGGGCTTCCAGCTGCCCTTCCCGACCACTTTCGGTGATGATCAGCCACTCGTCCGGCGCCAGCCACTGCACCAGCACCTGACCACTGTCGACCGAGCTGCACGCAGTGGTAGGCAGCGCCACACCCAGTACCTTCTCTACGGTTTTGGCGAACAGTTCGTTGTTCACGTTGCCGCGCAACACCAGGTGGCCCAGCAGTGCCTTCTCGCGCAACACCACTTCGCCCTGTTGTTCTTTTTTGGCCAGCTCGGGCAGATTGGCGTGATACAGCGGGGATTCCACCCGCACCTCGGTTGCTGTTTCGGCCAGTTTAGCGGTGATGTTAGACATGCTGACGCTCTCCTTTGGGATCATAGAAAATCGGGCTGGTAATTTCGGCTTCCAGCACCCGGCCATCGGCCAGCGGGCAGTACACGGTTTCGCCCATGCGGCTCAGGCCGCCTTTCACCACGCCCATGGCGATGTTGTGGCCCAGGTTGGCACTGTAGTAGCTGGACGACACATGACCGACCATGGGTACCGGTACCGGATGGTTCGGGTCCAGCACGATTTGCGCGCCTTCCGGAATCACGGTCTTCGGCTCCTTGCACTTCAGGCCCACCAGCTGCTTGCGATCGGTGCGTGCCGTGTCGGAACGACTCCAGGAACGCTGGCCGATGAAGGGGAACGGCTTGGTCTTGCCCACACACCAGTCCATGCCCAGATCGAAGGGGGTCACGGAACCATCGGTGTCCTGGCCGACGATGATGAAGCCCTTCTCTGCCCGCAGCACGTGCATGGTTTCGGTGCCGTACGGCGTAATGTTGAACTCGGCACCCGCTTCCATCACCGCTTCCCACGTATGCAGACCATAGTTCGCCTGTACGTTGATCTCGAAGCTCAGCTCGCCGGTGAAGGAGATGCGGAAGATCCGCGCCTTCACACCCGCGACGGTCGCATCGCGCCAGCCCATGAAGGGGAAGGCTTCTGCAGACAGGTCCACATCTTCACAGATCTTTTCCAGCACCTTGCGGCTGTTGGGGCCGGTGACCGTCATGGTGGACCAGTGATCGGTGACCGAGGAGAAATACACCTCCAGCTCCGGCCATTCGGTCTGGTGCCACAGCTCCAGCCACTGCAGTACGCCGGCGGCGCCACCCGTGGTGGTGGTCATAACAAAGTGGTTGTCGTTGATGCAGGCGGTGACACCATCGTCAAACACCATGCCGTCTTCTTTACACATGAGGCCGTAGCGGCAGTTACCGGGGCTCAGCTTGGCCCAGGCGTTGGTGTAGATGCGCGCCAGAAACTCGCGGGCATCGGCACCCTGAATGTCGATTTTACCCAGGGTAGAGGCATCCAGAATGCCCACGCTGTTGCGTACCGCCTGACATTCGCGGTTAACCGCCTGATGCATGTCTTCACCGTTCTTGGGGAAGAACCAGGGGCGCTTCCACTGGCCCACATCTTCAAACTCGGCGCCGCTCTTCACATGCCAGGCATGCATGGCGGTAAAACGTGCCGGGTCGAACAGGTGGTGCGCATTGCGTCCGGCAAAGGCGCCAAACGTAACCGGCGTGTAGTTGGGACGGAACACGGTAGTGCCGGTTTCGGCAATGGTCTTGCCCATGGCCCGGGCGGCAATCGCCATGCCGTTGATGTTGCCCAGCTTGCCCTGATCGGTACCAAAGCCCATGGCGGTGTAGCGCTTGATGTGCTCGATGGACTCGAACCCCTCGCGCACGGCCAGCTCGATACCGGCGGCGGTGACGTCGTTCTGGTAATCCACAAACTGCTTGGGCGCACGGCTCACCGGCTTGTTGTGCGGCACCAGGAACAGGGCCTGAGCCGCATCTTCCTGCGGATCTTCGGTCTTGAGCGCGGCATCCTTGACCTGGGCGGAAATGTCACCGTAACCGGTGGCATCGGCGGCCGCACGACCTGCGGTCAGGCCCTCGGCCAGCACCCTGGACAGCGCATAGGTGCCCTGAATGCCGCCGGCCAGCAGCTGCTTTTGTACCGACTCGCCGGGTACAAAGCCGTTGAGCTCGTCACTCCACACCGGACGCGAGCCGGTATGCGCGGTCAGATGCACCACCGGGCTCCAGCCACCGGAGCTGGCGATGATGTCACAGGAAAGCGTCTCAACTGCACCGGTGACCTGGCTGCCGTCGCTGGACAGCGCCGCCACCTTGGCGCCGGTTACTCGCTTCTTGCCAACCGCTTCAATCAGGCCATGGCCGGTATACATCTTGACGCCGCGCGCCTTCAGCGCCTGATAACGGGCCCCCGAGGGACGATGACGGCTGTCGACCACAGCGCTTATCTTGCGGCCGGCGTCCAGCCAGTCCAGCGCGGCCTGATAGCCGTAATCGTTACAGGTCATCAGCACCAGGTTGTTGCCCGGGGCCACGCCATAACGGTTGACGTAGGTAGAGAGTGCACTGGCCACCAGGCAGCCGGGCAGGTCGTTGTTGCCGAACACCAGCGGGCGTTCGTGCGCACCGGTCGCCAGCACCACGCGCTTGGCACGGATGCGGTGCAGACGCTGACGGGTCTTGCCGGATACGCGCTCGCCCTGGTGATCGGTACGGCGCTCCAGTACGGTAAGAAAGTTCTGATCGTAATAGCCGGCGGCGGTGCTGCGGGGCAGCAGGGTCACGTCGGGCAGGCCCTGCAGCTCTTTTACCGCGTCCGCCACCCACTGGGTCGGCGCCTGGCCATTGATGGGCTGGGTGCTGTGCAGCAGATGGCCGCCGAATTCGTTCTGTTCGTCCACCAGTATCACCCGGGCGCCACGGCGACCCGCCGCCAGTGCCGCCGCCAGGCCGGCCGCGCCACCGCCCACCACCAGTACGTCACAGTGATGATTGAGCTTGTCGTAGGTATCCGGATCCTTCTCTTTCGGCACCCGGCCCAGGCCGGCGGCCTTGCGGATCAGATGTTCGTACTTGGGCCACATGGACTGGGGATACATGAAGGTCTTGTAGTAGAAGCCGGGGGGCATCATGCTGCCGCCGAGCTTGCCCATCACGCCCATGATGTCCTTGTCCACATTCGGCCAGCCGTTGGTGCTGGCGGCGGTGAGGCCGTCATACAGCTCGCCCTGGGTGCCGCGAATATTGGGGATCATGGTGGCTTCGGAGCTGCCCACCTGCAGGATGCAGTTCGGCTCTTCGGCACCGGCGGCCATGATGCCGCGCGGACGGGAATACTTGAACGAACGGCCGACCACGTCGACCCCGTTGGCCAGCAGTGCCGAGGCGATGGTGTCGCCAGACAGACCCTGATAGGTCTTGCCGTTAAAAATAAAGTTGAGCGGTTTGCTGTGGTCTACCCGACCCTTGCCCTGAAGACGATATTGCTGGCTCATGACTGGCCTCCTTGCCGGGGCTGCTCGCCCACCTTGTAGGTTTCCTGAATTTCATAGGTCACTGTGTGCCGGGTCGCATTGAAGAACTTGCGACAGCCGGCGGCGTGATACCACATTTCGTGATGCAGACCGCGCGGGTTCTTGCGCATGAACAGGTACTGGGCCCATTCTGCGTCGCTGAGCGCGTTCGGATCCGCCGGGCGGGCAATGTGTGCCTCGCCGCCGTAGTGAAATTCGTCTTCTTCCCGGTGTTCGCCGCAATGCGGACAATAAATATTCAGCATCTCTATCTCCTCAGTGGGCTACGCCGGCAGCGCCGTGCTCGTCAATCAGGTGGCCGCTGGTAAAGCGGTCGACATTGAAGGGTTTGGCCAGGGGATGAGGGTCATCCTTGGCAATGGTGTGGGCGAATACGTTGCCCGAGCCCGGGGTGGCCTTGAAGCCGCCGGTGCCCCAGCCGCAGTTGAAATACAGGCCCTTGATGTGGGTCTTGGAAATAATCGGACAGGCATCCGGACAGGTGTCGACGATGCCGCCCCAGGTACGGTTGAGGCGAACCCGGCTGAAAATGGGGAACATTTCCACAATGGCCGCCATGGTTTCTTCCACCACCGGGAAGGAACCGCGCTGACCGTAACCCAGGTAGCTGTCGATACCGGCGCCGATGACCAGGTCACCCTTGTCGGACTGGGAGATATAACCGTGTACGTGGTTGGACATGACCACGGTGTCGAGGATCGGCTTGACCGGCTCGGATACCATGGCCTGCAGCGGATGGGACTCCAGCGGCAGCTTCATGCCGACCATGTTGGCCATGACACCCGAGTTACCGGCGGTGACACAGGCCACCTTGGGCGCGGAGATAAAGCCACGGTTGGTTTCCACCCCGGTGACGGCGCCGTTTTCGCGACGGATGCCGGTCACTTCGGTCTGCTGGATCAGGTGTACCCCCAGGGCGTCGGCGGCGCGGGCAAAGCCCCAGGCCACGGCGTCGTGACGGGCGGTGCCGCCGCGCGGTTGCCAGGAGGCACCCAGCACCGGATAACGGGCACTGGTGGAACAGTCCAGAATCGGCACCAGATCCTGCACCTGCTTGGCGTTGAGCACTTCGCCGTCGATGCCGTTCAGGCGGTTGGCGTTAACCCGGCGCTCTATGTCGCGCATGTCCTGCAGGGTGTGCCCCAGGTTGAGCACGCCGCGCTGGCTGAACATCAGGTTGTAGTTCAGATCCTGCGCCAGGCCTTCCCACAGTTTCATGGAATGCTCATACAGGTGAGCGGCTTCATCCCACAGGTAGTTGGAACGCACGATAGTGGTGTTACGGGCGGTGTTGCCGCCACCCAGGTAACCCTTTTCGATGACCGCCACGTTGGTGATGCCGTGTTCCTTGGCCAGGTAGTAGGCCGTGGCCAGACCGTGGCCGCCGCCGCCGACGATGATAACGTCGTAACCTTCCGGCTTGGGCGTGGGGTTGTGCCACACGCGCTGCCAGTTTTCGTGGTGGGTCAGGGCATGCTTGAGGAGCCCGAATCCTGAATATTTTTTCATAGTCTCACCTGTCAGTTTGAATTCTGTAGCCGGTGCGTGCGCCGATTGAAGCATCCTCACGCCGACTCGCCGTAAACCCCTCCCTGGGGGCTCGGACATGCCATCCCTGGCATGTCACGGTCGGCTTAGAGGACTGCTCCAATCGGCTGTCAGGCCACGGAGCAACCTGCCTTTAATCAATAAGTTAGCGATATACCGGGAAGTAGCTGCACAGGCTGGCGACCTGGTCCCTGACCGACACAATCACTTCCGGGTCGTCCATATGCTCCAGAATGTCGCAGATCCAGCCGGCCAGCTGGCGGCAGTGCTCTACCTTGAAGCCGCGGGTGGTGACCGCCGGGGTGCCGATACGCAGGCCCGAGGTCACGAAGGGCGACTGGGGGTCGTTGGGTACGGCGTTCTTGTTCACGGTAATGTGGGCCTCACCCAGTACCCGATCCGCATCCTTGCCGGTAATACCCTTGGCGGACAGGTCGAGCAGGAACAGGTGGTTGTCGGTGCCGTTGGATACCACATCGAAACCGCGGCTCTGAAACACCGCCACCATGGCGCGGGCGTTTTCCACCACGGCTTTCTGATACGCGGTAAATTCCGGCTTCAGCGCTTCGGCAAAGGCCACCGCCTTGCCGGCGATGGCGTGCATCTGCGGGCCACCCTGACCACCGGGGAACACGGCGGCGTTGAGTTTTTTCTCCAGATCCGGATTGCCTTTGGCCAGGATCAGGCCGCCGCGGGGGCCGCGCAGTGTCTTGTGCGTGGTGGTGGTGACCACATGGGCATGAGGGACCGGGTTGGGGTACTGGCCGGCGGCGACCAGACCGGCCACATGGGCCATGTCCACGAACAGATAGGCGCCTACCTTGTCGGCGATGGCGCGGAAACGGGCCCAGTCCAGCACCTTGGAGTAGGCGGAGAAACCGGCGACGATCATCTTCGGCTTGTGCTCTACTGCGAGCGCTTCAACCTGGTCGTAGTCCACCTCACCGGTGGCCTCGTTCAGGCCGTACTGCACCGCCTGGTATATTTTGCCGGAAAAGCTGACCTTGGCGCCGTGCGTCAGGTGGCCACCGTGGGCCAGGCTCATGCCCAGCACGGTATCGCCGGGGGCGCACAGCGCCATGTAAACGGCGGCATTGGCCTGAGAGCCGGAATGGGGCTGCACGTTGGCATAGTCTGCGCCAAACAGTTCCTTGGCGCGCTCGATGGCCAGCACTTCAACCTTGTCTACCGCTTCGCAACCGCCGTAATAGCGCTTGCCCGGGTAGCCTTCCGCATATTTGTTGGTCAGTACCGACCCCTGGGCTTCCATAACGGCCGGGCTGGTGTAGTTTTCCGAGGCAATCAGCTCGATATGTTGTTCCTGACGAGCGGCCTCTTCTTCCATGGCGGCCCACAGTGCCGGGTCTATATCCTGAATGCGGGTGTCTTTGCTGAACATCTTGTGACCTCCTTGCGCGGCCCGGGCTGGTTCCCGGTGCCTGATGTATCCCTGGTTGCGTGGCGAGGGGAATAAACACCCAGGCCTTGCGTTAATGAGATACTACTGGGGGGTACCATGGCAGGGGTGACTGGCTGCGGCCTAAAGTTGTGTATTTGCGACAAAGCGTTACATAAAATCAACATTGTGATCATCGCCCGTCACAACAGGGGGGCAAATCGGGGGAAAACCGGAGCCAGACCGGGCTCGACAAGGCGGTACAGGTGCAAAGCCCGGCCTGGCGGGGTACTATGGAGCCCTAAGCGATAACATCCTGGAAACGCTCCCTTCACCCCGGATCCATCATAAAAACACCATGTCCCAAATCAGTGAAAAACGTTATTTCAGTCATCGCCTGCGCGACACCAACAGCGCCTTTCTGCCGGCGCGCCAAAGCGGTGCAGCGCCGATAAGGGTCGGCTTTGTACTGCAGCCCCACTTTTCGATGATGGCCTTTACCGCGGCGGTAGACGCCCTGGTCACCGCCAACCTGGTGCAGGCCACGCCGCTGTTCGGCTTTACCATCTTCGGCCTTGACGCCAAGACGGTGCGCAGTGATCTGGCCATCGATATTTCGGCCAACGCCACCCTGGACGAGCTGACGCTGGAAGGCGAGGACGCCCTGGATGTGCTGATTGTGTGCGGCGGCTTTCGCTGCAGCCTGAGCGAACACCCGCCGCTGAGCCGGGTGCTCAAGGCGGCGGCCAAGCGACAAAAGGTGCTGGGCGGCCTGTGGAACGGCGCCGTGGCCCTGGCCCACGCCGGTGTGCTCGACGGGCTTGCCTGCGCCCTGCACCCGGACAACCATGCCGTGGTGCAGGAAGGTTTCCCCCGGGTACAGGTGTCGCCCCAGCCCATGGTGGTGGAAGCGCGCATACTGACCAGCGCCGGCCCCAACAGTGCGCTGGAGATGATGCTGGCATTGGTCGAACGGCTGCACGGTCGGGAAACGGTGCGCGCCATCAACGAAATACTCAGCAGCGACCGCATCGTCGACGACGGCGATACCCCGCTCTCCCTGGCCGAAAACGACCCGACCATGCCCGACGCCCTGCGCACCCTGCTGCGGCTGATGAACAGCAACATCGAAGAGCCGCTCGGCATCGAGGAGCTGGCCGACTACGTGGGCCTGTCGCGCCGTCGCATAGAGCGGCTGTTCCAGAGCCACCTCGAGACCACCCCCTCCCGTTACTATCTGGAGCTGCGCATCACCCACGCCCGCCGCCTGCTGCTGCAAAGCAGCACCAGCATATCCGGCATCGCCGTGGCCTGCGGTTTTGTCAGCTCCACCCACTTCAGCCACTGCTTCAAGGACTTTTTCGGCATTTCACCCAGCCAGGCGCGTCAGAAGCGCGGTTAACCAAGGAGTGCCGTACAAGAACTCGTCAGTCAACACCACAAACCGGTGCGGACTGACGGATTAGGATACCAAAACGACATTCACGACCCATGATGTTCGCCAAGGCATTCACGATTTTGCAGGATCAAGGCATGAGGCAGGCGATGCCGCTTTCATGCGTGCAACCGCCTGCTCGGCTGCGTCGTGAAAGGGCAACAGGATCAGCGTCGCTCCTTTCTCCTTCAGCACGTTATGGTCACCCAACTGCTGGGCGCAGACGGCGATACCGCCGGTATAACCTTGCTGCTTCAACCCCTCAATCAATGACAAGCGCGGATCTTCATGAGTCACGCCAAGGTCATGCTGCGGCATGGCAGCAACAACCCATTTGACACCATCAAGCAGCAGATCACTGACGAATACGGCGTCACTCGCATCACCGTACATCACCCTGTGACCCTGGTTGCGCCAGCGCCGCACTTCATCAGGGTTAAAGTCAACCGCCATCAGGCTGAACCCCTCTTTTTGCAGATAGTAGGCTACCGCTTTACCATAACGCCCCAGACCAAAGAGGATGACATCGTAGGGTTGTTTTTCGGCACGCTGATCCTCCAGCGCTTCTTCCCGATACGGTTTTCTGCGCTCGAAGATGCTCAACCAGGGCTCCAGTTGACTGTACAGACGGTGAGAATAGGTAATCATGTACACGGACATGGCGATGGTAATGAGTCCCACCAGGGTGACCAGACCGAGAGACTCTGCCGAAACGTGTCCCAGACTCAGGCCCATCGCCATGAAGATGAGTGAAAACTCGCTGATCTGGGCCACTGTCAATCCGGCCAAAAAACCGGTTCGCTTGCGGTAGCCCATGGTGCCCATAATCGCCATGACGATCAGCGGATTGCCAACCAGTACGAACACGGAAAATATCAATGCCGGGACAAGCTGCGAACCCAGCAGACCGAGATCAAGCTGTAAGCCCAGCGCAATAAAGAAAAACAGCAACAGGAAATCGCGCAACGAAGCAAGTCGCGCCACTATCGCCTCTCTGAAGGGGGTTGAGGCAAGGGATATGCCGGCCAGCAGGCCCCCCAGTTCCTTGCTGAAACCCAACTGGCTGCCGATGGCGGCCAGCAGCGCCGCCCAGCCAATGGCAAAGGTGATCAGCAACTCCTGGGAACGGGCGATCCGGCTGACCAGTGGGGTTGCCAGGTAGCGAATGAACAGCAGCACAAAGCCCAGCATGATCAGACCGTATATCAGCACGCTGCCGACATGCTCTAACGCCGAGTCTCCCGCGCCTGTTTGTGCCCCGATACCGAACGCAGATAACACCATCATGGCCAGCACGACCACCAAATCCTGTACGATCAAAAAGCCTACGGCAATACGACCGTGCAGAGAATCGACTTCCCTTTTGTCAGACAACAGCTTGACGATGATGATGGTACTGGAGAAGGTCAACGCCACCGCAACATAGAGTGAAGTGATCATATCCTGGCCCAGGGCAATGCCGATCAGATAACCGATAGCCGAGGTAAAGGCCACCTGCCCCAGTCCGGTGGCGAGGGAGACCGGCCCCAGGGTACGAATCAGCTTTAAGTCAAGCTTCAAGCCAACCAAAAACAGCAGCACGGCAATACCCAACTCTGCCAGCAACTCGATATGCTCGTGCGATTCGACGATGTTCAACATGGATGGCCCCGCCAGCACCCCCACCGCAATGAAACTGACAATCATGGGCTGGCGCAGCAGCACGCCAACAAAACCGATGACCGCCGCCAGTACCACCACTGCCGTCAGTTCATAGAAGGTGGAGGCGTGAATAATACTCAAATCTGGCATCACACTTGCCTCATCCGTCGATAGCTAAGCCGCATCTGCTTCTCGATTTCAATGATCGTAAACAGAACAACACCGACGCCAAGGATCAGCAAGCCATCCAGGAAGGGAATGGACTCGGTAGCAAATACCGCTTGCAGCGGCGGCAGATAGGTAATGGCGAATTGTGCCGCCGTAATCGCGATCACCACAGTCCATACGACGTTAGTACCGCGCACCGCCTGCCAGGTCAGCGACGTGCTGTAGATATTGCGGATGAAGAACAAGTGAAAAATCTCCATGACAACCAGCGTATTCAGCGCCATGGTGCGGGCCAGCTCCACCGAATAACCACGCTCAATGGCGTAATGATAGGTACCAAATACGCCGCAGAGAAACAGAATGGACACTAAAACGATATGCCAGACCAGCTCGCCGTTTAGCAATGGCTCATGGCGAGCACGCGGTGGGCGGCGCATGGTATTCTGCTCGGTTGGCTCGAAGGCCAGCGCAATGCCGAGCGTGATGGCGGTAATCAGATTGATCCAAAGAATCTGAATCGGGGTCACCGGCAGCGTCATGCCCAGAAGCAGGGCAACGATTATCGTCATTGCCTCACCGGCATTGGTCGGCAACGTCCAGCTGATGACTTTCTTCAGGTTGTCGTACACGGTGCGGCCTTCGCGTACGGCAGCCACTATGGAGGCAAAGTTGTCATCGGTCAGCACCAGATCTGCGGCCTCTTTGGCCGCTTCACTGCCTTTTTGCCCCATGGCAATGCCCGCATCGGCCCTTTTAAGCGCCGGGGCATCATTAACCCCGTCGCCGGTCATGGCCACCGTCATGCCGTGCGATTGCAACGCCATTACCAGCCGCAATTTGTGTTCCGGGCTGGTGCGGGCGAAAATATCACAGTCCAGCACGGCTTGACGCAGTACGGTTTCATCCAGTCCGTCCAGATCTTTTCCGGTCAGCACTTTTTCGGTGTTTTGCAGACCAATCTGCTTACCGATAGCAAGGGCAGTTTGGGTGTGATCACCGGTGATCATTTTTACCCCAATGCCAGCATCATGACATTCGGCCACGGCGGCAATCGCCTCGGCCCGGGGTGGGTCTATCATTCCCACCATACCGAGCAGGGTCAGCGAGCCCTCAACATCCGCGTGTGCCAACACCCTGTGTTGCAGCGCCACCGTTTTAACGGCGAATGCCAGTACCCGCTGGCCGAGGGATGCAACCGATTCTGCCTGCCTGTGCCAATAAGCCGCATCCAGTGACTCCTCTGCCCCATTGGCGCCACGCTGATTCGCACACATCTCCAGTATTCGTTCCGGCGCGCCTTTGACGAATACACAGGCATGCTCATCCCGGGCGTGATTCAGTGTTGCCATGAAGCGGTGCCTGGCATCAAAAGGGATGGCATGGGTACGCGTCCAGGTAGCCTGTTCCTGGCGAGTGTTGATATCCATTTTTCCGCTGAAGGCCAGCAGGGCGCCTTCCATCGGGTCGCCTTCCACTCCCCACACACCATCATGCTCACGTAGCGCAGCATCGTTGCACAGTGTTGCTGCACGGGCGAGCTCTTCCAGCACCAGGTGTTCTGCAGGCGACACATGGGCATCGTCCTGCTTTAACGCCCCCTTGGGTTCATAGCCATCACCTTCCAGGGTAAAAAGGTGCCGGTGAGTGAGTACCGAAGCCACCATCATTTCATTACGGGTCAGTGTCCCTGTCTTATCGGTGCAGATAACCGACACCGACCCCAGGGTTTCAATAGCTGGCAAGCGTCGCACAATGGCATTGCGCCGCGCCATGGCCTGCACACCGATTGCCAGAGTAATGGTCAATACAGCGGGCAGTCCCTCGGGAATGGCTGCCACCGATAATCCCACTACCGCCATGAACATCTCGGTAAAATCGTAACGTGCAACAAAATATCCAAAGGCGAACAAGACGGCAGCGATAACCAGAATGAAAATGGTCAACCATTTGGCAAACACCCCCATTTGCGCCACCAGTGGCGTCGTTAATGCCTCCACTCGCGATAGCAGCCCGCTGATCCGCCCGATTTCCGTACCGCCCCCGGTGGCCACGACCACGCCCTTGCCCTGCCCGCTGGTGACAAGAGTGCCGGAATAAGCCATGCAGAAGCGGTCCCCCAGCGGCGAATCTTCCACCACCGGTTGAATGTGTTTTTCCACCGGTACAGATTCTCCGGTTAATATCGCTTCTTGTATCGACAGGCCGTGTGCGGTGAGCAGTCTGAGATCGGCAGGCACCTTGTCACCCGCCTCCAGCAACACTATGTCGCCGGGCACCAATTGCTCGCCGTCAACCGTGGCCCGTTCACCACCACGAATGACATTCGCACGGGGGGCCAGCATGTGGCGAATGGCGTCCATGGCCTGCTCGGCCTTGCCTTCCTGAATGAAGCCGATAACGGCGTTGGCCATGACCACAGCCAGGATGACGCCGGTATCCACCCAATGACCGAGCAACGCCGTCATCAGGGCACAACCGAGCAGCACATAAATCAGAATATTGTGAAAATGCAGAATAAAGCGCAGCAAAGGGCTGCGGCGAGCAGTCTGGGGCAGGCAGTTGGGGCCATGAGTCGCCAGGCGTGTTGCCGCACTGGTTGGAGTCAAACCCGAGGTCGAGGTTTGCAGATTTTCCAGCGTCGCCTCGGCAGAAACACTGTGCCATTTAATCTCTGAAACCTGCTGTTCTGTATTGTGCATATCCGCCTCATTACCCGACTGCGACAAAAATATTGTCGTTTACCATAAACACCGTAAAGCCCCGTCATTCATGGCGGGGATATAAGGTGTGAACGGCGTAGCCGTTCCGTGGTTAATGGGGAGTTTGTTGTTGCTCTATGTACTGGCGAATGATCTCTATCGGAGCCCCACCGCAGCTTGACGCAAAGTAGGATGGCGACCACAACGCCCCCTTGTAGTAGAACTTGGCTGCTATATCTGGCCGCTCTTTTCTCAATACCCGACTGGATGCCCCTTTCAAGCTGTTCACCAGCGCCGATACCGCCACTTTTGGCGGGTAATTCACCAGCAGGTG
>NZ_JAFBBE010000036.1 GCF_016907015.1 Oceanisphaera litoralis
TGCTCATCAATACAGGCCGGATATACGTATGCAGTTTTATCCTGATTACCGAAAATAACGGAAACCCCACTTGCAGGAAGCGAGGTGTCCATATAGGTACTTGAAGCGTGTCGGACGAGGCAACTCTGTTGCCTCTTCATATCCCCCGATCCAGAAACTATCCATTGATCCATTATCTTTTGATCTGCTAGCATTATGTTTCAAATCGAAACTTAAATAGTCCATGTCGAAACGTAATACCCAACAACGTCGTCATACCATTATCACCTTGCTCACCGAGCAGGGGGAAGTGACGGTCGACGAGCTGTCGCAACGCTTTGAAACCTCCGAAGTCACCATTCGCAAGGATCTGACCGCGCTGGAAAAGAACGGCCTGCTGCTGCGCCGCTATGGCGGTGCTGTGCCGGTGCCGAGCGAAATGGTGGCGGAACATGCCGGCGAGCCGGTGTCGAAACGAAAGCAGGCGCTGGCCAAAGCCGCGGCCGGACGGGTACGTGACCATAACCGCATCATCATCGACAGCGGCAGCACCACGGCGGCGCTGCTGGGTGAGCTGGGTCAGAAACACGGCCTGGTAGTGATGACCAACTCTCTGAATATTGCCAATACCCTGCGCGAGCTGGAGCCGGAGCCGACGCTGCTGATGACCGGCGGCACCTGGGATCCCTCTTCCGAATCCTTTCAGGGCCAGGTGGCCGAGCAGGTGTTGCGGTCCTACGATTTCGATCAGCTGTTCATCGGTGCCGACGGTATCGATCTCGAGCGGGGTACCACCACCTTCAACGAACTGACGGGCCTGTCGCGGGTGATGGCCGAGGTCGCCCGGGAAGTGGTGGTGATGGTGGAATCGGACAAGGTTGGCCGCAAGATCCCCAATCTGGAACTGCCATGGGGTGCCATTCATACCCTGGTGACCGATAGCGGCATAGAAAAAACAGTCCAACAACAGTTAGAGAAAAAGGGGGTTAACCTGGTTATTGCCCCGAACCCTGAGGAATAATTTATGTGTGGAATTGTAGGGGCGGTAGCCCAGCGTGATGTGGCGGAAATCCTGGTGGAAGGCCTGCGCCGTCTTGAATATCGCGGATACGACTCGGCGGGCGTGGCCATCGCCGAAGCCCCGGGACAGCTGGGGCGCCTGCGTCGGCTGGGCAAGGTGCAGGCGCTGGCCGATGCACTTGAACAGCAGCCGCTGGCCGGCGGCACCGGTATCGCTCATACCCGCTGGGCCACCCATGGCGAGCCCTCCGAGCGCAATGCCCATCCCCATGTATCCGGTGACATAGTGGTGGTGCACAACGGCATCATCGAAAACCACGAGGAACTGCGGGCCGAACTGCAGGGCAGAGGCTACGAGTTCAGCTCCGATACCGACACCGAAGTGATAGCTCATCTGGTGCATTACCACCGCCAGCATGCAGATTCATTGCTGGCGGCACTGCAAACCACGCTGAAAGAGCTTCGTGGTGCCTACGGTACCGTGCTGATGGATGTGCGGGATCCCTCCCGGGTGGTGGTGGCGCGCTCCGGTTCGCCGCTGGTGATTGGCCTGGGGTTGGGCGAGAACTTCATCGCCTCGGATCAGCTGGCGCTGTTGCCGGTGACCCGCCGCTTCCTGTTTCTGGAAGAAGGCGATGTGGCGGAGGTGACCCGTCGCGAAGTCAATGTCTTCGATAGCCAGGGCAACCCAGTGGTGCGTGACGAACTGGAGTCCGACGTCACCCACGACGCGGGTGACAAGGGCGAATATCGCCATCATATGCTCAAGGAAATCCATGAGCAGCCCAAGGCGATTACCGACACCCTGGAAGGCCGGATCACCGAATCGGCGGTGGTGGTGGAATCCTTCGGCAATGGTGCCCGCGAAATTTTCGAAAAGGTAGAGCATATCCAGCTTATCGCCTGCGGCACTTCCTACCATGCGGGCATGGTGGCCCGTTACTGGTTCGAGGCCCTTGCTGGTGTGTCCTGCGACATCGAAATCGCCTCGGAATTCCGCTATCGCAAGTCGGTGGTGCGTCCCAACAGCCTGCTGATCACCCTGTCCCAGAGCGGCGAGACTGCCGATACCCTGGCGGCGCTGCGTCTGGCCAAGGAGTCTGGTTTCATGAGCAGCCTGGCCATCTGTAATGTGCCCGGCTCGTCATTGGTGCGGGAGTCGGATCTGGCCTTCATGACCCGGGCCGGTGCCGAAATCGGGGTGGCGTCTACCAAGGCCTTCACCACCCAGCTGGCCGGTTTGCTGATGCTGGTGGCGGCGGTGGGCCGCTGTCGTGGCAACATGACGGCGGAAACCGAGACCGGGCTGGTCACGGCGCTGCGCGCCCTGCCGGGCCACATCGTCGATACCCTGGCCCTGGCCGGAGATATAGAAGTGCTGGCGGAGGAGTTTGCCGACAAGTACCACAGCCTGTTTCTCGGCCGGGGCGAGCAGTATCCCATCGCCATGGAGGGGGCGCTCAAGCTCAAGGAGATCTCCTATATCCATGCCGAGGCCTATGCGGCCGGCGAGCTCAAGCACGGCCCGCTGGCGCTGATCGACGCCGACATGCCGATTATCGTGGTGGCGCCCAACAACGATCTGCTGGAAAAGCTGAAATCCAACGTGGAAGAAGTTCGCGCCCGGGGCGGGATTCTCTATGTGTTTGCCGACAAGCAGGCCGGCTTCAAGGGCGATGCCACCATGCGGGTAATGCAGGTCAACCATGTGGAAGAGGCCATTGCCCCCATCGTCTACACGGTTCCCCTGCAGTTACTGTCCTACTATGTGGCGCTGATCAAGGGCACCGATGTGGATCAGCCGAGGAACCTGGCAAAATCCGTGACGGTGGAATAATCCGGGCAGTATGGCCGATGATTGTGGTGGGCTGAAAATAAAGTCTCATCATTGAAAATATAGTTTCATCGTTGAAAATAGCCGGCAATGCCCAGCGGAAGCTGGGCATTGCCGTATATGCGACAGTTTTAAGGCACCCCTCAAGCCTGTCCTGAGCGGCGGCCTTCACCGCCATGCCATCTTCCTCGAACTGCCTCAATTGCTCTTATCCTCCTTTAACCTCCTTTAACCTCCTTTAACCTCCTTTAACCTCCTTTATCTTCCTTTAACCCCCCCACCGACGGCCATCTTCAATTTCACTGACGAAACCGGTTTGTCGTCATCGCAGGTCATTATATGTCCCGGAAACAGGCCGGATCTGACATGAAATACGAAACTCCGTATATGCATCAGGTTGTATATCTTTTTTTTCGTATGTAAAATCCTGCCAAATTACACAGGTGATAGGTGGGTATGCAATGAAACGAGTGCTGTTTGTCTGCACGGCCAATTCTGCCCGTTCGCAGATGGCGGAGGCCTTGCTGCGCCACTTCGGCGGCGACAGTTTCGAGGTGTTCAGTGCCGGCACGGCCCCCTCCGACATGGACCCGCGCACCGTTAAGGCCCTGCAGAATTTCGGGCTGACAACCGAAGGGCTGGTATCCAAATCGATCGAGAGTCTTGAAGATCAGCATTTCGACTTCGTGATCAGCTTGTGCGACAAGGCACATCGAGAGTGCCGCCACTGGCCCGGCAGTGGCGTCGTCATGGCATGGGACTTTCTCGATCCCAAGGCGTTTGCACTCACGCTGCAGGAACTCGGTGAACGGATCCGCCTGTTTGTGCTGGTCAACAGCAAAGAGGTCAAATCTGAAATCAAGCCCGTACAGCCGTTGGACTTTTACAAGTCACTGGCGGATGAAACCCGCCTCTTGAGTTTGCTGTTGATTGAGCGTGAAGGGGAGCTGTGTGTCTGTGAACTGATGGCGGCACTGGATCTGCCGCAACCCAAGATCTCAAGACACCTGAGCCAGTTGCGCAAAGTGGGCTTGCTGCTGGATCGGCGCCAGGGGCAGTGGGTGTTCTATCGAATTCACCCGCTGCTGCACGACTGGATGCGAGGCATTCTAAAAGACACGCTGGAACACAGCCCGCAACTGCTGGAGCAACCCTGGTCCCGCCTGAACACCATGAATTCACGCCCTTCACAAGGGGGCAACGTCTGTGACAAGGAGAGCGTTAATGACGCATGAGATGAAGGGTTTGCCCAACCTTGACGTTGAGCAGCTTCCTGCATTGGATCAGGAAGCATTACGTACTTCAGGGCCCGAGCATGCGCCCAGAATTCTGCTGTCGTATGGATCTTTGCGCCAACGTTCCGACCGCTACTCCGAACGGGTAGAAAGTGCCGCACAGCTGTCGGCCCGGGTTAACCAGAGGTCCATCTGAGGGAGCATGAATTAAATGGGTATTTTTGAACGTTACCTGACCCTTTGGGTCGCACTCTGCATTCTTGCGGGGGTGGTACTGGGTAATCTGGTTCCCGAGCTCTTTGGTGTCATCGCCCGGCTGGAATTTGCCCACGTCAACCTGGTGGTGGCGGTGTTCATCTGGGTGATGATTTACCCCATGATGGTGCAGATCGACTTCAGTGCCATCAAGAACGTGGGGAAAAAGCCCAAAGGACTGATGCTGACGCTGATCATTAACTGGCTGATCAAGCCGTTTACCATGGCGGCACTGGGCTGGCTGTTTTTTCGGGTAATTTTTGCCGACTGGGTAGATCCCCAGAGTGCCGGTGAATATATCGCCGGTATGATCCTGCTGGGTGTGGCGCCCTGCACCGCCATGGTGTTTGTCTGGAGTCAGCTGACCAGGGGGGATCCCAACTACACCCTGGTGCAGGTGTCGGTCAACGACATCATCATGATCTTCGCTTTTGCGCCGATTGCCGCCTTCCTGCTGGGGGTCAGCGACATTCAGGTGCCCTGGGAAACGCTGCTGCTGTCGGTGGTGCTGTATGTGGTGCTGCCGCTGGTGGCCGGAGTCTGGACCCGCCACCGGTTGGAGCGCAAGGGAGATGGCGCTCGTCTGAACCACTTTCTGCGGGTACTCAAGCCCTGGTCGATTCTGGGCCTGCTGGCCACCGTGGTATTGCTGTTCGGGTTTCAGGCCGAAACCATACTTGCACAGCCTCAAACCATCGGTTTGATCGCCATTCCGCTGCTGATCCAGACCTATGGTATCTTCATCATCGCCTATGCCGCCGCCTGGTGGTTGCGTCTGCCGCACAATGTGGCCGCCCCGGCCTGCATGATTGGCACTTCCAATTTTTTCGAGCTGGCGGTAGCGGTGGCGATCTCGCTGTTCGGGCTGCACTCGGGAGCGGCGCTGGCGACTGTCGTTGGCGTGCTGGTGGAAGTGCCTGTCATGTTGTCCCTGGTTTATTTCGTAAACAAAACCCGCCCCTGGTATGCCCGCAAAATCGGGTATGCCCAATAAGAGGATTGATTATGTCTGTATCGTCTCACCCGTCCTGGTCGCTCCCCATTCAGCAGGGCACCTTGCTGCTGACGCCCTGTCCGGGTACTCAGGGAATCGAATTGTGTGAGTCCCTGTCACAACTGAAAGCGGGCGGAGCCACCGCCATCATCACCTTAATGACGGCCGCCGAGTTGAGCGAAGAAGGTTTTCAGGATTTTTCCTCTGCGGTAAAGGCGGCGGGGCTGGACTGGTTTCACCTTCCGGTACCGGATGATGATCTGCCGGGGGCAGACTTTGACCTTGCCTGGAATGCCTGCAGCGCAGCGCTCCTGCAACGCTTGCAGTCGGGCGATACCCTGGCGCTGCATTGCAAGGGAGGCTCCGGCCGTACCGGGCTGGTAGCCGCAAAACTGATGCTCGCCGCCGGGTGCCCCCCCGAAGCTGCAATCACGGCGATCCAGGCGCTACGTCCAAAGGCGTTCAGCCATCCGGCTCAACGCAGCTATGTTCTGAACTCAGTCACGCCTTAAGCGGAGAAACATGATGACCATTAAAATAGGTATTAACGGTTTTGGCCGCATGGGCCGTCTGACCATGCGCGCCCTCTTTGATCAAAGCGAGGTCGAGATTGTCCAGATCAACGATCCTGCCGGTGATGCCGCCACCCTGGCACATCTAATGAATTTCGATTCGGTACATGGTCGCTGGCAACACGAGGCGACTGCCGAGGACGATGTCATGCTGATTGGTTCCCGCCGGATTGCCGTCAGCCGTAACACGGCCATTGCAGACACCGACTGGTCGGGTTGTCAGCTGGTGATCGAAGCCTCCGGAAAAATGAAAAGCAAGGCCGTGCTGCAGGCCTACCTGGACCAGGGCGTCCAGCGGGTGGTGGTAACTGCGCCGGTGAAGGAAGAAGGTGTGCTCAATGTGGTGATGGGGGTCAACGACCACCTCTATGATCCGGCCCGGCATTCCATAGTGACGGCGGCATCCTGCACCACCAACTGCCTGGCGCCTGTGGTCAAGGTGATCCATGAACAACTGGGCATCAAGCATGGCTCCATGACCACCATTCACGATATCACCAATACCCAGACCATTCTGGATGCGCCCCACAAGGATCTGCGCCGGGCCCGTGCCTGTGGCATGAGCCTGATTCCCACCACCACAGGGTCGGCCACGGCCATTACCCATATCTTCCCGGAGTTGAAAGGCAAGCTGAACGGCCATGCCATTCGGGTGCCGCTGGCCAATGCTTCACTCACCGACTGTGTGTTTGAAGTCGAACGCGCCACCACGGCAGAAGAGGTCAATGCCTTGCTGAAAGTGGCCGCAGAGGGCGAGCTGAGTGGCATCATGGGTTACGAAGAGCGTCCGCTGGTTTCCATTGATTACAAAACCGACCCCCGCTCCAGCATCATTGATGCCCTGTCCACCATGGTGGTGAACGATACCCAGGTAAAAATCTATGCCTGGTACGACAATGAGTGGGGTTATGCCAATCGCACCGCCGAACTGGCGCTGAAGGCAGGACGCAGCTAAATGCTGAGCCAGCTCTCTCCCGCGATTCGCCAGTATCTGGTGGTGACCGGCAATTACTGGGCCTTTACGCTGACCGATGGCGCCCTGCGCATGCTGGTGGTGCTGCATTTTCATGGTCTGGGTTACTCACCCTTGGACATCGCCCTGCTGTTTCTGTTTTACGAAATCTTCGGGGTGATCACCAATCTGGTGGGGGGCTGGCTTGGCGCTCACCTGGGCCTGAACCGCACCATGAATATCGGTCTGATGTTACAGGTGGCGGCCTTGGCCATGTTGCTGGTGCCTGCCGCCTGGCTGACCGTGCCCTGGGTGATGGCCGCACAGGCATTGTCGGGGGTTGCCAAGGATCTCAACAAGATGAGCGCCAAAAGCTCCATCAAGCTGCTGGTGTCGTCGGAGGCCCAGGGCAGGCTCTATCAGTGGGTTGCGCTGCTCACCGGTTCCAAGAACGCGCTAAAGGGCGTGGGCTTTTTCCTCGGGGGGGCCTTGTTGATGGGAATGGGCTTTACCAGCGCGGTGGCATCGATGGCGGTTGCCCTGACATTGGTGTGGCTGTTGAGTCTGGTGCTGCTGAAACAGGATCTGGGCAAAGCCACAAACAAGCCCAAATTCCGCGATATTTTATCCAAAAGTCCGGCCATCAATGTGCTTTCGGCCGCGCGAATGTTTCTGTTTGGTGCTCGTGATGTCTGGTTTGTGGTGGCGCTGCCGGTGTTTCTGTCCCAGACACTGGGCTGGAACCACAGCCAGACCGGTGGCTTTATGGCCCTGTGGGTGATCGGTTACGGTCTGGTGCAAGCCCTGGCGCCGCGTATTACCGGCAAAGCCTCGGGGAAAGTACCCGATGGCCGGGCGGCGACGGTGTGGGCCTTGCTGTTGACCCTGCTGCCCGGGGGGATTGCGCTGGGACTCATGACCGCAGTGGATCCTACAACCGTGCTTATCGGCGGCCTGCTGTTGTTTGGCGCCGTGTTTGCGGTCAATTCATCCCTGCACAGTTATCTTATCGTCAGCTACGCCGGTCGTGATGGCGTCTCCCTGGATGTGGGCTTTTACTATATGTCCAACGCCATGGGACGTCTGCTTGGTACTGTACTGTCCGGCTGGATATTCCAGTGGGCGGGGCAAGGCAGCGCCGGCATGCAGGCCTGTTTGTGGGTATCAATGGCGTTTCTGCTGCTGACGTCACTTATTTCCATCAAGTTACCGCGCTTGAACCCATCGGTTTGATAGGCAGCCTTTACACTTTTTGTGATGACACTTAATTTTCATCCCATCGTTAAGAACAGGCTGCCATCCCTCTGGTAGCGGTTGAAGCGGCTCGTTTTTTGAATCCTGAAGCGGTTCTGGTCATGGTGGCCGGAACCGCTTTTTGCTTATGGGTTCCGTCCTGTTCGGGTGCTCGTTCTCTGGCTGGCTCGCGGGCCTTGCCGGTCTTCTGCCTCAGCATTGGACGCGTCTGGCAAGGGTTGCTGAATGCCTTTGAAGATGGATATATCCGAAAAGACGACAACATAGTGGCTTATCTCGTCATTCATTTCTCGGAGTGTGGTGATCGATAGCCTGATGAGGCTGTGGGGACTGTTTTTTGAATGACCGGGTATTTCGCCCTGCCAACTGCCGGTCACTTTGGCCATGTGCCATGAAAGCCGCCACGTCTTGTCTCCAAATACCCGGTGTAACACGCTGGATGGCAACTGACCTGCGATTTCATCCCGACTCTGGCCGGTGATCTGGGTATAGGCCTGGTTGATATATATAAGATGACGAGCGCGATCGAAGATAACGACGGCCTCCGTCATGTTTTCGAGCACCAGCCTGTTAAGGCGCAATGATTTTTCGGCCTGTTCCAGGCTGGTTCCCAGAAGGTTGAACTCCTCGATGCGACCGGGCTGAAAAGAGGCGGCTTGACCATGACTCACCTGCTCGGCAAACCGGGTCAGGTTGTTCAATGGCGAGGAGATCAGTTTCAGGGTATAGAGTGACAGGGCCAGGGCGGTGATCAATACCAGTATCAACACCAGCAGGGAGTGGTGGCCGTAGGTCTGTTGTAATTGCCGGAACATGGTGTCATCGGTCAGCAGCAAGAGTTGCAGTTCGCTCTGCTCACCATTGATAAGCAGAGGCTGCAGGCTGAAATAATAGCCATGCTTCTGGTCATGCTTCTGGTTATGCTTCTGGTCATAGGGACGCAGGCTGGACAGGGCCTGGGTGAATATCTCGGAAGGTATGTCACTGTTGATAAAGGCCGGCCCCACCGGTTTTCCGCGCAGGATAAGCTGTATATTGATGTTCTTGATCCCCTGCCCCAGCAGGCTCAACAGGGTCAGGTTGTCATTCAGAACCAGACCTCCGAACAGGCTGCCGATTACCTGTCCCGAATCCGGCGACAGTATGGGGTAACGCTGTATCCATGCCGTCAAGGGGGCGGGTGAGGGATCCAGCTCGATACCGGCCCATTTGTTATAGAAGGGGGTATCGGCAATCAGCGATGCCAACCGATGTTCCAGCAGGTAGAGGGGGGAGTTCATATTGGCCCAATACTGCTCCTGCCGTGTCAGTATCAGCAGATCCAGGTATTCACCATGGCTATTATTCAGCGTCTTCTGCAATACGTCCCTGGCCGCTTCCCTGTCGTCACGCAACAGGATGGCGGCCAGCTCCGGATGTTCGGCCGTGGCTGATAACAGGTGATCCAGGCCGCTCAGGTAGCTGTCGAGGCGGCCCTGTACCCGATTGTTGGTTTCCTGTAATTGATGGCGAATACTTTCATCGACCATCTTTGAAGTACTGTTATAGGTCAGCGTCAGCACGGCCACGGCAAGCAACAGAAATGCAGGCAGCAGCAGTACCAGCATCAGTCTGAGCAAGCGCCTGGTGCGGGGGCTACTTCGAGTAACGGAAAGCATGGGCTTTGAGGCGGTCCAGTTCTGTGGTGGGAGTGTCTTGGTCAACGATGGCGAAGTCCCCGCTGTAGACCCGGGGTACAAGATGGGTCTTTCCTTCCTGATCCAGGCGGATGGCTTCCGCCATGGCGACACCGTTATCATCGTTCATGCGCATCACGGTCAGATCAAGGTGGCCCAGGGCCAGGGCTTCAAGCTCGGCGCTGCCTCCTCCCCATCCGTTGAGGATAATCTTGTCTTCCTTGTTCAATTCTTTCAGGGCGTCGATGGCGCCGAAGGCGATATCCGTGGTGGTGGCATAAATCAGGTTGATGTCCGGCTTGGTTGCCAGCGTTTGAAGGACCGCCTGCCGGGCTTTTTCCCGGTTTACATCGGTATAAAAGGCCTGGCGCAGGGTAAAGCCGGGCTGGGTTGATGTCAGCCGGATAAACTCATCCCCTCTTGCCTGGCTGACATAACCCCGGGTGCCATACAGCATCAGATAGTTGGCCTGCTTTCCGGTCATCTTGTTAATAGCATCACTCAAGAGCCGGGTTCCTTCCTGGTGATCGAATCCTACATAGAAAAACGGCTGGTTTTTGCCCCAGTGTTTCAGCGGTGTGGTGATATTCATCAGAATGAGCTTGGGGCGGCCCCGAGCCATCATCTTGTCTATCAAGACCCGGTGACGCATTGAGTTCAGGGTAAAGATGAGGTAGTCGGGATCGCTCTTCAGGGCTTCAACCAGCTGTCGCTCCTGCTCCCTTTGGCTGGTTTCTGGTCGGAAGGAGTAGCTTGTCAGGGTAAAGGGCAGGCCTATTTCCCGCAGGCGAGCGGTCAGGCTTTGCCGGTTGCGAAACCAGTAATCCGACACCTGCTGATCGGGGATGAGCATGGCGATGTGCACCGGTTTGTCTGCTGGCGTCGTCCAGGGCTCGGCGGCTTGCCGTATCCGTGCCGAAAAGGCATCGGACAGAGGTCGCTGTTGTGGAAAAGCATCCAGATATTCCTGAAAAGACCAGTGGTCCAGGTTTTGCTCCAGGGCCCAGACGGGCAGCATCAGGCCGGACAGTATCCAGCCGAGCAGTAATCGTCTTATCAACATTGGTATTATCCGTACGCTTTATTATCTGAATGACAGTGTCCAATAGTGGACTCACTAAGAGCTTTTACTTTGTCGAATGAGAGCAAGTATCACGACAATGTTTTTCTTTTTACAGCACTTTCTTGATATCACTTCAGATCCAGCCTGAAACCGCAGGCCGACTTCTGTTAAATTCTACACGCCATGATATCCTGAACCGGTTTTTCCGGCTTTTACTTCCCTTTCTTTTTTACCGGTGTGCATCACTATGACGTTATTTGAGAACCTGCTGGTACTCGTTCTGCTGGTCGCTATCAGTTCATTCTTTTCGGTATCGGAAATTGCCCTGGCCGCATCACGAAAAATGAAATTGAGGTTAATGGCCAGTAATGGCGAGCCCAATGCCGAAAAGGTGCTGATGCTGCAGGATCAGCCGGGGAACTTCTTTACCGTGGTGCAGATAGGTCTCAATGCGGTGGCGATTCTGGGGGGTATCCTGGGTGAGGCCGCCTTTACGCCTTTTCTCACCAATCTGCTTCAGACCTTCTTCGATGGCGTCTGGATCGAAAAAACGGCGTTCCTGCTGTCTTTTTTTGTGGTGACCTCCTTGTTTATTCTGTTTGCCGACCTCATGCCCAAGCGGCTGGCGATGATAGCGCCGGAACGGATTGCCGTGTCGGTGGTACGACCGATGGCGTTTTTTCTCGTCTTTCTCAAGCCGCTGGTCTGGTTTTTCAATGGCCTTGCCAACCTGTTCTTTCGACTGTTCAAGGTGCCCACCATGCGCAAGGACGAAATTACGCCGGAAGACATCATTGCCATGATGGATGCGGGGGCTCAGGCCGGGGTCTTGCAGGAGCAGGAACATCACCTGATCGAAAACGTGTTTGATATGGAGTCGCGCACCGTGACCTCGGCCATGACGACGCGGGAAAGTCTGATCTATTTTACCCTCACCGAGAGTCAGGACAGCATCAAGACCAAGATTGCCGAGCATCCCCATGCCAAGTTTCTGGTGTGTGAAGACAGCCTCGACAAGGTGGTCGGCTACGTCGACTCCCGCGATATTCTGATGCAGGTATTGCACCAGCAGCCGATATCACTGCAAAAAGAAGGCATCATCCGTAACCCTCTGATCATTCCGGATACCCTGTCCATGTATGAGGTGCTGGAGCACTTCAAAACGGCGGGGGAAGATTTTGCCATTATCATGAACGAGTATGCGATGGTGGTCGGCATTATCACCCTTAAAGACGTGATGAGCATCGTCATGGGCGAACTGGTGCAGTCTCAGGAAGACCACATAGTGTCGCGCGATGCCAACTCCTGGCTGGTAGAAGGGTCGACGCCGCTGGAAGATGTGATGAGAGTGCTGGATATCGACAGCTTCCCCAATGATGAAAACTACGAAACCATCGCCGGCTTCATGATGTACATGCTGCGCAAAATACCCAAGCGCACCGACTTCGTGCTGCACTCGGGCTACAAATTTGAAGTGGTCGATATCGATAATTACAAGATAGACCAGTTGCTGGTGACCAGAATAGGCTCGACCGAGCCCGCCCTGGAAGACAAAATGCAGTAAAAACGACCTTGTTGGTGGATGTTTGTTCAAGTGGTGCGAAAGTCGATGTTTTTATCAAAAAAGCCCTTGCGCAAAATCGGCGGCTCCCTATAATGCGCATCCACTGACACGGGGCAACACGCCAACGGTCACAAGGGTTCG
>NZ_JAFBBE010000037.1 GCF_016907015.1 Oceanisphaera litoralis
TCCTGCTCAACCCAACTTGTCATGTCACCCGCCGCTATGTCTGTTATTCAGTGGCGTGATGATACTCACTCAGGGACTTATGGGTAAAGGGATGACCTCGACTGGTTTCAGGGTAAAGGCTTGTTTCCCAATGGCCTGCCGGTACATGACACCATCGCCCGCATCATCTCTGCCCTTGACCCGGCCGAGTTCCAACAGTGCTTTATTCATTGGGCACAGTCGGTCAATGAGCGTACAGGCAGTGAGCTTATTGCCATTGACGGCAAGACCTTACGGGGCTCATATAACCGTGAGGACAGGCGTTCAGCCATCCACATGGTCAGCGCCTTTGCGGTCGATAACAAGGTGGTCATGGGTCAGCTGAAAACCGAGGAAAAATCCAATGAAATCACGGCCATCCCCGCGCTGTTAAGTTTGTTGGATATCAATGGCTGCCTGGTTTCCATTGATGCCATGGGATGCCAGACCAAGATTGCGGACAGCATCATCAGCCAAGGTGGAGACTACCTGCTTGCAGTTAAAGATAACCAAGCGCTGCTGCACCAAGCCGTTCAGCGTGAGCTGCGCCCGGTACACAGTGCAGGGAGCCACCCGGAAAATGTCATCATCGAACAGGGACACGGCCGCACCGAAGCTCGGGAGTACCATGTGCTGCCAGCTGATACGCTGCGTGAGGAGTTTCCCGAGTGGACTGGCATGAAGACACTGGGCGTCGCTATTGGTTATCGCCACGATAAATCAGGCAAGTCATCTCTGGCGTACCGTTACTACATCAGCTCGGCGGAGTTGGATACAGCGCAGTTTGCAGCTGCTGTTCGTGGTCACTGGGGCATTGAAAATAGCCTGCATTGGGTACTGGATGTGGCAATGAAGGAGGATGCTTGCCCCATTTATCGTGAAAATGCAGCAGAAATCCTCGCTGGCTTCCGCCACATAGGTCTGAACATGCTACGATCTGAAACCTCAAGAAAGGCTAGCATTCGACGGAAACAAAAGATGGCGAGCATGAACAGTGCCTATCTGGAGCAGGTGATCATTGCCGGAATGGCGTCATTGGGTAAAAAGTAAACATACGTGCTCTCGCCCTGTCGTACTGCTCCCTGGAGTGGATTTATACATTCCCTGAACCGACAATACTCTGGAGACTGATCAATGGCGATTGCACTGGAAATGCTGAACTTTATCGTGCCCATTCACCTGATTGAAAAAAACTACCCCGGCGGTTGGGCACAGTGCCGGCGGGATTATGAGAACTGCCCCGGCTCTTGGCATGACGAGCACCTGTTTCGCTTGGGCGCCATGAACGGCATGGATATGATGCTGTTGCTCGAACGCTGGAAAGAACTTGGATTCAAGGCTCACTACGGCGGCCGTAAGCCTACCCGGTGGCGAGAGCTATGCATTGTGGATATGTTCGGAACCACCCTGCCCTGTGACTGGATAATTGTGGATCAGGAGGCAGGCACGGCATCATTTAAAACAACCGCCTCCGCTAGGCAGTCTAACACGACCAAAACCACACGGAAGCCACGATGAACACACCCGATGCCAAGCAAATTTCCCGGCTCCTGTTTGATGCCGATCCAATGAATACCTGCTGTAGGGAAAACGACTGCTTCGACGAGTATGACGCTATTGCCGCCGACATTTCCCATGGCCTTGCCAGCGGCGAACAGCTGGGACACGCGGTAAAACGGGCTCTTACCGATGCCTTTGGTGTCGAGCTGACAAGGCGTGATGAGATTCGGCGCACGCTACACGCACTGGAGCCGCTTTGCTGAATGGATTGCTCAGCGACCGACTATATCAGCCAATGCCAGCGTGACCAGCTCATCCATCCTATCGAGATTTGCTACCCGGTGATGGCCGCCGAGCACAGCCTCCAGCCTGCTCACCCGGCCTTTCAGCGCATGATAAATACGCTCGATATCCAGCACCTCATCTCCCATCTCCAGGTACACAAAACGGGGAATAGCCGGATCACAGTTCGCCGGGTCAAGATCCGAATAATCGGACCGAAAGGAAGGATAAAACTGAGGGTTAACCAGCACACAAGGCAGGCTGTGCTGATCTGACTTCATCAGTGCCCAGTAGCCACCCAAGCTGTGTCCCACCAACAGGGCTGGCTTGTACTGGGTTATCAGACCATCGTAAAATCGGCTGATGTCTTCATGACTTTGTCGGCGGTAATCTACCCTTTTGCAGAACTTGTTCGAGTGGCTGATGGCAGTGAACTTGGTGGTCTCGTTGTCAGAGTCCAGACCGTGAAAAAACAGGATCATGATGTGCTCTCTTTTTATCAAAAAATACTGAGTGATGCAGCGGACGTAGCCAATCCCCACCTGGACCCGGAATACTATCCCCTTACCGCTCTACCCAGCAAAAATGCTCCGCCTGCAGCCTGTGCTCACCCTGCCAGCGGTAGGCGCAGAGTTTGCCACTGTGCTTGGCGGCCACGCTGTAGTCAAGACAGGCGATATGTTCGGTCAACGGAGCCGGTGTGCCATTCAGCCAGTAATGCCCTACAAACAGCGGCTTTTGACCATCGTATCCGGGCAATATACCCACCGGTACCGATTCGTGAGGAATGCGCTCCATCATTTCCGCCGGCACCAGGGCCAGATCTCGGTAGGTTCGTGCCTGGTTGCTCCACC
Source organism: Oceanisphaera litoralis (assembly GCF_016907015.1). Lineage (GTDB taxonomy): Bacteria > Pseudomonadota > Gammaproteobacteria > Enterobacterales > Aeromonadaceae > Oceanimonas > Oceanimonas litoralis. The sequence continues at coordinate 2,655 of NZ_JAFBBE010000037.1, forward strand.
AGCGGGTACGAATATGGCGGCGCGGATGGTTGTCCTTGTCATGAAACAGACGCCCCTCCGGCAGCTCAATCTCCAGCCCCTTGAGCAGGGTTTCCGCCGCTGCAAACGCCGCCGTTCCTGGGATAGTCAGTGTCACCCATGCATCGGGCAGCATGCAGCCCTGCCTCTCCAGCCAGGGTGCGAGTACCGCCATATGCTGTGGATGCCAGCAGGCATGCACCACTCGTAGCCCAGGCAGTTCCAGGTAGAGCGGCAAGGTTTTGAACCAGGCAATATGCTCCCGATGCAGGGGACTGCCTTCACCCACCTGCTCAAGGTAGGCACGATGCTGACTGCGGTTTTTGGTATTGTGAGGGCGCAGATAGTTTCCCGGTCGCTGCGTGTGAGGTATAGCCCAGGCCACGGCATTAAACTCGTGATTGCCCATTACTGCCAGCGCTCGCCCCTGCTCCACCATGGCCCGGGCAATGGCCACGGTTTCCACCTGCCGTGGCCCGCGATCAACAAAATCCCCGAGAAAAATCACCTGGCGCTGTGAATGTCGCCAGCATTCCTGCTCCTGCCGGTAACCCATTTTCGTCAGCAGGGCTTTGAGTTCATCTGCGTGGCCATGGATATCACCAATCAGATCATACATTTTTACTCCTTCAATTACAGGTAACGTTTCCGGCTCATTTTGGCCGTACCGGGCGACACCAGTGTCGTCCACGTTTCATTAACTGCCTAGAACTATCTTTAACAGTAAAATATGTTCAGACTTATGAATTCCTGAATTCCTGAATTCCTGAATTCCTGAATTCCTGAATTTCATATATCACTCCCATACACTATAAAAGGAAAAATAAAACAAAATGCAACCTTTATTTACAATTCATGCTGGTGAATACCTTGTTGGATCTCATATAGAGCAAGCCATGACAGATCCTAATGGAGATAAAATTAATGTATGGATTCCATCCAAGGATACCGGGGTAGATCTTCTTATAACGGATAAAAACAATAAAAAAACGACATCTTTACAAGTGAAATTCTCAAAGGATTTTCTCATAACAAATGGCAGGAAAGAATACCAAAGCCAGTTAAAATCTGGCTATGTTCGCTTTAGTTGTTGAAAGCGCGGCTGAACCGCACATTGCCATATGAAATCAATGGGTTGAGCATCAGACTTCTTGGTCTGCTCAAACCACCTGAACCAACCAAGGTAACGGTGAAGGTACTTGGTGGCGACACCATGAAAACGCACCATCCACTGCTTCAGCCGGCTGTGATAAGCATTCACACCCTGGATATGAAATATCTCTTCACGGACCCGCTGGCCGGCACTGCTGTTAACCGGTTTGTGAAGCAAGTGATGTTTGGCTGCCAGCGCCTCATAGTTCAGATGACCATCGCTACAGAGCACAGCGCCAGATCGTAATCGCGGCAGCAGGCAACGTTCCAGTTTTCTGAGCGTGAAGCGCTTCATGACAAAGTCGGCTTCGTTATGGTTGCGGTCGCGCAGTACCATCACTTTGACCCACTTGACGTTTTTCTTATCGCTACCACGGCGGCGAGGCTTTCGCTTACTGAGGTTCCGTTTACCTTTGAAGGATTCGCGTATTAGCGTTTCATCGGCTTCGACGATACCACCCAGCTCAGAAGATTTAAGATAATCAACCAGCTGCAGAAAGCGGTGTCGCCACCTGAATGATGTCCCCAGATTTATCTGACACTTTTTGGCAGCGCTGCGAAGGGTCATGGACGCCATCATCAGCTCCGCATATGCCAACCACCGCTCAGCCATTCTAAGCCGGGCAAGTGGTGTGCCGGTCAGAGAGGTAAATGTCTTCCTACAAGCCCGACAGCGGTAACGCTGTCTGCCGTTCATGCTTCCCAACTTGTAGGGAGCATCATCGTGGCAATGAGGGCAAGTTGGGTGTGAAGCGGTTAGCTCTTCTAGCCGGGCAATGAGCTTAGGAAACGAGTCTGGTTGCTGAAGCAGCATCAGTAGTTCATGCCGCTGCCGGGGTTGGAGAGCAGTCAGGTGACGTTTAAGTTGGGCGAAATCTGCACTTTTCATCTCTCAGCCTCCACGAGGTGACTGATTCAAGTATAGCTTTCAACGATTAACTCAAACATAGCCTAAAATCTTGTGGCTGGTGGACACTAAAAAGAGAAAAGATTCTAAATTCACCTGCAGACTACTGGGTTTTCGTGCTGCACACATTTAATGACAAAAATATGCAGTATATCATTTTAACTCCACAGCAGCTTATCGAAAGACTAGATAAAATACACCCAACAGCAAAATCACTGCAAACATATCTCTGGGTAACATCTGATCATAAATGCTGGGAAACCAGGGGGCTAAACAAAAAACAAACAGACGATCTCATTTTTCAAGGTGAAAAAATACCTCAAGAAAGAGACTTCAGTCAGCACTTGAATAATTGGGATGCAATATTCAGCCAGTGGACTTAACCAATTTCTCAGTCTCACCTTCACCCCTTAAGTAAATAGGGAAGATAATAGAAAAAATATATTCAGTATAAAAATTACATCAACAAAAAGCGGGAAGGTCGCCCTCCCCGCTTTTTTGCTTTCAGCCCGAACTCACAGGCAGATTTTAATCTCGACTCGCCTTAATCAAGCTGCTTGTCTTTGGTCACGGATAAAATGCCGATGCACACCACCGCGACGGCAATAAATCCGGCCAGAATAATCACGGGCATGGCGGCGTAGCCCAGTATATGCCATATAACGTATTCCAAGGTGCTCATCGCTTTCCCTCCCTTCTGCTCGTTCCAGGCTTATTGCCAGCCTTCCACGTCTTTCATGTCCGGTAGTTTGTGGGCTATGCCCTTGTGGCAGTCCACACAGGTTTTGTCGCCACCGGCCAGGGCGGTAGAGTGCTGCCTTACCGCACGCGGGCCCTGCTCCGAGAAGTCCATATAGTCGAACTGGTGACAGTTGCGGCACTCCTGCGAGTTGTTTTCCTTCATGCGCTGCCACTCGCGATGGGCCAGATGCCCGCGACGTTCCCTGAACTTTTCGTCCGTGTCTATGGTGCCGATAAAGTGAAAGGCCAGCTCTTTGGATGCCTGTACCTTGCGCACTATCTTGTCGGTCCAGTTATGGGGAACGTGGCAGTCGGAACAGATGGCACGCACCCCCGACCGGTTGGAGTAATGAATGGTTTCACGGATCTCTTTCACAATGGGGGCGTGACAGCCGGAACAGAACTGCTCGGTATTGGTGGCTTCCATGCCGGTGTTGAAGGCACCCCAGAACAGCAGGCCACCGATAAAGCCCATCAGCAAGACCACCCCTGCCGCGGCCTTGCTGGGCGTGGATAACCGTTTCCAGAATCTTTTTAATAATTTCATCAAGGCTCTCACTCTCAAGTCTCGTTTTGTTACCGCAATGAATCGACGCTCTGGAAGTTGTTGTCCACCAAAGGTTTGGCGTCTGCCTGGGGCACATGACACTGCAAACAGAAGTAGCGACGCGGCGACACATCCGACAGCACCTGTTCCTGGCGATTCATGTAGTGAGTCACACTGATTTTGGTGGCACCCATTTCCTTGGCGTTTTTCCAGCTATGACAGGAAAGGCACTTGTTGGCGTTTAAGGACACTTCATAGTTGCGAATGGTATGGGGGATCAGCGGAGGCTGATACACATAGCTGCTGTCCAGCTGGTGATCCCTGGGAAATCGCTTGAAGTCGTCCGCCGGCCGCGTGGCTTCAAGTTCGCTCAGGCCACGTAACGAGCTCACGCCGCCAATGCCGCCCGGGTTGCTGTCGGCCCGGGTGTAAATGTCGTTTGCATCTTCTGCCTGTACCGCACCGAACAGCAGCGCCCCTGCTGCGACCCATGCCATGACTGTTTTTTTCATATCCTGCTCCGATTCCTTTTGGATCACCCAATGCCACAGACTGCATTGGGTGATGGCCGGTAATGAGGTTATACGCTCGCGATCCGGGTGATTTTTACCGGACATTTCTTGTAGTCCGTCTGTTTGGAGAGCGGATCCGTGGCATCCAGAATCAACTTGTTGACCAGAATGCGGGCATCAAAGAAGGGAACAAACACCAGGCCCTGGGGCGGACGGTTACGGCCACGGGTTTCCACACGGGCACGCACTTCGCCGCGGGGCGACTGAATAAGCACCTCGTCACCCCGGCGCAGGTTGCGCGCCTCGGCATCATCCGGGTGAAGATAGCAGTGGGCATCCGGCACCGCCTTGTAAAGCTCGGGCACCCTACGGGTCATGGTGCCGGTATGCCAGTGCTCCAGCACCCGGCCGGTACAGAGCCATAAGTCGTATTCCTCATTGGGCACTTCCGGTGGTGCTTCATAGGGGGCCGAAATAATCAGCGCCTTGCCATCGGGCTGGCCGTAGAAGTCCCGGCCTTCACGCTTGGCATAGGGGTCATATTCGGGGTTGAAGCGCCACAGGGTTTCCTTGCCATCCACCACCGGCCAGCGCAGGCCTCGCACCTGGTGATACACATCGTAGGGGGCCAGATCGTGGCCGTGCCCACGCCCAAACTCGGCATATTCTTCAAACAGGCCTTTTTGTACGTAGAAGCCGGCATCCCGGGCATCGTCGTTCAGCTCCTGTGCTTCGGACAGGGGGAATTTATCCACCTTGCCGTTGGCAAACAGTATGTCGTACAGGGTCTTGCCCCTGAGCTCCGGCGCCTTGGCCATCAGGGATTCATCCCACACTTCTTCGATGTTGAAGCGCTTGGCGAATTCCATGATTTGCCAGAGATCGGATCTGGCTCCTTGTACCGGCGACACCTGCTGATACCACACCTGGGTACGACGCTCGGCATTGCCATAGGCCCCCTCTTTCTCCACCCACATGGCGGTGGGCAGGATCAGATCGGCGGCCTGGGCGGTCACCGTTGGGTAGGGGTCGGAACACACAATGAAGTTGTCGGGATGGCGGTAACCCGGCAAGCGTTCTTCGTTGATGTTGGGACCCGCCTGCATGTTGTTGTTACACATCACCCAGTAGGCATTCAATACGCCGTCTTTGAGCATGCGGTCTTGCTGCACCGCATGAAAGCCCGGCTTTGGCGGTATGGTACCTTCCGGCAGCCGCCAGATTTTTTCCGCTATTTTGCGGTGCTCCGGGTTGGCAACCAGCAAGTCCGCCGGCAGCCGATGGGAGAATGTGCCCACTTCACGGGCCGTGCCACAGGCCGAAGGCTGACCGGTCAACGAGAAGGGGCTGTTGCCCGGCTCGGAGATTTTTCCGGTGAGCAGGTGCAGGTTGTACACCAGGCTCTGCATCCAGACGCCACGGGTATGCTGGTTCATGCCCATGGTCCACAGCGACATGACCTTGGTCTTGGGGTCCGCGTATTGTTTGGCCAGGGCAATCAGGTCTTCCGGTAACACGCCGGACATCTCCGCCGCCTTTTCTACCGTGTAGGGCGCAACGGAGGCCTTGTATTCCTCAAAGGAAATATCCGACATGGCCCCCGAGTTGGGGTTTTTCGCGGCCAGCTGCAAGGGATCATCGTCACGCAGGCCATAACCTATGTCGGTGGTGGCCTGTTTGAAGTGGGTGTGCTTGTCAACAAAGTCCCAGTTAACCGCATCGTTCTCGATGATGTAGTTGGCGATAAAGTTGGCAATGGCCAGATCCGACTGGGGGTGAAAGATCATGCCGCTGTCGGCCAGTTCAAAGCTGCGATGGTAATAGGTTGACAGCACGTTCACCTTAACGTGGGCGTGGCTCAGGCGGCGGTCGGTAATGCGGGTCCAGAGTATGGGGTGCATTTCGGCCATGTTCGAGCCCCACAGCACGAAGGCATCGGCGTGCTCGAAGTCGTCATAACAGCCCATGGGCTCATCAATGCCAAAGGTACGCATAAAGCCGGCCACGGCAGAGGCCATGCAATGGCGGGCGTTGGGATCCAGGTTGTTGGAACGAAAACCCGCCTTCATCAGTTTGGAGGCCGCGTAACCTTCCATCACGGTCCACTGACCCGAACCGAACATGCCCACACTGGTGGGGCCTTTTTCCTTGAGGGCCTGCTTGAACTTTTCCGCCATCACATCGAAGGCCTGCTCCCAGGAGACGGGAGCGAAGTCGCCGTTTTTATCGAACCGGCCGTTCGTCATGCGAAGCAGGGGCGTGGTCAAGCGGTCTTTTCCGTACATGATTTTCGACAGAAAATAGCCTTTGATGCAGTTCAGCCCCTTGTTGACGGGCGCTTCCGGATCGCCCTGGGTGGCCACCACGCGGCCATCCTGGGTGCCGACCAGCACGGAGCAGCCGGTGCCACAAAAGCGGCACGGGGCCTTGTCCCATTTAATGGCGGTTTCATCCGAGCTGACGATCAGGTTGGTGGCCGACACCGGCAGCGTTATTCCGGCCACGGCCGCAGCAGAGGCGGCCGCATTGGCCTTTACAAAGGCACGTCTGGTTATTTTCATGGCTTGTTCCTCACACTTCCGTGTTCTTGTCTGCGATACCGGCTTCATCACTGAGGTCTTGCTCTATTTGATGAAACACCAGTACGGCACTCAATACGTGTTCGAGCTGGTTTATCGCGTCTATGGTGTCGGTAATATAGCCTTGATTCCGGGTTTCGATTACCACCACCAGTTTTCCGGCTTCGCTTTCGCCATAAATTTCCGCACCGTCAAAAGACGCTATCTGCCGTTTAACGGTGGCCAGCTGTTGTGGCACCGCATGCACCACCAGACTGGATATATGAACTTCATTCAGTGACATCGGCGCTCTCTTGTAGACGGTTTTTAATGCTGATAGCAGAGGTGGGACACACAGCCACACAGGCACCACAGCCGGTGCAGGCGGCCATGTCTATTTGGGGCTGAGCGACCGCACCCACCGCCAGTTTGAAGCGAATGGCAAAGGGCTCGCAGCAGTCGCCGCAGCTGCGGCAATCGATGTTTTGTTGAGCCAGGCAGCCCTCTTCAATCACTGCCCTGGCGTGCCAGGCCGGCTCGGTTTTTGGCATAAACAAGGGCTCGGGACACGCCTCTGCACATAGATAACAAAAGGTGCATTCGCCAAGCTCGAAATCAACACGGGGGAAACCGCCGTCGGAAGGGCGGATAATATGGATGGGGCACTGCTTTATGCATTCACCACACTGGGTACACAAGTCGGTAAATTGCGCTTCCTTCACCCATGGCAGCGAGGGCGCGTCCGTGAGGCTTTGACGAGTAAAAAGCTGCCGCCGGGAAAGATTAATCCGAGAATATGACATACCAACTCAACCACCCTGTCGAAATTGCCGTCGAAAATGTCGCCGAAGCCAGGCATTGAAATTCAGGCGATTACCCACCCTAATTCATTGTGGTTTTAATAGCCAAGCCTGAATATCGACAAAGAGGTATTTAAGAGATGGGTTTGATTTGGATCAATTTACTTTGCTTTAATTAATGCCCGGAAGTGACAAGGCAATGCCGATTGGGCAAGAGATATCTGTTGGAGCCGGCCCGATATCTGGTTCCAACCCCAGGGCGGAAAAACAAGGCTGGTTTTGCCAGCCTTAGGTTATTAAGCGCGGGTTGTCATAAGTAATACCGCATAACAGGAGTGGTTCAGTCGTCATTCCCACGAAGGTGGGAATCCAGGGCCTGTAGCGCAGAATTTTCAGACTGCGGTTCACCTGTAAAGACACTGGACCCCCGCCTTCGCGAGGGTGACGATAAAGGCAAACCAACCCTTGTATCCACACCTGTTACGCAAGATTACTTATCCTCGGCCTGGTGTAACCGATACCACCTGGATTTTATCGCGGGCGGTCGATGCCGTTTTTCGTCGCTGTTGTCCGTTGAGCCCGTCGCCGGGCATAGTCGAGCAGTCTGGGATGATGCAGCACCCAGCCGCCAACAAGCCCAATCACGCTGCCCAGAATAATATCGAACATGCGGGTCAGTACCAGTTGCTCGGGCGAGAGCGTATGCGCCGCCACCTCGGCGAGCAGCACCGTCAGCGGCGTAATGAAGATCACCGCCATCCCGTAGTTGCGCACCACCAGCGACTCGATGATAAAGTTGAGCAGAATAATCACCACCGCCAGTTGCAAGGGCTCGAGCGACAGGGCAAAGATGACCCAGGCCAGCCCCATGCCGATGGCGGTACCGGCGATCCTGTGGATCTGCCGGTGCCACACCATTTTAAAACTGTTGCCCTGCATGATGGCCGCGCAGGAAATCGGCACCCAGTAGGGATTGTCCAGCCCCAGCAGGTGGGCCAGCAGAAAAGAGCCGCCGACAAACACACCGAAGATCGCCGACTCCAGCATTATCACCAAAATATGCCGTTCAATGGCGCTTATCGCTGGTGCCGGCTGGGCCTCGGCCGGCACCAGCAGGCTGTAGCCAAATGCCAGCATGCAGGCCAGCATACCGCCCAATGCCATCAGACCCACCTGGGTCGGAACCTGTGACAAATCAAAGGGCAAGGTACTCGCCACCGAGGCAATCATGATAAAGAAAAACCGCCCGGGGGGCGGTAACGCCCAGTAGCGGCAAATCAGGGTGATCAACAAGGTGGTCACCCCCAGCATCAGGGCAGAAAACCAGGGATTAAAACTCGCCAGCACGCCCAGGGTAAAACAGACGGTAAAGCCGAACGAGCACACCACCATGGTCACCATGCGCCGGGCCACCGGCGCCTGCGGCAAATACAGAATGACGAGTCCCCCCATACATGCCAGGATGCCGTAATCGAACCGGCCGAAATAGGCACCCAGCAACACCGGCAGGCCCACGCACAGACTGGCAATCAGGGGGAAATGCCAGGGTCTGTTGCTTTTGTTGAACACCAGCATCAGCCTGATGTCCTGCGCTATTTTCTGTCCGAAGGACATGACTCTGTTGGAGTTTGTCATAATGGCTCGATTTTCTTCCTCGTAAAACAAACACGCCTACAGATCCTTAGCCATCCCCTCATATGAGCTAGAGCTGGCGCGGCCTCGCGGGTAGACTACCCGTCTTTGAACCAAACTCGACGGCACGGCAGCTCATGAT
>NZ_JAFBBE010000038.1 GCF_016907015.1 Oceanisphaera litoralis
GTTACTGCAATTGGGCTTGAGTATTTACCCTGTACTGGAGTAATGTCATCTTGTTGTTTATTAATAGAAAATCAAGCTTAAGTACTAACGAATGACTGACTAAATACACCACCACTTACTTGTCCTTTTCACAATTCCTTGGTTACGATAACCAGTTAATACAAATAAAAATAACCAGTGCGGGCAGGGCAGCCAGACCATGAAAATCATAGACAACATCAATCACCTGCTGGGTGATGAGCTGAAGGGCACGCTCACCCCCGGTTCCAGGCTGAAGATAGCGGCATCCTGCTTCTCCATCTACGCCTATGAGGCACTCAAAAAAGAGCTGTCGGATATTGAGTCGCTGCAGTTTGTTTTCACCTCCCCCACCTTCGTGGCCGATAGCGTCACCGACAAGCTGAAAAAAGAACAACGGGAGTTTTTCATTCCCAAGGCCGGGCGGGAAAAAAGCCTCTATGGCACCGATTTTGAAATTCATCTTAAAAACAAGCTGACCCAAAAGGCCATCGCCCGGGAATGTGCCAGCTGGATGCGGCGCAAAGCCACCTTTAAATCGAACAGCACCCATGCCCCCATGCAGCCCTTCGCCGTGGTTTCCGAAGGTGCCGAGAGCACCCTTTTTGCCCCCATCAACGGCTTTACCGCCGTGGACCTGGGTTACCAGCAGGGCGATGCGGTTTCCAACTTTGTCCACAAAATGGAACAGCCCGAGTTCACCGCCCAGTACCTGACGCTGTTCGAGCAAATCTGGAACGACCCGGAAAAACTGCAGGACGTAACAGACACCATCTGCCAGCACATCGAATCGGTATACAAGGAAAACTCACCCGAGAAAATCTATTTCATCATGCTGTACAATATCTTCAGGGAGTTTCTGGACGACCTCAATGAAGACGTGCTGCCCAACGACAGAACCGGCTATCAGGACACCCTGATCTGGAACAAGCTGTTCAACTACCAAAAAGACGCCGCCACCGGCATCATCAACAAACTGGAAAGCTACAACGGCTGCATACTGGCCGATAGCGTGGGCCTGGGTAAAACCTTTACCGCCCTGGCGGTGATGAAATACTACGAACTGCGCAACAAGTCTGTGCTGCTGCTATGCCCCAAAAAGCTGGCCGACAACTGGCTGAACTACAACCGCAACCTCAAAACCAACATCTTTGCCAAAGACAGGTTCAGCTACGATGTGCTCTGCCATACCGATCTCAGCCGCACCAGCGGCGAGTCTTTCGGTACTCCTCTCAATCGCATCAACTGGGGCAACTACGATCTGGTGGTGATCGACGAATCCCACAACTTTCGTAACAACGATGCCGTTAAAGACCGGGAAACCCGTTACCAGAAGCTGATGAACAAGGTCATTCGGGAAGGGGTTAAAACCAAGGTTCTGATGCTCTCCGCCACCCCAGTCAACAATCGCTTCACCGACTTGCGCAACCAGCTGGCGCTGGCCTATGAAGGAGACTCCAGCCAGCTGACCAAACACCTGAATACCACTAAGAGCGTTGAACAGATCTTCAACCAGGCCCAGGCCGTGTTTAACAACTGGTCAAAGCTGGAGCCCGAGCAAAGAACCGCCAGAGCCATACTGGATGCGCTGGATTTTGATTTTTTCGAGCTGCTCGACAGCGTGACCATCGCCCGCTCGCGCAAGCACATTCAGAGCTTTTACGACACCACCGACATCGGCCATTTTCCCGAGCGGCTCAAGCCACTGTCTTACCATTGCCCGCTCACCACCCGAGACGACGTGCTCGGCTTTAACCAGATCTTTGAACAGCTCCGGCAGCTCAAGCTGTCCATCTATGCTCCGGTCAGCTACATACTGCCCAGCCGGCTGAAAAAATACGAAGAGATGTACGACACCGAGGTAGCGGGTGGCGGAGCCAAGCTGAAGCAGGCCGACCGGGAAAAAAGCCTGGTGGCACTGATGACCACCAACCTGCTTAAACGGCTGGAAAGCTCCGTCGAAGCCTTTCGCCGTACCCTGCAATCGCTGCACGACAACCACCAGCGACTGCTGGGCATTATCGATGAGTTCTACCAGCGGGATGGCGTAACCGAGGTCAGCAGTCTGGTGGAGGCCCTGGATGCCATAGAAGCAGACGAAGACGAGCTGCCGTCCTACCACGACATGGAAGTTGGCAACAAAATCAAAATCAAGCTGGCCGACATGGATCTCACCTCCTGGCAACAAGACATGCAGGGCGACCAGGAATTAATCGCCGACCTGCTTGCTGTCATGGAAAAGGTGACCCCCGACGAAGACGCCAAGCTGCAACACCTCAAGGCACATCTGGCACAGAAAATGGCCAACCCCATCAACCCGGGCAACCGCAAGGTCATTATCTTTACCGCTTTTGCCGATACCGCCCGCTACCTGTATGAGCAGCTGGCACCGGAGCTGCGTAGTAGTCACGGCCTTCATTCCGCCATGGTCACCGGCGGCACCGGATTGCCCAAAACCACCCTGAAAACACGGCGTAAGGGCTATGACATTCAGGAAGTGCTGACCCTGTTTTCACCCCTGTCCAAGGCAAAGGCCAGCGTACTGCCCGACGAACCGGCCGAAATAGATCTGCTGATTGCCACCGACTGTATTTCCGAAGGGCAAAATCTGCAGGACTGCGACTACCTCATCAACTACGACATCCACTGGAACCCGGTGCGCATTGTGCAGCGTTTTGGCCGGGTGGATCGTATCGGCTCGCCCAACCAATGCATTCAGCTGGTGAACTACTGGCCCGATATTTCCCTGGATGAGTACATCAACCTCAAGGAGCGGGTTGAAAGCCGCATGACCATAGTGGACGTTACCGCCACCGGCGACGACAACGTGCTCAGCAGCCAGGCCAACGACATGGCCTACCGCAAGGAGCAGCTCAAGCGCCTGCAGGAAGAAGTCATTGAACTGGAAGATCTGAAAACCGGCGTGTCCATTACCGATCTGGGCCTGAATGAATTTCGCATGGACTTGCTCGCCTTGGTCAAGCAATACGGCGAGCCCCTTAACCAACCCAGCGGCATGCACGCCCTGGTGCACGCCAACCCGGCACTGGGGTTGGAGCCCGGCGTGATCTTTGCGCTGCGCAACCTCAACAACAGCGTGACCACAGATCAGCAAAACCGACTGCATCCCTTTTACCTGGTCTACATCAGCGAGCAGGGCCATACCCTGGCCAGCCACATAGACGTAAAACGGCTGCTCGATCTGTTGCGCACCTGCTGTAAGGGCCAGCAAGAGCCTATTGATGCCCTGTGCCGGCGCTTCAACGAAACAACGCAAGACGGGCAAAACATGGCGCACTATTCCGAGCTGCTAAGCCAGGCCATCGGCAGCATGATGGCAGTGAAGGAAGAAAAAGACATCGACAGCCTGTTTGGCGGTGGCGGTGGCAGCGGCAGCACCTCAGCCTTGGTCAACCGCATTCAGGGGCTGGACGACTTTGAACTGCTGGCCTTTATCGTGGTGCAAGCGCAGGAGACTGCCTGATGACACAGCCTCTTACGCCATATAGCTGGCAGTTTCCGCCACAAACGCGCTTTGACAAGGTGATCCCAAAAACCAGGTTCTATCAACAAGCTGCGGTGAACAGTGCTCTGCAGGCCCGCTTTGTGGAAGAGCTTGAGCAGATCATCTGGGCCTGCAAACTCGCGCCCGACACGGTAAACTTGCCCGCGACCGAAGCGGTAACGGAAATCCAGGTGTTTACCCTCAAGCTAAAGGGGGAAACCCTTGCCGAAGACGTGGTGGCCGCCATTGACAAGGCCATTCCCTTCCCCATTATTTTTGAGCTGCAGCGCACTCTGGGGGAAGACCGGCAGCAGCTGCGCTATCTGGCGGCCTACAAGCGTAAAAACGCCGCCGATGCCGCCAGCTGGGTGCGTTCGGAATTCCTGGACTCGGGCTGGATGTCTGCCGGCACGCCCCGCAGCGCCCTGCCCGCTGCCATTAACATGGAGCGTCTTTACCAGGTCCTGCTGGCCAGCCTGCTGCCCATTCCGGCACGAGCCGGCGAAAGCATGGACGAGGCCATTGCCCGGCTGGGCCGCCTACGCAAGCTGGACAAGCAGATAGCCACGCTGCGTAAAAAAATCGGCACCGAAAAACAATTCAAGCGCAAGGTCGAGCTTCACCGCGAGCTCAAGGCCCTGCAACACGAACAGAGCACCCTGAGCCAGAGCGAGGGACTCACCGCCCCTGAGGGCCTGAATAACTCCGACAGTTACTGTTGATGAAAAATAAACAGAGTGGATAAAAAATGGACCAACTGAAGATGCACAGCCCCGATATGTCTCAGCAGAACATTGAAAAAATTCGGGCGCTGTTTCCCAACTGCGTCACCGAGTCCCGTACCCAGGACGGCAACCTGCGTCTGGCGGTAGACTTTGATCTGCTCAAACAAGAGCTGTCCGACTCCATCGTGGAAGGCCCCCAGGAGCGCTATCACCTCAACTGGCCCGGCAAGCGCCAGGCACTGCTCACCGCCAATGCCCCCATTGCCAAAACCCTGCGCCCCTGCCGGGAAGACAGCGTCAACTTCGACACCACTCAGAACCTCTTTATTGAAGGGGATAACCTGGATGCCCTGAAGCTGCTGCAGGAAACCTATCTGGGTCAGGTCAAGATGATCTATATTGATCCGCCCTACAACACAGGCAAAGATTTTATCTACAAAGATGACTTCTCTTCATCAAAAGAAAGCTTTGAGAAAATGACTGGTGAGAGAAGTGATGAAGGAAACCGACTTATCGCAAACCCAGAAACCCGGGGGAGATATCACTCTGACTGGATGTCGATGATGTACACACGCTTGAACGTAGCCAAACGGCTGCTTAAGGATAATGGCATCATCATGATCAGTATTGATGATTATGAGCAAGCTGCTTTGCGAAAGCTAATGGACCAGGTTTTTGGAGAAAAAAACTTCATCGCACAGCTGGTTTGGGAGAAAGGCCGAAAGAATGACGCTAAGTTTTTTTCCGTAGGTCACGAGTACTTGCTTGTGTTCGCAAAAAATACTGCTCAACTTCGTGAAAAAAATGAGTCTTGGCGAGAAGAAAAGCCGGGAGCTCGAGACATATGGGAGGAGTTTCTCAGGCTTCAAAAAATCCATGGCAGTGACTTCAAAGCCATGGAAGAAGCAATATCTAAATGGTACTCCGACTTACCGAAAGGTCATCCGGCCAAAAAATGGGCCCGCTACAAACGCGTGGACAAGCATGGTCCATGGAGAGATCGTGATATTTCCTGGCCAGGTGGTGACGGCCCTCGATATGATGTTATCCATCCTGTCACGGGCAAGCCATGTGCTGTTCCTGAAGCAGGCTGGAGGTATTCATCTTCTGATGAAATGCAACGACAGATCAAGTTAGGGCTGGTGGAGTTTCGTGAAGATCATTCTGAGCCCCCCTTCAGAAAGGCTCATATCCGCCCAATTCCTGGTGAAACAGAAGAAAACCAGTTTGGTTCTGATATTGATGATGACAGTAGTGAGAACAGTGAAGAGGACGCTGAATTTGCTACTCAGGTACGTGGCTCCTACTTCTATAAACAATCCCAGGTTTCCGTAAAATATCTTCGCAACCTTATGGATGCAAAGGTATTTACCAATCCCAAAGACCACGATGAGCTGGCAAAGCTCATTGATTACGTTACCCCTAATGACCGTTCCGCTTTGATAATGGACTTTTTTGCCGGCTCAGCAAGTACGGCTCAAGCTGTAATGAAAGCCAATACAACCTACGGGACAAATCACAAGTTCATCATGGTTCAGTTGCCAGAAAGCTTGGAAGAAGCTGAAGCATCAACCACTGGAACCGCTAAAAAGACTGTTCAAGCGGCGATCAAAATGATGAAGAAGCATGGTAAGCCCTTAGTGCTTTCTGAAGTTTCAAAAGAGCGTATTAGAAGAGCTGGAGCAGCAGTTATCAATGAACCTTGTGACCCTGCTTGGAACCAGGATATCGGCTTCAGGGTATTGAAAGTAGATACCAGCAATATGGCCGATATCTACTACTCCCCCGATGCGGTCAGCCAGGGCAGCCTGGATCTGCTGGTGGACAATATCAAGCCGGACCGCACCGAAGAGGACCTGCTGTTCCAGGTATTGCTGGACTGGGGCATCGACCTGACGTTACCCATTCGCAAAGACAGCCTGTGCGGAAAAACCGTCTACAACGTGGACGATGGCGCTCTTGTTGCCTGCTTTGACCGCAATATCACTGAAGATCTGCTCAAGGCCCTGGCCGAGCAGGCCCCGCTGCGGGTGGTGTTCCGGGACGACGGCTTTGCCACCGACAGCCTTAAAATCAACGCCGAGCAAATGTTCAAGCAACTGGCTCCCGGCACCGACGTGCGGGCTATTTAAGGAGTCGTGATGAAAAGTGCCTTAGACAAGCTGAGCATCAGCGGCTTCAAGTCCATTCGCGAGCTGAACGACTTTGAACTGCGTCCACTTAACGTGATTGTGGGGGCCAACGGGGCCGGCAAAAGCAACCTGCTTTCATTCTTTAAAATGCTGCGCGCCCTCATGGACGGCACCCTTAACCGCTATGTGCGCGATAACGGCGGTGCCACCGACCTGCTGTTCAACGGCAACAAGGTCACCCAGAAAATGACCTTTGAAGCCCGCTTTGGCGACCGGGGCTTTCGCTTTAACCTGGTGCCCACCCCCAGCGACGGCTGCGCCATTGAAGACGAAGCTCGCTACTACAGCCACAGCCAAAGTGGCTGGTGGCTGCTGGGTGACAGCGACGATGGCAAATCAAAGATGGTAGCCGAGGTAGAACAGAACACCTTTGATTCTCGCTATTCCAAACCGGTTTACGACGCCATTTCCTCCTGGCAGATTTACCACTTTCACGATACCAGCGCCACCGCCGCCATGCGCAAATATGAAATCGTGCAAGACAACCGGGTGCTGCGCACCGATGCCGCCAATATAGGTCCTTTTCTACTCAGGCTGAAAAAACGTTACCATAACGATTATCAGGCCATTGTGGATGCCGTGCGTCTGGTTACGCCCTTTTTTGACGACTTTATTCTGCAACCCAGAACCAGCGGCGCCAAGGAAGAGGTCAACATCAGCTGGCAGCAAAAGGGCTCCGACTACCCCATGCAGCCCTATCACCTTTCCGATGGTTCTATTCGCTTTATTTGCCTGGCCACCGCCCTGCTGCAACCTAACCCACCAGCCACCATTATTATCGACGAGCCCGAGCTAGGGCTGCATCCTGCAGCCATTGTGATCCTGGCCGAGCTTATTCAGCAGGCAGCCACCCGCACTCAGGTGATAGTTGCCACCCAGTCGCCGGCCCTGCTCGACCAGTTTGCAGTAGAAGACATTGTTGTGGTCAAGCGTAAGGACGGTGCCTCCACCTTTGAACGCCTGAACGAACAGGATTATGCCAGCTGGCTGGAAAACTACTCACTGGGCGAACTCTGGATCAAAAACGTGATCGTCGGGGGCCCGGTTTATGAGTGATTACATCGAGGTGGTGGCCATTGTCGAAGGCAAGACCGAGCAGATCTTTATTGAATCTGTTCTGGCCCCCTATCTCGCCAACAAAATGATTTTCATGCACGCGACCCAGGTTTCCAAGCCCGGTCAAAAAGGCGGTGATGTGCGCTTTGAGCGGGTCAGACGCGATCTGGAAGCCCACCTCAAGCAGCGCCCCGACACCTATGTGACTACTTTTGTGGATTACTACGGCCTGCGGGAATGGCCGGGGATGGATGAAGTCACGCCCCAGGCCAGCCCGACGGACATAGCCGAATGCCTTAATAACGCCACCCTCAAGCTGGTGTCACAGTTGTTTTCCGCCCAGCAGGCCGATCGCCGATTTGTACCTTTTGTGGCTCTGCACGAGTTTGAAGCCTTGCTGTTCAGCGAGCCGGCCATTCTGGCCCGGGCACTGGGAGTAGCAGAGCAGGAAGTGGCCAAGGTGGTGCGTGCGTGCGGCGAGCCTGAGGCCATTAACAACAGTCCGCAAACCGCCCCATCCAAGCGCCTGAATAACTGGTCTGCCACCGGCAAGTTTGCCAAAACCACTCAGGGCATCACCATTGCTCAACAGATTGGCATTGCCCGTATACGAGAACAGTGCCCGCTGTTCCATCGCTGGATACACCATTTTGAAACCCTGGTAGGAGATCAGGCATGAAACTGAAATTCAAGGTTCAACCCTATCAGACCCAGGCGGTAGATTCGGTAGTGGACTGTTTTGTAGGCCAGCCACTGAGCTCGAACATGAACTACCGTATCGATCCCGGTGTATCCACCAACAAGCACGGCCAGGCTGGCTGGAATCTGTCGGATCAGGATGGCTTCAAGAACGCCGATCTGGTGCTGACCGAGCAGCAAATTCTGGACAACCTTCACAAGGTACAAAGCGGCCAGAACCTCCCCCTTTCCCCCGGGCTCAAGGTCTATCACGACGCCAACGGCAAGGCAAAGCCCGCCAGCTATCACCCCGGATCCGATATCAATCTGGATATAGAGATGGAAACCGGTACCGGGAAGACCTATTGCTACATCAAGACCATTTTCGAGCTGAATCAGAAATATGGCTGGAGCAAGTTCATCATGGTGGTGCCCAGCATCGCCATTCGCGAAGGGGTGCACAAGTCATTGCAGATCACCTCCGAGCACTTTGCCGAAAGCTACAGTAAAAAGGCGCGCTTTTTTATCTACAACTCCAGGCAGTTGCACCAACTGGAAAGCTTTTCGTCCGACAGCGGCATCAATGTCATGGTGATCAACATTCAGGCCTTTAACGCTGCCGGTAAAGACAACCGCCGTATTTACGAAGCACTGGATGATTTTCAGTCCCGTCGTCCTATTGATGTGATCAGTGCCAACCGCCCTATCCTGATCCTGGATGAACCCCAGAAAATGGAAGGCCAAAAAACCCTCGACGCCCTGGCCAAATTCAAACCGTTGATGGTGCTGCGTTATTCCGCCACCCACAAAACCACGCACCACAAGGTGCACCGACTGGATGCACTTGACGCCTACAACCAGAAGCTGGTCAAGAAAATTGCCGTGCGCGGCATTTCCGTCAGGGGCCTGGCCGGCACTACCGCCTATCTGTATCTGGAGTCCATCGAGATCTCCAAAAAGGCACCGGTGGCAAGGGTGGAAATGGAAGTTCGTCAGGGTACTGGCATCAAGCGTGTGATCAAACGGCTGAAGCTCGGTGACAACCTGTTTGACGAAAGCAACGAGCTGGAGCAATACCGTGGCTTTGTGGTCAGCCAGATAGACGCCAACAGCGATACCGTAGAATTTCTTAACGGCCATGTGCTGCAGGCCGGTGAAGCCACCGGCGACGTGACCGAAGACACCATTCGACGCATTCAGATCCGCGAAACCATTCGGGCCCACTTCGAGAAAGAACAGGTACTCCATGCCCAGGGTATCAAGGTGCTGTCGCTGTTTTTTATCGACGAAGTGGCCAAGTACCGGGACTACGAAGCGGAAGACGATAAAGGCGAATATGCCCGTATTTTCGAGCAAGAATACCAGCAAATAAAAGATGAATACCTGTCTCAGCTGCCGCTGGAAAACCAAGCCTACCGGGACTATCTGGAGAAAATCACTCCGGATCGCACCCACAACGGCTACTTCTCTATCGACAAGAAGACCAAACGGCTGAAGGATCCCAGCGTCAAGGCCCGGGGCGAAGATGCCGGGCAATCCGACGATGTAGATGCCTATGATTTGATCCTGAAGGACAAGGAAAAGCTGCTGTCGTTCGAGGAAGATACTCGCTTTATCTTCTCTCACTCGGCGCTACGCGAAGGTTGGGATAACCCCAACGTGTTCGTGATGTGCATGCTCAAGCACAGCGACAACACCATATCACGCCGTCAGGAAGTGGGCCGGGGCCTGCGCCTGTGTGTAAACCAGCACGGTGACCGCCAGGATAATCCAGCTACTGTTCACAGCATCAATGTGCTGTCGGTAATTGCCAGCGAAAGCTACAAGGACTTTGTCGGCAACTTGCAGCGTGAAATCAGCGAGTCACTGTCTGCCCGTCCGCGCAAGGCCGATGTGGATTACTTCACCGGCAAGGTAATGACTACCGACCAGGGCAAGGTTGAAGTCACCGCCGACCTGGCCCGGCAGATTTACCGGTACCTGGTGAAAAACGATTATACCGACGATAACGACGCCATCGCCCCGGCCTATCATTCGGCCAAGGCCGAAGGCAGCCTGGCAGCGCTGCCGGCAGAACTTGAGCCTTATCGGGATCAGATCCTTACTCTTATCGATGGCGTGTTCAGCGCTGCTGCATTGCCGGACATGGGAGACGACCGCAAGCCCAAAACCAACCCGCTCAACGACAACTTCCACAAAAAGGAATTCCAGTCGCTGTGGGCACGGATCAACAAAAAAGCCGTTTACAAGTAAGCGGCTAATTAACCGGTAAACCGGTGCCTACTCGGCATCCAGCGCGACGTTCCATGGCAGCAGATCAGTCAGATCGGCGCCGGGGGGCCGC
>NZ_JAFBBE010000039.1 GCF_016907015.1 Oceanisphaera litoralis
TACCAGTTCAGTGAACAAGATCTTGCCGAGGCCTATGATGAAATGAGCAAAAATTATGCGTGTTGAGTGCCAAAAATTGTGGGGATCCCTCAGGGCTGGGCCCTCGCTTTTTAGTTCATTTAAAGAACAGGGTACAACACTTCTTGTGCTTGCCGGAACGACTGTTTCGATAGGAGGGCTAACAGCAGTGGCTATTGCTTATATTTATGAAGTAGATATGAATATGATGAGTGGCTTGTTAACAGGAGCATTAACATCGACACCTGGTTTGGCAGCATCTATTGAAGCTTCTAACTCACCATTAGCATCTATAGGTTATGGTATTGCTTATCCATTTGGGGTTTTGGGGGTAATTTTATTTGTAATAATTATCACCTGTCTTATTTAGAGTAAACATGAAAGAGGAAGAGGAAAAATTTGCGGAAAAATCACGTTCTAATACGCCACCAGTGACAAATAAAAATTTGATTATTGCCAATGAAAATGTAAACGGGAAAACGCTTGGGGAGTTGAAAATACGTTTCATGACCAAGGCGAACATTTCACGGATTATGAAACCTAATCAACTTCCTACTTCACCAACAAGTAGTACGGTATTAGAAACAGGGGACATAATAAAAGCAGTAGGGACGGCAAATGCGTTAGCTAGAATAGAGCTTCTGTTAGGTAAAGTTACAGATATAGAAATTCCAAGTAGCGGATTGTATGAAATAAAATGGTACCTGGTAAGCAACAGTAATGTTGTAAACAAAACAATTCAAGAGCTTAATCTTTTAGAAAACTACTCTGCCACCATAACGCGAATAAGAAGAGCAAGTATTGACTTGGCACCGCATCCTACTACTCAAATAAAATACGGTGATAAAATTTTAATATCTTCTTCTAAAGGCAATGTGCCTGCTGTTACAAAACTTTTTGGAGATAGTTTAAAACGTGTTGGACAAACTAGTTTTTTACCGGTTGCATTTGGTATTGCGATAGGTATTTTAATTGGGGCGCTTGCCATTCCACTAGGAAGTCTACAATTTAAATTAGGACTAACAGGCGGCGTGCTTTTAGCATCCATATTTTTAAGTTGGAAAGGAAAATTTGCAGGCGTAATCTGGAACTTATCAAGTCCTGCAAATCAAATATTACGTCAGCTTGGACTTTTAATGTTTTTAACGCCAGTAGGTTTGAGTGCAGGGGAGAGTTTGGTTCCTGCCATTCAGGAACATGGCGCTGTTTTATTTATTTATGGAGCAGCTATAACATTAATCCCAATGATTGTGACGGTTCTTGTTGGGCGCTTTTTTCTGAAAATTAATTTTTTATCTATTTTAGGTGCGTTGACAGGTGGAATGACATCAACACCAGGATTAAGTGCTACGGATTCTATGACCGAATCTGAAGCGCCACAGATTGCTTATGCTTCGGTTTATCCTTTTTCATTGATTTTAATAATAGTTATTGCAGAAATAATGGCTCTTTTATAATTGATTATGGTTGGGATCTTAGAATTCGATAAAAGCACTCATTAAATCAAGGTGGTTACTGCATAGTCTAAAAAAAGAAAGTAATGCCGTATAACAGGTGTGGATGCATAACACTTTGGAGCCAATATTGCTGGGCCATATGCTCGAATACTACCACATTAGTTACGCATGGTTACTTATTTCCGCAATAAATGACATCATGATATCCGCGCCGGTGAGATGGTTGGAAGCTGATTTATGTATCGGAATATACAACGGATAATAAAACTGATACAGCAGCTGTAATGTGTTTCGAGAAACCTGTGTCTTAATGTTCAAAATCAGTTTAAAAACGTCTAACAATCTGCTGCACTGGATGCATTGGCCTCGGCACGGTTTTTGAAAAAGACACTCAAAAACGGCGCCAAGCGCCAGTGAGCAGAGCGTTACCCAACAAGGAGAGCGACATGCACATCGGCATTCTGACCATGAGTTTTTCTCTGCCGGGCTGTGGCTCTCTGAAAGAAAAACGCCAGCGTATGGGCGGCATGCACGAACGGTTCGGGCGCAACCCGGCGGTGGCGGTCTGTGAGAGCGGTGAACACAACAGGCACGATGCCAGTGAATGGTCCTTTGTGGTGGTGGCGGCCTCAAGGCGCGAGGTAGAATCCCTGTGCAGCCAGATAGAAGACAAGATACAGCGCACCGTAGAAGGACGCATCATCAAGGTCACGCGGGAACTCATCTAATCAAACAGGACCCATTTTGATGAACAAAATACAGATAGCTATCGTTTCCGATATCGCCTGCCCCTGGTGTGCCATCGGTTATGCCCGGCTGGAACAGGCCATGGTGCAGCTGGCGCCGGAGTACGAGTTCACCATTCAGTGGCATGCCTTTGAACTGAACCCCGACCACAGAGGGCAAGGCCAGCCTATCTTGCCTGCCCTGGCCAAAAAGTACGGCCGAAGCGAGCAAGAGATGCGGGAAAACCAGAGCCATATGATGACGATTGCCAGCGATCTTGGCCTCAACTTCGCGAAAATTCAGCAGCGACTGACCTGCAATACCTTCGATGCCCACCGTCTGGTGAAGTGGGCAGCAGAGCAAGGCCAACAAACCGCCATGAAACAAACCCTGTTCGAGGCGTATTTTGGCAAGGCGATGGATGTCTCCGATCACGCAGTGCTGTTAAGTTGCGTTACCGCACTGGGGCTGGACCCGGCAAAGGCCAAACAGGTGCTGGAGTCGGATCAATACAGTGCACTGGTGCGAGAAGAGGAAGCCACTTACCAGCAGGCCGGTGTGACTTCCGTGCCGGCATTCATCATCAACAACAAGTACCTCATATCCGGCGCTCAAGAGCCCGATGCCTGGGTGAAGGCATTGCAGGAGATTGGCGCCGAATCCGCCTGATCCGGCCTGAACGCGGTATGGCTTAACGCTGCCCGCCGGGCCCATAAATCTTGCTGGCCCAGCGGGTCAAACCGGCGGTGACGCTGCCGAAGTGGTCACCGATCACAATGGGGGTCTGCTGAAACTGCTGTTGCAGGAACCGGTTCAACACCGGTGACTTGGCGGTGCCGCCGGTTACAAATACCACATCTGGCTGGCAATTGGCCTCCGCAATCGCATCGGTCATCAGCGCCGTGATGGCACTCAATTCACGGTGGCAGGCCCTGGCAAAGCCGTCTCGGTCCAGGTTAACGGTCAGGCCCTTATCTATATCGGACAGGTCGACACGCTGCTCGGTGCAGTCCGTCAGGGCAATTTTGCTTTGCTCTGCGGCATTCACGACGCGATAACTGAGTTTGTTTTTTTGCACGGTCAGCAGGCGCGACAACAGCTCGGGCTCTTCTGCATCACGGACCAGTTGCGCTAAAAAACGGCCATTGGCGGCACTATAAAATTCGGTCTGCTCATGAATGTTGTTGATGGACACGGCCTGCGCGTAACTATTGGCTGGCACCGGCTTGCCTGTTTTCAACAGGCTGTCCAGACCAAAGCTGGGCATAATGCCCTTCAGCGCAAAGGCAATATCGAAGTCATTACCGCCCACACGCTCACCGGTGTGGCTGAGCAGGTCGCCACTTCTGTCTGGTGCAACCGCCTGTTTGGGCCCCATCAGCAGCATGGAGCAATCGGTGGTGCCGCCGCCAATATCGACCACCAGCACCCGGGTTTCCTTATCCAGGCGCGCTTCATATTCAAAGCCTGCGGCTACCGGCTCGAATTGAAATTCAACGTCCCTGAAGCCAACGCGCCTGGCGGCATTGGTCAATATTTGCAGTGCCTGCCGGTTACTTTCTTCACCACGCAGCCCCTGAAAATTGACGGGACGGCCAATCACCGTTTGGCTGACACTTCTGCCGAGTGCGGCTTCGGTCAGCCTTTTTACGTTGCTCATCATGGCCGCAACAATGTCTTCAAACAATTCGACTTGTTGTGGCAGCAGGCCCGTCGCACCCAGAAAAGACTTGGGGGATTTGATGTAGTAACCTTCATCGGGCTCTTGCAGGTAATTATTCAATGCCTGCTGACCAAAGGATAAGTCGGTCGGGTAGCCATCCAATGCCAGCTCTTTTAATTCAAGCTGCCCTTTTTGCAATTGTCTTTGCCGTTGCTGCTGAAAGTTTTTTTGCTCTGCCAATGGCAACTGTTTGTGCAGCCAGTTGACAATAACGTCACGACTCGGAGCATACAAGGTTGACGATATATATCGACCATGATCACCCAGGGTTAAAATTTTCGGGTTGTTTTCTTCCATAACGCCGACAGCACAGTTTGATGTGCCGTAGTCAAATCCGATCATGTGGCATCCAAAAACAAAAAAGGCCGCGTAGAATACAGGGATGCTCAGCACCAGGCAAGTTGGCTGCACCGGGCAAAGGGCCCGCTCCCTTTGCTCACCCGTCGATTCCGGCGAGGCTTTCAGACCCAATACCGCCTAACTTGTAGCCGCCGTTTAAGCTGGCGGGTCAGAGCACTGGGAAGCCAAATAGAACCCGCTTCCATATCCCGCACGAACATCCGTAGGGTCGATTTCAATCGACCAAAAACATTGCACGATTGCTGGGGTCTTGTCGGACAAAGGGCCCGCTCCGCCGACTCGCCGTAAATCCTCCGTGGAGGCTCAGCCGCGCCATCCATGGCGCGGATGGTCGGCTGAGCAGATCCCTTTGTCCTCCCTGTCGATTCCGGCGTGGCCTGCAGAACCAAACCCCGCCACCTGAGCCGACATCTCAGCCTCTGCAGAAAGAGTTCCCCTTCCCCGAGCCGCCCATAAAACCATCACTCACCCGTTTTGCATCTCACTTTTTCATTTTTGAAATTGTCTTTCCCCACTCCCGCGGCCAAAATAGACGCGTTTGAAAACTATCGGTGCAGGGAATGACGACCTGAAACGTCAGGGCGGTAGCATGGCTGAATAGCACAACTGGCTTATCAAAACAGCCATCCAGACGGCTTGAAAAATAGAACCTGCATCATCTTCCGTGCGTGATATCACCACCGGCAATGCGCGTTATTCATCTATTGCAGGCAAAAGTCATTGTGAATCAGTTGGTTAATAATGATTCGACAGTGATACTGCGCACGTTCCGGAACAAATGTGCACACGCGTGTATACGAGCATGCGCAGTATTAAAATAATGAAATGGACGCCCCTCCTATACTGTTAGTTGGTTGTCATCAGGTGGAGGATGAATCATGGAACGGGTATCAATGATAGGTTTGGACCTTGCCAAAAACGTCTTTCAGGTGCATGCCGTCGATAAACGTGGGCATTGTATTTTAAGAAAGTCATTACGCAGGGCGCAAGTTTCAGTCTTTTTCGCCCAGTTACCAGCTTGTATTGTGGGCATGGAAGCATGCAGCAGCTCACATTACTGGGGCCGCGTGATAGCTTCTTGCGGACATGAAGTGAAGCTCATTCCTCCTCAATACGTAAAGCCTTATGTGAAAACCAACAAGAATGATGCGGCAGATGCAGAAGCTATTTGTGAGGCAACATCTCGGCCTCATATGCGCTTCGTGGAGCTGAAAAGCCCTGAACAACAGAGCATCCTGCTGATCCATCGAGAACGCGATGGCTTAATGAAAGACCGTACGGCATTGATTAACCGTTTGCGTGCAACCTTAGGTGAATTCGGGATAGCCGTACCTTCGGGCCCCGCACGGCTTAAACAGTGGTTTCGTGATAGCTATGGCATTGATGAAGGACTGTTGCCGGTGCTGATGCAGCGCCACATACAGCGAATGAGAGCTCGATGGGCTGAACTGGAATCTTGTATCACGGAACTAGACAACGAAATCGATGAGCACGTAAAGCAGAATGAAGCCTGCAAGCGTTTGCTGGAAGTGCCTGGTATAGGGCGCTTAACGGCTTCAGCACTGGTTGCCTCCGTAGGTAATGCACTCGCATTCAAAAATGGCCGTCAGCTCTCTGCCTGGTTAGGCTTGGTGCCAAAACAGCATTCCAGTGGCGGGAAGACGGTACTGAGAGGTATCAGTAAGCGTGGTGATGCGTATTTACGCCGGATGTTGATTCATGGTGCACGAGCAGTATTGAGACATATAGGTACGAAGAGAAATGCCGTCAGCAACTGGTTATATGAGTTATCGACACGTGCAAACAGGAATGTCGTCATTGTAGCAATGGCGAATAAATTAGCACGGATTGCATGGGCGTTGTTGAATAAAGGGCAGCGTTATATGGAACCGGCTATTGGATAAAAAGATAGAAACGCTCTGATGTTTGCGTAGGTAAGACTCAATGATGACAAATAGGTAGAACCGTGATCGGAGAAAGCTGTTCCTAACATCGTTCGTCTAGA
Source organism: Oceanisphaera litoralis (assembly GCF_016907015.1). Lineage (GTDB taxonomy): Bacteria > Pseudomonadota > Gammaproteobacteria > Enterobacterales > Aeromonadaceae > Oceanimonas > Oceanimonas litoralis. Next base: position 6,290 of record NZ_JAFBBE010000039.1, read on the forward strand.
GAACGCTAAAATGATTAGCATCCGGTCAGCGGAATTCATCAGGGATAGAGGTAGACACCTCATAAAAATCCGGATAGATGGCTGCAATACCTTTATGTCACTCAAAGTTTTGCTTGCACAAAGCGGGGCGTCCATAGATGTTAGGTTGGCTATACGCTCACAACCTGGCGGGTCAATCTTTGAGCGTGGAGAGTTGAAAATGAAACAAGTAGTAACTTTGGGCATGGTTGTACTGCTGACGGGCTGTGCTGCAGCAAATATCAGTTCGCAAGTCAGAGAGTCGGGGTCTGAAGGTTCATCGATGATGACACGGTGCGTTGAATTTAGCACCGGAAATGAAAGTACAACGAACTCTAAGCTCCAGAAGTACGACGGCTGGAAAATGGTGTATGTTTCCGAATATACAACTCCCAATAAAGTGAATTCAGCAGCAGTAATGTGTTTCGAGAAGCCTGCCTCATAACTGTTGATTACGACGAACCTAACAAGTGGCTGTTGACGGACGTGCCTACGCTGCGCTCCGGCGCTCCGGCACGCCGCAAAGCCAAGCGTTAGACTCACATCGAGGATTAAATGGACATAGAGTTATTGAAACCAACGGATCGCCTTAGGGTTATGGACCTAGTTGAAGCGACGGGAATAGATGTTAGCGACTGGGCGAAATTTAAGGGTGGAGTAGAGAAAGCTGCATCGAATCCAAAGTATTGCTATGAATGGTCATACGAGGATCACAGTAAGAAAATTATTGTTCTTAACCTTTGGTATGAAAATTTGTCAGAAAAAAATGGCGAGATCATTCAAAATCTTAACTTAAGAGATACAGCAAAAAACGCTGCGAGCTCACCACAGTCTCGCCGCGCAACAAAGATGGATTTCTCTCTACAAAAAGCAGCTCGTCTTAATTGGCCAGTAAGGGTGATAATTTGTGATGGTGGAAGAAGAGATTCAAATTCTACTAAGTCGAGCGCAGATAGACGACTTCTAGATAGCGAGCAATGGTACGTAAAGAGCTATAGTTCAGATTCCGGTGATTGCGTTCTTGTTCGCGGTACTTCAACCGAATTTTTCATTGATCAATTCAGCATCGAAAATATACCTATTGGTGAGGCGAAGAGAAAAGAAGCAACCACATCGGTGTATGAGCGCAGCCCACAGGTTAGAAACTATATCCTGAAAAGAGCAGGCGGATTCTGTGAGTGGTGTGGTCAGGAAGGATTTAAAACCTTATCAGGCTCCGTATATTTGGAAACTCACCATATTCAACCGTTATCCGAAAATGGCAGTGACACAGTTGATAATGTAGTAGCCCTTTGCCCAAACCACCATCGAGAGGCACACTTTGGGGAGAGTGCAGTTCAATTCCGAAAAGAGCTAGCTAGTCGAGTAGAGAAGCTGAACAAGTCAATTCAGCCGACCGCTAACGCGTCGGCTGATTTCGGAGCCAGGCTAAAAATATAATTTTTATCATTACTAAAAATAAGGGGGAATAATGAACAGTGACTTTCCTGCAACAATGGGTGATGTAATGAAATACACTGGATTCTGGCAAAGAGTCGGTGCAAGTCTAATCGACACTGTAATTATATTAGTATTAACTTACCCTATTTTAATCTCAATATACGGCTGGAGTTACCTTGATGGTGATGACTTCGTCGCAGGTTTTTTTGATCTATTACTTAGTTGGGTGTTTCCCCTTGTTGCCGTAATCGCATTTTGGGTTTATCGCCAGGCAACTCCTGGTAAAATGGCAATACAGGCGCGCATTGTGGATGCAAAAACAGGTGAAAAGCCAACATTACAACAATATATTGTAAGATATATTGGCTATTTCTTAGCATCTATTCCTTTAGGGTTAGGTATTTTCTGGGTCGCTTGGGATAAGAAAAAGCAAGGGTGGCATGACAAATTAGCTGGGACAGTCGTCATAAGCCCTAAATCCGGACAAACACAAGAAGTAAAATTCGAAGGGAAATAGCCTGATAAGGGGTCACGGTAGGAATGGCGGTTACCCGCCACTCCCCGCACAGATCCGGACGTGCGCTGCTAACGCATCCGGCTCCTACCTCGAGTCATACCGTCAAATCGCAGAGATCATTATGAGCCTTCAGAATCGTGTTGATCCTTGGGGAAAACTGAACAGCGTTGATGCCCGGGGTGCCTGGATGGGGAATCGTGGGATTCTTCACAATCAGAACAAAGAGATCATTGCGCCATGGCGACACAAGGCGTGGATTATCTGCAAACTGGATTTCAAGGGACGGCAGAGAGAGATATTCAGCAACAATAGCTATTCTGAACTTTTCTTTATGGATGAGGCTACTGCCTTATCTGCAGGTCATCGCCCTTGCGCCGAGTGCAACAGGGAGAAGTACAAAGAGTTTAAGTCAGCCTGGTGTGCCGCAAACGCTAAAGAGCCCTCAATACCAGTGAGTCAAATTGATAAGAAACTTCATACTGAGCGGACGATACGTGGTGGAGGTAAAGTCACCGTTGGGATGCCTTTCGCGGAGATACCAGATGGTGCCTTTATTGATCTAGAAAACAAGGCGTTACTGCGCTGGCGTGGAGTATTGTGGCACTGGGGGTGGAATGGTTATGAGCGATATGACTCAAAGCCAGCAGCATCGGATCTTGTCAACGTCCTCACACCCCAATCAATAGTAAAGGCTCTGCTGCATGGGTTTCGTCCACAGGTGCATGAATCAGGCATACGATAGCACACGGAACAAGCAACACTGAATGTCGTACTGCTCAGGGTAAGATCACGAACGTTTTATAACCAATCTGGGGTAATTTGACCTGCTGATCGACTTGTGATCTTATACTCCCTTTTGGGAGCCCGCCCATGAGCCTTGATGCTTTTTCCGAGTCCTTTGGTGTACTGAAAGATCCCCGCCAGACGGCCAAAATCACTTACCCGTTGTTCGATGTTCTGTTCCTGACACTCTGCGCGGTCATCGCCGGTGCCGAAGGGTGGGAGGACATTGAAGATTTTGGTGTGGCGCACCTCGACTCATCCCTTTACCCATAAGTCAGCCCAATAACTCCTTGGTCTCCTGTATGGCACGGACCATATCATGACAACGCTCCAGGCCCAGCCACAGCGTTT
>NZ_JAFBBE010000040.1 GCF_016907015.1 Oceanisphaera litoralis
TTACTGCAATTGGGCTTGAGTATTTACCCTGTACTGGAGTAATGTCATCTTGTTGTTTATTAATAGAAAATCAAGCTTAAGTACTAACGAATGAGGGAGTATACACCTCGAGGGTTTTATTGACCGAGTAGGTGGTGACACGAAAGGATTCATGTTCGGTCACACTGAAATGGGGAAAGGGTTGATCAATAAATTTCTGCCCGGCTCCCTGAACCTGAAATACATAATCCTGGCGTACCGACTCCCGATCAATATCCATGGCGTTGACGGTTTCCGCGGGCAAATGGTTGGCGCAACCTGTCAGTACCGCGAGCAGCATTCCACCTGCTGTCGCTTTTACGAGCGTATTCAATGACAAAATGGATTTTTCCTTTTTATTTTAATATCAATAAGCTCTTTCAAGAGCCGAGGCGGGATTGTTAATACAAGTTTCAATAATGCATTGTCAAGGCGGGTGGCTCGGGAACTCGGGTGTTTAGCCGCAGAGCTGTCGAATGTTCAACGGATCCTGTCGGCAGAAACGGTACGCACGGCATGCGGCGTTTGCGGTGGATTGCATAAACAGAGGATGGCGAAGTGTGCAGAGAGAAGCCGATCCTGCTCATGAGGTTAGGCAGGCTGGAAAATGATCATATGTTGCCGGAACGTAAACCCCGCTTGATTCAGATCTGGATCATATGAACTTTATGATGAATTGTGCGTATTTTACCGCTGTTTCTGCATATACAGTCAGGTCTCCTTTTCCTATAATGCCCCCCGCTTTGGTGCCGACAGGCATAAACGGGAATCCGGTGCAAATCCGGAGCTGGCGCGCAGCGGTAAAGAGGAACGACACGACAGGGGGTAACCCAGGCACTGCCCAATTAAAGAAAGAGGGTGGGAAGCCGTCGTTTAGGTGGGCCAAGGCCCTAGCCTCCAAGCCCGAATACCTGCCAAAGAGCCAACAGGAAGGGCCTGCTGGCAGTCACTACGCGTACTAGGGAAAAACATGTCCAAAAAGTGGTTGGTAGCTGCCTTGCTGCCATGGGCCTCCTATGCCCAGAATTCATCTGAACCTACTTCCATTACCATCTACAACCGGGTAGAGCAGCCGCTCACCAGCGCATTGGCCCCGGTGGCAGTGATCACCAAGGCCGACATCGAACGCCGGCAGCCTCGATCCCTGGTCGACCTGCTCGAAACCCTGCCGGGTATGCAGTTCGGTTCTCAGAACGGGGGTATTGGCCAGCAGACCAGCCTGTTTGTGCGCGGCACCAACTCGGATCATGTGCTGGTATTGTTCAATGGCAAGCCCATGGCGCAAATGGTATCCAGTAACGTGGACTTCAGCCAGCTGCCGGTCTCCAATGTCGAGCGCATCGAGTATATTCGCGGTCCCCGTGCTGCTATCTATGGCTCCAAGGCCATCGGCGGCGTAGTCAATATCATCACTACCTCTCAGGTGAATAGCGCCCAGGTGGGGGTGACTACCGGTAGCAACGACTACTATGCCGCCGATGTATCCATCAATCAGTGGATCACCGAGGCTACCCGGCTGCAGCTGGCCACCGGCTTTCGGGAGACCCGCGGCTATGATGTTATTCCCGATAATAACGAGTCTGATCGTGATGGGTTCGACAGCAAGACACTGACCTTGGGTATCGAGCATCTATTGAATCAAAACTGGATCTGGGATGCTAACTTCAATGGTTGGGAAAACCGGCTCGAGTACGACGGTTTTTTCAACACGAACAACACCAAAACTTACCAAGTTGATACCGGCATTCGCTATCAGGGACAACTCTTGGTCACTCAGTTGAATGCCAGCTACGGTGAATACGAAGCCGAAGACTGGAACTCTGACTCCGGCCGTGACACAGCTTCCAACACCAGCACCGCCACGACCCGTCTTGATGGCCTGACCCAGTATCACTACTCTGAGCGAGGTTACGTGCTTACAGGCATGGACTGGCAGCGGGATCGCCTGCTGGCCAGAACTACGGGCACTACAGCTCCCGACCGGGATAATACCGGTGTCTATGCTTCTGTGTTTCATAACTGGTCACCGGTATCGGTCGAGCTGACTGGCCGGGTCGATGATAACGAGCAGTTTGGAACTTACGAAACCTGGCAGGGTGCTCTGTCGATTGACCTGCCGGAACAGCACAAGGCCACGCTAAGCTATGGTACTGCATTTAGGGCGCCCACTCTCCTGGAGTTGTACGCTTTTTGGGGGAACCCAGATTTCGATCCAGAGGAGTCTGAAAATTGGGAGTTGTCGTTTACAGGCGATTATCAGCGGCTTAATTGGCAGCTAAATTTGTATCGTAATGAAATTGATAATTTGCTTTTTAGTCAAAGCCCAACGAGGAAAGACAGTACAGATGCGCTAATCAAAGGCGTTGAGTTTGTAGTAAAAACCACGACAGGCCCCGTAAATCATACTGTCAGTTTTGACTATACCGATGCGGAAGATAAGCGGGCACCTAATCAGGGAAAACAGTTGGCTAATCGTGCGAAGCGCAAATTTAGCTGGAGCGGTGATATGGATGTGGCCAGGACAAATCTGTTTGCTCAAGTGCTGTATGTGGGTGATCGTGAAACATTCGATGCAAACTCTTTTGCAAGGACCTTTACCCCCTCCTACACCATCTGGAATATCGGCGCCCGTTATCCGCTGACCCAGCAGCTGACCCTGAACGGCAAGATCAACAACCTGTTCGACAAGGAGTATCAGGTGGTGTCTGGCTACGACGCCCCCGACATGGAGTTCTACGTCGGTGCCGACTACCGCTTCTGAATCTCCAGTCAGCGTGAATTGCTGCCGAACTGCCGGTGACGCGATAGTTTGACAGGAGGACAAAGGGAACGGCTTCACGACCGATCAAATGCCATGATCGAAACTAGCTCCTGCAGTTTCGGCATTCCCACCGTCCCTGGCGGTCAGATGCATTTTCCGAGCGTCTCAGGGAAGAGCTTGAAGCGTGTCGTGAAGTTGGCCCTTTGTCCGACATGACCTGAGTTGGTAGACAGCTTTACTCTATAGCCGGCCTTCGCGCCGGCTTTTTCATGGTCGAATTTGGCGTTATCATGACGGCCTTACAACAGTGAGGGCAGGCCTTGCACATTAAGGGCAGATAATGGCAAACATTCTTATCTTCGACTCCGGCATGGGCGGCTTGTCCGTCTATCGTGAGATCAGCAAGACCCTGCCGGGTCATCAGTATCTGTATCTGTTCGATAACGCCTGCTTCCCCTATGGCGAGCTGGGCGAGTCACGCCTGGTCGAGCGGGTGCTCGAGCTATTCGAGGCCTTCGTCGCACGCCATCCCGTCGATATCGCCATTATTGCCTGCAATACCGCCAGCACCCATGTGTTGCCCGCACTGCGCGAGCGTCTGCCTATTCCGGTAGTGGGTGTGGTACCGGCCATCAAGCCGGCCGCCGAATACAGCCGTCTGCTTCATCAAACTAACTCCTTCGCCAGCGAGCCGGGCCATATCGGCCTGCTGGCCACCCCGGGCACCGTGTCCCGACGTTACACGACGGAGCTTATTCAGAATTTTGCCGCCGATCTGCGAGTGTCTTTGCTGGGGACCACCGAGCTGGTGAAAATGGCGGAGGACAAACTCTCGGGCCGACCGGTCGACACCCATCGCCTGGGCCAGATACTGGCGCCCTGGCGAGGCGCGCAGGGACCGGACACCATAGTACTGGGTTGCACCCACTTTCCCTTGCTGGCCGAGGAACTGAGTCTTTGCCTGCCTCGGGTCAAACTCATCGATTCCGGTGCAGCCATTGCCCGTCGGGTCGCTAGTCTACTGTTGCACACGGCTCCATCGCAGAGTGAGTACCAGGCCAATATCGGGCCGGGCCAGCTGTTTTGTACCCAACTGACAAAAAAAGCCCGGCTGCAGGCCGGGACTTTTGGTAAAGAAGGGTTTGGCTCACTAGGGTGCTTTACACCTTAGCGCTTCATATAACAGACGAGTTCAGGGCTGACCCTGATCGTTGCCTTCTTCTTCATCTTTACGTTCATTGGCTTCTCTGACCTTCAGCGTGCGCTGCTGAAACTCAGATTCGTTCAATGCCTGCTGGGCCGCCTGGGCCGCATCACTCGGCATCTCCACAAAACCAAAGCCACGGCGCTTGCCGGTGTGCTTGTCTTTCATCAGTCGAACCGACAGCACCTGACCAAAGCTCTCAAACAGCGTCCGCACCGAGGCCTCATTGGCCCGGTAAGGCAGATTGCCTACATACAGCGTGGTGGTCGGAATCGCCTCCGGCACCGGGGGGCGGGTGAACAAGGGGATCAGGAACCCTCCCAGCAGCAAGCCAAGTGCAAACAAAATGGCAGGAGACAGAGAAGGCGCAGTCAAGCCAATAACAACATAACCGACCAGGGCAAGGCCCAGAGCCAACAGGGCAGACTGAATATAAACAGGGTACTGGGATAACTTCATCGGCAGTCCAATCTCAAAGTGGATGAATGTGCATGGCATGTCGGCAGCGAAACAATAGAGCTCATGCCGTCGATAACAGCATAGCCTCAATTGAGCTATGCAGAGTAATGACAACGGACGGTAACCATCATAAATGTGATCTTGGATAATCTAAGCAGGCAGAAGTGTTTAAAATATAATCACGCGGATGTTTGATACCCCGTCGTCTGTGGGTAACCCTGTGGTTAAGGTGTGTTCTTGCTGGGTGTTTAAGCTTTCGGTCACCAAAGGTCTGTTTTTATCAAAAAAGCCCTTGCGCAAAATCGGCGGCTCCCTATAATGCGCATCCACTGACACGGGGTAACACGCCAACGGTCACAAGGGTTTGAAGATAACGAAACAAAGTTTGAATCAACGCTTGACGAAACATGATGGAGTGCGTAAATTACGCATCCCTGACCTGAACAAGGTCACGCTCTTTAACAACTTATCAAGCAAACTGTGTGGGCACTCGCAGGGAGTTGGGAAACAAAAAAATATTGTTTTTCAATGTCTTGTCGGAGTGCAACTAGAAATAGCAGC
>NZ_JAFBBE010000041.1 GCF_016907015.1 Oceanisphaera litoralis
CATGAGCTGCCGTGCCGTCGAGTTTGGTTCAAAGACGGGTAGTCTACCCGCGAGGCCGCGCCAGCTCTAGCTCATATGAGGGGATGGCTAAGGTTAGCTACCAAACGGCAAACAAAGCATAGGAACCCAACACGCTTATTTGGATGAAATAGCATAAAGCCCCGTCCCCAACGAAAACGGGCTTTTATGCTAAATTTTACAACGTAAAATATTGTTCAAAAAAGGCCATGTATTTAGCAGTTTTTTATCTAAGACCCCACCATGCGCTGCATGCTTTGCGTCCAGGAGGTTTTAAACGCGGCGTCGCTGGCAAATAGCTTATACAGCTCTAGCTCATCTTTGCGGCGTTGCAGCATGATCTCTTTCAGCATTTTTTCGAAGGCCAGCTCTCTGTTATGCGGATCGGGATTGTTTTGGTATTTATCGGCAAAGTCGGGATGTTGGCGCACGCTGTCGGCAATATTTACAAACTTCACTTTTTGTTCTTCTGGCGTCGCGCTCCAGCCTTGAAACCAACGTTCGTTAAAGGTACGAATTATCTCGTCTAACGGATCGGTTTCTGGCTCACCATTATGGGCGCCGCGAGGATTGGGATTTTGCGGGTCCAGCTCGGTTTCTTCGGCACTCAGGCCAATGGCGTGATTCAGTTTCACCCGCTCTAAACCGTAAGAGCTGAGATCAACCGAGTCGAGCAGTGCATCAATGGCATCTGAGTCGGGGTCATTGACAATCAGCTTGGGGATCAAAAACTTCAACAACCAGTACAGCTTTTCCCATGCCACAATTTCATAAGGCATGATAGACGCCATTTGTCCGTAAATTTTCACAAATTGCTTGGCCTTGATCTTGAAGTCGATTTTCTCTTCATGTTCAAGACCCAGCTCATCATTAAATCGCGCGGCAGCCGTGTCTATGATGGGGCTTAAGGTTTGTGCATCATCGCCATTAAAGTAGTGTTTGATAAAGGCTTCTACTTCGTACCATTCATAGACGGCCACCTCATCCAGCACATCTTTCAGCTCATGCAGCACATTAACATCGGTAGCCTGCGATAAAGAAGTGGCAGTGTAGAAGGGTTCAAAAGCGGTCTGAATATCGTCCACGCCGTTGAAAAAATCCAGCACAAACAAGTCTTCCGTTTTCTTGCCAAGCTTGGGCGCACTGCGGTTTAGCCGCGACAGCGCCTGCACACACAACACGCTGCTGAGCTTTTTATCCACATACATGGCGCACAATTTAGGCTGGTCAAAGCCGGTCAAATACTTATTTGCCACCACCAGCAAGCGATACTCGTCACCATCAAACTGGCTGGCGGTATCCGCTTCGGAAAAACCGTTTATCTCTGCCTCGGTATATTCAATGCCATCTACAGGTTTACTCGTGCCAGAAAATGCCACTAACACCTTGAAGGGGTTACCTTGCTTTTCCAGAATCTGCTTAATCGCCTTGTGATAACGGATAGCAGCTTCAATATTTTGCGTGATCACCATGCCCTTGCCTTTGCCCTTGAGCTTTTTGGCATTCACTATCTGTGGGATAAAGTGATCCAACATGATCTCGGCTTTGGTGTTAATGGTGTCCTGGCTGCGTTCAACAAAGGCGCGCAGTTTTTTCTGCGCTTTTTGGGTATCAAACTCGGGGTTATCGGCTATCGATTTTTCAATTTCGTAATAGCTTTTGTAAGTGGTGTAGTTGGCCAGCACATCCAGGATAAAGCCCTCTTCTATCGCCTGTTTCATCGAGTACAGGTGAAACGGCTTAAAAGAGCCATCGGCTTGCAGCTCACCAAATTTTTCGAGGGTGTTGTTTTTGGGGGTGGCAGTAAACGCCAGGTAAGAGGCGTTACCGCGCATCTTGCGTGATTGCATGGCTTGCAGGATCTTGTCTTGGGCATCTTCGGCTTCTTCTATTGCCGTTTTACCCATGGCGCGGTTCATATTGTCGTGTGCCGTGCCCGACTGCGAACTGTGCGCTTCATCAATGATCACCGCAAAGCGTTTATCACTGAGATCGGCAATGCCATCAATAATGTACGGAAACTTCTGGATGGTGGTAACGATGATTTTTTTGCCCGTTTCCAGCGCCAGCTTAAGCTCGGATGACTTGTTGGCCGGGGCAATAATGTTCTTGACTTCAGAAAACTCTTTAATGTTATCTCGTAGCTGTTTATCAAGCAATCGTCGATCGGTCACTACAATCACCGAATCAAACAAGGGCTGATCAAGGCGGCGGCCTCCCGCAACTTCGGTTGACTCCGGGTAGGTTTCAATCAGTTGATAGGCCGCCCAGGTAATGGAGTTTGACTTGCCAGAGCCGGCAGAGTGCTGAATTAAATAGGTATGGCCTACCCCGTGTTGCGCCGCATGGCTCACCAGCTTGCGCACCACATCCAGCTGCTGATAACGCGGGAAAAACAAGGTGCGCTTGTGCAACGGATCTTTGCTGCTGCCATCCAGGCGCACAAAATGCTGAATGATATTGGCCAGGCTTTCTTTACTGAACACCTCTTGCCACAGATAGGCTGTCTTGTGCCCGCCCATACCCTTACTGCCAAGATTAGGTGGATTACCCTTACCGTGATTATGCCCTTTATTAAAGGGCAAAAAGAAGGTGTTGTTACCCGCCAGCCTGGTGGTCATGTACACTTCGTCGGTGTCCACCGCCATGTGAACCAGGCAACGCCCAAAGTTCAGCAGCGGCTGCTTGGTGTCTCTGTCTTCACGGTACTGCTTTTGGCCATGATAACGTGCGGTTTGGCCGGTCCAGGCATTTTTAAGTTCCATGGTGATCAGCGGTATGCCATTGATAAACAGCACCATGTCTATTTCTTGCAACGGATTGGCTTGAGAATACCGTAGCTGACGGGTACAGCTAAAAATATTACTGGCAAAGTTTTGCGCCACTACCGTACTGCTGCTGGCCAGGGGCGCCGGATACAGCAGATTAAAGTGGGCATCGTCCACATTTAAGCCTTTTTTCAGCAGATGTAAAATACCGTGCTTTTTAATCAGCCGATCGTAACGCTCCAGCAATTTACGCTGCCAATCTATAGGATGGTGCTGCTTGAGCTTGGCCAGCTCTTTGGCTTGAGTCTGCTCTAAGAACTGCCAAAAAAACCGTTCATCCAACGCATATTGCGCATTAAAATCACTGGCAAAGCCTGCTGCATAGCCAAGGTGTGAGCGGCTATAAGAAGTGGTTGCGGCATCGGCAATACCGCCTTTACTGTCTTCAAGGCAGTTACCGGTTAATGCCCGCTCAATGGCGGCTTCTAATGCTTGCTCATTGGTTTTACTGACCATAAAACATCCTATTTATCCGCGGCTTCTGGCTTTCTCCATTGCCTGTTACACGACACCACAACACATGGTTAATGCACTTGCCAGTGGCCGCCTTTTTTCGGGCCCTGATAGCTTAAGCGATTTTGTTGTTTCAGCTTGGCCGCTGCACGCTCTATGGTGCTCACCGAGCGGCCTAAATGCCGGGCCACCTCGGCCAGGGTCAACTCTGGCTGGGCCTTGAGTAAATCCAGGATCTGCTCTGGCGTGGTTAACGGTTTTTTTACCCGCGTTTTTACCTTCATTTCTACCCGCGTTTTTTGCTCAACGGCAATCGCGTCTTGCAGTGCGGTGGCCATGGCACCGAGCAAGAATTCAATAAAGCAGGTGCAGTCGCTGCTTACATCCGCCTGGCGAAACGCCTGATAATAGGCCTGCTGCTGGGCTTTAATCACGGTTTCTACCGGCAAATAGGCCAGCAAGGGTTGCCACTGACTCAAGATCAGGGTTTGCCACAAGCGCCCCATGCGGCCATTGCCATCACTAAAGGGGTGAATAAACTCCAGCTCGTAATGAAACGCCGACGAGGCAATCAGCGGATGGGCATCGGTCGTATCCAGCCAGTCCAGTAATTGTGCCATCAGTCGCGGCACCTGATTGGCCGGTGGTGCCATGTGCACTAACTGCTCACCGCGATAAATACCGGCACCACCGCTGCGCCATTGCCCTGCATCCAGCACCAGGCCTTGCATCAGCATCTGATGGGCGCTTAACAGATCGTCCCCGTTACTCGGCTGCCAGTGTGCCATGGCCTCGTAGGCGGCAAAGGCGTTATGCACTTCCTGTATTTCTTTGGGCGCACCGAGCACGGTTTTGCCGGCAATCACCGCCGTCACCTGCTCCAGCGTAAGGGTGTTTTGCTCGACCGCCAGTGAGGCCTGTATGGTGCGAATACGGTTTTCGCGGCGCAGTTGCTGCACCAGGGCACCCTGATTGCTGGCCGTCCACTGGCCGATATATTCTGAAATTTCTGCCACCCGCCGCATCATGGTATGGGTGAGCTGAAACTGCGGGCTATAGGCCATTTCTGCTCCCGGCGTTAAGCAAGCGCATCGGCTTGCACCATATCAGGGGTGATCTTTATTTTTCCGGTCACGGCGCTGTTGATCAGCGTGGTTTTGTATTCTTTGAGTTTTTGGATTTGTTCTTGTTGTATATCAATAACATGATCAAAATATTTAGACTGTTTTTCAAGAGATGCAAGTATCTCTAGCTGTTCATCTTCTGGCGCTATAGGAACAGGAATATCAAATAAGTCACCTGTATAAAGACGTATTCATTCGTAGGATCTTAAGCGGAGGCTGCTGTCAAAGCTTGCTACAGGGAGGCTAGTCGATTGATTTATCAGAAAAATGGTTTGAAGTGTGCTGCT
>NZ_JAFBBE010000042.1 GCF_016907015.1 Oceanisphaera litoralis
GAAGCCGGGCTGGAGCTGCGGGAAGACATCGAAACGGTACTGGAGCCGGGCATGGTGGTATCGATGGAGCCGATGATCATGCTGCCGGAAGGCATACCGGGCGCCGGTGGTTATCGTGAACACGATATCCTGGTGATCAGCGACAGCGGGGTGGAAAACATCACCCGCTTCCCGTTCGGTCCCGAGCACAACATCATTAAAGGCTAAGACAAAAGCCCATCTTTCACCGGATGGGCTTTTCACTTTCAGGGTATACCGTGATGCTGGTTTCAAGCGAGGAGGTATTAAAACAGATAAGATGAAGATATAGCAACATAGGTTCAACTATCATGCTGATATCTAAAAACAGGGAAAGTTATATCGGATGTCACTTCTAAGGATAAGGAGTAGAAACTATGGTTCTTGATAATGGACCTTTGAAGGGTATAAACCCCCACATCATGTTTATATCGCTGGCTATTACCGTTGCACTGGTTGTGTTCGCACTTGCTTTTCCTGCTCAATCATCAATGGTGGTTGACCAGGTAAGGACTGTGATTACGATAGCGGCCAATTTCTGGTATGTATCGCTGGCCGCATTATTTCTGGTTTTTTGTGTTTGGATCGGCTTCAGTAAATACGGAAAAATACGTCTTGGTCGAGACGACGAGAAGCCCGAGTTTGGATACTTCGCCTGGTTCGCCATGGTTTATGCGGCGGGTCAGGGTATCGGTATCATCTTCTGGTCGATAGCCGAACCCATGTTCCACTTTTCCAGTGGTTCGCCGTTCTCTCCAGATATGGCTAATGAGGATGCGGCAACGTCTGCAATCGCCATTTCATTTTTCCACTGGGGTTTGAATGCCTGGGCTATATATTGTGTAGTTGGTCTGTCTCTGGCCTTTGCCTGCTACCGATTAGGAAAACCACTTAGTATTCGATATACCTTGCATCCCTTGTTCGGTGAAAAAGTGACCGGAAAATGGGGTGTGTTAATCGATGTTATTGCCGTTTTTGCAACCTTGTTTGGTATCGCCACTTCACTGGGCATGGGCGCACAGCAGATCAATGCCGGCTTGTCCGAGATTTGGGGTATACCGCAAAGTTCATCTGTACAGCTTATTTTGATTGTCGTTATCACCCTCTGCGCCCTGATCTCGGTGCTTACCGGTCTGAAAAAAGGCGTGAAATACCTATCGATAGGAAACATGTGGCTGACCATGGTCTTGCTGCTGTTTTTCTTTCTTTTCGGTCCCACCCTTTACATTGTAAAAACCTTCTTTAGCGGTACCTTTGAATACATAATGCAGTTCTTCAATTTTAACGTTTTCGTCGAAAGTACCTCCAGCAGCATAGGTGATGAAGATGCAAGCTGGAAAAGCATGTGGCAAGGCTGGTGGACCGTATTCTATTGGGGTTGGTGGATGTCCTGGGCGCCTTTCGTGGGTGTTTTTGTGGCGAGAGTATCCAGAGGCCGGACCATCCGAGAGTTTATATGGGGGGTAGTGGGTGTTTCTTCGCTGCTTTCATTTGTGTGGATAGCCGCGTATGGCGGCACAGCCTTATACCTGGATTTGTTTGAAGATGCAGGCATAGCCGCCGTCGTCAGCAGCGATGTTTCCAAAGCCCTATATGCGACCTTTGCCGGCATGGATCTCGGTTATCTGTCAACAGGTGCCATGATTGTCGGTACTGTTCTGGTCGCCACCTACTTCATAACATCATCTGATTCAGGTACATTGGTGTTGACAACCATCATGAGCGAAGGTTGTGAAAGCCCCTTGAACCGACACAGAATAATATGGGGTGTCATGCAAGGCGTTGTTGCGTCTGTTTTGTTGGTCGTTGGAGGAGATGCTGCTCTTAGTTCGCTACAAACGGCTTCAATCGCTGCGGCATTGCCCTTTTCGGTCATCATGTTGCTGATGTGCTGTTCGCTATACAAAGGCGTCAGGGACGAGTTCAGAGTCACGGTGAAAAGCCCGGCTTATAAAGCATCATTATCAGATTGATAGAGGGACGGTTTATGGTTAATTTAGAACTGATGGATTGGCAAACCTACGCAGAGAAAACGAAAGAGGGTAAGGCCATCATTATGTTGCCAATAGGCGCCATTGAGCAACATGGGCCTCATATGTCAATGAATCCTGACGTTTTGATCCCCAAGGCAATATCGGAGGGAGTGGCAAGGAATTCCGACTCCATTCTGGTCGCACCACCTATCTCTTACGGATACAAGTCACAGGTGAAGTCGGGGGGAGGGAACTTTTTCCCTGGAACAACGTGTATCAATGGCAAGACGCTGATAGACACCGTAAAAGACATCATTGTTGCCTATGCCAGACATGGAAACAGAAGGTTTGTCTTGGTGAATGGACATTTTGAAAACTCGATGTTTCTGGTCGAAGGCATTGAGTTGGGGCTCGAACATTTGAGGCATGAAGGAATCGATGCCCAGGTAATGTTGTTGTCATATTGGGATTATGTGACTAAAGAAACCATTGAAAAAGTATTTCCGGATGGCTTTACCGGCTGGGATGTAGAGCATGGCGGGGTGCTTGAAACATCCTTGATGTTGTTCTTGCATCCCGATTGTGTGAATATGGATAAAGTTGTCCATCATGATCCGGCAACCTTTCCTTCGTACGACATCTTCCCGGCAGACCAAAGTTGGGTGCCTTGCACGGGAACCTTGTCATCAGCCAAAAATGCCAGTCGCGAATATGGTGAAATACTATTCAATGTTTGCATCGATGGTATTTATCAGTCCATTAGCGAAAGGTTCAATTAACTAATCATTCGATTAATTAATTGCTCGGTTAATTAATCGTTCAATTGACCAACAAGCGGCAAGCCAGATTCATGGCTTGCCTTTTTTTATTAGCTAGTCTTCAGCTCTCGAGCCCTGCTATTACTTTAACTCTCCATGTTATTAACATTGATGATAACGAGATTTAAACTATTCATTTCTCTTATGACAGGACCCGGTCTAGTATCAGACCATGCGCGAAGCCCGGTTGTTTCCGATGCTCGCTTATGGATATTTGCTTATTGTTATCATCCTTGCATTGGTAATAACGAGAGACTCGTTATTACCAAACTACTTCTGGTGAGGCCGGTGCAAACTGGTGGAATCAGGGAATGTGTAACCGGCGTAGTGATACGCGGCTCAAGAAGAGGTAGAAATCATGTTGTCTCAATCCTGGACCATGGAATGGTTCGTTTATCTTAATGCCACCATTATTGTCTGGTCCGTACTGGCTTACGGCTACCGGGAGTTCATCCACAAAGACGGTCGTGGTCGCTGACCATGCTGGCAGTTCGTCGGACAAATCTGAATTAAAGGGAATGTGTCATGGAAGATTATCAGTTTTTGAATTGGTCTCTGCTGCTGGGGTCTTTTGGTATTTTGATCCTGATCGGCTATTTGTCGAGCAGGGTAATCAAAGACAGTGACGCCGCCGGTTTTCTGGTGGCGGGTCGCAGCCTGGGGCCTTTCGTGGGTGCCGGTACCATAGTGGCCACCGGCTTCAGCGGCTGGGGCTTCATGGGCTCGCCCGGGGTGGCTTACGAGTTTGGCTCGGTGGAAGTGCTGGGCAACTTCTTCTTTGCCCCGGCCATGGTGATCGCCGTGCTGTATTTTGCTCATTTTCTGCGTAAACGGGCAGAAGAGCTGGGCAGCTGTACCATTCCCGAATATGTGTCCCAGGTGCACGGTGGCGGTTCGCGGATCGAGCGCTGGGTCAAGGGAGTTGCCGCCGCCATTACCATCGTCCTGCTGCTGGTGTTTCTGACCAGTCAGATCAAGGCGGTCGGGCTGCTGGGGGCCTCCTGGCTGGGCATCAGCCTGACGGAAAGCGCCATCTTGATGATAGGGGTGATTATCCTCTACACCATGCTGGGTGGTCTGGCCGCCGTGGCCTGGACCGATACCCTGATGGTGGTGGGCATGTGCGTCGGCGCCGTGGTGATGATGGTGCAGATTTTTACCGATGTCAGCCTGACCGATTTTATCGAGCGGCTGAACGCGGTTGATCCTGAGCTGCTCAATCCCACGACGGCGGCGTAACAGTTCACCCAGAGTGGCTTGACGCACACAATTCTTCAGGAATGGGGTAATCCGTTTTCTCGATGCAGGCGCGGATCACGGCACGTAACC
>NZ_JAFBBE010000043.1 GCF_016907015.1 Oceanisphaera litoralis
ATCTGGCTTGGCGGCGATTCTTTGAAACTCACACTAACCCGAATGAAAACAGCATCTTATTGGCACAGACACAGTTAACGCATACATAGCCAATCGGATTAATCATGTGCCCAGGCCGTCATCCTGACGAACGTCAGGATCTCCATGCAGGAAGATACCGGTATCACTGGACGTTAAACGCGGCATTGTTATCAGTCACTGATCACGTCTTTAATGGGATTGGGATTGGTATGACGCCGCCAACCTAGCGCGGCGTCAGCTGCTGCCGATATCTTCAAAGGCCTCCACCAGATAGTCGATCATGGCTCTCACCTTGGCCGGCTGCCTGTGGCCGGGAGGAAACAGAATATGGGCGCCGCCCAAATCGTGAGTGGGCTGGTCAAGCTCCAGCGCCACCAGTTGTTGCCGGGCCAGCGCATCCGTCACAATAAAATGGGGCTGGTAAATAATGCCCTGCCCGGCCAGCGCGGCTGCCAGCAGAGCATCCCCGTTATCGGCCCTGAGGTTTCCCTTCACCGGCACCTGAACGCTGCCATCCTGACCAAAGCACCAGGTGCCCTGGCCCTGAAGCGGCGACAGGGTATAACTCAGACAATTATGTCCACAAAGATCGGCTACGCGCCGTGGGGTGCCATGTTTCGCCAGGTAATCCGCTGAAGCGCAGACCCGCATAGGACAATTGCCCAAACTTCTGGCCTTGAGCCCGCTGTCGGCAAGATGCCCGATACGAATAAGAATATCCCAGCCGCCCTGCAGCATATCCTGCTGGGAATCGCTCAGCCCCAGCTCTACTTCCACCAGCGGATAGCGTTGACTGAAGGCCGGCAATAGGGGGGCAATAAAACGTGTTCCAAAGGACAACGGCACATTAATGCGCAGCTGCCCGACCGCGTCCTCCCGCTGGGCTGCGGCTTCCGACTCGGCCTCATCCAGCTGCTGAAGAATTCGTTGACAGGCCTCCAGATAGTCCCTGCCCGTATCGGTCAGTGTCAGTTGCCGGGTGGTACGATGCAACAGTTTTACCCCCAGCCTGGCCTCCTGGGCATCCACGTGTTTGGTGGCCATGGCCGGAGACATTCCCAGTTCACGTCCCGCCGCCGACAGGCTGCCTCGGGTTGCAGCCTGAATGAACACCCGCATACCGGTAAATCGATCCAGCACTTATTTCGTACTCACAGTTAAAAGAATTCGCCAATAATAGCAGGTTCTCTTACTGAATCATTAGAGGTAGAGTGGTTGCCGGTTTTGCTGGTATGCATCAAGGAAGCATGCGTCGGGCGAAACCCGATACAGCAGAGAGCCTCTTGGGATTCTCTGCTGTTGTTTTCATTCCTACTGTAACGTCCTAATCAGGCGTTTTTTTCTCCATCAGCCTCGACATGATCGATAGTATGGGAATCGCCCCGCCTCGCCGGGGCGTTTTTATGCGCCGTCATAATAAGGTGCTCTCCTATCGGACATTACTCCATTTAAATGACACCCGTATTACGGCCATTTCCGGCCGTCATCAAAGACAACACTCCTCATCTCACAACACACCTCATTTCACAACATTCATTTCCTACCAACAGTTGAAAGTGTTGCCCAGTGAAGACCTATTCTCTTACTTAAATATCGAGGATACAGTACAGTCAGGCTTATCCGGCACAAGATGGAAGGGGGTGAGAGCATGCCTCTACTGACAGCTGTACTAACAGCTGTACTAACAGATACCACCATCACCCAACCGGTATTCTTTATACCCCATGGTGCGGGCCCCTGTTTTTTCATGGACTGGCAGCCGCACGACGAGGCGCACCTTTTGCCGCTGATGATGGCAGCGGGGGCAGCCGGGGTGGCGGAGCAAGATGCTGGCCGTCAGGTTTATTCGGAGCTGGTGCTCAAGACCCAGTTATCGGCCTTTCAATTTGGCTGAGTAGTGACATTCATTTACCCATAAAGGAGACAAGTCATGCATATCGATCTTTCCGGAAAACAGGCATTGGTCACCGGCGCCACCGCAGGCATAGGTCTGGCCATCGCCACCGGGCTGGCCAGGGCCGGTGCCCAGGTGACCATCGTCGGCCGCGACCAGGCCAAACTGGACCAGGCGCAGGCCGCCATTGCCCAGGCCAGTGGCCGTGATGATGTCCGCGGTATACAGGCCGATGCCGGCACGACCGAAGGCTGTCAAGCCGTGATCGAGCAGCAGCCGGAAGCCGACATCCTGATCAACAACCTGGGTATCTATGGCGCCTGCCCCTTCTTCGAGATCAACGATGCGGCCTGGGAAGAGATTTTTCAGGTGAACGTGATGAGCGGTGTGCGTCTGGCCCGTCATTACGCCAAGGGCATGCAGGCCCGCAGCTGGGGCCGTATCCAGTTTATCTCCAGTGAGTCGGCGCTCAATATTCCGTCCGAGATGGTGCACTACGGCGTTAGCAAGGCGGCGTTGCAGGGAGTGTCTCGTGGTCTGGCCAAGGTACTCGCCGGCAGTGGCGTCACTGTCAACACCATACTGCCGGGGCCGACCCGGACCGAAGGTGCTCAGGCCATGATGGCAGAAATGGGCAAGGAACGTGGCGTGACAGCGGAACAAATGGAAACCCTGTTCCTGGCAGAGAACCGCCCCTCAACATTGCTTAAGCGCTTCGCCACGCCAGAGGAAGTTGCCAATCTGTGTATTTATGCGGCCTCTCCTCAGGCCAGTGCCACCACAGGTGCGGCACTGCGGGTAGAAGGTGGTATCGTCGAAAGCATTGCCTGAGTTTCATTGAGGCGCCTGGCAGCTTTCCGTCAGGTCCGCAACCGTTAAGTACACAACCCAGTAATCAGAAGGAGAGACCATGAAACTTTTAGCCATCAGCGGCAGCCTGCGCAAAAATTCCTACAATACTCTACTGCTCAAGGCGGCGGCGGAGCACGTTAATCAGGATGCCTCGGTCGAGCTGTTCGATCTGGCCGACATTCCGTTCTATAACGGGGATGTGGACGGCGACACCAAGCCGGTAGCGGTGCAGGCGCTGCTGGATGCCATTCGCCATGCCGACGGCCTGCTGATCGCCACACCCGAGTACAACTACAGCATTCCCGGCGTGCTGAAAAATGCCCTCGACTGGGCCTCTCGCCCGGCATTCAACTCGGTGCTGCGGGGCAAGCCCACGGGCATCATGAGTGCCTCGATGAGCACATTAGGCGGTGCCCGGGCGCAAATCCACCTGCGTGACGTACTGGCCGCCACCCTGACCCCCTTCTACCTGGCACCGGATTTCGCCTTGGCGACCTCGCACCAGGCCTTTGACGACAAGGGTCGCCTGGTGGATCAGGGCACCCGGGACTTTCTGCAGAACTACATGGCAGGCTTTACCCAGTGGGTGGCCTCGCAGCAGGTTACATCGCGATAATTCGGGAAGCAGCGAAGCAAGCCACCCTCGGGTATCTCGACGTGTTTGATAACCGAGGGCGGCACTTCGGCAATGACTACATGAGTCCTGTGGACTATGAATCATCGCTACGAGTGGTTGCTTGAAAATGTGTCCGGAAAACTGTTGCCAGATCAGGCGCGCCTGATGATAGAGAATTAATGTTAATTTCGCTCTGATGTTAGCTACCTTACGAATCCCCTCATTTTTATTGTTCAAATAATACCGAAGATCCGCTTGTATAAGCGGTGCTGAGACAGGTAGTAAGAAAACTTCGCCATCAG
>NZ_JAFBBE010000044.1 GCF_016907015.1 Oceanisphaera litoralis
ATCATCCGCCAGTACATAGAGCAACAACAAACGCCCCATTAACCACGGAACGGCTACGCCGTTCACACCTTATATCCCCGCCATGAATGACGGGGATATAAGGTGTTTATGGTAAATTCTGCTAAAGTTATGGCTGCAGAGGCCGATAATCCATTTACGCAGCAGTAACATCAGGACTCGACTATCATGGCTATCGATAAATTACCTCCCGGCCTCGGCAATAGTACGCCGTTGACGGGCACTCAAAAATACCAGGCATCAACCACCTCGGGCGCACCACCCTCGAGTGGCCCAACCTCCATCCGCCAGGATGAGGTCACCCTGACCCCTCAGGCCAGGCGCCTCAATCAGATGCAGCAATCGTTGGCAACAACACCTGCTCCCGATAACAGTGCCCGGCTGGAAGCATTGAAAAAAGCCATCAATGAAGGCAGTTACCAGGTCGACAGTGAACGACTGGCGGCCAATATTTCCCGCTTTGAACAGGACTTGGAAGGCCTCTGACATGCCCCTTGATGTGCTGCTGAACCATCAAAAATCACAACTCGAACAACTACTGGATATCACCCGTCAAGAGCGCGAGTTGATTGTTAAACGCAAGGCGCTTGAACTCCCCCCGCTGACCGAGCGCAAGCAGGCATTGCTGATCGAAATTCAGACTGCCGATAACCAGCTTGCCAGCCACCCCGAGCGGGAACGTCTGAACGGCGATTATCATGGCCAGGTAGCGGAGCTGCGGGCGCTGTTGCAACAATGCCAGGAGCAGAACCAGGTGGCCGGGCAACTGCTGGATCAATCCCTTAACGGCATTCGCCAGCTAACCAATATTCTGAGCCGGCTGCACGAACGCCAAAGCATGACCTATGACCAAAAAGGTCACACCAAAGGCATCAACAAAGGCGTGGGTTTCAAGGTTTAACAAAAGCGTGGGTTTCAAGGTTTAACAAAAGCGTGGGTTTCAAGGTTTAACAAAAAGGGGGGGATTAGCACTCCGCCCTTCCTCCTCCCCTCACGTTTCACCCCTGCGTTTATCTCCGACAAGCGGGGTCAATGTCCTCGGCGCAATTTCTCGTAAACCGCCAGATTCAGTTCAAGCTCGGTGATGTACATGTCTCCATCCGGGTAGCTGTTCACCACTCGTGCGCCTCGAACCACACCACGACTGCTGTTGCGGACGGTGCCGTCCTGCAGCACATGGCTGTTCATCTGGCTGGAACTGCTGGTCATGACCCCGCCCAACTGCTCGGTCAACTCGCGATAGGCATCCATCTTTGACGCCCGCATGGCATGCAGCAGCTTCTGCTGATAATTGGCAGCTTGCTGCAGGCTGATGGGAGCATACCCCACCGCATAAAGGTGGTTTTTGGCAGGCCTTACTCCGCCCTCCGCGCTGCAACCGGCCAATACCAGCATCAGCAGGGCCCAGATATTACTTCGCATAACGGCTCCTTTGCTCCGGGGTCACCGCCACCGGGGACCGAGGCTCCTGCGCCTTTAGCATGCCGGCGACCAGATATTCGGGAATAAACTGCTGGGCACTGGCCACCAGGCTGTTGTCTCCCATCGATACCAACCGCGCATTGATCAAGCGACCGCCAGTGGTTTGACTGACAGTGCCATGCAACAGATAACGGACACCGATACGTGAACTGAGCTGGCGATAGTCCCGGCTGGTGCTGACATCTCCTTCCGGAGTGATACGAATAAAAGGCAAGGCCTTGAAGTCGACCACTCGCAGCCCATACTGATTGAGCTGAAACATCATGGTTTCCGACAACAGCCGGTTAACGTCGTCCTGGCTGCGATAGTCCTGTTGATCGACAAAGCCGCTGACGGCAATGCCCGACTGCTTTTCCAGATGGTGCGCGCTGGACACCAGACGGTAAGCCAGTGCCGATATATGCTGCTGCAGCTGAGTCTGGCCCCCCACCAGTGATGGCCCGGCCGCAGGCAGATGGGCGCTGCGAGTGCCGGCACTCATGCGCATGGGAACACCGTCCTGACTATGGCGGGGAGATACCTGTGGCTGGGGTAATAGCCCCAGTGGTGTGTGATTGATGTAGTGGGACGCATGATCGTGGGGCAGGTGATGATGTTGGCCATCAAACTGCGACTCCCCCGCTCCCGAACAGGCCGTCAGGCCCAGCACGGCAGCAAGGAAAAAGGGTCTACTCATGCAGCGACTCCCGCTAAATTAAATGAAATCCACACCGTTATCGGCAAGAGACCGGCAAACTTTACCCTGCCGGTGGCAAAACAGCCATATGATATGTCGGAGAAAAAAGACACCTATTGGCGTATTCACCCTTTTAGCGGTTTTTATAACGCAGCAGGCAAGGTTTTTGCATTATCCCTGCCAATGATTGACCGCCGCCGTGATTTTATCTGGCAGCCGTTTTCACACAGGATAGCCCAGTGCCGATAAAAGCCATTTTACCCTCATTATTTCTGCTGTTGCCGCTGGCAGCTCAAGCCGACTGGTATCAGGCCGAAGGCTCGGCGCCACTCAGCCTGGGTGCCGAGACCGCCCGCCAGCAGGCACTGGAGCAGGCGTTGACCGATGCCCTGTTGCAGGCCGGTGCTTCGCTGACCACAGTGCAGTCGGTCACCAACGGTACCCTTTCCGGCCAGCAACTGGACATTGCCGCTCAGGGTGAACTGATGGACTACGTCATTCTCGACGAACGGCGTTCACAGGGGCAATTGAGGCTAACATTGAGGGCCGATATCTGGCCCAATGATAATGTGCAGCCTCAATGTGCCGGTCGTTATCGTCCGGGACTGACCTTGAGCAGCTTTCCGCTGCTGCGCCCCGAGCAGGGCAGCGTCGGCCAGATTTTTGAACTGGGCACCGCCGCGACCGCCAGATTGGCACAACATCTGACACCAAACGTCAATTTGATGACACAACTTCCCCACCAACTGACTACAGATACCCGCCTGGCCCGCAGCCCCGGTCTGCGTCAGGGCAGTGATGTACTGGCGCAACAGCAACAATCCCGACTGCTGTTAAGCGGAGTGATTGACGATATCAGTATGGATGAGGGCAGCTGGGTTAAATGGCGTTTCACCGATATGCCGCGCCAGTTTGGTCTGTCGATTACACTGGAAGACAGCCTGACCGGCGAGCGTTTGCTGCAACAGCATTATCAAACGGTCTCTCCCTGGTCTTTCGGCAAGCACGCCAGGGTTAAGGTGCATGAACAGAGTTTCTGGCAATCGGCTTACGGTCTGTCGGCAGATAAGTTGCTGCAGCGCATCGCCCGCGATGTGACTAACGCCCAGTCGTGCATGAAGGCCATCGGCCATATATTGCAGCAGTCTGAGGAAGGCATCCTGATGAACCTGGGCCGTCAGGCCGGCATTCAACCCGGCGATCGCTTTACCCTTATCCACCGTCGCCAGCTTCAGCCCGGCTACTACAGCGAAACGTCATCCAAAGCCCAGTTTGTGGTGCAACAAAGTCACACCGATTACAGCCTGTTGACACCGGTCGATGCCGCAGCCCGCCAGATCAGCATCACCCCGGGCGACATGCTGACCAGCGTCAAGTAATACCAATCGGATTGGCTATGTACTAGTTCAGTGTGTCTGATTCGGCAATAACCTGTTTTTATTGGAGTTAATGTAAGCACGAAAGAGCCT
>NZ_JAFBBE010000045.1 GCF_016907015.1 Oceanisphaera litoralis
CCTCACTTTCATATCATCATGTTTACGTCCAAGGATCTGGGTTCCTCCGTGCTCGAGCACGTTTACGGCCAGTCATGGCAACGGGCCTGCAGGCTGTCCGGCCTGCCAATCCCTTCCGACCGTCACGGCTGCACTGTGCAGGATGGCTCTGAGGCTGCCAAGTACGTCACCAAGTCCGGCTCTGATGATGAGATGGCGAAACCTAAGCGCCGGCAATGGGGCCTAGAAGACGAGATGACCAAAGCCCATGTCAAACAGACCCGCCGTAAGGGCTGTACGCCTTGGGGGCTGCTCAGGGCGGTTCTTGATGGGGATGACCCGGATTACCCCCCGGAACGTGCTACGGCCCTTTTCCGGGTCTATGCAGACGCCTTCAAGGGTAGACGCCAACTGTATTGGAGTAATGGCCTCCGCAAGCGCCTTGAGCTGGGACAGGAAGTCTCTGATGAAATCCTGGCTGAACGTCCCGACGATGAACGGGCGTACCTTGTTGGCACCCTGTCCGTCGAGGATTGGCGAGCCGTCCGCCGTTGTCGGGCTGAATCTGCCGTGTTGGATGCTGCCGAGGGAGGCCCCGAGTCAATGGCCGCCGTTCTGGATCAAATCACCGATTTAGCTTCTCGTCCTGTGCCTTGTTCGGATGGTAAGCCCGCCGTGTCCCATGCGCAGCAGGGGCGCGGCGGGGTAATCAGTCCCGATACAAAGCCACAATGTCACAATGTTACACCCTTGAGTTCCCCCAACCGCCGCTCCCTGCCGGGGGCCGACCCCGGTCTATCCGTCCCGGCTTCGCCGCCCCGTATAGCTGCGGCGTCCTCAACTCATAGGAATCTACTGCCATGAACATGATTCAAGATAAAGAAACCGGATTTGTGTTTTCAAGTGATGCAACGCCAGCGGACAAGATCTTCTTTCTTGCGTCCCATATCGATCACATAGGCAAGACGACAGAGCAGTTTGAATTGGTTGATATCGCTGACGCGATTATCCATTACCTGGAACAGGCTTGTCCGTCTGAATTTGAGGAGGTAGAGCAATGATTGGCTTTGAGGATTACGAACGACACCAACACGCGACCAACAAGATTGCACGGGAAGCTCTCAAGCAGGTGGCCAAGAACTTCCAGATGCCTTATTCCAAGGTTCTGGTTGAATTCAGGGATAACGAGGATTTGGAGATCACCGCCGACTTTTGGCATGAGGTCAGGGCAAGGCATGGTGATGAGTACAACGGGGTTATCTACTGCCATGGCTGCAAGAAGTTCAACCTGTACCACCAAGGAGTGTTGCCCCATGAACATTGAGATTCACCCCGAGATCCTTAAGGAGTTGGAATATATCGTTAGCCTACATAAGGCCCACGGAGCCCCAAACCCACAATCTAGTGTTCAAGACCTGATTAATTACGTTCTGGCATCCGTTGCTGATGGTTCCAGGCGTCCGGGTAGCTGGGAGCGGGATATGCTGCGAAGTATGGGTCTCATTGCTGATTGTGATGAACACGACGAGTATCGGGCAAATTATGGCCCTGATGACTGATCCACTGTCGGGCCGCACTCTTTGCGGCGGCCCGGTATATGGCGCAGCCATGCAAAACCTTTCCAGAGCTTACCAGGATAAACACCGAATCAGCATACCGGGCCTCTCCCGGTAGAGCTGGACAAGTTCACCAGGACAAACAGGCAACTCGGGGCCGGTTCGCGGCCTCGATCTAATAGCTAACACCCAAGCCCACCCCGCGCCCTGCAAAACCGTTTTTTTGTCTTGTCTTCATTCGGTGCCATGTGCTAGGTTTATCCATACCAATTGAATACGGGGCGAATACACATGGCAGCACCAAAAAGAGACAAGATCACCAGGACAGTCCGACTTGATGTTGAAGTTGACGAGCGCCTCCAAGTCGTTTGCAAGCGATTGGGGGTTACGCTCAATTCCTTCCTGATTGGCGCTATTGGAGAAGCAATTGTTCGGCATGAAAGCCAGATGCGAATCGAAAGCGGCGTGATGGATGTTATTCGGGATGCGATAGGGTCAATGGTTGCCGCCGCCGACCCGGAAGCCATGGAAAAGCGAATGAAAGAGGCTTTGGGAGATGACCAGGATAAAGCCCATTAAAAAACCCCACGGGCTGCCACCCGTAGGGTTTTCAACTTCGTGCACGGTTTGGGCTGCCACCCATTCCCGTGCTGTATGTGCACTCAACAACATACTTCGAGGCCCTTATTATGAGCCATGAGATCACCATAAACAACCGGGCTGAGCGGGGGCCCCTTGGTATAGTTACCAAAACATCTTCTACCCCCGTCAGTACTGGGTCTTTTGACCCCGAAACTGGCGAAGTTTTAACCCCTTCGTACCAGACCGCCAGAGCAAACCGGTTTGCTCTGAAGTCCGTTGTAAACAAGATTCTTCCCGGTTCCCGTACATCAAAATGCATGGTGCTTCGTGCCCCGATACCGGGCCACGGTCTCGCACCTATCGAAGTGCATAAGGGCCATAACTGCCAGAAGTGTTTTTACCAGGGCTTGATGTCCTGTGGCTCTATCTGGACGTGTCCGCCTTGTGCCTCCAAGGTTTCCGAGCGCCGCCGTATTGAACTTACCCAGGCACTCGAACGAGCCAAGCAAAAGGGTTGGGCCTGTCACTTTGTGACCCTGACCGTCCCCCATGGGGCTGGGGATGACTTGCGGGAAATTCTGGCTGGCCTGTCTGGTGCCTTGAAGCGCCTTTCTAGCGGTATGCACTCGGTGAAGTCCCAGCTTCGCAAGTTGTGCCCACACAGTGAGATCCACGGCTATATCCGGGCGCTGGAAGTGACCCACGGCGAAAACGGCTTTCACCCTCACTTTCATATCATCATGTTTACGTCCAAGGATCTGGGTTCCTCCGTGCTCGAGCACGTTTACGGCCAGTCATGGCAACGGGCCTGCAGGCT
>NZ_JAFBBE010000046.1 GCF_016907015.1 Oceanisphaera litoralis
GAAGCCGGGCTGGAGCTGCGGGAAGACATCGAAACGGTACTGGAGCCGGGCATGGTGGTATCGATGGAGCCGATGATCATGCTGCCGGAAGGCATGCCGGGTGCCGGTGGTTATCGTGAACACGATATCCTGGTGATCAGCGACAGCGGGGTGGAAAACATCACCCGCTTCCCGTTCGGTCCCGAGCACAACATCATCAAGGGTTAAGTAGTGAGCCCATCCCCGAGCAGGGGATGGGCTTTCAGCTGCTGCTTACCGTGGGTAACTTTCTGGTGTTGGCTTCATGTGCTGACTTTTCGTTTACATTGCGTTCATACACATGCGTTCATACACATGGCGCTGTAACCCGCTGGCCATGATTGGAAAGGATTCTTTACATACGAGTTGCCAATATCCTCATCACCCGCCGAATCAACAATATTTTACTTTCTTTCAACAATCGATGGACAATGAAAACGTTCATAACAATACCGATGAGTTGGCAGGGTAATGGGTAACGAAAATAATAGAGAGGTATATCAGGGTGACCAACATAAAAACAGGGACGAACAACACCGAGAGTCAAAACGAATCGCTTGAGCCCCTGGTGGTTCCTCGATTCACCGGACGTGATCTCCCCCCCATTGGCAGACTACTCATCCAGTTCACCCCACCGGCCGCCATCATCGCACTTATTATTATGGTGTTGAATAATCCCGATGATGTGGCTTCTGTCATCTATGACATGCGAACCTATGTTACGGGTGGTTATACTTGGCTGTTTATCCTTTTTTCGCTTTTTTCCGTGGCGGTATGCGCCTGGCTTGTTTTCAGCAAGGTTGGCAAACAGGTGCGCCTGGGCGGCCCCAATGCTGAAAAAGAGTACAACAACTTTGCCTGGTACTCGATGCTGTTTGCCTGTGGGCAGGGCATAGGACTGATATTCTGGTCTGTGGCCGAGCCGATCATGCTTCGCAATGAAAGCCCGGTGATCCAGGCATTGGAAGGTGATGTCGCCGGGGGCGGAATTGTCTGGGCCTACTTCCACTGGGGGTTCACCGCCTGGGCCATGTATTGCGTAGTGGCAGTATGTCTGGCTTATTCGCATCATAACCTGGGCAAAACCCTGACCTTCCGGGAAGCGACCGTAGACATTTTACCGCGATGGGCTCAAGGTGGTGCCGGTGTAGTCGTCGAACTGCTGGCGATAATGGCCACTGTGCTTGGCTTGTCAACGTCTTTTGCTTTTGCGGCCATGCAGTTTTCTTCCGGGCTCAGCTCCTTTACCGACGTGACGTCCAGTTCCACCATCTGGCTATTGGTCATTGTGGGTCTGGGGACGGCAACGGCCATCTCTGCCTTCTTCGGCATCAGCAAGGGGATGCGCCTGATCAGTGAAACGAACTCCATCCTGAGCATAGTGCTGGTGATTGCCGCCTTTGTATTTGGCCCCACCCTGTTCATTATTTCCAACATGACCCAGACCTTTGGCTCTTACTTTACACACTTTATACCCATGAGCTTCTGGACTGATGCCCCCACGACCGGCGCGCCGCTGGAGTCGTGGCAGGATAGCTGGAATGGCTGGTGGACAGTGTTTATCTGGTGCTGGGTGATTGCTTTTTCACCTTTCGTTGCCGGTTTTATTGCCCGCATATCCCGCGGTCGCACACTGCGTGAATTTGTGGTCGGCGTGACCGTGATTCCTTCCCTGATCGTCATGGTATGGATTGGTGTGCTTGGTTCTGCCGCCATTTACTACGATGATCAGACAGGAAATGGCATCTCGGCAGCGGTGGGCGAAAACGTGTCCAGCGGGCTTTTTGTCATGCTGGAGTCGATCCCCCTGGTGGGCAGCATCCTGCTGGTGGTGGCCACCATACTGGTAGCCACCTACTATGTGACATCGTTGGACGCCGGTACCTATGCGCTGGCGGAATTTGTTTCTGCACCGAAACAGGCCGGGCCCTGGTTCAGAGTGGTTCTCGTTATCAGTATCGCTGCGGTAGCCACCGTGCTGCTGACCGTGGGGGGGAGCGGGGTGGTTGATACCGTTCAGACCGGCACCATTATTGGCGCTTTTCCCTTCTCCATCGTGATATTGCTGATGATTGTCAACACCATAAGACGGCTCTTGAATAGAGACAAATCCATCAAGCAGCTGGAGAAAGTGGTGAATAACCCCGATCCACAGGTAGAGCTGACAGTGGATACGGATGGTGCAGCCAGAATTACGACCAATGGCGGTCTGGTGACGACGAACTGACATTCACCACATTCACCATAGTTGGGATAAATAGTTGGAATAAATAGTCGCAATAAAGAGGAATGGGCCGAGCTTGTTCTACCTGCTGCTATTAACTTGACTATCTGGCCATAGGCTAACATCTGGTCTGACAGACAATTATCTGTCAGACCATTTTTTTGTTCGGCGTCTCTTGCCGATAACAATGCTACCTGGGGGCCCGGTCATCCTCGACAACCCACTCATATCGGTCGTGTTGCGTGTGTCCTTGTTCTTGTTCTTGTCTATCGCTCTGCTCCATAGATGTTGTTTTGTTACTATTTATTATCATTCCATTAACATAGTTAATGGTGGTATTTAAAGTATTCATTTCTATTATGACGGGGCCAGGCCTAGTATCGGAATATGCGCGAAGCCCGGTTGTTACAGCGGCGCAGTCAACCCTGTTACTGTCATAGAGGAAGGAAGCCTTATCATGC
>NZ_JAFBBE010000047.1 GCF_016907015.1 Oceanisphaera litoralis
CGTAAGCGCCATTAAATCAGCACTCTTGCTTTCAGCCGGATAATATTACTGTTTTTGAGATAGCTCTGCGGCAAGCTGCCAGGGCAGCAGGGCTTCCAGTTTTTCCAGGGTGTCGGCCTCGGCGATGAGGCTCAGCACATGCGCTATGTACCTGGAAGGCTCCAGCCCGTTGGCCTTGGCGCTTTCGATGAGGGAATAACAGCTGGCACTGGCATGGGCACCCTGGGGAGTATCGGCGAACAGCCACGCCTTGCGGCCCACCGCGAACGGGCGGATGGCATTTTCGGCCAGCACATTGCTGATGTGCAGATCGCCACGCGCACAGTAACCCACCAGTTCGGGCCACTGCTTTAGGGTGTATTCCATCGCCTTGCGGGTCAGGGATGTCTTCAGCACCCGGCCGACATGCTCCTCCAGCCAGGCCTTGAACGCCGTCAGTCTCGGCAGGCTCAGTTCCTGACGCGCGCGATAGCGCTCAGCGGGACTCATATCCTTGATTTGACGCTCGATCGCATAGAGTGGGGTGATGTGACCCAGGGCAATCTCTGCCTTGGATACCCTGGTCTGCTTACCTTTGCTGCCGGCTCCCTTGATGGCGTCCATGAACTTGCGCCGGGCATGATCCCAACACCCGATCCGGGTGATCGCATTCGTCCTGC
Organism: Oceanisphaera litoralis; assembly: GCF_016907015.1. Classification (GTDB taxonomy): domain Bacteria; phylum Pseudomonadota; class Gammaproteobacteria; order Enterobacterales; family Aeromonadaceae; genus Oceanimonas; species Oceanimonas litoralis. Next base: position 660 of record NZ_JAFBBE010000047.1, read on the forward strand.
ACACCTGGGCGTAACCGGAGTAACCATCGGCCTGCAGAATGCCGGTAAAGTCGTCGAGCAGACGCACCGGTACGCGGCCGGCACGAGACGGATCATAGGCGAACAGCACCGAAGGCCGGTGTGGCGGTCCGCCCCGGGTTACCCACATCCATTTATCGGACTGGGCGGTTTTGCCATCCTCTTTCAGTACCTGTATTCGGGTTTCATCGGCCTGCAGATAGTCACCGCTGTTCTGAACTTCCCGCATCAGATTGATGAGCGGCCGGAATACCGTATCCAGCCGAATGATCCAGTGTGCCATGCTGGTCCGGCTGAGCGCATGGCCCAGACGCTTGAACATCTGCTCCTGACGGTACAGTGGCAGGCCATCGGCATACTTGGACGTGATCAGGTAAGCCAGCAGCGAGGGGGTGGCGATGCATTTACCCAGCGGGTGAAGCGGGCGCCGGGCGGCCAGGATACGCTCTTCACCCTCCTGCTCGAACACGGCTTTTTCCTGCCAGTACTCCAGCACCTTCAGTTGCGCCGGAATGAAGTGCAGCTCTTCCTTGACCTTGGTAAAGAAGGTGCTGGTGGCACCGGCCTTTTCCTGCTCGGAGAGGGTCAGCTCGATACGCTCGCGCAGGAGTTTGTCGGAGAAGCCACGCTGGCGACGTTGGCGAGCGGGTTTGGGGGTGTCTGTTTCTTCAATGCCTTCCGGCAGTTGCTCACGCAGGGCATCGATTTCTGCTTCCAGCTCGGCTTCGTCGAACAGGTGGAGCTGATGAGCGCTTTTTTCACTGCTGGCGGCAAACTGCTGCGCCCGTTTCCAGCGCAGCAGCTCTTCGAGCAGTTCAATGTACTGGTCGCGCTGTCTGACCGTGCGGTCCCGTTGTTCCAGGGCACGCTCACGCTGCTCAAGCTCAGCCTGTTGCGCCGCCAGTTGCTGCTGCAGCCCGGCCACCATCGACAGCAGCTCAGCGGCCGATAAACCGCTGAGCTGGGGGGTGATGACGGGGGTTTCTGGCTGTATTTTCATACGCAAAAGTATAGCAAAAACAGCCAGTTGGTGCACTCAAAAACGGCTATCCAACGGCGTCATAATGCAGTGTTTTATGGCCCTTGAGCAGGCTGATATCGACCCCGTCCAGCAGCCAGTTAATCTGCTCGCCGGTCAGCGGCATCAGCTCGTCGGCAGGGCTGGGCCACTTGAACTTCTCCTCGGCCAGCGCCTTGTAATAGAGCACGAAGCCGTTGTCTTCCCACATCAGGCACTTGATTTTGTTGCGCTGACGGTTGGTAAAGGCATAGAGCGCCCCACTAAACGGGCTCTGTCCCAGCTCCAGTTCAACCATCAGTGCCAGGCCATTGGCCTGTTTGCGAAAGTCGACCGGTGCCCGGTAGAGATAAATTTCCGGCAGGTGTCGCGCCGGACGCAGGTAACGGTTGCGCATCACAGTTGCCTCAGTAGCGTAGCCAGTAAGGCGATGTTGTCGGCGTGCAGGCCGGTGACGGTGATGCCATTGGGGAATGACAGGGTCAGCTGTTCGGCCAAGCGATGCTCCGGCACGGGGGCGACGCGGGCAAAGCCGGCCGGTGTCCGGGTGTCATCCTGGTGGTCAGGCTTGTTGAGCTTCTGACGCCAATAAACAAAGCGATGATAGACGAGAGACTGTTGTTTGCAGTAAGCGGCCCCGGTCAGGCCAGAGGCCTGCCAGTCAGCGAGCGTTTGTCGCCAGAACTGTTGAAGATCGGTGTTGGTCATGTCGATTCCTCCTGAATTAAAGGCAGGACTCAGTGTGACGAACTCCGATGTTCAGAAACAGATGCGGTTTTATTGGCACTTAC
>NZ_JAFBBE010000048.1 GCF_016907015.1 Oceanisphaera litoralis
CCGGGTTATCAGAGGGTTCTGACAGTTTTGACGACCTACCGAAGAGGCTTGATAAGTACTCAAGAGCTCGGGCTCGGTCTGATGAAACTATAGAATATCTGCGACAGCACTACAACGGCCAGTCTGGTTCGGTGTCCCCTTACTCTCTGGATGAGTTGGGGCCCCTTATCGATTCGATGTGCAGTTGTGCCCAGTGGATGAAGTTCCACCACTACTACACGGTTGGCAAGGTTCGGCTGGCAAAAATCCGTACCTGCCAAAAGCATCTGTTGTGCCCTCTCTGCGCCATTCGCAGAGGTGCAAAGAGTGTCGGGGCCTACCTTAAACGGTTCGAGGTGGTGCTTGCTGAAAAGCCAAACCTCCGACCCTATCTGCTGACCTTGACGGTCAAAAATGGCCATGACCTGGAAGAGCGTTTCGCTCACCTGGTCAATTCGTTTCGTAGGTATCAAAAGCGTCGTCGTGATTCGATGGATAAGGGGCGCGGGTTCAATGAGCTGTGCAAAGTTGAGGGGGCTTGTTTCTCGTATGAAATTAGTCATGACCCTAAGCACGGGTTTCATCCACATGTTCACATGGTTGTTATGGTCGATCCTGCTAATCCGATTGACTTCAATCCCAAGCGGCCCAAGGCATCCAAGCTTTCCAAGGAATGGCATTCCATCACTGGTGATTCTTTCATTGTCGATTGTCGGCCAATTTCTCAGGATGATCCTGCTGCCGGGTTCGTCGAGGTATTCAAGTACGCGCTCAAAATGTCGGATATGAAAATATGGGCCCAGGTACAAGCCCATTTTGCTTTGAAGGGTAAACGTATGACCGGCGCGTTTGGCTGCTTCTGGGGTGTGAAGGTTCCAGAGTCTGACGAGGATGAATTGCTGGATGATCTGCCTTACATCGAGTTGTTTTATCGGTACACGGCTGCCGGTTATTCCCTGGCACATGCTGGCTCGGCTACAGGTTCGGGGTGGACGGAAAACCTTCCGGCCCCGAATGCCCAGGCTCTTGAGCAGTTGGTTTCCGAGTACGGCTATATCACGGCGAACGAGACAGACAGACCAGAGTTCTACCGGTTGAGAGATTAGTTTTGTTGTAGTTTGTTGTAGTTTGTATCAAACAAAATACAACAAGATACAACAGTGACAGGGGCCCGTAAGGGCCCCTTTTTAGTTCACCCAAACATAGATTTGGTGAAGTTAGGGTTTGGGGCCCCGCTTGCGGGGTGGGTATGGGCGAAGCCCATGATAAACCAGCGAGTTAACAGGCCATGCCGGATCTACTGCGCGTTCGCCAGGACAAACAGTCTACTCAAAATCCCCCCGTGTCCTGCCAAACCGGTTTTTCTTTTGATGCTCGGCACTGAACTACAGCCATGAAGCTGTTCAGATGTCGGAGACACGTCACTAACATAAAACTTGCTTAACCCAAGGTTTGAATCTAGGCTGATTTTAGCCATTAATTAGACACAAACGAAAACCGGATGGCGAACGGTTGAGAGAGGTAAACATGATGGAAGCTTTTGAAATTTTGACTGGTGGACTCGGCAAGGTGAAAGAAGAGTTCGGCGCGGTACGCCAAGACCTGGAAAGGCGCAGAGAGTTTGAAGGGAAGAAAGAGAGCCCTGATTACAAGGCCTGCACTATCCGGTTGCCCGTCCAAACGGTGTACCTGCTGGATGCCTTCGCGGCTGAGTGTGAAATGTCCCGTAACGATGTGGTCGCCATCCTGGTGAATGACAGCCTGAGCGATGCGATGTACGGATTTTTTGGTAACGAGTCAACGGCGGCCGGTTTTGTCATGGAAGTGGATCAGGCCTTCGAATCCGGTTTGTCCTGGGCTGATTGGCAAGAGAGTGAGAAAGGGGGTCGGAAATGAGCATGTTACTGATGACCGGCCAGCTTTTGAACGTATTCGAGGCGCCCAAGGGAACCAACAAGGAAGGCATGGAGTACGGCGGCCAGGACAAAATTCAGCTCCTGGGGGAATTCCCCCTGGATAATGGCGACGTACGAAATGAGTTGGTTACGCTGACAACGCATGACCGAAAGGCCTTCCAAGACCTCATAGGACAGCGTGTAAGCGTCCCTGTGGGCGTTTTCGCGCCTAGCAAGGGGTCAGTGGCCTTTTACATTCCCAAGGGCTCAAAACCGCGTACAGAAGGCCTTAACGGATGATGTTTTGTGTCTTCGAGAGAGGGGTTCGGTGTGTCACACGCGCAGCGGTGACCGCCGTTCCCCTCTCTTTACTTGATACAAGGTAATAAAGTGTCGACAGAATGAGGTGTTTTTATGGCTTTAGACATGAAAAAACCCTCTGAAACCAAGGCTTTGGCGGGCACCGGGTTATCAGAGGGTTCTGACAGTTTTGACGACCTACCGAAGAGGCTTGATAAGTACTCAAGAGCTCGGGCTCGGTCTGATGAAACTATAGAA
>NZ_JAFBBE010000049.1 GCF_016907015.1 Oceanisphaera litoralis
TTATCGCGAAAGGGACAAGCCCAACCGCTCATATTGCTGCTGGACTGAGCGAAGCTTGATCAGGTTGAGCGAAAAGTGATCATGCGTCAGCCCTGGTCCATCTCATCATCCTTGTAAGCTCACACATGCCATCCATGGCATGTGATGGCCGGGTGAGGCAATCCCTATTATCTCACCTCAATGCCCGAGTTGGCTGTTGGCGACACCCGCAGGTAACTCCGATGCGTCAAGAGGGCAGAGGGATCTGCTCCGCCGACCTTCTGTTTCAGGGATGAAACAGAGAGCGTACAAGGAAGTATCTATAGCGGGTCGTCGGAGCAGGTCCTTTGGCCGATGTGTAAGCGTTTAGCCAAAACTTAGTCTTCCACCACCGGAAACACCGGAAATGCCCCCGGCTGCAGCCAGTTCCAGCCCTCTTCCTGATACAGGGCATTGGCCGAACGCGGATCCAGCATCAGGGCCGCCAATGGCGCCAGGCGCTGATCCATCGGTACCAGCAGATCTCCCCGCTGCAGGGTCACCGCAGACCGCGTCACCATCACCTCGGCCAACATCTTTCCCCGTACCCCCGGTCGGGCTTCGGGTTGCATTCGTACCGCTGTGATCTCCAGCCTGTCCGCCATCAGCTCACGAGGTTCAGTCACCGTCTCGAAGGCAATATGATGAGATGTCAGCCAGCGCGCCATCCGTTCCCGCTCCCGGGTGACCGCATAGGCCGCCGCCAGAGAGACCGGCTTCCGGGTGACAATGGCATCCCGATTGCGAAAGCGGCGCAACACTTTGTGGCCATCGGCAAAACGCACCAGCGGCAGCGTGATTTCGGGCTGCTCCCGATTGGCACCAAAACTCACCCCCATCCACAGGGTGCGACCGTCACCATCTGCAGACACCCACCGCTGGCGGGCCCGACGCGATACCGCCAGCAGGGATCCGGCTTCATCCGCCACCAGCTGCAGCATGGTCAGCATACTCAGGTGCTGCTTGCGTACCCGTTCGGCAATGTTGCGCGGCGTGGCATAGCGGCCGCTTTTATTATCGAGCCGGTTTTCCACCAGTATGGACACCCGCCCCTGCATGGCCGCGTAGTTGCGCAGGTTGGTGATGCCCAGACCACCTCGGGATACCGCCTGATCCAGACTGGTGATCTCGCCCCGGTAGCGCCTGGCCGCCAGGCCCGCCGCCGACACCCGCGCTATCAGCGCGGGCAGTAGTTTGCTCTCGGTGTAATGGCGCAAGGCGCCGTCGATATTGGGGTTGTTGCCCATATCAAACTGGGCCTCCACATCGGTCATCCAACCCAACTCCCGGGTCAGCACCCGCTTCCAGATGCCGGACTCGTGAGCATCGAACACCAGATCCGGATCGAAGCGATGCAACGCCTCGACCAGCAGCCGTGTTTCGCCTGCCTGCAGGGCCACGTAGTCGATATTGGTGTTGTCGTCATTGGCGTTGTGGCGCGATGACAGATCCCGCCCGTCGGGATTGGCCAGCACCACCAGCACCAGATTGAGCCGATGCATCAGCTCCGGATGCTCGCCGGCTGCCAGCTCTCGTGCCAGCCGTTGCAAGGCCTCGGCACCCGAGGGCTCGTTACCGTGCTGAGAGCCCAGCATCATCACCGTCGGCTTGTCTGGCTCACCGACAAGGTCCTGCAGAAATGAAGGCGACGCCGACAGCAGCAGCGCCTGTATCGGTCGGCCACCGGCCGAGGTGCCCAGCGTCACCAATCGTGCCCGGGGCGACAGGGTATCCAGTGTCGCCAGGTAGTTTCCAATGGTCCGGCTGTCGGGTAACGACCGCTTATTTTCACGTTCAAAGGGAGTTGACGGCATGGGTTGCCCCCAGACCAGGCTGCTGCACAACAACAGAAAAACCACTGAAACCCTCATATCGACCTCAGCAAGATGCTTTTATACCAACCTGGAAAACTAACTGGTCAGGCTTGCCCACTTTCTAGAGCACGTTTTAGTCACTCTTTCCGCACTCTCGGTGAAGGTGTTCCAGGCTTTGCAGAC
>NZ_JAFBBE010000050.1 GCF_016907015.1 Oceanisphaera litoralis
TGATGGCGAAGTTTTCTTACTACCTGTCTCAGCACCGCTTATACAAGCGGATCTTCGGTATTATTTGAACAATAAAAATGAGGGGATTCGTAAGGCATACGTCAGCACATCCTATTTGCTTGGCATGTTAGGTGAATATTTACGAATCACTGTAAAAGAATGCTTCTCTTTCTTTTTCTATGTGCAGATTGTGCTTAGCACAATGATAGTGTGAAACACCTATTTTTTCAGATCTTAGTTTGAAAGGTAGTTCATCAATAAAGATTTCAGCGAAAACAGCTGAAAAATCTTTTTTATAGCAATCTTGTAGTACTTTTAAATTAGTCGAAGGAAAACTATCTTTAAATTCTTTGTTAAATTGAGGGTGAAAGTAACGTATTAATGCAGCTTCGAATAAAGATATTCTTTCCTGTTCAGTTGTATTAAATAATTTGTCTAACCCTACTTTTATTCTGAGGCCATAGTTGTTTTTATTTTTTGCAAATGGATTCATCGCCGTAACTAATTTATTGTTAGGTTCAACCTCAAGAAGTAGTAACGATAGCGTTGTATTGTCTGGTTTAGGAAGTAAAGCTATTTTTTGTAACGTTTCATGCTTTAGAAGTCTATCTAATGCATTCCTATTTCCATCTTTTCCGTATGCTTGGCCAATATACCTAACATCAAATTCAAGATGTTTGGATAATAAACTATTAATGTACTCTTTAGGTGTTAGGCGCTTATTACCTCCTTTATCTTTGACGTAATACCCTGACTCATCATCGAAATAAAGTGTATAGTTGTCCGGCATTTCTAACTCTATTATTTTTGTTTCTCCTGCTACATTGCATTCAACTTTTAGCTTCCGTTGATCCTGTTTAATATCAACAAGAGCAGCTTTCGAAAGGTAGCCGATCATGTATATATGACAGCGTTTTATAACATCCTCATACTCTTTCAATATTTCTTTTTCGTAAATATATTCAGCAGGCAACGTACAAAAGCTATTTGCATACATACTCAGTGCATGTTCAACATCAAAAGATTTCTGTTCTAGATTTTTCTTGAATGAATCCATTATACTTAAACTCCTAATTATTATGCTCTCCTAACATTTTAATATTGCGCATGCGCATATATCTTTCATTGAGTTAGCTCACCTTTTCTTTTAAGATGATGATAATAAACAAGTTATCACTGATGAGCTGTATATAATGGTGACCCTGACCCCGTGACCCACATAACCAGTAGCAAAATGCGGAGTGATGAAGGAGCAGCGATTTTGCTGTCCGAGTTCATGTGATTGTTATAAATGGTTATTTTTTCTGATTATAAAAAGATCTGTTAACAACAAAAATATGCTCCTCATTACCGACCTTAACTACCACCTCAAAATCGCCTTCAATCTTGTGGTTTAGTTTGCGAGTATCTGTAACGATTAATCCGCCATGACCATTCCCTGGAGGAATTGTTTGAGCTTTCATGACAAGTTGCTCAATAATTTGACGTTTATTTTGCACTCTTGCAGCTATTGAATCTAGGCTGCTTCTAAAATTTTGGCTATTTTGATTAGCAAGTGCTTGCGCCTTGGCTGGATCATAGATTGTAGTAGTAGATACACCACTATACGATCCAGAGTAGTTTCCATAAGTATTTACTGAATAAGGTTTATATCCGTAGTTCCCATAGCTGTTACTATTGTAAGACCCATAGGTATTTCCTGAATTGTAGGTTGTCGAGGTATTGTAGGCTGCAGTTGACGCATTTATTGCCCCCGCAACCGCCGCCCATGCAGCAGCCCAGGGCTGACGCATCAGCGTTCACAATTTAAACAGCCCCATGGATTCGAATAAATAATCGTCATTCAGGCAGCACAGCTTTCGTTTGTTCGCCAT
>NZ_JAFBBE010000051.1 GCF_016907015.1 Oceanisphaera litoralis
GTAACAGTTCACCCAGAGTGGCTTGACGCACACAATTCTTCAGGAATGGGGTAATCCGTTTTCTCGATGCAGGCGCGGATCACGGCACGTAACCATTCCTGAGGACAGCGCCCCAGACGCTTGGCGGTTTCCACCAGCGAGAGGATACGCTGGCGGAACAGCTCGCCCCGCTGGGACCAGACGCCATAGCTTCCTTTGCGCCACAGTACATATCCGCGCAGCGCACGCTCGGCCTCGTTGTTGGTCAAGGCCACCTGGTCGTCTGCCATGAAGGTCCACAGCATGTCGTCATCTTGCAGTAAAAACCGACATCGCCCTCGGTAGCGCGAGGAGCACAGCATCATGCCGCGTTCCAGTTGTACCCGCCAACTCTGCCGACATCGCCTTAATCGTCGCAGGTATTGCTCATGCTCCAGCTCGCCGTTTTCCCAACGATGGCGGGTGCGGAACACCGTATCTGCCAGCAAGACCAAACGCGCACCAATGGGATGGTTAGTCCGCTCGCTGCTGTCGGCAATCGCAGCCACATTACGGGCCACATGAGCCCAACATAACTGACGTTGGCCATTATCCATGAAGCGATAGCCAGCATACTGGTCGGTTACCAGTACCGAGGTTTCCGGCACGTCACCTAGCAAACGCCGGGCGGCATCCTGACCTCGACCGAAGGCGGTCATGAAGCAGACCGCCACCTTGCTCAGGGCCAGCCACATCCAGCGCCGCTCACCGCCGCGCTGGTGCCGGGTTTCATCGGCATGGATATTCGGAGCTGTTTGCACTTGGTGTTTAATGGCCTGGTGTGTGGGTGTCAGCATGGCGCTGACCCGGCCCTGGGCCTCGCTGATGGCGCCCCGGCTAAAACGCAGTCCGAAGTGCTGGTTAAGCTGACTCTGTATCTGACTGATGCTTTGATGATACTGGCCGCTTTGCAGGGCAATGTAACTGAGCAGGTTGGTGCCCATCTGGGTATGGCTGACTGTCTCTGGCAGGCTGGCTTCATCCGTGTGGATACAGCGCGTGCACGTAGCACGAAACAGCTGATGCTCCGTCATGAAGTAACTGACGTCGGGCAAGTCAAATACCTGATGTACCCGGTGTGGCTTGGCATGAGCCAGCATATCGCCACCACAGCAGATACAGGTTTCTGACGGATAATGAGGCGCGAGCGTCACCCGTTCATCCAGCGGATGGCGCTCTCGACGATGCCCCTTATGGCCAGGCTGAGCACCACGCTGCTTACCGGAACGTTGACGTGGGCGAGCCGGCGGTGTCCCTCCCGGTCCATTGCTGGAAGGGGGCTTTGAAGAGTTGCCGCTGTTCTGATTGAGGCGATCTTCCAGTTCGGCAATCCGCTCCAACAGCTTGTAGATCAGCTCATGGGCCTGCTCAAGCGTCTGCGGCGGTACCGATGGTATCGTGTGTTTCTTGGTCATGGCGATAAGCATGGCTAACAAACAGGAACGTGCAAGCACCCAAAGTGGATCAAGAGACGATCGTCCCATTATTTACTGTCAAGCTACTCCCGGTGAACTGATAC
>NZ_JAFBBE010000052.1 GCF_016907015.1 Oceanisphaera litoralis
ACGATACAAATCAACCCGACTAGATCAAGCGATATAGGCCTTTTTAGATTCGGTTTTTCAAATAGCACGATGCTAGTTCCTTGCTACCGCTTAACGCTTAGCTCACCGGAATTTTGGGAGCGTAGCGAGTAAAATTTCCGTGTGGAGTGACTTGTTACATGCCTATTTATCACCAAAGTCAACAGTCGCCCCCAACAATGTCTGTTCCGTTATATAGTAAGGTAAGAAGTCAGAGATATAGAATTGAAAAGCTTTCCAAATGTTTGAAAAAATAGTCACCATCAGCACCAAAACTAAAAGCCAATCAAAGTAATTATTAGAACCCCATCCCCAACCTATTATTAATGCAGCAACAAGAAACACTTCAGAACGGGTATGAAAAGATTTCAATTTCACTCTCAACCCCTCAAGCTCTTTCGACACATCTTTAGCAAGAAAGTAATTCAAAACCTCCTCTTGTGATTTTTTTGAATCAACCTTTTCTTTAATTTGGGATATATAAGAATCAAAAGAAGATGCTTTCGCCAGCAAATTGAATGACATGCTGCTAACTTTGAAATATATGTGACCAATAATCCCCGACACAAAAATAGCAATAACCAATTGCTCGAAATCAACTGAAGCAAGCAAGCCTTTGTTAAAATCAAAGATAAAGCTTAACTTTATATTCTGTAGCTCAGAGAGTACTCGAACGTCATCACCCTTGGAGTAAATATATGATGAAATTATCACCATAAACATAACAAGGAAACGATGGAGCGGGTACTTCTTGGTTATATCTTCAATATATTTTTTTTGTACCGCCTTCGCCAATTCATCCATAATTATGCCAATTTTATAAAGTAGATATCACCAGCATTTGGATCAAATGCACCGTATTCTATTAATGGAGAACCCACAAAAACGATTTCTTTTTTCTCTTGAAAAAAAGGCATTGCCATCTCAAGAAAGTCTTCATTGAAAAAATGAATATTGGAAACTTTTTCGGTTATTAAATTGTAAATCTTTCCGTTGTTATTATGCCGATCTAGTGATGATATTGTTGCAGTATAGAGTACTGGCTCACCTAGCTCTCTGCGAGAAACGGTTGAATGGAACCTTCCAGCAGACTCTTTATTAAATTCAAATTTAGCAGATTTATCTCCGCTTAAAAGAAGCTCAAAAGTACTATCTCCTGCGTGCCCAGCTCTAATGATTGACAGTATTTGATCTATTTCTCTAGAGATCGCACGATCTCCATATCGCCTTATGACTGATGCATCTGGGTTATCTATCATCGTCTGCAGGTCTTTTGGGACAAGAATTCCGCTTTCAACTTGAGCGATCCTAGTGCTTAGAGAGTCTTCGATTTTAGTTGCTTTGTCCAAACCTGCTTGCTTTGAAGCTTCGACAGCACTATTAACAGCACTAGAAACTCTGTAAGTGCCAATAAAACCGCATCTGTTTCTGAACATCGGAGTTCGTCACACTGAGTCCTGCCTTTAATTCAGGAGGAATCGACATGACCAACACC
>NZ_JAFBBE010000053.1 GCF_016907015.1 Oceanisphaera litoralis
ACGCTGTGGCTGGGCCTGGAGCGTTGTCATGATATGGTCCGTGCCATACAGGAGACCAAGGAGTTATTGGGCTGACTTATGGGTAAAGGGATGGCGTTAACTCTAATTTGTCATTGCAAAGGATTCAACTATGAAGAAGGTAGCAATTATTCAAGAAGCCCCTTATGTTCTTGATAAAGAAAATACCATAAAGAAAGCAGTAGAGATTATTAGCTCCGTGTCAGAGCAAGGAGCGGAGCTTATTGTTTTTCCAGAAGCATTTATTCCTGGGTACCCTGCATGGATATGGCGGCTAAGACCTGGTGGGGACTGGGGAGTCAGTGAAGAACTTCATGTTCGGCTTCTTAAAAATTCAATTGATTTATCATCAGGTGATCTCGAGCCAATGCTCGAAGCTGCCAAAGAAAATGGCGTTACCGTAGTCTGTGGAATTAACGAACGAGATAATGCGAATAGCCAATCTACAATTTATAACTCAGCAATAACAATTGATACTCAAGGTCAAATTGTCAATCATCATCGTAAACTCATGCCCACCAATCCAGAACGAATGGTATGGGGCTTTGGAGATGGGCATGGTTTAAACGTTATTGATACTCCTGTTGGAAAAATTGGTAGCCTAATATGCTGGGAAAATTATATGCCTCTGGCAAGGTATGCTCTTTATTCGCAAGGGATAGAAATATATATTGCACCAACCTACGATAGCGGTGAAGAGTGGATTGGCACCATGCAGCACATTGCTAGGGAAGGTAAGTGTTGGGTTTTGTCTTGCGGAGTTGCTTTAGAAAGAAAAGATTTACCTAAGGATTTTCCAAATATAGATGAACTCTACCCTGCTGATGAAGAATGGATTAACCCGGGAGGATCGGTTATTGTATCGCCAAAAGGCGAAATCGTGGCAGGGCCATTATCTAAAGAAAAGGGCTATATTATTTTGGATATTGATGTTGAATTAGCGGCAAGCTCAAAGCGTGCTTTGGATGTTGCTGGACACTATTCAAGGCCAGATGTATTTAAGCTGCAAGTAGATAGGTCTCGACAATCACCAGTACACTTTAAAAACTAAAAGTTAATCGGGTAGCCGAGGGTTTCTAGCCCTCAGCCCCCACAACACCCTGCATGCGGCTCCGCACAGGGCGTTTCACTAAGAATGGTGAAGCTTAATCCAACCATCGCGTAATTCATACAGCCTCTGAGATTTTAAATAAGTATTCGATAATGCTTGATTAATCCCCGGAGTTTTAGATCTGCGCCATGGGCCTTTGCTGGTAATACCACAGGCAACTGCAGCTTGTACGTGAACGCCCAACCTCATCAGGTTTCTTACTTTAGTACCTGGTCATTCGTAGGATCTTAAGCGGAGGCTGCTGTCAAAGCTTGCTACAGGGAGGCTAGTCGATTGATTTATCAGAAAAATGGTTTGAAGTGTGCTGC
>NZ_JAFBBE010000054.1 GCF_016907015.1 Oceanisphaera litoralis
TTACTGCAATTGGGCTTGAGTATTTACCCTGTACTGGAGTAATGTCATCTTGTTGTTTATTAATAGAAAATCAAGCTTAAGTACTAACGAATGAGCATTGCAATAGGTATGTTTCGGTCTGCACTAAACTAGATTTGAAGCGCCCCTCCCACAAGGTGCCGGTTCTACGATGCTGACGATTGAAATAACGGACATAGCGGCGGCCCAGTGCTTGCGTGAGCGCAGAAAGACTATTTTCACACTGCGGAGTAACCAACAGATGAACATGATTACTCATAAACACCCAGACATGGATAGAGACATCAAATTCCTTTGTATATTCCTTCATCCAGTTTGCATAAGCTGAGAAATCCTGTTCAGCCGCAAAGCATACAGAGCGATTATTCCCCCGTTGAATGACATGTTGGGGGATTCCGGGTGGAGAGAATCTGGGAAGTCTTGCCATGGCTGCATCCTTGTAACCATTTAAGTTTTGGAGCTGTAGTCTGTCGTGCGCATTTGGCTAAAGTGTCATCTGACCCCACTTATTTCCTTATTTCATCATTCTCCATTATCGTTTAATGCAACCACGTACGCGTTCGTACGTTGCGGGGAATAATATTTTGGCTGATAACAATTTGCCGTGTAACCGACGAGATTTCACTGATACTTTCTCTGTCTCTAAGTGATCTTGGAGTCGGAAATTGAATAACCAATCGTCGAGATCATCCATAACTTCGATATAGAATTGTTCTGGTACCTCGACTTGGTAGTCTATAATTATACCTATGAATACTAAAGCACTAACAGCACCATTAGGTCGCTTCTGTACATTATTTTTTAAGTAGCTATTTGGTAACATTAGATCATTAAAGTCATTGTCAAATAGACATTTTATTGCATTATCATACTCAGACTGACAACTACCCTTAGCAGCACGATAGGCTCTAATTAAACGCCCTGTTAACGGAATATTGAAGAACGCCATGCTATACCTTAATTGAGATTTTAAAATCAAAGAGAACCGAAAGTTCCCTCTATCTGCTAGCAAATAAAACAACTTCTTAATTTGTGGGTGCCCACTAATTAAACATCTTAAGTAACGTCGCATAACTAATGTGGAAATTTTAGCCCGCATGGCTTGGCAGCATTGACGAGGAGCAGTATGTATCTACACCTGTTATGCCGAATTACTTAGCAGCTAATAAATCGTCATTAGATGATAGAATTTATAGACGACTTGTCCGTACCCAAATGATTCTTAAGGTTCTATAGGAATTCACCTGGAATATTCATCATTTCATATTAAAAATTAATTATCTATTTCTGTCTCGATTTAACGCTCCAAGAAGAGGCATACGTCCTTAGCCATCCCCTCATATGAGCTAGAGCTGGCGCGGCCTCGCGGGTAGACTACCCGTCTTTGAACCAAACTCGACGGCACGGCAGCTCATGA
>NZ_JAFBBE010000055.1 GCF_016907015.1 Oceanisphaera litoralis
CAGGGCTGACGCATCAGCGTTCACAATTTAAACAGCCCCATGGATTCGAATAAATAATCGTCATTCAGGCAGCACAGCTTTCGTTTGTTCGCCATGCTCAGTTTGCGTGACGTGTTGCGTTTCAACATGTTCAGGATCCATTGCCTGATAACGGCCAAATTTTCACCTGCATGGCCTGCTCTTGCCTGAAGTTGATCTTCACCGAATGCAATGTCCAGCGTCCAGTGCAGCAGATTCTCTACGGACCAGTGAGAACGGGTTGCCTTGAGTGCCGTAGCGGCATCCAGCACCCGACTACTCATATAAAATCTAACGAAATCATGCCCTTTTCCACTTACAACTCGTTCGGCTTGCACGGCAATAATGGTCTTGGCTTTCCATGACTGACAAACCGGCATGTGTTCATCAACGGCAATAACCCAGCACCGTCGATGCTCTTTCCGGCCATGCTGAGCGTCAAACTGTTCGCTGAACCCGGGGCCTGGTTCATCTGTTGTTGTGCTGTCCCAGTACGCCTGAAACCTGGTTTGAACCTCGGCGTTGAGGGTGGGTTGATTGTCTTTGACAGCCAATAGATAGTCTGCGGACCGTTTGAGAATGGTGTCGGCAATGTTCACTTGGGTGCCCGCCGCATCGATACTGACTAGGCAACCCGCCAACTCAAGTTGTTGAAGTAGCACCGGTATTGCCGTTATCTCGTTGGATTTTTGGGCAACCTTTTGCTGGCCAATACAGATGCCCAACTCGGTTGACCAGGCATTGACCATATGAACGGCATTGGCTCCTTTACCTTTAGCCGTCGCACGCAGCGACTTGCCATCAATCGCCAGTTGCCCCGACAGCTTTTCATCGTCCAGAATGTCGCCAATCCATTCCTGAAAAATGGCTTTCAGGCTATCGGGTGGCAGGATGGCAAAGACGCGGTTAAAGGTGTCGTGCGAAGGAATGCCACCAGGCAATGTCAGCCACCGCCGGAACCATTGTTCCCGCTCTTTGGCAAACAAGGTGATCTCACTCCATGTGTCGAATCCGCACATCATGGCACAACTTGCCATGAAAACGACCTCTGATAAAACGTGTGAACACTTCGCCGGCAGGCGCGGGTCTGGGAGCATTTCGAGATAATTGAGCAAAGGTTTTTGGGCCATAACGAAGCAAAGTTGGTCAAGATCGCCACTATTTACTCTCTTATCGCGAAAGGGACAAGCCCAACCGCTCATATTGCTGCTGGACTGAGCGAAGCTTGATCAGGTTGAGCGAAAAGTGATCATGCGTCAGCCCTG
>NZ_JAFBBE010000056.1 GCF_016907015.1 Oceanisphaera litoralis
CAGTGAAGACAGCGAACAGCTGAAGATAGTGCCGGCCAGGATCAGCGTGATCAAACACCGCCGTACCAAGTATGCCTGTCGTCATTGTGAACAGATGGCCACCCGCACCCAACTCGTCACGGCGCCCAAACCGGCGCAGCCCATCCCCCGCAGCATCGCCAGCCCGGAGGCGTTGGCAGCCGTGGTCACCGCCAAGTACTGCGATGCGCTGCCGCTCTACCGGCAATGCGATATCCTGGCGCGGATCGGCCTGGAGATAAGCCGCAGCACCCTGGCCAACTGGTGCATCAAGGCCGGCGAGTTGTTGCAGCCGCTGCTGGAGCAGATGCGCCGCGAGCTGCTGGACCAGGCGGTCGTGTGCGCCGATGAAACCCGAGTACAGGTGCTGAGCGAACCTGACCGCGAAGCGGAGACACAATCCTATATGTGGGTGTACCGCAGCGGTGAGTTCCACACACAACCGGTGGTGCTGTATGACTATCAGCCGGGGCGTGGGCAGCAGTATCCGCAGGCCTTCCTTGAAGGCCATCGCGGTTATCTGTTGTGCGATGGCTATGCGGTCTATGGCACGCTCAAGGAAGTAACGCTGTCTGGCTGCTGGGCGCATGCCCGGCGCAAGTTCAGCGATGCCCTCAAGGCGCAGCCGAAGAAAACCGGCAAGGCCACCGTCGCCCTCGGCTATATCCAGAAGCTCTATGCCATTGAACGTTCAGCCAAGGGGCTGCCGCCGGATACGCGGCGGGAAATACGTCGGCAACAGGCGGGGCCACTGCTGGACACCTTCAAGGCTTGGCTCACGGAGAGTGCGGACTCGCTGTTGCCGAAGAGCTATATCGGTGAGGCGGTCAACTACACCCTCAAGCAATGGGACAAGCTGAGCCGCTATCTGGAAGATGGCGAGCTGAGTATCGACAACAATGTGACCGAGCGGGACATCCGACCGTTTACCACCGGCCGCAAGAACTGGTTGTTCTCCCAGTCGGTCGGCGGCGCCCATGCCAGCGCGGCGTTGTACAGTATCGTGATGACCTGCCGGGCCAACGATATCAACCCGTACTTCTACTTCCAGCGGCTGTTTACCGAGCTACCGCAACGGCCCCCCGGTGCCGATCTGACTGATCTGCTGCCATGGAACGTCGCGCTGGATGCCGAGTAGGTACCGGCTTACCGGTTAATTAGCCGCTTACACACTTGCTCTATCGAATTTAGTTCTGGGGAATACGGCGGTAGCTTGATGATACTGACATTATCAAATTCAGCGGCGATATCATCGGTATGCCA
>NZ_JAFBBE010000057.1 GCF_016907015.1 Oceanisphaera litoralis
CTTAGCCATCCCCTCATATGAGCTAGAGCTGGCGCGGCCTCGCGGGTAGACTACCCGTCTTTGAACCAAACTCGACGGCACGGCAGCTCATGATCACCCGTGAAACTATATCTGAACACCTCCATGACATCTTCGGCCAGGATATGCATGCCAAGCGGGTACTTTCATTGGCCAATGCCACTCAGGGCGTCATTGAATCCAGCTCGCTGGCCATTCATGCCATCGGCAATGGCCTCGCTCAGGCAAATGGCTTGGAGCGTAAATACGCCATCAAGCAAGTGGATCGTTTGCTGAGCAATACCAAGCTGAATGTCTGGTCACTGTTCGATGACTGGGTGCCTTACGTGGTAGCTGAACGCAAGGAAATCGTGGTCTCGATGGACTGGACAGAGTTCGACGCCGATGACCATAGCAGCATCGTTCTGAGCATGCAGACCAGCCATGGGCGCAACACACCACTGCTGTGGAAAACCCACAAGAAATCGCAGCTAAAGGGCCAGCGCAATGCCCATGAAGACGAGCTGTTGTGGAAGTTGAAAACCAGCTTGCCAGACGACGTGACAGTGACCGTCGTCGCCGACCGCGGCTTCGGTGATACGGCCTTGTTCGCCTTGCTGGAAGACAAGCTGGAGTTTAATTATCTCATTCGTTTTAAAGACAATATTCTGCTCTGTCCGGTCGGCGGAGAGCTCAAGAAAGCCAAACAATGGCTGACGCCCAGCGGCCGCACACGCACCCTGAAAGACGTAGAGCTGACGGCTCAGCGACAGCCGGTTGCCCGGGTGTTCTGCTGCAAGAAAGCCGATATGAAAGAGGCCTGGTTTCTGGCCAGCAACCGACGGGACTTGGGAGCCGCCGATGCCCTCAAACTGTATGGCAAGCGCTGGGGAATCGAGTGCAGTTTCCGTGACATCAAGGACTACAAGTTCGGCATGGGCATGGCTGATACGCATATCAGTTCCACCAAGCGCCGCGACCGTTTGTTCCTGTTCAGCGCCCTGGCCATCGTGCTGCTAACCTTGCTGGGCAAAGCCGGTGATGCTGCGGGACTGGAGAAGACGATAAAGGTCAATACCAGTAAAACCCGTACCTATTCCTTCTTCCGACAAGGCTGCATCTATTATCAGATGTTACCGAAGATGAAAGAAGAGAATGCCATCAAGCTGATGGCGAAGTTTTCTTACTACCTGTCTCAGCACCGCTTATACAAGCGGATCTTCGGTATTATTTGAACAATAAAAATGAGGGGATTCGTAAG
>NZ_JAFBBE010000058.1 GCF_016907015.1 Oceanisphaera litoralis
CATCCGCGGCTTCGGTGCATAGTTTAGCCCCGTTACATCTTCCGCGCAGGCCGACTCGACCAGTGAGCTATTACGCTTTCTTTAAATGATGGCTGCTTCTAAGCCAACATCCTGGCTGTCTGAGCCTTCCCACTTCGTTTCCCACTTAACTATGACTTTGGGACCTTAGCCGGCGGTCTGGGTTGTTTCCCTCTTCACGACGGACGTTAGCACCCGCCGTGTGTCTCCCGGATAGTACTTTACGGTATTCGGAGTTTGCATGGGGTTGGTAAGTCGGGATGACCCCCTAGCCCAAACAGTGCTCTACCCCCGTAAGTATTCGTCCGAGGCTCTACCTAAATAGATTTCGGGGAGAACCAGCTATCTCCCGGTTTGATTGGCCTTTCACCCCCAGCCACAAGTCATCCCCTAATTTTGCAACATTAGTGGGTTCGGTCCTCCAGTTGATGTTACTCAACCTTCAACCTGCTCATGGCTAGATCACCGGGTTTCGGGTCTACTCCTAGCAACTATTCGCCCAGTTAAGACTCGGTTTCCCTACGGCTCCCCTATACGGTTAACCTTGCTACTAAAAGTAAGTCGCTGACCCATTATACAAAAGGTACGCAGTCACCCCACAAGGGGGCTTCCACTGCTTGTACGTACACGGTTTCAGGTTCTATTTCACTCCCCTCACAGGGGTTCTTTTCGCCTTTCCCTCACGGTACTGGTTCACTATCGGTCAGTCAGGAGTATTTAGCCTTGGAGGATGGTCCCCCCATGTTCAAACAGGATATCACGTGTCCCGTCCTACTCGATTTCACTGTAAGTGATGTTTGGTGTACGGGGCTATCACCCACTACGGCCGGCCTTTCCAGGACCATTCCACTACACCACAAACAGCTTAAGGGCTGGTCCCCGTTCGCTCGCCGCTACTAGGGGAATCTCGGTTGATTTCTTTTCCTCGGGGTACTTAGATGTTTCAGTTCTCCCGGTTCGCCTCGTTAAGCTATGTATTCACTTAACGATACTGCACTGAGTGCAGTGGGTTTCCCCATTCGGATATTACGGACTCAAGCGCTTCTTACCAGCTCATCCGTACTTAACGCAGGTTAGCACGTCCTTCATCGCCTCTGACTGCCAAGGCATCCACCGTGCACGCTTAGTCACTTAACCATACAACCCCAAGAAGT
>NZ_JAFBBE010000059.1 GCF_016907015.1 Oceanisphaera litoralis
AAGCCCTGCTGCCCTGGCAGCTTGCCGCAGAGCTATCTCAAAAACAGTAATATTATCCGGCTGAAAGCAAGAGTGCTGATTTAATGGCGCTTACGAAACTCTATTTATAACGGCCTTGGTTACGGGGTTTGACGATAAGAAATCTAGTACATAGCCACCTTCTTTAGGCTCTTGTACAAGCAGCTCAACCTCTGAGTAAAACTCTTGTCGCATTTTTGCAAACTTCCATAGCTGCCCATAATGCTGCTCTAAGTAGGCTCTATCCATCGAATTTTGCAAATGCGTTAGTGTTTTACCAAGGGTTCTCATACTTACTTGGTGGTTGACAGCTATATCACCATCAAAATGGATTTGAACAAGACTCACAATTACTCCCTATATATGATTCCGATGATGACTTAGCCATTGGCAAGTAACGCCCGCAGCACGCGCGGCTTCGTAATGAAGGCGAAGCCGCAATGGAAAAGCCGTCGCTGTGCCTGCGATTGTTATACAAAATTTACTCCAATAGCTGATCGAGTTTTTTCTTTAGGAAGTGATCTAACAGCTTCTGACTCCCCTCAAAAAGAACCCTGAATGGAGCATCCTTCAGTTCTGACCGGAGCCGCACCAACACCTCTTTGTTTTGTAGAGCGCTGGCGAAATCGTGACCCGCCTGTGTAAGGCGTATGGGAGTAGACATGAGTGTAACGCCACCTCCAGCCCCAATTGTAATGCCAAGCGACTTAAGGCCATTTACCTGAAGGTCTCGGTTACTGATCAAACCATTTTCCGCAGCCAGCTGAAAATGGAAAAGAAACTTTTCATCTAGCCCGCTTTCCCCGGCAATCTTTATCCCAGAACTCTCAATCTCGGGAACAGAAATGTGGGCAGTATCAGCCTCAAGGAAGACATCTAGTAATTGGGCCACGTAGTCTAAATCAATTCGCATTTCGTCCTCTAAAGATACGCGCTAAGGTGTATAACGCCCGCGTAATAGGCGCGAGCTTGCGAGCGTCCTAATTGACGCGTTTGTTAAGCGATTCATGCCGACTTCTCCAATGCCCAATCGCTTGG
>NZ_JAFBBE010000060.1 GCF_016907015.1 Oceanisphaera litoralis
CCTTAGACCGTACAAATTGCAGATGTCTACCGCTGTAAAAGTGTCTCTCGACAGGTTGGTTATCAGGTAGCCGATGCAGGACTTACGTCGGTCCCAGAATGCGATCAGACGGAAAGTTCCTGGACGATTACACCACCTAACCGTCAGATCTAATTGCTGCTCCTGCCGAAGCTTGAGAGAGCGAAGCTTTTTACCCTGCAATCCTTTCACTTGAACACCGCTCTCATCAACAGCATCAAGGATATCAGGGTTGATGCTGTTACTGGCTCGGATCACATAGAACCCGTTGTATTGGTCTACCCGGTGGCAGTAGCTGATGTCGAAATAGCCGGCATCCATAAGGATAAGGGTATCCTTGAGTTCATCTGCATAAGGATTATACAAACGCTCACTCTCCTTATCGGCATCAATGGCCAGGTAGTTTGCCGTGCCTGCCAGCAAATCCATGGTCAAGTGCAACTCAATGGCCGCCGGCGTTGTTTTGGTAAATCTCCCGGGAAAGACACCAGCCAACGCAGAATGCAATTTGAGGGAGCTGCCATCATGTAAGTGTATCTTTTTGAATGGGTATTTTTCAGGAAGTGCATCCTGAAAAGGCTGTAGCAACCAGCGCTTGGTTGCCTCATTAACCAGACTTTCAAGCATTTGCGTTAGGGATGCCTTCTTCAGCTGGTTATGGAATGGCTTGTAGTTCGGCATGGTTCCACTCAGTGCGCCGAAGGTACGGTGTATGTCAGCCAGGTTGGCGTTGGATTGCGAGCTCAGAGTTTGTACGATGGCACCAATGAGATGGAGTGGAGAGAGCTGCCGTAACCGTTTGATAAAGCCAGTCTTACGGGCCAGACCGAGCAGGTATTGAGGTTCAAACAGGGATTTCAGATTTTGCTGGATAGTGGTAATCTTCATGGGTGCTGTCTGTTGTGAGTTTTTTGATTTTTGGCGAAACCATTAGATCACAGCAGCAGCACACTTCAAACCATTTTTCTGATAAATCAATCGACTAGCCTCCCTGTAGCAAGCTTTGACAGCAGCCTCCGCTTAAGATCCTACGAATG
>NZ_JAFBBE010000062.1 GCF_016907015.1 Oceanisphaera litoralis
TATCGCGAAAGGGACAAGCCCAACCGCTCATATTGCTGCTGGACTGAGCGAAGCTTGATCAGGTTGAGCGAAAAGTGATCATGCGTCAGCCCTGTGCAGCAGCCCTTTTCTGTTTTGCTTCGTCTTTCTCAATTTCCATTATTAAATCACGATAAGATAGAACCCTGAGTTCTGAGTTCTGAGTTTGAAAATGAATTATTACCCTTTGTTCTTAGGGAGATACTGACATTATCACTACTGATAGTAAGGGGCTTTTCACCTAAGTTCTGAACGAACAATACGTATGAGGTATTACCTGTCGAGTTATTTAATTTCCTGTATGGGGCCAATGTTACAAAATGCGTTTTCTTCGACACAAGAGTCTCTTTTCCATCATTGTAAATAGATTCTTGTCCATCACCCTTCACAGGAGTCATCTTCATATACTGTGTTGTAGTGCACGCTGCCGTACTCATTATCAAAACAGTTAACACTGCCAGTCTAACCACCAAAATCCTATTCATATCTTTCTCCTTTTGACTTATACTTTAATACTGCGCATGCGCAGTATTAAATATTTAATTAGCTAAACTTGCCGCAGAAAAACGCACATGCGCATATATGTTCCGGTGTGTGCGCAGTATCTACTGACTTCGTCCTCTAAATTCAATGGGGCGACTGACACTTAACCTTAATTATCAATATGTTATAGTCTGGATCTTATTAATTTATAGGAATTAGGTCAGTACCTGTGTTGTTTTCAACGAATTGATTTATAACATCTTTACGTTTTTGTTGATGAAAAACACGCATTACTTTGGTGATTCTGAGCGCAGCGGAAGGTGCAGGCCAAATATACCGTATATTTTAAGCCGTCTGGATGGTTATATTGTCGGTGTCGCTGTGCGCTTCACCCACGCTACCGCCCCTCGCTGTTCTGGGGCTTAAGCCATCCCTTTACCCATAAGTCAGCCCAATAACTCCTTGGTCTCCTGTATGGCACGGACCATATCATGACAACGCTCCAGGCCCAGCCACAGCGT
>NZ_JAFBBE010000063.1 GCF_016907015.1 Oceanisphaera litoralis
ACGTTAGAACATCAAACATACAAGGGTGGTATTTCAAGGATGGCTCCACGGCAACTGGCGTCACCGCTTCACAGCCTCCCACCTATCCTACACATGTAGGGTCAATGTTCAGTGCCAAGCTATAGTAAAGGTTCACGGGGTCTTTCCGTCTAGCCGCGGGTATACGGCATCTTCACCGCAAATTCAATTTCACTGAGTCTCGGGTGGAGACAGCGTGGCCATGATTACACCATTCGTGCAGGTCGGAACTTACCCGACAAGGAATTTCGCTACCTTAGGACCGTTATAGTTACGGCCGCCGTTTACCGGGGCTTCGATCAAGAGCTTCACCTTGCGGCTAACCCCATCAATTAACCTTCCGGCACCGGGCAGGTGTCACACCGTATACGTCCTCTTGCGAGTTTGCACAGTGCTGTGTTTTTGATAAACAGTTCCAGCCACCTGGTCACTGCGACTGGCCCAAGCTCCATCCGCAAGGGACTTCACTCGCTCCAGCGTACCTTCTCCCGAAGTTACGGTACTATTTTGCCTAGTTCCTTCACCCGAGTTCTCTCAAGCGCCTTGGTATTCTCTACCCGACCACCTGTGTCGGTTTGGGGTACGATTCACGTGTATCTGAAGCTTAGAGGCTTTTCCTGGAAGCAGGGCATCAATGACTTCGCCACCGTAGTGACTTCGTCTCGGGTCTCAGCATTAAGCGTCCGGATTTACCTAAACACTCTGCCTACGCCCTTTCACCAGGACAACCAACGCCCGGCTCATCTAGCCTTCTCCGTCCCCCCATCGCAATACACGTCAGTACGGGAATATTAACCCGTTTCCCATCGACTACGCGTTTCCGCCTCGCCTTAGGGGTCGACTCACCCTGCCCCGATTAACGTTGGACAGGAACCCTTGGTCTTCCGGCGTGGGGGTTTTTCACCCCCATTATCGTTACTCATGTCAGCATTCGCACTTCTGATATCTCCAGCATGCTTCACAACACACCTTCGCAGACTTACAGAACGCTCCCCTACCACG